>NZ_WTWX01000119.1 GCF_009870785.1 Paenibacillus sp. An7
ATTAACAGTCGAGTGCTCTACCAACTGAGCTATCAGGGAATAGTGGTGGAGCCAAGCGGGATCGAACCGCTGACCTCCTGCGTGCAAGGCAGGCGCTCTCCCAGCTGAGCTATGGCCCCATAATGGAATTATGAAGTTACATGGTGGGCCCTAGTGGACTCGAACCACCGACCTCACCCTTATCAGGGGTGCGCTCTAACCAGCTGAGCTAAGGGCCCTCA
>NZ_WTWX01000070.1 GCF_009870785.1 Paenibacillus sp. An7
CCGGATAAGGCGCTCTATGTTCCTGTCCCTCGCTTTACACCCCGCACGGAGCTTAAGGACCAAGGGCGTTTAGATGGGAAATCAGGGATGGCATGGCTGCATCATGTCCACTCCGCGTTGCTTCGCTCCCATCAAGCAGCTCATGCAAAAAGATAGCATCATGATTCCGCTTCGCTTCATCATCATGCAAGGGATTATTAAGCATCACCTGTGAAGGAGAGCAGGAAAAGGAGAGAACCGGCATACGCCGGTTCTTTTTTATTGGAAAGATTTTTCTCCCTTTTGCCTTCCGCATGGTAACCCGCTGCAAAGCCTACTAAGTTTCCGGGAGGCCGAGCCTCCGGCTTCGCCCCTCAACCTCCCGGAAACCAAGTAGGCGGGCATACGGTCAAGGGGCAACAAAACTTTTTCTTCCTATTTGGAAAAGAAGAAGCGGAAGAAAAACTTTGGTGTGCTGATCCCTTGACCGTATGCCATTGCACGGGTTCCCAAGCATGCGTCAAAAGGGAAAAAAATTCCCCTTTGGGGAAGCCAGCCATGCGGCAGGCAACGTCCTAAAAAATCTCTTTTGACACCTAAAACCTTAAAACAGAAAGGAGGTGAGGAAATGCAAAATGAAACCATTGTCCTGCTTGCCGTGATAGCGGCATTCTTACAAGTAATTGTACAGTTTCTCGGCGTTGTGAAGGCATTCATCGAATGGCTTACGGCTAGAAATAAAGGAAAGGGCTCCGACCGTTCACAGCGGTCGAAGCCCAAGAAACCTAAATAACTAGCCGTAAAGAAACAAGAGTAAGGGGTTTTGACAACCCTTACTCTCCCATATTAACACAAAATTCCAGTTTGTTAAAGGGAGGACAAGTCTAATGGAAATGTTACTTTTGATTCTCATTTTGTTTTCAATTTTCCTTCAGTCGATTACATTCCTGCTTCAGTGGTCTACGAATAAATACAATGACCGTAAGTAAAACCCAGGTGGCAGCAACCACTAAGGTTGCTGCCATACCTACACTTTAGATCCAGGAGCAGGAGGTAATGAAATGAAAACTCATAAACCCAAAATAGTAGCGGCACTTACGGT
>NZ_WTWX01000120.1 GCF_009870785.1 Paenibacillus sp. An7
AGTGGCTATTACAAGTGGCTTCAAAACGGAGAAAAACGAGCCCTCAGTGAAGAATTAGATTATCAAGATTATCTCTTTCTAAAAGAAATCTATGATCAAGCCAATGGGCAAATTGGTTATCGTGGTTTGTATATGGAAGTAGCTGAAAAAGCCGGTCAGCCTATGAATCATAAAAAAATCTTACGTTTAATGCGCAAGTTTCACTTCTTTGCCAAAG
>NZ_WTWX01000121.1 GCF_009870785.1 Paenibacillus sp. An7
CGGACGGGGTAGTGGAAGCTGCAAAACAGCTCGGTCTTACGAAACCGCTCGTTGTAAGATTAGAAGGTACGAATGTTGATCTCGGCAAAAAGATTTTGTCAGAATCCGGCCTTAACATCGTAGCAGCGGATTCGATGGCAGACGGTGCACAAAAAATTGTTGCCCTCGTGAAATAATTCATTCCTTTTCGGGGATACCCGAACACTTGAAAAT
>NZ_WTWX01000122.1 GCF_009870785.1 Paenibacillus sp. An7
CCCTGTTACCTCCGTGAAAGGGAGGTGTCTTAACCCCTTGACCAACGGGCCTTGCAAAAATATAGTGGCGGAGAGAGAGGGATTCGAACCCTCGAGACGCTTTTGGCGCCTACACGATTTCCAATCGTGCTCCTTCGGCCAACTCGGACACCTCTCCATGGCTCCCCGAACAGGGCTCGAACCTGTGACAACTCGATTAACAGTCGAGTGCT
>NZ_WTWX01000009.1 GCF_009870785.1 Paenibacillus sp. An7
CTGCCTGTCACGCAGGAGATCGCGGGTTCGAATCCCGTCAGTTCCGCCATTTTTACTCTGAATAAGGCTCGGTAGCTCAGTCGGTAGAGCAGAGGACTGAAAATCCTCGTGTCGGCGGTTCGATTCCGTCCCGAGCCACCATTCAAAAATTAGCCGGTGTAGCTCAACTGGTAGAGCAACTGACTTGTAATCAGTAGGTTGGGGGTTCAAGTCCTCTCGCCGGCACCAGTTTCATATGGAGGATTAGCGAAGTGGCCAAACGCATCAGACTGTAAATCTGCTCCCTTACGGGTTCGGTGGTTCGAATCCATCATCCTCCACCAGTTTTTAGGGGCATAGTTTAAAGGTAGAACAACGGTCTCCAAAACCGTTGGTGTGGGTTCAATTCCTGCTGCCCCTGCCAATTATAACATTGTAGTATCATGATAAAGAATAATATTATGGCGGTCGTGGCGAAGGGGTTAACGCACCGGTCTGTGGCTCCGGCATTCGTGGGTTCAAGTCCCATCGATCGCCCCATTACATTCTTTATCACTGCTGGGGATTAGCCAAGCGGTAAGGCAACGGACTTTGACTCCGTCATGCATAGGTTCAAATCCTATATCCCCAGCCATTTATTTGCGGACGTGGCTCAGCGGTAGAGCATCGCCTTGCCAAGGCGAGGGTCGCGGGTTCGATTCCCGTCGTCCGCTCCAATATATACGGCGCCATAGCCAAGTGGTAAGGCACAGCTCTGCAAAAGCTTTATCCCCAGTTCGAATCTGGGTGGCGCCTCCATTTTTTTATAAGCGGGAGTGGCGGAATCGGCAGACGCACAGGACTTAAAATCCTGCGGTAGGTGACTATCGTACCAGTTCAAGTCTGGTCTTCCGCATATTTATTTTTTTGCCCTATCTTAGCTAGATAGAGAATTTGACTACGAATCAAAGGTCCGGAGTTCAAAATTCTTAGGGCACATATAATAGAATAAGCCGGTGTGGCGGAATTGGCAGACGCGCGCGACTCAAAATCGTGAGGGAAACCGTGGGGGTTCGAGTCCCTTCACCGGCATAGATCCATAAGGGTGATATTACTGAATTCAGTAATATCACCCTTATTTTGTTTTTTCATAGATCTCATAAATATTAGCTTGTGATTCGTGGGATTTTGTGGTGTATGTGGAACTTAAGAAAGTAATAGGGCATAATCGGTCTATTGGTGTTTTATAAAACGGAGATATGTTTATTGATCTGAGGTTTATTGATCTGAGGTTGGTTTTATTCAAGGTATACCTTGAGATGTCGTGAAGGTCTTGGATGATCCCCGACCTGAGTCTAGGATAAAAAACCGTCCCCGGTCCGTTTTATAAAGCGCAAGAATCACCTAAAATAAAGACATAAGAAACACGTAGTAAACGAAAGAGGCGGTGATAACAAATTATGAGGTATACAAAAGAGAAAAACTTGGCCATCATTTTGATCGCCATCGGAGCATTATTGTTACTTGGTAAATTTATTCCTTTTCTCGGATTTATCTCTGGAACGATTATGAGCTACCTAATACCGGTGATTATGATTGCGATCGGATATTACGGTATTAAAAGAGGGAATGCGCTTTTTGGGTACATCATACTGATTATCGGCGTACTTAGCTTGCTCAGTAAACTTGCATGGCTTCTCGGACCGCTTCTTGCAATCGGGCTTATCATCTTCGGTATATCCATGTTAAGAGGTAGAGGATTAAAACGGTATTAAAGAAAGAGGAATAGAGAAAAGGGAGGTAAACAAGAATGAGTGTGTTTCGCCGAATGCGGGATATAACCGCAGCTACGATTAACGAACATTTAGAGCAAAGTCAAGATCCAGTGAAAATGATCGACCAGTTTCTAATGGATACAAGAAATGAGATCGGTGAGGTAGAAAAACTGCATGCTCAGTATTCACGTCATACAAGACAATTGAAGCAGCAGGTTGATGACGCCAAAGCTATGATTAATAAACGAGAAGAGCAAGCACTGCTTGCACTCAAAGCAGAAGAAGATCATCTTGCTAAACTGGCTCTCCAAGAAAAAATGCTATATGAAGAAAAGTATAATCAATATATTGGACTTTATGAACAGAGCAGAGATGCTTTAACGGAGTTAGAAGAGCAGCTGAATCACTTAAAGACTGAATACCAAACGGTCTATAGCAAACGTCAGTATTACTATGCACGAATGCAGACGATCCAGCTCCAGCAGCGAATGAATGAACGAGCTGGAAAAATGGGAGGCACTCAAATTCCAGGTATGTTTGGAAGACTGGAAGATCGGGTCTCAGATCTGGAGTATGAAGCAAGAAGTCTTCGTGATCTTCGAAGAGATGAGCAAGAACGTAATTCATTACAGCATTCCGTATCTGACTTACTTGAAAGAGAGCTGGCAAAGCTCAAAAAGAAGCTGGATAACGGAGGAAAGGAGTAACTATTCATGAGTAAGCTATATCGCTCTAGACGTGATAGAAAAGTAACCGGATTACTTGGTGGTTTATCTCAGACGCTGGGTATGGATTCAACTCTGCTGCGGGTAATCTTTATTGTAGTCACTTTCTTTACAGGTGTACCGATCTTTCTGTACTTTCTTGCTGCACTAGTTGTGCCGAAAGAACCTTTCCCGCCTTATGATCCATATGCTCCAGGACCTGGAATGGGTGGGTATCCTGGTGGAGGAGGATTCTCTAACCCTCAGGGCTTTGACTCACAAGGTTATGGAACTCCTAGAGATAATCGTTATAACAGCAATCGTTTTGATAGAGGATTCGGGGCTCCAAAAGAAGATCATTTGGACTCCATGATGGAAGATATCGAGAAAAAAGCATTGAAAAAAGAAAATGAAGAACTTCGTAAAAAACTATCAAGGTATGAGAAGGGAGAATTATAAAATGGGAGTATTTAAAAGAATTAAAGATATGACAAAAGCGTCGGTAAATGAGGTTCTTGATAAAGTAGAAGATCCAATCGTTATGCTCAATCAATACATTCGAGACATGGAAGCAGAGATTCGTGAAGCAGAGGTTACGGTTGCAAAACAAATGGCTAACGAGCGCCGTATGAAACAACGTTTGGAAGAAGCAGAGCGTCTTGGTGGACAACGCGAAGCACAAGCAGAATCTGCACTGATCAATGGTCAAGAAGAAGTAGCACGTAAGCTTCTGGAAGAAAAAATTTACTACGATCAAAAGGTATCTGAATATCAGAATTTGCATGCTGAATCTGAGACTCAAGCGAAAGAACTTGTACAACAACTGCATGATATGAAAGATGAGTTCTACAAAATGCGTAATAAACGTAATGAGCTTGTATCCCGTGCCCAAATGGCAAAAGCAAGAAAACAAATGTCCCAAATTAACAGTGTTCATTCCATTGAGAGCGGCAATGCATCACTAGGATTCCACCGTATGGAAGAAAAAATCATGCAACTGGAAGCAGAAGCAGATGTAATGCGTGTACCTTACAGCTCCAGCTCATATACTCCTAATTCTGTAGATCAGGAAAAACAATTCCAAGTCAATGAGCAGCTGGAAGCATTGAAAAGTAAATTAAATGGAAAAGCTTCCTCTTCTGAAGCTCCAAAAGAATAAACTATCCAATGCAACATAGGATATGATATCCTAAGAATCGTGGAAAAGCCATACGGAGTTCATCCTTCGTATGGCCTTTTTACTGAAAACATGAACTGCTATATGGAATACTATTCTTAGCTTTAATTTATGCATGTAAATTAATGATACATATAACAGGTATACATAACATGGATGAAAAGAGGTAACTCTGTTCATCCATAACAAGGGGGTGTGACGAATGAGTAGAGGAAAGTCGCTGTTTGCTGTTCTGGCAATAGGGATTGGCTTAATGATGTTGCTGGGAAAATTTTTGAGTTTCTTTACTATCGTTGCACTGCTCTTATTGATCTTTGGATATTACAAACATAAATCAGGGGACACCAAAAAAGGTCGAACTTGGATGTGGACAGGAACCGCGATCATTATTCTAGACAATCTTATCCTCGTGGTTGGGATAATGCTGATTTCACTCGGTATTTTTTATTGGAAAGGACGTAAAGTCCAGCCACGTGAAGAATATATAATTCATCAGAACTTTATGTCTAATTATGCATGGGATCAAGCACCTTGGATTCTTCGTAACACCAGTATATGGCATGTTATAGGAGAAGTAGATGCGGATCTTTCTCTTGCTCTTCCTGAAGAAAAAGAAACGGTCATTTATTTACAAGGTGTGATGGGAGATATTGACCTGTCGATCCCTGAGGATTACGGTGTAGAAATTGAAGCCTTTGTACTATTCGGTAGACAAAAGTTTGGAAACGATCAGAAAAGCGGTGGAATGAACAGACTTGTCTACCAATCTCCTGGATATGCAGGAAGTGAATACAAAGTTAAATTTGTAATTTCCTATTTAATTGGAGACCTTGACGTAAAACTAACGTAATACTATCTATAAGAGAGGAGGTTCCGGATGCATTCCGAAAAGACAAAAAACATGGTGACTCGCGGCATGGGACAGGGCATTCTGTTTTCTGTACTGCTGGGAGCTGTCATTATCTATATTCTTTCTTCTTATGGCTATTTAACTCCTTGGTCGACATGGGATCGATGGATTCCGTTCGGAGCAACTCTCGTATTATTGTTAGTAGGTGTGGGTGCTTGCTACGGATTCCTTCAAGCTTATCGAACAAAAGTGAAATTGGAGAGGCTGCGAGAGACATTATTGCAGTGGGAAAAGGGCAGTGTAATGAGAGCTGTTCCTGAGCTAGGAAGTGATGAGATCGGAAGACTGGGAGAGCAACTCTCTCGTATCAGCAAAAAGTGGGAGGAGCAAGTGAGTTCTTTACAGCGCTTGTCCACGAATAATGCACAACTGGCAGAGAAGGCCCGGATCTCCGCGATCGTGGAGGAAAGACAGCGACTTGCTCGAGAACTGCATGATGCGGTATCTCAGCAGCTCTTTGCTATCTCGATGACGGCTACGGCAGTCGGCAGGACACTTGATAAAGATTTTAATCGTGCGAAGAGACAAGTGGCGCTTATTGAGGAGATGTCAGCTGTTGCCCAGTCCGAGATGAGGGCATTGTTGCTTCATTTGCGGCCTGTATATTTAGAAGGGAAACATCTTGAACAGGGCCTTAGAGAGTTGGTAAGAGAACTGCAAGCGAAAGTCCCAATGGAAATATTATTTGAGATGGATGAGAATATTCACTTGGTAAAAGGAGTGGAGAATCACCTTTTTCGCATTATTCAGGAAGCGATGTCTAACACCCTTAGACATGCAAAAGCAGAAAAGATGGAAATTCGGATATTACGAAAAGACAAGGCAGTAAAGGTTGTCATTCGAGATGATGGAGAAGGTTTTGAATTAGATGATAAAAAACAGGCCTCCTATGGTCTTTCTAATATGCAGGAACGTGTGAACGAAATTGGAGGGTCTATCCTCTGGATTACAGCACCGGGTAAAGGAACAAGAATAGAAATTACCGTTCCTGTGATGGATGAAGAAAGTGAGGTAACGCCAGGTTATGGAAGATGAATTGATGGAAAGAAATATCAAAGTGCTTTTGGTCGATGATCACGAAATGGTACGGATCGGCCTAGCTGCCGTGCTGGATACCGAAGAAGGAATTGAAGTAATCGGAGAAGCAGGTAGTGGAGAAGAAGGCCTCCGGCTTGCTAAAGAGTACAAACCTGATGTAGTACTAATGGATCTCGTGATGGACGGAATGGACGGAATCGAAACCACTAGAGAACTGCTAAAACTACAGCCCGATTGCAAAGTTATTGTACTTACCAGTTATTTAGATGATGAAAAGATGTATCCCGTTATTGAAGCAGGTGCATTTAGTTACTTACTCAAAACATCACGTGCTACAGAAATTGCAGATGCCATTAGAGCAGCAGATCGCGGGCAGTCTGTACTGGAATCGCAAGTTGCATCCAAAATGATGAATCGTTTTAGGCAGCCTCCTGCGCAAATAAAAGCACATGAAGATTTAACGGATCGCGAAATGGATGTCTTGCGGTTGCTCGCTCAGGGTAAATCGAATCAAGATATCGCAGATACGCTAATCATTGGGATCAAGACTGTGAAATTTCATGTGACCAACATTTTAGCAAAACTCGATGTAGATGATCGTACACAAGCTGCGATCTATGCTTATAAAAATGGATTAGCAGAATGAATATTCACATATGTAGGGTACGATTCTCATCTTCGGAAGGAAGAAAAGAGATTCGTACCTTTTTCATGTTGAAAAGAGCTTAGGAGAGAGCAATTTAATCCACATTAGATAAGGAACAACAAAGCCAGAGCGGTTAAACCTAAAGCCCAGCCCCATCCAGCTCCCCAGCCGCCCCCATAGCCGTAATTGCCATATCTGCCGTAAGAATTAAAACCTTTGATCTTTGCGTTTGGTTTACGTTTCTTTTTCTTCTTTGTTGTTTCTGTGTTTGGATTTGTCTCAAGAATGCTGGATTTGTATGCTCGGCATGGACGATATTGTTGATTACGACGCTCATCTGCCACGAAGACATGTGTATTATTACATGCTTTAAGTCTACCGTAAATACGCCGGCCGTCTTTAGTTACCGCACAAACCATTTTCCCGCAATGGCGGCTTAGTACCTCTGGAGTTAAAGGATTGACAGGATACATCTCGTACACCTCTTCATTAAATAAGATAGTAGTCGAGATATTTATATTCTTGCAGAGTTGAATAGGTTTGGACGATGGACCAGAGAGTGAGAATAACTCTGCTTAAAAGGATTAAGTACGACAATCAAGGTGAATATTAAAATAAAGGCATCAAAGTGAAGGTTTGATGAATGTTTATTGAAAGTAAAAGATTAGCAGAGAAAGTTCGTAGCTTTCGAAGGAACACTTATGCTAAAATGTCTTCAACATAAATGACTTTTGCTTATGTAGAAAAGGCAATAGTTCACTTGAGACACATTTTAATATACTAAAAAATCTATGATATATAGGGGAAAGAAGGGGCCATGAATACGAATCAACCATTGGAATCACTCAAGACTTCGGGTGCCGTATTTTTTATTTTTGGTGCAACAGGAGATCTTGCTCGGCGCAAGCTATTTCCAGCCATTTACAGTCTGTACCGCGAAGGGAAATTAGCACAAGATTTTGCAGTTGTCGGTTTGGCACGTCGCCCGCGTACACGTGAAGAATTCCGACTTGATGTACATACATCCATCCAAGAATTCTGCCGTTATTCCTGTGATTCAATTGAAAATGAAGAATGGTTAACATTTGCAGAACACTTTGAGTATCAGTCGCTTGATATTAATAATGTCGATGGTTTTCGTGAGCTGCGTGTTCTGACTGAGGAACTAGAAACGAAGTTTGATATTCAGGGTAACCGCATGTTCTACCTGGCTTTGGCTCCTGAACTATTCGGCAGTGTGTCCTATAACTTAAAAGAGGGCGGACTTCTAGAGAGTGCTGGGTGGCACAGACTTGTCATCGAGAAACCATTTGGATACGATCTAGCTTCGGCTGAGAAATTGAATGAACAAATTCGGGAAGTATTCCGCGAGGAAGAGATTTACCGTATAGATCATTATCTGGGTAAAGAAATGGTGCAAAATATTGAAGTTATTCGCTTTGGTAATGCGTTCTTTGAACCTTTGTGGAATAATAAACATATTGCGAATATCCAGATCACACTTGGTGAAACGGTCGGAGTAGAAGAGCGCGGAGGATATTATGACGCCGCAGGTGCACTTCGGGATATGGGACAGAATCACATGTTACAAATGCTCACTATGATTGCTATGGAGCCACCTAGCCGATTGCTTCCAGAAGATATTCGTGATGAGAAGGTGAAAGTTCTTCGGTCACTTCGCCCTTATGCAACAAGCGATGATGTGAAGAATAATGTGGTGCGCGGACAATACACAGCAGGTGAAGTGAGAGGCACTGAACTTCCTGGATATCGTCAGGAGGACAAAGTGGATCCTAACTCCAATACAGAGACTTATTTTGCAGCCCGTGTATTTGTAGATAATTTCCGCTGGGCGGGTGTACCTTTTTATATTCGTACGGGGAAACGTCTTCCTGTGAAAACTACAGAGATTGTAGTCGAGTTTAAATCAATGCCAAACAATGTCTATTTAGGTCAAAAACATAAGCTCGAACCTAACCTGCTCGTTATTCGTGTGAATCCAATGGAAGGAATCTACATTAAGATTAATGCGAAAAAACCAGGGACGGACTCACAAATTGAGCCGCTGGCAATGGATTTCTGTCAGAGCTGTATGATTGGAATTAATTCTCCGGAAGCTTATGAACGACTTATTCATGATGCAACGAAGGGGGATTCTACTTACTTTACTCGTTGGGATGAAGTAGCGACAGCCTGGTCATTCGTGGATCGGATCGCTGCCGCTTGGGCAGAGAATCCAGGCGATATTGAGAAATATCCTGCGGGAAGCTGGGGACCGAAAGCAACAGAAGAGTTACTTGCGAAAGATGGATACTTCTGGTGGCCGGTGAATGGTCAGGACGAAGATAATGTAGTGTGGATCAAAAATCATTAATTTGCATTACAATAATGAAAAAGCAGGTCACTCTCTACGGAGAATGCCTGCTTTTTCTCATTATTGTATAAGACTTATTTTTATAAGGTTTTTGTGCAAGATTTATCGTATAAAGTTTAGGAAGACATAGCCATACCGCCATTTACATGGATACACTGACCGGTCATATAAGAACCTTCGTCAGAAGCAAGCAACACGTAAGCTCCTACATGTTCAGCAGGTTGTCCCGGACGGCCCATAGGTACATTTTGCCCAAAACTTTCTACCATCTCTTCATCCATAGTAGAAGGAATGAGCGGAGTCCAGATAGGACCTGGAGCTACCATGTTTACTCGAATGTTTTTCTTAGCAAGACTTTGGGCCATACTGCGAGTAAACCCAACGATGGCTCCTTTGGTTGAAGTATAGTCAATAAATACTTGGTTCCCCACGTAAGGATTAACGGAAGTCGTGCTGATTATAGAGCTTCCTTCTTTAAGGTGCGGTACCGCATATTTCGTCATATAGAAAACGGAATAGATATTTGTTTTAAATGTTTTATCCCATTGTTCACTCGTAATGTTCTCAATTCCTTCCACTACGAACTGAATCGCTGCATTATTGACGAGGATATCAAGTTTACCGAATTCTTGTACTGTTTTATCTACGATTTCTTTACAAGTGTTCTCATCCGACACATCGCCGGGAAGAAGCAGTGCTTTAACACCTTCTGCCTCAATATATTTTTTGGTTTCTTCCGCATCACCTTGCTCTTGATCGGAGAGATAGTTAATGGCTACGTGAGCACCTTCTTTTGCATAAGCTATGGCAACAGCACGACCAATTCCGCTGTCTCCACCTGTAATAAGAGCCACTTTACCTTTTAATTTTTCACTGCCTTTGTAATCTAGAGGCTGAATGGGACGAGGATCCATTTGGGATTCTACGCCAGGTTGACTCGCTTGTGTTTGTTTTGGAGTTCCATTTTTTTGTTGTTCATAGATATTCATAAGTTGTCATCCTCCATTTAGCTAGTAGGTTGTATCGTAAAATTACCCGTCTCATTTGTTCTAAAACAAAATATTTTCAAGAAATTAATATTTATGGGGAAGGAATATAGGTAAATATATTAGTTGAATGTGGTACAATAGGAAAGTTGACTTAGTGGGATATATCATTCTAGGAATGTAAAATTTGCTTTTGTAACGGAAGGAAGGTGGCACCCTTGTGAGTAACCAGCTACATTTTTTATTATGTTATAGAGACTTGCAGAGGGACTCCTTATAGCCTTCTCGTGAAGAGCCTATATGAAATAGATAATACTGATATTTATATTAATTTACTGAAGGGTAAGAGGGATAACAAAATGAGCAAATCACAAGAACAAGTTATACAGAAAGAAGTCGACAAACGTCGTACGTTTGCGATTATTTCTCACCCGGATGCCGGGAAAACGACACTAACGGAAAAGCTCCTTTTATTCGGAGGTGCAATTCGTCTTGCAGGAACTGTAAAAGCACGTAAGGCTAGTAAGCACGCGACGAGTGACTGGATGGAAATAGAAAAGCAACGGGGGATCTCTGTAACGTCTTCTGTTATGCAGTTTGATTATAATGGACACCGTATTAACATTCTTGACACTCCTGGTCACCAAGATTTCAGTGAGGACACTTATCGTACGCTTACTGCAGCCGATAGTGCAGTCATGCTGATTGACGTGGCTAAAGGGGTCGAGGCTCAGACGATCAAATTGTTCCAGGTCTGCGCGAAACGTGGGATTCCCATCTTTACGTTCATCAACAAATTGGACCGTGAAGGTCAAAGCCCGTTTGATCTGATGGAGGAACTGGAGAACGTACTCGGAATTCGTTCGGTACCAATGAACTGGCCAATCGGAATGGGACGGGAACTGTGCGGAGTATACGATCGGATGAAAAATCAGGTTGAATTATTCCAAGGAGATGACCACTCCAACATCCAAGTACAAAAAGTAGACAGTTATGAAGATCCGGTAATTCGTGAGATGGCGGGTGAGTTCCTGCATGAGCAGTTGAAACAGGATCTAGAGCTGCTGGATGTTGCTGGAGACCCATTTGATTATGAGAAAGTATTAAAAGGAGAATTAACTCCAGTATTCTTTGGCAGTGCGGTAAATAACTTTGGCGTTCAAACGTTCTTAGAGAACTTCCTTGAACTTGCACCTAAACCTGAACCACGTCGCAGTACGGAAGGTATGGTAGAGCCGACGAATGAGAAATTCAGCGGATACGTATTCAAAATTCAAGCGAATATGAACCCTGCTCACCGTGACCGTGTTGCATTCCTTCGGATTGTATCAGGAAAATTCGAACGCGGAATGAGTGTACGCCATGTACGAGCAGGCAAAGAGATCAAGCTGTCTCAACCGCAGCAGTTTCTAGCCCAAGATCGAGATATCGTTCAGGAAGCTTATCCTGGGGATATTATCGGTTTGTTTGATCCCGGCATTTTCCGAATTGGAGACTCGCTAAGTCAAGGCGGTAATATTGTGTTTGATGAATTGCCAACATTCTCTCCTGAGATTTTCTCCAAAGTTACGGTTAAGAATGCTTTGAAACATAAACAGTATCAAAAAGGGCTTGACCAGTTAACCGAAGAGGGAACCATCCAGGTATTCCGTACAGCAAGCTTCGATGAAACCATTCTTGGCGTAGTTGGACAACTGCAATTCGAAGTATTTGAACATCGGATGAAAGCAGAGTATGGGGTAGATGTACAGTTACAACGTATGCCGTATCAGTTTGCTCGCTGGATTATTGATGAGAAAATTGATCCAAGTAAGTTCCGGATTAACTCTGTACTTGTTAAGGATAAGAAAGACAATTATGTTGTCCTATTTGAAAATGAATACGCGATGAGAACAGCAATTGATAAAAATCCGACTGCTCAATTCCTTGAAATGGCGCCTTAAGCAGCTAATTCGTTAGAAGAGCAGGGAATCGACGATATAATAAAAAAATCCTCCGTCCCATGAATATGGGCCGGGGGATTTCTTTTTTTTACAGTAAAAGAAACAGATAAGGATCCTAGGTTAGTGGTACGGGTTTTACCGTCTTTAAATGTGCTTGCGCAACTTTGACAAGTTCATCCCGTTTCTCGGCGGAGAGTTGTTTCCAGATCATTTCAAAAATAGAGCCAAGCCCCGGTAATGCTGCTTCGGGACCGTCAATGGAACCTTCAATCATTTCCTTAAGCTCTTGATCAGTCTTACCGTGCACCTTGTGAACAATAGCTTGGCGCAAATCCATTACGATTGGCATTCGCTTGTCCCTCCAAATTCAGTCTTTTCCTGCATCTATACTGTTCCCCGCACTTCTTGCTTACATTCAAGTTTTTCAGACATTGTGGTATACTACGTAGGATGATAGCACCGCAGGAGGTATCCATATTATGGCTAAGAAGCAATATGCCGTCATCGGTATGGGCCGTTTCGGATCCAGTGTCGCAAACGTTCTTAGCGATATGGGTTTCGATGTGCTCGCCATTGATCGGGATGAGCAAAGAACTCAGGAAATATCGAATGTAGTAACCCACGCGGTTTCCGCAGATTCTACAGATGAAGAGGCACTCAGGGCGCTTGGTATACGTAATTTTGACGTAGTAGTTGTCTCTATCGGGGAAGATATTCAGGCCAGCATTCTGACGACGCTGATTCTTAAGGATATGGGGATTACTACACTGGTTGTTAAAGCGAAAACAGAGCTACATGGCAAGGTGCTCGAAAAAATCGGTGCAGATAAAGTCGTTTATCCAGAAAGAGATATGGGCATGCGGGTTGCTCACCATCTGGCATCTCCTAATATTCTAGATTACATTGAACTATCGGATGATTATAGCATTCTTGAAATGAAAGCATCTTCAAATATGGTAGGGCAAAATTTAAAACAGCTTGATATTCGTGCACGCTACGGTTGCAACGTGATCGCTATTCGGCGAGGGACACAGATGAACATTTCTCCGTATGCGGAAGACAGCATACTTCAAAATGATGTTCTTATCATTGTAGGTCATAAAGATAACCTCAGTAAGATGGAGTTGTCTTATTCGAAATAAGAAATAAATGAACTAGTGAAAGACATAAAGAAGGGAACTAAACATGGAAATTGCTTCTGTTAACAATCCTCGTGTTAAGGATTGGGCTCAGCTTCTCGAGAAGAAGCATCGAACGAGACAAGGAAAATACATTATTGAAGGCATACATCTCGTCCAGGAGGCGCTTCTGCATCAAGCTGAGATCGAATGTATTGCATATGATATGGATAAAGGTATCCCGGGTGAACTTAGCAGGTATGAAGGTACAGCGGGTGTAGAATGGATTGGGGTATCGGCTGCTGTTATTGCTAAATGTACAGATACGGTGACACCGCAAGCGGTGTTTGCTGTTATTCGTAAAGATACTAAGCAAGCGGATGAATTACTCCGTAAACCGGATAGTCTCGTTATTGTGCTGGACCGGCTCCAGGATCCTGGAAATGTGGGCACGATTATTCGCAGTGCAGACGCTGCGGGGGCCGATGGTGTTATTCTAGGACGCGGAAGCGCGGATGTGTATAATCCGAAGACCATCAGGTCAACGATGGGATCGTTTTTTCACCTTCCGGTTGTAGAAGCTGATCTTCGTGTAATCCTTCCCGAGGCAAAAGAAGCAGGTGTAACTCTTGTGAGCACTTCACTTGCAGCAGAACACTCCTGTTACTCGTATGATTTCAAAGGTTCACGCTGGATCGTGATTGGTAATGAGGGAAGCGGTGTATCGGAAGAAGTAAACGAGCTTGTTGATGATGCTGTGATTATCCCAAGCAAGGGACAGGCAGAGTCACTCAATGCGGCGATGGCAGCGACGGTACTTTTGTTTGAAGCAATGCGTCAGCGCCATTACTAACAAATGAAAGCTAGTTAATATCGACTATCCTTGAGCAACTCATGCTCTGGATAGTTTTTCTTTTTGTCTAAAATCATGAAATCAAAGAGCTTAGGTCTATATTTATTTTGGAACTTTTTTGACAGAGAATACGTCTTTTATTACAAGCAGGAAGCATCTTAAGGCAGAGCGAAGGACAACCATGGTATACTATGGAGGCTGAGCTAGAGAGAAAAGAGCTCTGCTATATTTTAGAGGAAAGAAAAAACTGATGATTTACGTTAAAAAGGAGAGTTAAAATGAACATTCTGCGTAAATGGACAGCTCTTGTGCTGTCGGCGCTTCTCATTGTAGCTGTATATAGTCCGATAGCAGCTTATGCCGACGCAGCCGAGGGTGATGTAATTATCATTCTAGGAGAAGATTTAACGAATGATCAAAAAGTAAAAGTGTTGGCTGATTTGGAAGCACCAAGTGGCGCTACTGAGTTAACGGTTACTAACAAAGAGGAACATAAATATCTGGGAAATTATTTATCGAAAGCACAAATTGGCACGAGAGCACTTAGTTCTGCCAAGATTGTGATTGGTAAGGCAGGCAGCGGACTATCGGTAACTACGAATCATATTAACTGGGTAACGAGTGATATGTACCTGAATGCGATGATTACAGCTGGAGTGAAAGATGCACACGTGATGATTACAGCTCCATTTGACGTATCAGGAACCGCGGCACTTACAGGAATCATAAAAGCTTATGAAACAACGACAGATACTAAAATACCGGAAGAACAAAAACAAGTAGCAAATGAGGAAATTGTCAAAACGGCAAAACTCTCTGATTCCATTGGAGCGGAAGAAACAACGACCCTGATGACGAATATTAAAGAGCAGCTTGCAGAAAAACAGCCTCAGACAAGAGAAGCAATGCAGTCCTTAGTGGAAGATACAGCTAACAACCTGAATATTGCGATACCAGAGGCTCAATTAAATGGACTTGTCGACCTCTTCATGAACATGAAAGATGCCAATATTAACTGGAATGCCGTAGGGGAACAGTTAGATCAAGCGAAGCAGCAGTTTACTGATTTCATTGAATCAGACACAGGACAAGGAATTATCGCCAGCATTAAAAATTTCTTCGTGGGACTTATTGATGCAATAAAAGGTTGGTTCTCATCCTAATTATAAAATGCCGAAGTACGTAAAAATGATCTAATCTCATTTTACGCAGCTTCGGTTCTTTTTTTGTGGAATTTTAGGTGAAATCATCCTTAACAAATAACAAAAACCTTCCAATTTTCTCATTCACATGGGATTGGGAGGTTCTTGTGTAGGTCTGTTTTATTGATTCAAATATTTTTCATGCGTTTATAACCATTCTTTAGCCCAGCGTCCAACTGCATTAAGTGCTCGGGCAAGTTCGGTTCCCTTTCGAGTTAAGGAGTATTCCGTGCGTACGGGTCGATCTGCAATTACATTTCGGAGAATAATTCCTTCTTCTTCTAGTTCTTTCATTCGTTCTACGAGTACTCGCTTACTTAAATCGGGAATTAGGGCATGTATTTCACTGAATCGCTTTGGTTCTTCCATCAAGGTGTGAATAATGGGTGCAACCCATTTTCGTCCAATGATCTGGTAGGACTGGGTCACTTTTTCACACATCTTCAAGTAACTTGACATGGATTCTTGGTCCATTGTAAAAGCCCCCTTCACGTAGGATTGTTTACTATAAGTAACTGTGAAATTCAATGGACTATATCACACTTTTTTCAAACGATTTATTAGTATATTTAATAGGATAGCATAGGAAACGTTGCCATAACAGAATAAAATCAATGTTCACAGATTGGACATTTTTTATTGACGAATGTTGTCGGAAGGGTGTATTATGGTTACATAATCTTAACTGGTTACATTTAATAACCTAATAAAAAGAGAAAGTTGATGATTCAGCATTCTACTTTCGATGTTATGTATAGACAGAAGGTGCACGTAACGTTCTTCGCATGCTAATGTCGCACACTATAGAGTAAATATCAGGAGGCAATACGCATGGAAGCAATGACATTTGTCCTGTTCGGGGCTACAGGCGATCTAGCCAAAAGAAAAATATATCCGGCACTTTACAATTTATATGTAGATGAGAAGATGCCAAAAGCATTTTCAGTCATCGGTCTGGGAAGAAGAGAAGTATCCGATGTTGATTTTCAAGCCCGAGTAGAGGAATCATTACATACATTCTCTCGCCGGTCGCCAGAAGATGCAGCTAAGGTTCGCGATTTTTTAGGTGCATTTCGTTATACGTCACTAAATAATAAAAACGTAGAAGATTACAAGAAACTGCTTGAGGTTGTGGAACGCCGTGAACAAGAACTGAGCATTCCGCAGAATCGGATGTTCTATTTGTCCGTAGCACCGGAGTTCTTTGAACCCATCGCTGAAAACATTAAAGAAAGCGGTCTGGGATCAGGAAAAGGCTGGAAACGTTTGATTATTGAGAAACCTTTTGGGCATGACCTAAGTTCAGCACGCCGTCTGAATGAGAAACTCAGCAATACGTTTGCAGAAAATGAAATCTACCGGATTGACCACTTCCTTGGTAAACCTATGGTTCAGAATATGGAAGTCTTTAGTGCGACTAACCCTGTTATTCAAGCTCTATGGGGTAACCACTATGTATCCAACATTCAAATTACAGCAAGTGAAACGGTAGGAGTAGAGGAAAGAGCGGCGTATTATGACCAGAGCGGTGCAGTACGTGATATGTTCCAGAATCATATGTTGCAGTTGCTTATGATGATTGCTTTGCATCTACCGAAGAAATCTTCTCCAGAAGAGATTCGTTTTAAAAAGAAAAGCACAGCAGAGGCACTCATCCCTCTCTTACAGGAAAAACTGAATGAGAACATTGTCCGCGCACAATATCGAGCAGGAGAGCTGCAAGGTAAACCTGTGGTGGCATATGTGGACGAACCTGGTGTTGAGGCCTCTTCTCAGAATGATACGTACTTTGCTGCACGTGTATTTCTTGATGATCCGTTCTGGAATGAAGTTCCTTTCTATATTCGCACAGGTAAGCGTCTTAGTGAAAAATCCACACGGATTATTGTTGAGTTTAAACGACCGCTTAACACGGGAATTCCTGTCGATGAAAATCTAGGTGCCAATTTGCTCATTATTGATATTGGTCCAAAAGAAGGAATCCGCATCCAATTGAATGCAAAAAGTCCAATGCACCACGATACGATTGAACCGATGGAACTCAGCTATAGTTCATCTTACGATAATGTTCCAGAAGCTTACGAGAATCTTATCTTTGATGCTTTACGCGGAGATGCAACCTTCTTTGCACATTGGGATGAAGTAGAATTGTCCTGGAAGTGGGTACAGCCTATTCTAGATGCATTTACAGCAAATGAAGTACCACTTCATTATTATGAAGCAGGTACAGAAGGTCCGAAAGCTGCGGAAGAACTTCTTGCTCAAGATGGTAACGAGTGGCATTAACATTGAATAGCTGATCTTACGCGTTATCCAGCTGATTTAAGCTGATGACATATACAGTTTCACTACATTTTAGATTGAGCATAATTTAGGAGGCACTTGGACATGAAAATAGGATTAATTGGTTTAGGTAAAATGGGACTGAATCTTGGTAGAAATCTGATCGACCATAAGCATGAAGTGGTTGCTTATGATTTGAATGAAAAAGCAGTTTCAGAGATGAAAGAATACGGTGCAACAGGCGTTTCTTCTTACAAAGAAATGGCAGACTCCATGGAATCACCAAGAATCCTATGGATTATGGTACCGCACTCTGTAGTTGATGGAGTAATTAATGATTTGATCCCAATATTGTCCAAAGGTGACATTGTTATTGAAGCAGGTAACTCTCATTACAAAGAATCCATTCGTCGTTATGAGCAGTTGAAAGAACATGGCATCCATTTCATGGACGTAGGTACTTCTGGCGGCATGGAAGGTGCACGTAATGGTGCATGTTACATGATTGGCGGAGACGAAGAAGCATGGAATATCGTTGAACCACTATTTAAAGACACAGCCGTAGAGAATGGTTATCTATATGCGGGTAAAGCCGGCAGCGGACATTTTCTGAAAATGGTTCACAACGGAATTGAGTACGGTATGATGGCATCGATTGGTGAAGGATTTGAAGTACTCGAGAAAAGTGACTTTGATTTTGACTACGAAAAAGTAGCACGCGTATGGAACAACGGTTCGGTTATTCGCTCTTGGCTGATGGAACTTACAGAGCGTGCCTTCTCTAAAGATTCAAACCTGGATGAAATTCGCGGGGTTATGCACTCTTCTGGTGAAGGTAAATGGACGGTTGAAACGGCATTTGATCTACAAGCAGCTACTCCAGTTATCGCACTTTCGCTTCTTATGCGTTACCGTTCCCTTGAGAATGATACGTTTACAGGAAAAGTGGTAGCGGCACTTCGGAATGAATTTGGCGGACATGCTGTAGAGAAAAAATAATAAAATGTTAAAATGTGTTTAAAATATATGCCAATGTTTATATATAAATATTGGCATATATTTATATCTATTAAAATGATCACCTATTAAGTAAAACTATGGAGGGCATGTCATTATGAAATTTTTCTTAGATACTGGGAATGTTGAACAAATTAAAAGAATTCATCGTCTGGGTCTGGTAGATGGCGTAACGACGAATCCTTCTCTAATTGCTAAAGAAGGTCGCGTTTTTAAAGACGTGATCAAAGAAATTACTTCTTTTGTAGAAGGTCCTGTCAGTGCTGAAGTTATTGGTACAAAAGCAGAAGACATGTTGAAAGAAGCAGAAGAAATCGCAACTTGGGCACCGAATGTGGTTATTAAATTGCCAATGACTGAGGATGGTCTTTATGCGACGAATGAACTGAGCAAAAAAGGAATTAAAACCAATGTTACATTGGTCTTCTCAGCAGCTCAAGGTCTCATGGCAGCAAAAGCGGGTGCAACATTCATCAGTCCATTTGTTGGACGTTTGGATGATATCTCAGTGGATGGAATGCAACTTATCCGTGATCTGCGTCAGATCTTGGATACGTATCATCTTCCTGCTGAAATCATTGCAGCAAGTATCCGTAACATTAAACATGTAGAGGATGCTGCTCTTGCGGGTGCGCATATTGCAACAATCCCAGGTACACTGGTGCCAACCCTTTGGAAACATCCACTTACAGATAGTGGAATTGAGCGTTTCCTTAAAGATTGGGAGTCCGTTCCTCAAGATGCTAAACCACCAATGAAATAACTTGAAATTTGTTTAATATGATTCAAGGTGGATAAGAAGAGAATTCCTACGGGAGTTCTCTTTTTTTTTAATACTTTTTTGTATACGATAACACAGACCATCAGGCTTGCTTCTTTTTTATGGTCAGGCTGCATAGATTAAAAGAAGAAACCTCTCTCAAGGGAGGAATGCGTGCATGGCATTCAGAAGATCCAGGTGGAGAAATCAGCATCAAAAAACAGGGGGACACTGGAAAAAGTGGTTACTGATCTTTATGCTTGTGATTGTGATTTTGACGGTGCAATCTGCTGCATACATAGAGCGGAATCTGAAGCCTCCGATTATGCATTTAGCTAAAATCAGGGTGAAGCAGCTGGCGACAGAAGCGATTAACAAAGCCATAACGAGTCAAATTGCAGATGGCAAACCGTCTGATGATCTCATTGAGTGGAAAACGGATACCAAGGGAAAGATTAGTGGTTTTATGTTGAATTACGATGAGCACATGAGAATTACGTCAAATGCATTATCCATTGTTCAAACTACACTACAAGATATGGAGTCATTCAGAGATCACATTCCACTCGGGCAAGCGCTGGGAAGTACGATCTTGTCCTCTTTTGGTCCTAAGGTGCCCATTCGAATTGAACCACAAGGCGCGGTAAAAGTAGATCTTAGCACAAGACAGCAAAATGCGGGAATTAATATGATTTTGGTTGAGGTATACATTCACATCATTGCTGAGGTGGCTGTTGTAGTTCCGCTGGATATGGAACCTGAAATTGTAGACACGGAGTTGCCGATTTCCTACTTACTTGTTGTTGGAGATGTGCCTATGTATTATTACGATAATCAAGGACGTCCTGTAGGAGATAATGGAGCAAGTGCACCCAGCTTAGCGCTTCCTTCTTTACCATCAGCTGCAACACCGAGCACGGGAGTCACAACCCCCGATGCAAGCAGCACCGTCCCCAAGAACGAGGGGAATAGTCAGCTCTATCTGGAAGAGCCGGAACCTCTTTTACCGAGTGGTAATGAGTAAGTGAGAAAGTTAAATCCTTTTAATCGTAAAAAAAGATCGTAAAAAAAGAAAGTGACTTGTACAAGAATCGTCTGTTTTCCAGAGGATGCTTACGTAACAAGTCACTTTATAATTAAGGTGAAATTTTCTTTTTCGTTTTGGCTTGTATAGCTTTACGTTCTTCATTCTCCCAGCGATGCAGGGATGGATAGGGATCAAAAGACCATTCAGTAAGCCCTGTATCCCGGTAAATACCATAATGCAGATGAGGAGGGAATTTACCTTGTGTCCCTGGCTTACCATAACCGGAGCTTCCTACCCATCCAATGGTTTGTCCTGGAGTCACAATACTGCCTACGTGGATACCCTTCTCAAAGCCAGATAAATGCGCATAGTAGTGATAGTGGTTGTCTAGGTCCCTAATCCCCACGCGCCATCCTCCAAATGGATTCCAGCCTTTAATTTCAATTATTCCATAACAAGTACTTCGGACCGTCAAGCCATGATGGGCAAAAAGGTCGGTTCCTTCATGAATTCTCCGTCCACCCCAGCTGCGGCTTGTTCCCCAGGTGCTTCGGTAAGAGTACACGGTACCTAAAGGTAAAGGGAATGCATGCTCCGAAAGCTCAAGCGTATCAAAATGCTTATAGATTCTGGCGAATTGCTGTATTCTTTGTACCGCTCTTGTGTTCTGGTAATAGTGCCAGAGAGAGATACCGATATCGTCTGCGGATATCCCATATTTTGAAGCAACACGAGACATCGTATAAAGTACATCCACATTATTCTGTGGGTCTGCTTTCTGGTCACCCGTTCCATCGAGTCCAATTCCACCAAAGAGGGCAATGGACATAGGATTCTTATCCTGCTGATCTGGATTTAAAATTCCTGCCCATCGGCTGGATTCAAAAAAGATACCTGTTAACCGCTCTTCATGTGCGCGGTCCTTCGGATGTGCTTTTGTCATCGTTCGCTCATACTGATCGATCGCTGCAAGATAGTACCAAGGAACGCCGCTCACAACGCTAATTTGGTCATATAATGCCTTGCGTTCTCTATAAGTATCTTGAGCGCTTGGGGGAGTTACTGGTTTCTCCTGAGCCAAAGCATCAGCTGGTGCAAGTGAGGCAAAGAAAGAGAGAGTGAGTGTGACTTTCAGACAAAGCATTCGCAAGTTATGTTTTTTGTACAACCGTAACAACAGATACGCCTCCTTTCTTCGTTTTCGCTCAAAGTTATGTTTAGGTTCACACAACACTCTTGTTTTTATGCCTTGAAATGAAAAAAAGAATCGGAAGCGTAAAGAAGAAATGATTAGAAATGGAGGTTATTTCCATAAAAATCATGTTATAATGTGTCCGTGCGATAGTTTAATACATCTCTATATAGAAAAGAGGGTACTTCCTTGGGGAGCAAAGTGAAAGAACCTAAACCAGAGTGGATTAAGATAAAACTAACCGCAGGTGAACCGTATCAAGAAATTAAAACAATGATGCGTTCAAAAACCCTTCATACGGTCTGCGAAGAAGCACGTTGTCCTAATATTTATGAGTGCTGGGCAAATCGTACAGCAACTTTTATGATTCTTGGAGATATTTGTACAAGAGCCTGCCGATTCTGTGCAGTAAATACGGGGCTGCCTACTGAGCTTGATTTAGAGGAGCCGGAACGTGTTGCTGAAGCAGCAGAACAGATGAATTTACAACATTGTGTAGTGACGAGTGTAGCGAGGGATGACCTAACCGATGGAGGGGCTTCCATTTTTGCCGAAACCATCAAAGCGATACGCAGAAAACTGCCTTTATGTAGTGTTGAGGTACTCATTCCTGATTTTCTAGGGAATAAAGAGGCACTGCAAATCGTCATGGATGCAAAACCTGATATACTTAATCATAATATTGAAACGGTAGAACGCCTGTCTGATCAGGTTCGTGCCAAAGCTAAGTATGAACGTTCTCTTGAATTACTCAAAAGATCAAAAGAAATGAATCCAGATATTCCAACAAAGTCAAGTATTATGCTGGGGCTTGGGGAAGAGTGGGATGAAATCCTTCAGACAATGGACGATTTGAGAGCAGTCGATTGTAATATTATGACGATTGGGCAATATCTACAACCTTCGGACAAGCATTTATATGTAAAAAGGTATGTAACACCTGAAGAATTCGCGGAACTAAAAAAAGAAGGCTTGGCCCGAGGATTCAGTCATGTTGAATCAGGACCTATGGTTAGAAGTTCATATCATGCACATGAACAAGTAAAGTCTGCCGCGAATGCAAATAATGTAGTATAGTAGGAGTAAGCCTTTGCATGAAGAAGAAGGCGGTTCGGATAGAAGGGAAGGAAGACGGTTTTGATTCAGATCAGCGGCAAAACTTATGAAGTCTTGCAGGACTATAGAAACGGTTGGAATCCGGAAGCCTTTCGTGATCGGTATAGCGATGTCCTTGAACGATACGATTATATTATTGGGGATTGGGGCTATAATCAACTGAGACTTAAAGGATTTTACCGAGAGAACCATCCGAAGGCGAATAAAGATACTTCGATTACGGGTATGGTTGATTATATTAACGAATATTGTAATTTTGGTTGTGCCTATTTTGTACTTCATAAGCAAAAAGAGCAAAAAGAACCTAAGGATTCAAAAGAGAAAGAATCTAAGGAGCCTAAGGAATCCCAACCAAAAGAGGCAAAAGAGCTTAAAGAACCTAATGAGCTTAAAGAACCGAAAGAGCCTAAAGAGCCAAAAGAACCAAAAGAACCTAAAGAGCATAAAGAACATAAAGAACATAAAGAACCTAGAGAGCGCAAGCTCTCTAATGAGAACAAGACAAAAGAAGAAGTTACAGCAAAAAGCGGTTCCTGAGCAGGAACCGCTTTTTGCTGCAGCTTAATCCAGAAAGGCTGTACGAACTCGATCCCAAAATGGATAAGGACGATATCTTGCAAAACTAACTTTCTGTCTGGAAACCTGGCACCTTACAGATATAAGATCATCAATTGTCATATTGACGTGATCAATTGTAAGCAGCAGTCTTTGGGATTTTCTGGAGAAAATATCGCAATGATGATGCTTGGGCAGTACGATAGGCGATCCCAGCGTACGGTAGACTCGGTTATTAATGGAGGCAATCTCAGCAATTTGCATCGCTTCAATCGTGGGGTGAATCATTGCTCCGCCAAGTGCTTTGTTGTAAGCTGTGCTGCCGGAGGGAGTGGATACGCAAATGCCGTCACCACGAAACATCTCAAAAGTAATATCATTAATATCGACTTGAGCTACAACTGTTCCATCGACACCCTTGAGGGTAAACTCATTAAGTGCAACCATAGAGGTAACTCCTGATTTTCGGTGGATCTCCAAATCAACTAAAGGATACTCCACAATACGTGGCTGCAACTGCTGACTCGTATCTAGACCGTTACTCATAAGTTTGATCAGCTCATGAAGCTCATCCGCTTTCCAGTCTGCATAAAAACCAAGATGACCTGTATGAACACCAACAAAAGCAATATCCGGGATTTGATCTATAAACGTATGAAAAGCTTGTAGCATGGTGCCATCGCCGCCAATAGAAACAACGATCTCTGGAGATTTGGCATCAAGTATAAATCCCTGCTCTTCAGCGAGGCGGTGGAATTGCTCGGCCAAATCCATAGATAAAGAGTCTCCTCTGTCCTGAACATAATATCTCAAGATGAAAGCTCCTTTGTAATAAGTATAACTTGATGATATCCAATTTCAGGACAGAAAACAATCGCTGCAACACATTTCCTTTAATCTTGAAATTTTGCAGTGAGCTGTTTAATCCATACATAGACAGTGGTTATCATCATTAATCCGCCAATTAAAATCACAGTAATTGCTAATTGTGATGGAAGCAGATGGATCCCCGTAAGGAGAGAAGCAGAGTCGGAAGGATCAGACCCATTTAACGTATCTACCGTCTTCATTATTGGGTTCCAGCACAAGAATACAATTACGGCTGCAAGGATCGCATGAACCGCTCTTGCAAACATAAACGGTAAATAACGTAGCGGTGTAGAGTTCAGGATGCTTACGACCTGAGCATGAACCGATAACCCTCCCCAAGAAAGAATAGAGGCAGCCGCAGCAGCTTTATAGATGAGGGGGACCCCCTCTAAAGTTCCGGCATACCGAGCACCGAGGGTAACTTCAAACAATCCTCCAACAAGTGACTGAGATAATTCAGTAGGCAATCCAAGGAATAAGAGAACTTGTTCAAGCCAGCGGTACATCCCATTCATCAGTCCAGCTTCCGTAAATAATTCGAGAATGACTGAAAAAAATACGACAAGTCCGCCGACTACGGTCATCAGCTGTAAAGAAGAACGGATTGCTTGCTGCACAAGTTGTCCAAGAGAACGTCCATCGCTCTCACGAGCTTGGTGCATTGCATGAAATGCATGCTTCAGACGGTTAGCTTCCTTAGGTAAAGCTTCCGTATTGAGCTCCGAAGAATCTTTGAGACCATGAAACCGCATGAGAAGACCAACAATAAGTCCAGATCCATAATGAGCAATAGCTAGAACCGCTGCCAGAGCAGGCATGTGAAAAAAACCAACAGAAACTGCCCCGATGAGGAATATAGGGTCAGATGTGGTAGTAAAAGCAACGAGCCGTTCTCCTTCTTCTCGTGTGATTTGTTTTTGTTCCCATAACTTAGCTGTTAGTTTAGCTCCAACAGGGTATCCCGAAGCATAGCTGATCGCGGCAACAAAACCGCCTGTTCCTGGAATTCGAAATACGGGTCTCATAAATGGGTGAAGAAGAGTGCCCATGAAGTGGACGATGCCAAGTCCAAGAAGCAGCTCCGATATGACAAAAAAGGGAAAGAGAGAAGGGAAGAGAACCTCCCACCAAATGGAAAGACCTCGAACGCCGGACTCCCATACGGATAAAGGATAGATCACCATTAACATGCATATACTGAGTAGACCGAAGGTAATCAAAAGTGGTAAGGCTAGACGCTTCATATGCCATGGTTCGCCCCTTTTTCTAAAAGCTGTTCGCTGGTTATGAATACTATATGAGCCAAGGTGGACAAACAGGACAAAAAAAATAGAAAGCGTTTGCAAATTTACTGTAATTTAAGGAAATGTATGCTAATATAAATAGTAATTAGTGAATAGATCTAAAGTCCTCTTTTGATATGCCTGGTTTCTATTATCTAAAGGATGGAGTGATGTCGTGATGGGAGTAATTGCAGGGATACTCGTCTGCGCTATTGTATATGTAATGCGGGAAGCGCATATCCATCCCGGTGAAGAAGACTGGCGGAGTTATTAAGGATCAACTGAAATATATACCTAAGGCAAGAACAGCTGTTATGAGACAAGAGTCCTAGATAGATAGGAGCTCTTGTCTTTTTTTGTTATACTAGAGCATGAACTTTAGCATGAGAAAGAAGGCGAGAGGAATGGATCCGAACAAAACGCTTTATGAGAACTTGGGAGGCGCTGAGGGTGTAAAAGCACTTGTAGAGGCTTTTTATCCGAAAGTACAAAAAAATGAATTGTTATCTCCGCTTTTTCCAGAGGACATTACTCCAGTTATGGAGAAACAGTATATGTTCTTAAGTCAATTTTTCGGAGGTCCTTCTCTGTATTCTGATGCAAATGGGCATCCGATGATGAGAGCAAGACACTTACCTTTTCCTGTTACCGAAGAGCGGGCTCAGGCTTGGTTATCTTGTATGTATGAAGCTTTAAAAGAAATGGATATACCGGAGACGGTTGCCGAATTTACCATTCAGCGATTATCTGGTCCGGCCTATCATTTTATTAATACGCCCTCCTAAATGATGAAGAAAAGCACCAGTTTTCACCGGTGCTTTTCTGTCATAAGGATCTTAAACGCTGATCAGCGAGCAGATAATCCTGATCGTTATCGAGTAATGTTACCCGGTTTTTGCAGCACGGAAAGACAAGCAGGTGTTTCTTCCCTTCATGTATTAAAGAAAGCTGTTTTGGTTTCAACGGAAGTAATACATTCTCAGCCGAGCAGAAGGGACACTCCTGAACATAAATGTCACCCATTACAATGTCATAGGGCCATGTATTTTCAAATGGGATCATATATGGTTATCCTTGTCTTGGTCTGTACTTATATCGGCATCCTCTGCTGCTGGAGAAGATTCTTCCTTAGCCAGTTCAGCCAGCTTTTGCATCAAGATATGTTGCGGCATATGCATAAGATGCTCAATAGGAACACCTAATTTTTTAGATAACGTAACGGCTGTCTCTGCAGAAATCTGTAAAGGTCTCATTTATATTTCCTCCTGAATGTTACACATTGAATTTAGGTAAAGACTGGAATCAATAGAAGCATAATTCTGATATAGTATTAGTTATACACCTTGAACAGGGGTTGTTCAAACCTGTTTCTCGATGTTTTTTGAAAAATAAATAAAAAAGGTGGTAAAAGTATGAGTAAAACACTGCGTCAAACATGGGATTTGGAAACAATTTTTAGCGGGGGTTCCTCATCGGAAACCTTTGCTGTTTATCTTAAACAACTCGAGCAGGATATCGCAAGTCTAAACACACAAGTGGCTGATGCAAAAGTTCCTGTGACAGTGGAAGATACATATGTTTATGATGGAATGATTGATCAGCTTCAAGATATTATTGCACGATTGTCAGAAGGCTCTGCCTTTGTATCCTGCCTTGGTGCAGAGAATCAAGACGATAAAAAAGCGGTACAACTCACCGGCAGAATTGCTTCCCTGCATGCTCAGTTAGCGAGTGTGAAGACTAGGTTTGACAGCTTGCTTCAGCAAACGGATGACGAAGTATGGACAGGGTGGATGAAGCGCCCTGAGATCATGCCCATCTCTTTTGTTATGAATGAGAGCCGCCAAGAAGCAAAAGAAAAAATGGCACCTGAACTGGAAAGCTTAGCACTTGATCTCGCAGTGGACGGATATCACGGTTGGGGAGATTTCTATGACACGATCGTAAGTAAAGTGCGGGTTCCTTATGAAGAGAATGGGGAAACGACATACTTGTCGGCGGGACAAGCGGCGAACAAATTACAGCACCCTAATCGCGAAGTACGTGAATCGATGCTGGTGAATTGGGAAAAAGCTTGGAGTGAGGCAGCAGACTATTGTGCTGACACCCTAAACCATCTCGGTGGTTTCCGTTTGAAACTATATGAGAGAAGAGGATGGGATTCCGTTCTCAAAGAACCACTTGCGATTAACCGAATGTCTGCTGAGACTCTTGATGCAATGTGGGATGTGATTACGCGCGCGAAACCAGCTCTTGTAAAATATCTGGAACGCAAAGCAAAGCTTCTCGGCGTTGAGCAGTTATCCTGGGCTGATGTATCTGCACCTATAGGTGAATCTACAGGAACAATTACTTATGATGCAGCAGCAGAGAGTATTGTGTCTCAGTTCCGTAAATTTAGCCCACGCATGGCTGACTTTGCACAGATGGCCTTTGATAAACATTGGATTGAGGCAGAGGATCGCCCAGGTAAACGTCCAGGTGGATTCTGCACATCACTTCCTGTAAGCAAGGAAACGCGTATTTTTATGACGTATGCAGGTACTGCCTCTAATGTGTCTACACTAGCGCATGAGCTCGGACATGGTTATCACCAGCATGTAATGGATGATATGGAGATCTTGAATCAAAGCTATGCTATGAACGTTGCAGAAACGGCTTCTACTTTTGCAGAGCTGATTGTAGCAGATGCACTGATCCAAGAAGCAGATGAAAAAGAGAAGCTTGCGTTACTGGAAGAAAAAATTCAAAATACCGTTGCTTTCTTTATGAATATTCATGCACGGTTCCTTTTCGAGACACGTTTCTATGAGAAACGTAAAGAGGGTCTTCTTAGTGCATCTGATTTGTCTGAGTTGATGGAAGAGGCGCAGCGTGAAGCATTCTGTGATTCTCTTGGTTCCTATCATCCTACATTCTGGGCATCGAAGCTGCATTTTTATATTACAGGAGTCCCTTTTTATAATTTCCCTTATACATTTGGATTCATGTTTAGTACTGGGATTTATGCACAGGCACAAAAAGAAGGAGCCACATTTGCTGAGAAATATGACAATTTATTGCGGGATACGGGCCGGATGACCGTAGAGGAACTTGCTGAAAAACATTTAGATACGGATGTAACAAAACCTGATTTTTGGCAGGGAGCTGCTGACTTATGTATCGCTGATATTGAGCAATTCCTTCATATGACCGAAAACCTGCAATAGACTTCGAATAAATAGGACCTTAGCAGCAATGCTGAGGTCTTTTTTTCATTAAAGTTATTGATTTTCGCCATAATTTTGTCGAAATATGATTATAGAATAAAAAAACCATTATTTTTCGCATAAAATTGTTGTAAAATAGAAAAATTTGACATATACTGAGTCACAGGCCCTATACCTATATAGGCTAAAAGTATAAGAGGATGGTGTATATGATCTCACTTGATCAGCTTTCTCTACCTAGACAATTGGATATTGTCTTTAGAGCACTTGATGAGGAACTTACAGGTCTTGATTCAGGAATCGTTTTTGTGCAAATTCGAAATAATGTAATAGGTAAATTCGGAATTAGGCATTATCCGGTACCTATGAAGAAAGTGATGGAGAGTTCTTCCAAGGGACTTACAGAAACACAGCGGTCTTCTTTCCGTCTTATGGCCCTGGAATCACTAAAGTTAAAAAAGCACTGGACACATGGAGAAATTACTTATGATTTTGCCGTTAGAAATAACATGATTGTTGTAGATTCAACTTTAGAGTCCAATTATAATTTGGCTAGTTTAATGATTCGCTACCCGCGTACTACATACACAGACATTCAAATAAATCCATCATAATAACAAAGCGGCCCTCTCTTATAAAGAGAAGACCGCTTCGTTTAACCCGCTTAGATTCCTCGCGTGGAACCTAGCTAGATTTATGAGAAAATAACGACATTATTGACGACCAGACAATTGCTGTTCAGCGATTTGTACCAGACGTTTTGTGATATAACCTCCGAGAGATCCAGTCTCACGGGAAGTATAGTTACCGTAGTAACCATCTGCAGGAATTGTTACGCCCAGCTCTTGTGCTGCTTCCAATTTCAGTTGTTGAAGTGCAGCATTCGCTTGTGGCACTACCAAATTATTAGAACGAGATCCTGATGCCATGTGTTGTCACCTCCTTTTGTGCTTTGTGAGATTAGTATGGTTTATGGAAGAGAAAATATACTCAAAAAAGTAGCAGGTAACAAGTGGAAATGAAGAAGAAACTTCGAGGGTAATTCCTGAGGTAAAAACAAATAGCTTAATATCAGTGAGTCTTAAGGGTTTGAAGGTATATACCACAAACAGACAGCTGTATCAGCTGTCTGTTTGTAACATATGCTTTTTATTAATTTGAATCAGGAGGCTGAACAATCTCAATCTGTGTTAAGAGTTCAACGGTCTGACCTGGCTCCATATGTATGAGTCCTGTGAAGTCTGCATCTCTCTTCATATTTGGAGCATCGGGCAACCAAGTATAAGGTTCGATACACAAATAATCACTGCTTTCCCCTTTGGTAAATAACACCCAATGTAAAAAAGAATCCTTATTCGCTGTATATTTAATGGCGTAACCATCATTACGCGTTAGATAAGCAGTGTCTTGTTCTCGATTAGACCTAAATATGGTATCTAAATTCTGTCCTTCGAGATTTATTCCATTGGGCAGGCTGGCAAGAGAACCTAAGTCCTCTAAATCGCCTGTTGGCAGTAATTCATCATTTAGCGAATAAATTCCATTTACCGGAAGTTTAATATTCCAACGATGTGGTTCTTCATCAAGCATAAACCAAGTGTGATATCCCATACCAAACGGTGCTGCATAATCACCTTGATGGGTTACACGAAGTTGTTGTGTCAGAGTAGAACCTTGCAGTCTAAAGGTCATTGAGAATGTCATAGGAACAGGAAAATGCTTCATCCAGAGTTCATCTTCACTTGTCTTCAACTCCGTTGTTACGGTGCATCCATCGTCATCTTCTTCTATGTCACTGACGCACCAAGGCTGTGTACGATGAAGTCCATGAATATGGTTATTATTTACGGAATTTTGAGCAAATTGATACTCTTGGCCTTCATATTCAAAGTGACCCAGGTGGATACGCCCCGGGGGGATCAGCATCGGAACACCAAAATGGTAAGGTTTCTGAAGATAAAAAGCGAGATCCTGTTCGTCAGGTTTACGAACGACTTCCCGGTTTTGAATACGATCATAAATGGATATAATATTGTTACCGAGGCGGGGTAGCAGGGTGACTTCAAGATCACGACTGTGCAAAATATAGGTGTCATAGCCGTTCCAAAGCCCTTTGGTCACTTGTTTCATCTTTTTTTGCTCCTTTTCCCACGAAAGATCTTAAACATCTTACACGTAAGTCTATCATAACAGATAATTGTATCTGTAGTAAAAAGGCACCTGAGATTCACGAATGAAATTTATGTATTTTTTGCTTCTCATATTTCATGTTGACATTAGAACTTTATCATGATTATGATAAGGCAAGTATATAACTTATAATCGTTGATAGGGATAAGTAAGCTTAGTGATGGCAACTTGCAGAAAGCCGATGGTTGATGCGAATCGGTGTTGCTGACTTTGACTGAATGGACCCTGGAGAGCCCGACTTAACGAGAAGCGATGCTTCTTTAGTAGGTCAGGACGACTAATCCGCGTTAAGGAAGATAAGGTTGCTTATGCGTGTTTTTATGTTCTAATAAGCAGCGAATTAGGGTGGCACCACGGTCTCACGTCCCTTTCACGGGATGTGGGGCCTTTTTGTATTTTGTTATATTCTTGAAGGATATGAATTGTAGGAGGAATAGAAAATGAAAACGGTATTCTCGGGTATTCAACCTAGTGGAAAGCTAACGCTAGGGAATTATATTGGGGCAATGAAAAATTTCGTTAAGTTACAAGACGAATATCATTGTAATTTTGTAGTTGTAGACTTGCATGCTATTACGGTTTCACAAGACCCTGCTGCGCTCTACGAACAATCTAAAGACGTTGCTGCGTTATACTTGGCAGCTGGAATCGATCCGAAGAAAGCGAATGTGTTCTTGCAATCTCATGTACCTCAGCACGCAGAACTCGGATGGATGCTGACCACGCTGACAGCGATGGGTGAACTTGAACGGATGACGCAATTTAAAGATAAATCAGCAGGCAAAGAATCCGTAGGTGCAGGACTTTTTGTATATCCTTCTTTGATGGCAGCTGATATTCTGCTCTATAATGCGGATCTTGTGCCGGTTGGAGATGACCAGAAACAGCATATGGAACTGACAAGAGATCTTGCTCAGCGATTTAACCGTCGTTATGGAGAGTTCTTTACGATTCCTGAGATCTATACACCAAAAGTCGGAGCACGGATTATGTCACTGGATGATGCGTCTAAGAAAATGAGTAAAAGCAACCCAAATCCAGGAAGCTATATCTCGCTTTTGGATACACCTAAAGATATTCGTAAAAAAATCAGCCGTGCAACAACAGATTCGGACAGTACGGTTCGATTCGATCCTGCAAACAAACCGGAGATCAGTAATTTAATGAGTATTTACAGCGAATGTTCCGGACTCTCTCTGCAAGAGATTGAAAAACAGTACGAAGGACAGATGTATGGGGCTTTCAAAAAGGAACTTGCAGAAGTGGTGGTTTCTGTTATTGAACCGATGCAAGAGAGATTCCGTGAAATTCGTGAGTCTGATGAACTCATGCGCATTCTAAATGAATCTGCTGAGCGAGCAAGAGAGATCGCTACTGCAAATCTGACAGAAGTGAAGAAACGGATGGGTTTTGTTGTCTAAACTTTAAGACCGGTTAAACTCAGCCCGATTCCTTTTTGCCTTAATGACGAATCCCCAACCAATATTACAGATGGCTAAAATACTAAAAAGTAGAGCTAACCATAAGGAATGGCTAAGTGAAACTGCAGTGACGATAAGTAATATAATAGAAGAAGCGGCAAACCAAAGAGACAGACCTTTACTCATGTGAACGTACCTCCAGAAAAATATTTTTAAAAAGAAGTATAGCTTTTCGAGAGAGAGCCATAATAATCTTGCAAGCTTGCAACAGCACATATTACGCGCGAAGCGAAAGGAGATTACACACATGGCATCAGGATCTCGTTCTAACAATTTGGTAGTTCCACAAGCGAACGCTGCACTTCAACAACTGAAAATGGAAGCTGCTCAAGAACTGGGCGTAACAATTCCGGCGGATGGTTACTACGGTAACTACACTTCCCGCGAAACAGGTTCACTCGGGGGATATATCACAAAACGTCTGGTACAAATTGCTGAACAGCAATTGTCCGGTCAAAGCAAATAGATGTAATTCAACAATCAAAATAGTGGGCTTGGGCGGTATATCTACCGTCCAAGCTTTTTGTGTTGCCTATGTAGCTGATTTTGCATGAAAGCGGTATATTACGTCAAGCATAAAAAACGGCCTCCGGGGGGGGAGGCCGTTTCTCTTTTGATATTTAGGTGTGAGAGCCAAGGGACAATTTTTTCTCCATCTTATCCTCACTAAGCCAACCTACATAAGTGCTGATCGGTTCATAATTTCTGTCCATGACCATACAAGCAACAAAAGGGTACTGTTTACGATGCCGATACCTTACATCTCCCCATCGAACAAAATAACCAAAACTTAATTCTTCAACTTCTGCAACAGCAAAAGAGGTGAAATAAAGAAATGCCTGAATGTCTGGGTGAGATTTAGAAATCTCAACAGCAGGATGATCTGAGGAAACAGCGTGCTTACTCCAAACGAGGAGATGTCCATCTAATTTCCCGATTTCGTAGCTGCCGTCTTTGTGAGCTTTGACCACATGCCAGCGATTTAAATGAATCGTAGGGATAACATAATACTTATCTTCAGGTGCTGATGAGGTATCCATCTTTCTTACTTGTTTTGTTTTGGAATAATGAACTAGTGTGCGCCAGATGTAATAAAGAGCCAAGAATGAATATAAGACAATAAAAGTGGGTGCAGGATCGAAAATCCCAAAGAACCAGCATAAAATAGCGATCACATGGGTTGTAAAGAGAACCGGATCAAAAATATGAATGATGTTCCACGAAATCCATTTCTCTGTAAAAGGACGCATAGCTTGTGTTCCGTATGTATTAAATACGTCGGTGAATACGTGAACACATACGGCTATTCCGGTCCATAAGGCAACATGGAGGATCGGTACGTCTCGGAATATCAAGGAAATAACGGCGGTAATCAGCGCTGTCCATATAAATAGAAAGGGGATTGAATGCGTTATTCCTCGATGATTCCTTATATAGGAAGCATTATTTTTTTTAATTCGAAGAACCGTATCAAGATCGGGAGCTTGTGATCCTGCAACGGTGCCAACCATGACAGCAACAGCCAGTTCTGGATTTGAGGCCACGACAGGGTCAACGAAGCTTAGGCCAGCAAGACCAAAGCCCATAACAAAATGTGTAGCTGTATCCATGTAGGTACTCTCCTTTTTGATAATCGAATCATAAATTCTATGGAATTTGTTATTTTGTATTCTGAAGATATTTAATTATTTAATTCCCTGCTTATAAGATCTCTATTCAAGTAAAAAAAGATAGAATGATCGTATTTTGACATAAAGGGTTATGATATTCCAATAACTTACCTCACAAATAGGAAATTTGTCATAGCCTATTCATAATTGAGTGATCTTTGTCAAAGACTTTCCTTACTTGTTATGATAAAATTTATATCGGAGGCAATAATTTTTTCTCCAATAAGACGTTATCGTAAGGAGGATTTACAAGCGTGAATAATAGATATCAGGCATCTTCCGATACAGCAGCTATTCCTGCACGGCCTACGCCCCCGCAAGAATCTGTAACATGGAAAGATTTTGTAGTTTTGACAAAGCCGGGCATCCTGAGAACAAACCTAGTTGCAGCATTTGGTGGTTTTTGGCTTGGATCTCAATGGGATGTTGATTATTTAAGAATGATTATTACCATGATTGGAACAATGCTCGTAATGGCCTCTTCCTGTGTGTTCAATAATTATTTTGATCGTGAATTAGATAAAAAAATGGAACGAACTCGTAATCGCGCACTACCCACTGGGAAACTTAGCCCGAAGGTAGTGCTTACTTATGCGGTCAGTTTAGGAATTCTGGGACTTCTTGTTTTGTTTACCTATTCCGGCTGGCTTGCAGGCGTCCTTGGTATTTTTGGGATGTTCATTTACGTCATTATTTATACTTTATGGCTCAAGCGTTCATCTACATGGAGTACATCCATAGGCGGATTCTCCGGTGCGGTACCACCCGTTATCGGATATGTAGCTGCATCAGGAACACTTGATCTTGGCGCTCTACTATTGTTTGCTTTGTTGTTTCTATGGCAGCCACCACATTTCTGGGCACTGGCGATTCGCAGGGTAGAAGATTACCGTGCTGCAGGATATCCGCTTCTTCCTGTGGTCAAAGGGATTGAACGTACAAAAATTCAGATGATTCCTTATCTAATCCTTCTGGTTCCTGTTCCCATTCTCATGTATGTGTACAATTACACAGGTCTTGTGTTTATGATTGTTTCGCTAATCCTGTCACTCATATGGTTATTTTACGGCTTCCAAGGTTTCAAAGCAAAAGATACCGATGCCTGGGCCAAAAAAATGTTTTTCTTTTCCATTAACTACCTAACAATTAGTTTCCTTCTTATGATTCTAGATACAGTTCATAAATAAGCAGAAACAGACGATGTTTCAAAAACGATATCTATTTTTATTACACCAAGGAACTTTACATTAATCATGAAATAAAAGGGAGACCCGCTCCAAACCGGATGGCCTCCTCCTTTTTTTACTCTATAACTTCAAAATTGTTACATAGTTGGATTGATTTTATAATACCTATAGGTGCATTCATCAGGAATAACCATTTATGAAAGAAGGAGCGGATCTTCTTGATTTTTAAAAAGTACATATGGACTTGGATTTTACTATTGATCGCAGCAGTGATGGCAGGTTATCTCATTTATAATTCGCTCGATTTTGGAAAAGAGGAGTATCCAAAGTTAGGCAAAGTAGAAACTTTCTCAATGGAGAATGTAGATGGAAGCAAGGTTTCTCTAGAGGATACGGAAGGGAAGACACGTCTGTTTTATTTCTATTTTACAAGTTGTCCTGATGTATGCCCGGTAACGACCTTCAGCCTGTCTCAGGTTCAGGAACTGCTGAAGGAAGATGAAACGTTTGGCAAGAAAGCTTCTTTTGTTTCCATATCATTTGATCCGGAAGTGGATACGAGAGAAACCATCAAAGCTTTCGCAGATCGGTTCAAAGCAGATTATTCTGGATGGTATTTCCTAAGAGGAGATGCAGAAGAGACAAAGCAGTTAGCAAGAGAATCATTCAAAATTCTCATTGAAGGAAATAGTGTGGATAATTTCGTACATGCTAATCTTATTGCATTAGTAGATCAGGACAACAATATCCGCAAAATCTATAATGCCTCTAATACAGAAGAAGCTGCGCCGGAGATCATTGCAAGAGACGTTAGGAATGTAGTGAGTGAATAAGTTTATCTATGTATTGAGAAAGCTGTGTCCATTAAAAGGAACAGCTTTTTTTACTTATCAAAATGGCTGGTGAAGTCAGGATAGATAATGTATTCATCAAGCCCTGCTTTTTCTAACTGGGCAATAAGATACTCATCAGGCGTACCTTCCACCCCAGCATAACCTCGTCTTGTATAAATATGTTCTGCATCCGGGAAGGTATCTCTGAGTTCACCTCGAATGCGTTTTCCAGAACTGTCATTATCCATAAACAAATAAACTTCATCATATTTAATCTGTTTACGAAGTTTTTCCAGCTTCATGCTGTTCAGTGTTCCATACGTGCACAAAATAGAAATATCGGGTTGTAACAACCGACGGAGTTTGCTGCGATCATTTTTGCCTTCGACAATGACATGAATCGGCATCGTATGCTTCACCTCTTGTTTTATTCGCGTATGGACTCGAAATTCCCCGGGAAATGTTTATGTTCTATTTTATCGCAAAGTAAGGATTTCATGCAAAAAAGATCAGTCTATGATTGGACTGATCTCAGATTGTAGGCAAACTAGTCGCCGCTCGTTTGCCTAGAGTCTTATTTATTAGATGTGTTTTGGTTCCGGAGTAAGTGCGGCAGTGCGTACCTGTTTAGAAAAAGGTAAGAATAACAGACCGATCATGAGGACAAGGAAAGCTAGGAAGTAAGGGGAAATCTCCATTCGAATCTGCCCGGCGGCAATGGGACCTACAAAAGAACCTAATGAAGTGGCAATGGACTGAATGGAGAAAATCCGCCCAAGCCTGGCTCCGCCACTTAACTGCACAAACATGGTCGCTAGTGCCGGGAATATGATTCCTTTGGATGTACCAAGGACATAGAGGACAAGCCACAAAGGCATTTCAGGTACAGAAGCCAGCAGAAAGAAGCTGATTGCCATCAGTAATACGCCTGCCGCAAGACGAAGCTTTGTCGAATAACGATTGAGGAACAACATACTGAGTGTAGTGAGTGCTCCTAAACTGATGATGGAGAATAGCAGGCCTGTTGATAAAATGGAAGCTGATCCGCTGCCTCTTAGAGGGAGTTCAAAGAAAAGAACGCCTTGAGAGCATGCGATAACTAGCGGTAAAACAAAATAACGCCAAGATATGGGAAGAAAACGACCTTCCATAGGAGGCAGCACTTTGGCACTCTGCGTACTGGCTTCCTTCACAGCAGGTATGGTGAAAAACGCCATAAGACCAGTGATGACCAGTAAAATCCCAAGAATCTGAAAAGTCCCGGAAAAGCCAATACCTGCAACAATGAAGGCGCCCGCTGCGGGAGAGACCACAGAAGCCAGTGTATGGACTACACCATGTCCTGACATATACTTTCCTTGCGTAGTTGGATCAGACGACAACTGAGCAAGCAGAGTCATACAGGCAGGAGAGAGAAAGGCAAGAACAAATCCGCTGAGTGCCCGTAAAATAAGCAGTTGCCACGGGGTATCAACATAGGCTTGAAGCAACAATAGAATTCCAGCGGTCGTTAGACTGAAAATAATATAACGCTTGCTTCCGTGCTTATCGATTTTTGTGCCTGCAATCAGATTTCCCGGTAGATGAGTTAAGGAATAAATCCCCATCATCCAACCAATAAAGGTGGGAGCTGCGCCTAATGAAATTGCAAAAGGCGTAAGAATCGGATACTGAGCATGTAAATCAAAGAAGGCTAAAAAAAGAAATAAATAAAGCCATATGGCCGTTTTCAAGGAAACAGCACCTCCCATTTCAATATATAGCTAGAACATCGTATGATATACTTGTACGCCTAATGGGACAGTCTTATACCGTATTTTTGCGTAAACGCGTGCTTAGCTGACAGCAGTAAAGGTAATCATGTATAATATTCGGGAACTCATATCAATGGAGTTCGGGAGGTGGATGATCATAATGGATTTAGAAATATGGAAAGAGTTCGTTCAGCAAAATTGGCTGGTTATTATTGTTGCTTTGATATTGTTGTTTATCGTCATTAATGTGCTTAAGACGGTACTCAAGTGGGCTATCGTTCTTGTAATTGTGGCCGCACTGATCATATACAGCGGTGTTTCTTTAGACCAGATCAAAGATGTGGTTACGGATGTAAGTTCGTCTACTGTAGAAACGGTGAAAACAGAGGCACAAGAACTAATGCAGAACGAAGCGAAGCAAGCTACTTATGTTCTTCACGAGGACGGGACGTTTACGATTACGAGCCCTAATGTGGAAGTTACAGGAGAACAAGGTAAAGATAAAGTGAAAGTAAGTCTGCGCGGTGTATCTGTAGGTGAATGGAGTATTAATAATGCCGCTGTGAAACAGTACATGGAAACCGCACAAAACTAAATAAAGATAAATATAAGTATAGGTATAACAGGGGTGAAAACATGTTCGAATCATGGATCGATAGCCTATTGAACGGAAATGTGGTCACGCTTGTTCTATTGGTCATTCTCCTTGTTTCACTGATTCAAGGATTTGCAAGAGGAGCTTCACGCTCAGCAGGAGCGCTGGTAAACCTGATAACGGAAGGGATGTTTACCGTCATCGGTCTAGCTAGTGCTTTTTTCCTCTCCATGAAGTTATCTCCAATGGTTCAAACGTGGCTAGCACAATACAGTGAGAACATTCCTAATCGAGATTTGAAAGTATGGGAGCAAATTTATTATACTGCCATTACCGGGCTGACTGATTTTCCGTTAATGCGATTTGCTGTTCTTTTTATGATTAGTTATGCAGTGATACGTTTTGTTCTTTCTGTAATTGGTAGTTTGCTTACAGGGCTTGGCCTAGGTAGGACAAATGCCAGATCTCGTAAGGACCCAGGAATGATTAGCCGCCTTCTTGGTGCTGCTTTCGGAGTTGTTGTCGGTATAGCGAGAAGCATACTGGTAATAGCACTGTTATTTATAGTAGTGAGTCTATACCCGGGAAGTACATTCAGCAATTATGTGGAATCATCCCCTTTGTATCAGCAGGGTGCCAAGAAAGTAATTGAACCGCTCTCGGGAACGCTGATTAAGGAACGGCTTCCTGTCATTACCCAAGCGGCAAAGAATGAACTAACTGGCATGATGCATAGAAGATATGAGGTGATTGATCGGAGTATCCCTAAGGATATCGAAGGAGCAGCTTCTAAAGTGACAGAGAATGCAGTCACTGATGAAGAAAAAGCAAAGGCGCTCTATCAATGGGTAGGTACTCGTGTTGGGTATGATTACGGTAAAGTAGAGGACTACGAGCAAAGAGGCATCTGGAATGAGCAAACACCGCAGGATACATTTCGAACGATGAAAGGGGTTTGCATTGACTATGCAAGGCTATACGCGGTTATGGCCCGATCAGAAGGACTCGATGTAAAAGTCATTACAGGTCTTGGATATAATGGACAAGGCGGATACGGTGCTCATGCCTGGAACGAAGTGTATTTAAGCGAAACAGATGAGTGGGTACCTCTTGATCCAACTTGGGCGAATAGTGGGAATTGGTTCAATCCATCTAATTTCTACGACACCCATATCAAAGATCAGTCCTTATAATGTACTTGTTAAACCGTAGTTAGAAAGGATAGTTTTGGAATGAGCAAAGAGGGAACAGACCCGTATATGAAAAAAGTGATTGCAAAGGAGAAGAGATTTACTTTCAGGCTTAATGTCTTTTTCCTGGCAACCTTTTTGATCTTTGGTGCATTGATCATCAGGCTGGCATATCTGCAGCTGGTTCAGGGTCCTACGCTAAAAAAAGAAGAAGCAAGTGTCGCAACGAAAAGTGTATCTCTTTCACCCATTCGGGGAACGATATTCGACTCTACGGGTGAGAATCGGCTCGCCTATTCGACCTCAACTCAGTCTTTGTATGTGAGTTTAGATAAAAACTACACCCGTGAAGAAAACAAAGACGAATTAAAAGAACTGGTTTCGGGTCTCAAGCATGTTTTTGACCGGTATGGTGATTCGAGCAAAACAATGACAGAAGATGAAATTGAGGAAGCTCTTGATATATCCTATCGCAAGAATTACGGATATACGCCGAGAAGAATCAAGACAGATCTGACTGACGAAGAAATCGCCTATTTTCTATCCCATAAGGATAAGTTTCCAACCGTAGAAGTGGTGGAAGAAAATGTGAGACGTTATGACGAGGATACCGTTGCCGTACAAACGGTAGGATATATGAAACCATTCCGTTCCGTAATTGATCCGGATTATGGACTCGGTTATTATCTGAAGGCCAAGGAAGAAACCGACCCTAAGCTTCAATATCTGGATGATGAGGAAGTCGGATATGATGGTATAGAGCTTATGTTTCAAGAGGAGTTAAGAGGGACGAAAGGTGTTAAGACCTTCCCAGTGAACTCACAAAATCAAATTTCTGGTGAAGCAGAAATTACAGCTCCTAAAAAAGGGAATAACGTATGGTTATCTATTCATAAAGATGTTCAGTTGGCTGCTGAGCAGGCAATCATGGACCAATTGGAATATTTGCAAACAACAAGTAATTCTAGTATTAAAGCTCCAAACGCCAAAACGGGATTTGCAGTTGCCATGGAAGTGGACACAGGCAAGATCGTAACCATGGCGAGTATGCCTGACTATGACCCAAACATTTGGACAAAAGGAAGCATGTCACAAGAAGAACTTAATAATATTGCTCCTTATGCTTCAAATGGCGCCATTCGTGAAGTGTATCAATCCTACAGCAGCAAAGAAGAGAGTTATAAACACCCATCTTCCACCGTGCTGCTCGGTTCCGTTATTAAGCCGTTATCAGTTCTCATTGGTCTTCAAGAAAATCTATTTACGACTTCTACTTTATATAATGATGTGGGGGTAGGGAAGTTTGGTAAGAAAGGTTATGAAACTTCCGTTCGAAATTCGGGGAGTCACGCTTACGGTTTGATTGACCCTGCATTAGCTATTGAACATTCTTCCAATGCATTCATGGTAGAAATGGTCGGAAATAAATTATATGAGAAGTATGGCGCAGATGGCGTTGATGTATGGGATAAATATATGAAGGAATTTGGGCTAGGGGTATCGACAGAGAGCGGTATACCTAATGAGCAGTCTGGTCTGCGCGAATATATAAATGAAGCTGAGAATAGCAGTTCGCAATCAGCGCTTGCCTATGCTTCATTTGGGCAGCAAGGGAAGTATACAACACTCCAGCTTGCTCAGTATGCGGCCATGCTTGCGAATGAAGGAAAACGACTGAAACCCCAAATTGCAAGCAAGATTACGGATGTAGAAGGTAATGTTGTAAAAGAATTTGGTGCAGAAATACTAAACACCGTTGAGTTTGATTCTTCTTTCTGGGATGAAATCAAAGCAGGGATGAATAGTAATGCTCAAGGATTTGAGGGGTTTCCGTATGATTTTGCTCGCAAAACCGGAACATCTCAGCAAAGTGTAGGCGGTGAACTGGTAGAAAACGGCGTCTTTATTACATTTGCTCCTAGAGATAACCCGAAACTTGCGATTGCTGTTGTGGTGCCTGAAGGAGGATTTGGTTCTGTCAGTGCAGCGCCTATTGCACGTAAAATTTACGATGCTTACGATCAGTATATTGGACTTGACGGAACACCCAAAATTCAAGATTCACAAGATCAGAGCGATGCTTCCGAACAAGATAATTCTGCTGAATAGGCTGTGAAATATCCATATGCAATATGTTATGACAAAAACCGTGTGTGCCATGTGATTGAGGCGCACGCGGTTTTGTCGTTTTATGACGAAATTGTAATCAGCAAAAGAGAAATTTGGAACACAGTTGTGGTAGAATGAAAAAGGATATCTATGGAACAGAAAGAAAAGTGAGGTATGGTATGACTCAGCAGCAAAATCATGAAAAGGAAGAACTGTCTAATAAGCGCCGATTTAGTTTTCGTCTGAATTTTTTCTTCTTTAGCTCTTTTATTATTTTTTCTATTATTATCATTAGGCTTGCTGTGCTTCAGTTTGTAGAAGGGCCAGAGCTCGCACAGCAGGAAAGCGGCAGTGTGACTAAGAATATACCGCTGCTTCCGGTAAGGGGTTCCATACTTGACTCTACGGGTGAGGTAAAACTTGCTTATTCAGAGCCTATTCAGTCACTGTATATTACTTTATATAAGAACTATAGTAAGCCGACAGACGGTTCAGTAAATCCAAACCATGAAGAGGCATTGGAGATGGCTGAGCGTCTTGCTGAAGTATTTGAGAAGTATAAAGACCCAGACGCGGAAACATTAACTGCAGCTGATATCGAAAAGGCAATGGACCTTAATTATCGGCAAACGCATGGTTATACACCTAGGCTGATTAAAAGTAACTTATCAGAAAAAGAAATTGCTTATTTTTTGCAGCATAAAAAAGAGTTTCCTGGCGTCAGCGTAATCGAAGAGACGGTAAGAAAGTACGATGAGGATACAGTTGCTGTTCAGGCCATCGGCTATCTTAAAACGTTTAAGACCTCAAAAACACTAGAGAAATATAAACAAATAGATGAAACGAACAAAGATCAAACCGAACCAGGGCTAGTGTATTCGGAACTGGAGTCTGTTGGTGTAGACGGCCTTGAAATGCAGTATCAGGATGAACTTCGTGGTAAAGCAGGGTATAGTCAAATTCCAATCAATCCACTGAATCTTCCAGAAGAAGGAACTGTTATCCAGGCCCCTGAAAAAGGAAAAGATATTGTATCTACCATTAATAAGGATATTCAGGTGGAAACGGAACAAGCCATTATGGATCAGCTCGATTGGCTGCATCGAAATCCTGTCTCTGGTAAATTACATCCTAATGCAACAACCGGTTATGCTGTTGCGATGGAAGTAGATACAGGTAATATTGTGGCAATGGCGAGTATGCCGGATTATGACCCCAATGATGAATGGGATTATGACAAAATCAAATACATTTATCGTAACGGTACAACAGAATCGTACCCGCCGGATGACTCGAGAAGACGGATGGAATCAACGGTTCTCTTAGGTTCTACAATTAAACCACTTAGTGTATTAATTGGTTTAAAAGAAGGACTATTCAGTACCAATACGGCTTATCAAGATGTAGGGTATGCCCTTTTTGGTCGAGACGACTCTAGAGTACGAAACTCACAGAATCATGTGTATGGTCTTCTTTTCCCAGATACAGCTATTAAGCACTCCTCGAACGCGTTTATGGTGGATATGGTCGGTGAAAAACTGTATAACAAATTCGGAAGTAAAGGTATTGATATCTGGGATCAGCATATGAAAGAGTTCGGTCTAGGCGTTGAGACAGGCGTAGATTTACCGCGTGAATTTAAGGGGCAAATCGAGTATAAGAATGAAAAGGAAACAGCTCTTTCCCGGCTTGCCTTTGCATCCTTTGGACAGCAAGGGAAGTATACGACTATGCAGCTTGCTCAGTATACAACGATGCTTGCTAACAAAGGAAAAAGATTAGAACCACATCTTGTCAAAGAGATTCGCGATTCGGAAGGAAATGTAGTTAAGAAGATTGAACCTAAGGTACTCAATGAAGTGGATTTTGCAGACGAGTACTGGAATACAGTTCACCGCGGAATGTCAACCAATGTGGATATGGCCTTCTCAGGTTTCCCATATGATTTTGCTCGGAAAACAGGTACTTCGCAGCAGGATATTTTTTATAACGGGACAAAAAACCGGATTGATAATGGTGTGTTTATTGCCTTTGCACCGCGTAATAATCCGAAACTGGCTGTAGCTGTCGTTATTCCAGAAGGTGGATTTGGTTCCAGCAGCGCAGCTCCTATTGCTCGTAAAATATTTGATGCTTATGATAAAGTGTACGGTCTCGATGGGGTTCCAAAAGGGAACCCGCAAGATCCTGAAGAAATTTCACAGAATGAATAGTAGATTGATAAGAAAGACGTCTTTTGCATAAAAGCAAAGGGCGTCTTCTTTTTTGTACAATAGTGGTAAATGTTGGTATAATTAGAGTATATGTACAGTTGTTGTTTTATCTATGGGGGGACTACGAATGAATCGTTATGAACAGGACGAAGAGAATATAAAGATTGAGCGGAGACGGACTTTTCGTATGAATATTTCCTTTTTCGCTGTTTTTATTTTATTTTGTGTTCTTATCGTAAGACTTGCATTTATACAGTTTGTGGAAGGGGAGGAACTGGTGAATCTAGAACGAGGAGAGAATAAAAGAGCAGTACCCATGATGCCGATCCGTGGGACGATCTATGATTCTACTCATACCCCACTCGCTTATTCAGAGCCCTCGCATTCTTTATATATTTCTTTATATGAGAATTATGGATTGTCTAACGGGATTCCTGCAGCGGGAAGAATTGAAATGAATTTGATGGCCGAGAAAATAGCAGATATTTTCAAAAAATATGGAGCCAAGGATGCCCCGGAAATCACTGCCGGGCAGATTACCGAGAGCCTTGATCTTAACTATTCCAAATTCGGAGGTTATGTTCCACGTCTCATCAAAAGCAATTTATCAGATAAAGAAGTAGCCTACTTTTTACAGAATAAAGATCAGTTTAAAGGGGTTCAAATCATTGAAGAAACGGTGCGTAAATATCATAAAGATACACTTGCTACGCAAACCGTTGGATACCTGTTTAAGTATAAAGGAGCCAAGGATGATCCTTTCTATAAGAAGATTAGTGAACATAATTCAGAAGTGGGTCTAGAAAATCCAGGTCTTTTTTATCAAGAGAATGAGAATGTTGGCTTTGGCGGGCTTGAATTACAATATCAGGAGGAACTGCGCGGAGAATCGGGCTATCAGCTAATACCAGTAGATATGCGTAATATGCCAACAGGTCCAGGGGAGCTGGTGCCGCCTAAAAAAGGGAACGATCTATATACAAATCTGCATAAAGATGTGCAGCAGATAACGGAACAGGCTATTACAGATCAGATTAAAGCGCTGCGTACGAGTGGAAGAAAGGAATCACAAAATGCAAGAATGGGCTTCGCAGTAGCGATGGAAGTGGATACGGGAAATGTAATAGCTATGGCAAGCATGCCCGATTATGATACAAATGTATGGGAGAATGGGAGTGTTACTCCTAAAGTATATAACGAAATAAAAAATGTGTACCAAAACGGTACGATTCGTTCTTTTTTTCCTACAGATCAAACCAACACAACAGAATCCGTCGTTCTGCTGGGTTCAACCATTAAACCTCTGAGTGTTCTCATAGGATTAGAAGAAGGACTCATCAGCCCATCAACCGTGTATCAAGACAAGGGATATGCTGTATTTGGACGTGATGGCAGAGTAGGTAACTCAGGCGGTTCAGTAATGGGGAGTTTGACACCTCGTGAGGCAATTCGAAGATCATCCAATGCTTTTATGGTGAATCTGATTGGGGAAGGGCTTTGGGAACGTTACGGCAGCAGCAAGGCGATCGAAGTCTGGGATGAATATATGAAAAAGTTTGGGCTTGGGGTAGAAACTGGGGTAGATCTACCCAATGAATACCGAGGAAATATAGAATATAAGAACGAAAAGGAAACAGCTCTCTCACGGCTCGCGTTCGCCTCTTTTGGACAGCAGGGAAAATATACGACCATGCAGCTTGCTCAGTACGTAGCCATGCTTGCAAATAAAGGAAAACGTATGGAACCTCATATTGTCAGCGAGATTAGAGATTCAGAAGGCAATGTCATCCGTAAAATAGAGCCAAAGGTACTGAATGAAGTGAAGTTTAGTGATGCGAACTGGAATCTGATTCGCAGTGCGATGGCAACCAATGTGGGGACAAGTTTTGATGGATTTCCTTATGATTTTGCTAGGAAAACCGGTACATCTCAGCAGGACATATTCTATAAAGGAACCAGAAAACGAGTCGATAATGGAGTGTTCATTGCCTTTGCTCCTCGTGAAAATCCAAAACTTGCGGTCGCCGTTATGATCCCAGAAGGCGGCTTCGGATCGGTCAGTGCTGCCCCGATTGCTCGTAAAATCTTCGATGCATATGATATGTATTACGGTTTGGATGGCACACCTAAGAAACAGAAGGCAACCGAAGAGAAATAAAGATAGGTGTATTTATATATAGGCTATAGTGTATTTCAGCCAAAACTTAGACAAGCAAGAGAAAATTTCTCTTGCTTTTTTACTTTGTCTCCCATAAAATTTGCCTTAAGGAAACTTAATTGTGCATATATAAATTAATTGCAGTGGGGTAAACAACTTGTACCAGGTAAATAATTAAACCGGGATGGAAACCACCTATTATCACCTAAGATCACCCAATTAACTTGCGGAAGGGAAGAGTGAACAATGAAAAAAAAGAGGAAATGGGACCGAATGCTTATAGCTTTTGTCGTAATGAGTTCAATACTGGCTTTAACAGCATGCGGTGGTACATCAAGTAAAGCGGGGGGGAATGAAGAGACAGGGAAACTAAAAATCACGACTACAACAGGCATGATTGCAGATGCTGCTAAAGAAGTTGGCGGAGATCATGTAGAAGTAACAGGGCTAATGGGACCAGGAGTGGACCCCCATTTGTATAAAGCCTCTCAAGGAGATATTAAAAAATTGGAACAAGCGGATCTCATTTTATATAACGGATTGCATCTTGAAGGAAAGATGTCTGATATTCTACTCAACCTAGGCAAGTCTAAGACCGTGACTCAAGTGACGAAGGATATTCCAGAAAGCGAGCTGCTGATGGTTCCTTATGGGGATAAGGAGGAGGCGGATCCTCATGTATGGTTTGATGTGACAAAGTGGATACAGGTTACGGGTACAATTCGGGACACTCTTACTCAGGCAGATCCGGAACATGCCAAAGACTATAATGACCAGGCGGATGCGTATATAGCCAAGCTGCAAGATTTACACAAAGAAGTCAGCGAAAATATTGCATCCATTCCGAAAGCTTCTCGGGTACTCGTCACTGCACATGATGCTTTTGGCTATTTTGGTCAGGCTTACGATATTGAAGTACTTGGTTTACAAGGAATCAGCACTTCTGCCGAATATGGAGTAAACGATGTTAGTGAGCTGAGAGATTTTCTTGTAGACAACCAGATTAAAGCGGTCTTTGTAGAATCTAGTATTTCACCTAAAGCGATGGAAGCGATCGTAGCCGGGGCAAAAGAGAAAGGACATACAGTTACGATTGGCGGTGAATTATACTCCGATGCGATGGGCCAAGAAGGAACCGAAGAGGGAACGTATATCGGTATGGTAAAACATAATACGAAGGTGATCGTGGAAGCTTTGAAATAGGATGCGCAGGGATAAGAGGAGTGGAGAAGATGGGCATTTTAAGACAGAAAGACACTGTGAATGAAACAGAATCGAATCAAGAGCAATTCCCGTTTTCTGTTCAGCATCTGGCCGTGGCCTATCATAAAAAACCGGTGCTTGAAGACATCACATTCTCTGTACCGGAAGGAAAATTAATAGGAATATTAGGACCGAATGGAGCCGGAAAGTCCACGCTCATCAAAGCAGCGCTGGGTCTAGTGCCCTCCCTCAGTGGGGAAGTCAAAATCTATGGAAAACTCTATAAAGAACAGCGCAAAAAAATTGGATATGTACCCCAGCGAGAATCCGTGGATTGGGATTTTCCAACGAATGCCCTTGATGTAGTGATCATGGGGAGGTACGGAAGACTGGGCTGGTTTAAGAGACCTGGGAAGAAAGAAAAGGAAATCGCAATGGATTGTCTGAAAAAAGTAGGCATGGCTGATTTCTGCCACCGTCAGATTAGTCAGCTGTCCGGCGGACAGCAGCAGCGTGTATTCTTGGCAAGAGCCCTTGCGCAGGATGCGGATATATATTTCATGGATGAACCCTTTGCAGGCGTGGATGCGACAACAGAGAAAGCGATCATCGCCTTGCTGAGCGAACTGAAAGAACAAGGGAAGACAGTGCTTGTCGTTCATCATGACCTTGCTACAGTAGAGGAATACTTCGATCATGTCATACTGCTGAACGGAAAGTTAGTGGCAGCAGGTCCAACATCAACTACTTTTACATCAGAGATGCTTCAAAAAACATATGGCGGCCGTATTGCTATGATTGGTCAGTCAGCCGCTACAGAGAAGTGGAAGGAGTAGTATGTATGATGACCTGGATATTCTCCATTATGACAGACCCCAATGCAAGGTGGATCATGCTTGGTTCAATGCTGCTTGGGTTTAGCAGCGGAATGGTGGGTTCCTTTACTTATCTTCGTAAGCAAAGTCTAATTGGAGATACGTTAGCCCATGCTGCTCTCCCAGGGATCTGTATTGCTTTTATGCTAAGCGGGGTAAAATCAACTTTCTTATTTATGCTGGGGGCACTCGTTTCGGGAATGATTGCGACCGTCGGAATATCAGTCATAACGAAGTATTCCCGTATAAAACAAGACACTGCACTTGGAGTTATATTGTCCGTTTTTTTTGGAGTAGGAGTTGTGTTGTTAACCCGCATTCAGCACGGGGATTATGGAAGTCAGAGCGGACTGGATAAGTATATGTTTGGTCAAGCGGCTTCTATGGTTAGAAGTGATGTCTATACGATGCTTGGTGTTTCTATTTTTCTGCTTGTTGTATGTTGTCTTTTATTTAAAGAATTCAAGTTAATTAGTTTTGATCCGGGATTTGCTAGTGGAATGGGGTATCCTTCTGGGTTACTTGCGCAGCTATTGCTGTTCCTTACAGTAATTGCCGTCGTAGCAGGTGTTCAGATTGTGGGTGTGGTGCTTGTTGCTGCACTTCTCGTTACTCCCGCTGCAGCGGCTAGATATTGGACACACCGGCTGGGTCTAATGGTTGCACTGGCTGGATTATTCGGAGCACTTAGCGGAGTGATTGGTACGGTGGTTAGTGCAACTACACCCGATTTGCCTACAGGACCGGTAACCGTACTCGTTGCCACCGGATTGTTTGCTATCTCTGTTCTTTTTGCTCCTGATAGAGGATGGATTGCAAGAGCCTTTCGTGAACGGAGAGTAAGGACAGCATATCATCAGCAGTCAAGTAAGCCGCAGGCAGAGATCAGGAAGTAGAGGGGGATCATCATGTCAGGACTTTGGATAATACTCACCGCAATACTGGTTTCCTCCGCCTGCGCGCTTCTCGGGACTTTTCTAGTGCTTAGAAAGATGGCAATGGTCGGAGATGCGATTAGTCACGCTGTGCTGCCAGGGATTGCAGTTGCCTTTCTCATCAGCGGCCGTGAGTCGCTGTGGATTTTGGCGGGGGCTACTGCTTTTGGACTCATCGCTGTTTTTCTCATTCAAATGTTACAAGGGGGCGGTCTATCGTCCGATGCCTCGATTGGGATTGTATTTACGGCGCTCTTTGCCGCAGGGGTTATCTTGATTAGCTTGAATGCACAAAATATTGATCTTGATCTTGACCATGTACTTTTTGGAGAAATTGCTTATGTTCAGTGGGATCAGCTGGCTTTGGGCGGTGTTGATGTGGGACCAAGGGCGGTATGGATGCTTGGGATCACCCTGTTTGTCATATTGGTCTTACTAACTTTATTCTATAAGCAATTCAAAATTTGCTCCTTTGATCCAGCACTTGCTGCAGCAAGCGGCATTCCGGTGGCACTCTTTCATTATTTACTCATGGGAATGGTCTCCATGACTTCGGTTGCATCTTTTGACAGCGTAGGCGCTATTCTCGTTGTCGGGATGCTCATTGTTCCTGCGGCAACAGCCTATCTATTGACGGATCGCCTTGGGATCATGCTGACTTATAGTGTTCTCATCGGAGCAGCAAGTTCCGTTGCTGGATATTATATGGCCTTCTTGCTTGATGCTTCGATTGCGGGGTGCATGGTGGCCTCGGCAGGAGGGTTATTCGTACTTGCTTTTCTGTTCTCGCCGCTTCATGGTGTTGTCGTTCGGAGATTCCTGCGAGGCAGGGGAAGCAGGGAAGTACAGCTGTAATATGGAATATAATACGAAATGCATAGCAATAAAATAATATCATAGGTAAGAGCAGGTGAGGCCGCCTGCTCTTTTTACATGTCTTACATATGACTTAAACCATGTAAACCTCTTTTGTTGCAATTCCTAGTTTATGATAAAATGCGATATGTATTGTGATTCATAAACGAACAATAAAGATAAAGAATGGATGGATAAGAGAACAAAAAGGAGGAAACTTATTTTGAATAATCAATATCGATATAAATTACTTGCGCTAGATATGGACGGCACGCTGCTAACCGATGAACATGAAATTTCTCACGAGACGTCCAGCTGGATTCATAAGGCAATGAAAGCGGGTATACATGTATGCCTATCTACAGGACGTGCTGCTCATCATGCGCTTCCTTATGGTCAGGAACTTGGCCTGGATACACCGATGGTTACCGTGAACGGAAGCGAAGTATGGAAATCACCGAATGAGCTGCATGTAAGAACCTTGCTTGATCCAGAACTTGTATCTAAAATGCATCAGATCGCGATTAAGCATAATTGCTGGTTCTGGGCTTATTCGGTAGATAAGTTGTTTAACAGTGAGCGTTGGGTGGATTCCATTTACGATCATGAGTGGCTGAAATTCGGTTATACAACCGAAGATAATGATGTCCGCCATCAGATTTTGATGGAGCTTCAAGATTTGGGTGGTCTTCAGATTACGAATTCTTCAACAACGAACCTCGAGATTAATCCGGCGGGTATTTCTAAAGCCAGCGGGATTCAGGAAGTATGTAAACTGCTCGGAATTACAATGGAAGAGGTAGTTGCGGTAGGCGATAGTCTGAATGATCTTGCTGTCATTGAGGCAGCAGGTCTTGGAGTCGCAATGGGGAATGCACAGGAAACGGTAAAAGAAGCAGCAGATCTCGTAGTCGGCACGAACAATGAAGATGGAATTGTGGAAGTGATACGAGACTATATTTTGAAGGAGGCATAATCGCCTGATGACAATCCTTGGTTGGATTCTTGTTATTCTATTATTTGCGATTGGACTTGCGGGAGCGATTTTCCCTATTCTGCCTGGTGCTCTCGCCATTTACTTTGCCTTTTTTGTATATGGATGGTTCTTCGGATTCGAATCATTTGGAGTCTGGTTCTGGATAATCCAGACACTAATCGTCGTGGTGCTGTTTGTTGCAGACTACGTCGTTAATGCCTGGGGCGTCAAGAAATATGGAGGTTCAAAGCTCTCGACCACACTCAGTACCATTGGTGTCATTATCGGACCTTTTGTTATACCGGCCTTTGGACTTGTTATTGGACCCTTCTTAGGCGCTTTTGTCGGGGAACTGATTGGCGGATCGACGGTCCAAAAGTCCGCCAAAGTTGGATTTGGTTCGGTGTTAGGTTTATTTGCAAGTACCGTCATGAAGATCATCTTGCAAGTAGCTATGGTGATTATATTTTTTATTTGGATTACAGTTAATTAAAATTAGGTTCCTAAACGTTTCGTTCGGGGGAAGGAAGAAGGGAATTACGTCTTGTCTAAAAAGGAATCATTCATCAAGGGTACGATTATCCTTGCTGTGGCAGCTCTTGTTGCCCGGCTGCTTGGGCTTGTCCAGCGCGTTCCGCTTGAACACTTGCTTGGAGATGTGGGGGACGCCTCTTTCGGGGTGGCGAACAGTGTATACCTAATGCTGCTTACGGTGGCCACCGCAGGTATTCCGAGTACGCTCAGCAAAATGGTTTCCGAGCGCTATGCGCTGGATAAACCTGCGGAAGCAAAACGAATTTATCAAGCGGCTCTTATTTTCTCCGCATTTGCTGGGATTGTTATGACGATACTGCTATGGACACTCGCTCCGTTTTACGCAACGTATGTTGCCCAAGTTCCGGAGTCGGCTTTGGCCATTCGTGCACTGGCTCCGGCGCTATTATTATTCCCGACGATTGCCATGATGCGCGGCTACTTCCAAGGTCGCAACAACATGACAGCAGGCGGAATCTCGCAGATTGTCGAACAATTTGCACGGGTTGGTACGGCAATCCTGCTTGCTTATATCCTATTAAGAGCAGGATATGGAGATACTGAGGTTGCAGCAGGTGCAACGTTCGGGGGAGTGCTCGGCAGTGTCGGTGCATTCGCAGTAATGCTGTATTTTACTCGGAAACAGATTCGAAAAGACCGAGAACTTGGTCTCCATGATCTGCAAACGGCGCGAATTCCGTTATCTCGGATCTATCGTGATATTTTCACACTTTCTATACCGATTGTATTGTCATCATTAGCTGTACCCGCCGTTAACTTTATTGATTCATCCATTATTAAACCCCTGATCAGCAGTCAGGTCGGCTCAGACACGGCTACGACAATACTTGGTATTTTGACCAACCGGGCTCAGCCTGTTGCGGGAATTCCGCCGATCCTGGCGATTGCACTCAGTACATCATTGATCCCTATTATCTCGGCAGCATTCGCGAGGAAAGATGAAGTTCATCTGCGTAATCAAGTGACCCTCGCTATGCGGATCGCGATTATGACAGGGATGCCGATGGTTATTGCTCTCTGTGTAGCTGCTTATTCAATTAATGGTCTCCTGTTTAGTAGCTTGGATGGCAGCGGAATTGTTGCTTTACTGACGTTCGGGACGATTTTTCAAATTACAATGATGACTTCCAACTCCATTCTACTGGGTATCGGTAAACCAAGAATCACCATGGTAACCGTGTTTATCGGGATTATGGTGAAGTTGTTGTCCAGCTTTATCCTTGCTCAGTTCTTTGGAATCTATGGAATCATTATCTCAACGGGTCTTGCTTTCTTTGTGATCACAATTCTCAACATTCGTGTACTTAAAAAGACAGTTGCTTTCTCCATTCTCGGTAAGAGATGGATTGGCTTTCTGATTACCGTTATTATTTCCAGTGCGATTGGATATGGACTTCATCAGCTTGGGCTGTCTATGGTAGATATGATGCCTGCAAGAGTGGCATTTTTAATAAACTGTATCATCGTTGGAGTTGCGGTAGTCATCAGTTATTTTGTTCTGCTTATTGCGATGCGCGTACTTCGTCAGGACGAGCTTGCGAACTATCCGCGGATCATTCAGAAGGTGCTTGGGCCTTTGATGAGATTACAGCGAGGTAATAACCAAGGCAGCAGAGGATAAGGTATAAAGAACGATAGCTCTTTAAAGGGCTTCGTTCTTTTTTTATAGATTCTTATTGGTATTTCTTATTTCGCTCAGATCATGAACAATTCCAAGTTTCCATAGAGCGAACCGGTGCCGGTAACTCACATCAAATATACGTGGTCTCCTTGGAAGGTTGAGGTGGCCCAGTGTGTCTGTATGAGGGGTATGCGTAAGCCAGTCTTCACGAGTTATTTTCTCATAGGGCATATCATACCAAGCTTTATATAATGTAGGACTATATATTTTATTGTCTCTAGAAAGCACCTCTTTATTACTTAGTGCAGCTGTGAGAAGGGGGTCCTCTCGTTTCTGACCATATAGGGAAGTGTAATATTTAGGCCAATATTCACTTCGGGAACCTTCATGGGGGATTTCTTTAGAAAAGGCAGTGGCTCTCTCTAGTACCTGCGAATACCCGAATAACAGGGCATACAGTGCTTTGCCGAACTCAATCCGTTCATGCAGTTTATTGAAATGATTCATCGTCAAACCGACCAATTCCTGATCCACACCAAGCGGAATAATAATATGATTAAGCCCAGCCAGTTCATGGGAACGAAAAGAGAGGGTAGCCATGACATGATGCTGATAATAGGGATTGCGAATGACCCGGTTCTCGATATAATTTTGCTCGTTAATAATGAGACCAACGGTCAAGATCTCACTGTTACGTTCAAGCCAGAATTGTTCCCAAAAAGGACTCATAAAGGCAGAAACATGAAACTCAGATAACAAATGAAAATAGCTTCGACCTTTTTCTCGGCTTTTCATATATAACATCAGCTGCGGATAGGCATCTTGAAAAATAAGTGCATTACACCGTTCTAAGAGAAGATAAACTTGTTTATTATCCTGACTTTTAAGTACATTCTGCAAAAGATCGCTCTTTAAATCGGTCATATTGTAGCCGCCGTTACGAGATACCAAATGAGCAAGCAGGGCCCAGTGAAGTTCCGGGTAGGCTTCATAGCAAGCCAAATAAGCAGCCGTTCTTGTTAGATTACTTTGATTATGCTGCTGAGTTTGTTCCATGATCTCGCGTACCAGTTCCAGCTCTTCGACGCTATAAGGATCGAGCTGACTGCTCCGCATGGAAGCGGGCTGAACTCCGCTGGCTCGTACACTGGCAAGTGTTTGTTCCAGCTCGTTCTGTATCCAGGAAGCAGATGAAGCTGGCCAAGTGAGTGGACGAAGCGGATGACGGAGCCATTTCGATGAACGAATAGCAGCCTGTTTACCGCGAATCACTTCTGCTGCAGTTATAGGCAAGGTCTTTACCATTTGCCAAATTGCGTCGAAAGAATGGACAGAAGATTGCTGACTTTTCATCTTTTTCTTGCCTCCTCTTTTGCTACAGACTTTGCCTAGTTATATAATAGTATGTACGAATGATTTGACTTCCACTCGTCAAGAATGATTCACTAAACCAGAAGATCTATACGAGCTGTAAACTAGAGAGGATGAATAAGGATGAAAAAAATTACTTCTAAAGCGGAATTCGATGTTTTAACCCAATCTTCTAATTTGACGGTTGCTGTCTTTAAAGCAGACTGGTGCGTAGACTGCAGATTTATCGATCCCTTCATGCCGGAGGTAGAGCAGGAGTTTTCTCAGCTGCTTAGCCTGATTGAAGTCGATGTAGAACAAACCGGCGATCTAAGTCAGGAACAGAACATTCTAGGAATCCCTAGTTTTGTGGCTTATGCAGATGGACGCGAGCTCATTCGTTTCGTAAATAAAAATCGCAAATCACGTGAGGAAATTGTAGAATTCCTTAAGCGGGCGGTTGAAGTGTATCAAACACTGCGCAGCTAGAATAATCATAATAAAACACCGTTCTTTTGATTAAAAAAGAGCGGTGTTTTTTTGTGCTGGACCGTGCTGAATACCATAAATATGGATAGGATCTGAGGAAACAATGCAAAATGTTACGTTTTAACAGCCGTTAAGATATTGTCACAATCCCCTCATGTTTCGAATTCTTTTATCCGTTATAATAATGAGAGTTGCTGAGCATTGCTTATATAATCAGCATGCGGAGAGTTTTTCCGCCACATCATATAATTGCAGGTGAATAAGGTTGAAGCATATCAGACTTTTAAAATGGTTTAGTTTTGTGACTACGCTGTTCATGTTTTTTGCCACATTTGGCGGCGGGGTAGTTACACGTACGGATTCGGGCCTTGGCTGCGGAAATGAGTGGCCATTATGTCATGGGGAATTTGTGCCTGCACATACACTAGCTTCACTCATTGAATATTCACACCGGATTGTCAGTACGTCAGCAGGGCTGCTGTCCATTACCACATTTGTACTCTTTATACTGTTCGCTAAACAGCGCCGTGATCTACAAATCTTTTCACTGTTAACATTATTCTTCGTTGTTATTCAAGGGATGATGGGAGCACTCGCCGTTGTATTCTCCCAAGTACCTGCTGTTATGGCACTACATCTTGGTTTTGCCATTATTTCGCTTGCAAGTTCCTTGATGACTACCCTTGGTGCAAGGCAAGAACAAAAATTTGGCGGACTCGCTAAGTTCGACAGCCTGCCGCGGGTAAGCAAACAATTTCGTAATTTAGTGTGGCTAACGATGATTTATTCTTATATCGTTGTTTATACAGGGGCTTTCGTCAGCCATACCGAGTCTGCAGGCGGCTGCAGTGGGTTCCCGCTCTGTAATGGAGCCGTGATTCCTGAACTTTCAGGCGGCGTAGCTGTAGCGTTCCTGCATCGTGTTGCTGCATTTTTCCTTGTTGTCATTATTGCAGTCCTCAGTTACTATGCTTATCGTTATAATAAAGGGAACAGGGAGTTACAAATGCTTGGGATTACCGCGATCTCTCTCGTAATTATACAAGTGTTGTCCGGTGTAGGCCTGATGCTGACAATGGATCGTCCTGAAATTTACATGTTTGTGGTACTTGCTCATATGACCATTATTTCGGTATTGTTCGGGCTTCTTGCCTACATGAGTTATGTAGTATGGAAACTGGCTAAGCCGGCAGGTATTCATCGCTCATAAAAGGCAGTTAAATAAATGGATACAATAGATGTATCTTGGAAAAAAATAGCGGGACAGTGTACAATATAGGTTGGTGCCTGTCCGAAGGCTACATAGGTAAATGACAAAGTCCACGAATTCGATTTCGCAGGGCTTTGTTTTATAAAGGGGGATCTTCCACATTGATTTATTCAAATTTACGTGAGTTTGTAACCAAATTACAACAGGAAAAAGACCTTGTTATTATCGACGTGCCTGTTGATCCTTACTTAGAGATAGCAGAAATTCATAGACGTGTCATCGAGGAGCAGGGACCTGCGTTGTTATTTACAAACGTAAAAGGAACTCCTTTTCCGGTACTCACGAATATGTTCGGAACCAGTCGTAGAGTAGATATGGCATTTGGACCAAGACCTGAAGAACTTATGAAATCCATTGTGGGTGCAACGAAAACGCTTGTGCCTCCTACACCCAAAGCACTCTGGAATGAACGAGGCTTGATTAAAGAGGCGCTAAAAGTGGGATTGAAAACAGTGCAGCGAAGTGATGCACCCATTTTATCTGCCAATCAAACGGAAACCCCGCTAAGAATGCTTCCGAAGGTAACGAGCTGGCAGCTGGACGGAGGTCCATTCTTAACATTACCGCTCGTTTATACAGAACATCCGGATGATCATAAAGATCACAACCTTGGGATGTATCGAATTCAGATTTATGATGATCATACAACAGGTGTGCACTGGCAAATTCAAAAAGGCGGCGGATTCCATTACCATGAAGCGGAACAGCGCGGACAAGGGTTACCGGTATCTGTCATTCTGGGTGGACCTCCCGCTCTCATTGCGTCTGCAATCGCTCCTGTCCCGGAGAAGCTTCCTGAACTGCTCATGGCTTCTCTGATTATGGGAGACAAGCTGAAAATGGTTGATGACCCGTACGGGGGACACCGCATGCCGGCTGAAGCAGAATTTGTAATTAAAGGAATAGTGCCGCCTCACGAGCGTAGAATGGAAGGACCATTTGGTGACCATTTCGGTTATTATTCGTTGGCTCATGAGTTTCCAATCTTGAACGTGGAACGGATGTGGCACCGCAAAGATGCGATTTATCCGATGACGATCGTGGGTAAACCACGTCAAGAGGATTATTATCTCGGAGAATTCGTGCAGCGCTTATTATCTCCCGCTTACTCCATTGTCATGCCGACGGTGAAAGATTTGTGGGCTTATGCGGAAAGCGGAGTTCATGCGCTTGCTTCTGCTGTTGTACGGGAAAGCTATTCGCGTGAGGCATTAGTTTCCGGATTTAGCATACTTGGACAAGGTCAGTTGTCATTGACCAAATTTTTGATTTTAACTGATCAGGCCATTGAATTATCTAACTTTACGACATTAATTGAAACGGTACTCGAACGATTTGATCCGAAGACGGATCTGTTCATTTTTGATCATACTTCACATGATACGCTGGATTATACCGGTCACAAGCTGAACCACGGAAGTAAAGCCATCTTAGTGGGTGTTGGAGAGAAAGTCCGCGATCTTCCTCGCACATACGAAGGTGGATTTGTGAATGAAATATCCAATATCACACCTTATTGCGGCGGGGTACTGCTTGTAGAGGGAGCATCCTATGAGGAAGAACCAGAACTTGCAGGCCGGCTCGTAGAACGTTTTGGGGCACTCGAACAGACTTGGCCGCTCGTCATTCTGGTCGATCATGCACAAGAAACAGCGAAGAATCAGATGTCCTTTTTATGGACCGTGTTTACTCGCTTTAATCCAGCAAGTGACATGTATGCAGATACTTCAGTGAAACGGAATCATATTGGTTACTCCTTGCCAATCGTGATTGATGCGCGGATGAAGCCAGGTTACCCTGAAGAAGTCATTCCGCGGGAAGATATTGTAGAACTCGTCGATTCGCGCTGGAAATCATATTTCGCAAAGGTCCAATAAGAAGCAGGGATTCTGAGTGCCTGGATGGGGAAAAATGAGGTACAGGGAGGATGTTCATATGCTGCGTACTTTATTAGGTGAACCACCCCGGGTGAACTCGGGATACTTGAAAGAAGCAATGGATGCAATGGCACGCATGCTGCAGTTACTCATGAATGAAATAAAAGAGAGTACAGACCCAACACATGATTATCGTGAATTGGAAATATGGACCCGTGGACTCATCACCTCATTAGATGAGTTCGAACAAAGTTCGTATGCTGCTTCTTTTTATGCGGCAAAGGTTCATGCAGAATCAACAGATGATATGGGACCAGACGAGAAAGCCGATTATGCCAGATACGTATACTTTTACAAGGACGGCTTTATCCGTATGTTTGCAACCTTAGACAAACTGGGTAATGTTCTAGATGACTGGTATCACTTAGAGACCTCCAGAATCAAAGCGCATTTTTCCTATTTCACGGTTCTGAAACAGCTCGAAGGGCAACCCAAACATAAGACACTTCTCATCCAATTAAGCAGCCTGAAAGATAAGTATCATCAGCCCATGAATCGTCTTCGCAAGAGACGAAACACAGAGATCCATCATATGAATGTGGAGATGCAAGATGATTTATGGCAAAGGCATCAGGCACTGCATGGGAAAGTGAAACTGGAAGACCTAAAAGCATTTACTTCTGATCTGGAACTTGGTGTGGATCTCGTCTCGAGAAGTTTACTTGAATCCTTTGAGTACATGATTAGCACATGGAAAAAACAAACGGTTCGCTCTTAATATTTTCCTTTGACAAGTGTTATGAAATATCATATACTTTCACTAAGTTTCTGAAACAATTATTTGTTTAGCAAACGTCAACATTCGACATTATCATTATTCATAACTGCATATCATTCTTATCGAGAGTGGCGGAGGGACAGGCCCTATGAAGCCCGGCAACCGATTCTTTATAGAATATTTTCTATATAGGATGACATGGTGCTAAATCCTTCAAGATCATACATTTTGGTCTTGGCAGATGAGAAGGAGTCGTTTAACTATTGATGCCCTCTTTTTCTGTGAAAAAGGGGGTTTTTTGTGTCTATGAGTCAAAATGAGAATGACCGCAAGGCAAGGAGGTACCGTATTGATTGAATTAAAAAATATCCGCAAAGATTATGGACAAGGAAAGCACGTAACCACTGCACTTTCAGGGCTTGATTTGTCTATTCATAAAGGCGAAATCTTTGGTGTAATCGGTCATTCCGGAGCAGGGAAAAGTACACTGATTCGGTTGATTAACTTATTAGAGCGTCCAACATCGGGTGATGTTTATGTAGACGGTATTAATATGACAAAATTAAATAAATCACAACTTCAAGCGCAGCGGCGCAAAATAGGGATGATTTTCCAGCATTTTAATCTGCTGAGTTCTGCCACAGTTTATGAGAATATCGCATTCCCGCTGCGTTTAGTAAAAACGGACAACAAGAAAGTAGATCAAAAGGTGAAGGAATTACTTGAACTGGTGGGACTTACCAACCACAGTAACAAATATCCTTCTCAACTGTCCGGAGGACAAAAACAGCGTGTCGGTATCGCAAGGGCGCTGGCAAGCGATCCTCAAGTCCTGCTGTGTGATGAAGCGACCTCAGCGCTTGATCCGCAGACAACGAACTCCATTCTTAAGCTCTTGCTTGATATTAATCAGAAGTACAATCTTACGATTGTACTCATTACCCATGAGATGCATGTAATACAGACCATCTGTGACCGGGTGGCTGTTATTCATCAAGGCGGGATTGTAGAAGAAGGACCAGTGGCAGAAGTATTCCTGAAACCACAACATCCCGTTACCCAAGAATTTATTTTACGTGAGACGGAAGTTAGCGATTTAATGAAGGAAGCCATTCAGGCTACGCATTTAGAACATTCACAAACGGTAAAAATCACTTTTCTTGGGAGTAAAACTTATGATTCGATTTTATCACAGACGGTGCGGCAAACCGGAGTGGATTTTGCAATCTTGCAAGGAACAATCTCTACAATTAAGCAGATGCCGTATGGTCAGTTGATGGTTCGTTTAGAGGGACATCCTGAACAGATTTTAAAAACGGTTGAATCCTTGACTTCGCAAGGTCTTGAAGTGGAGGTGCTGAATAGTGGGTCTTGATTTTTCCGTCATTAACTGGGATGAGATTCAAAAAGCTACCTTAGAAACACTAAGTATGCTGCTTGTATCCGGTATCTTTACTTTTATTATTGGTCTGCCGGTGGGAATTATTCTATTTTTAACTTCACGATCTGCTTCTATGCCAAATCGTGTCATATACACTGTGCTTTCTTTTATCGTAAATATTTTGCGCTCGGTTCCTTTTATTATTCTGATTGTTGCCATGCTTCCGATCACAAAAGCGCTTGTTAGCACAACAATCGGGGTTGTGGGAACAATCCCGCCGCTCGTGGTAGGTGCAGCACCTTTCTTTGCAAGGCTCGTAGAGACTTCTCTGCGCGAAGTAGACAAGGGTGTTATCGAAGCATCGCAGGCGATGGGGGCTTCCACGGGGCAGATTATCATGAAGGTGCTCATGCCTGAAGCTCTTCCTGGTTTACTTGCAGGGATTACAATCACGGTGGTTACCCTCATATCCTACACCGCAATGGCCGGGATGGTTGGCGGAGGGGGACTGGGTGCGCTAGCCATTAACTATGGGTATTACAGGTATGAACGAGAAGTGATGATTGTTGCGGTTATTGTTATGATTATTCTGGTACAAGTCCTGCAGATGGCAGGGGACAGATTAGTCAAACATTTTACACGTAAATAGCAATTCGCTTTAAGAGATAGGGATTTACTATAATTAGGAGGGTTTAACGATGTTAACGATGAAAAAATGGTTATTGTCTGGTCTTACACTCGCATTGGTACTAGTTCTAGCTGCATGTGGAAATGATTCTGCTGGTAAGGATACGACAGGAAGTGGCGATAGCGGTCAGACAGATCAAAGAGTCACCCTTCGAGTAGGAGCATCACCTGTACCGCATGCTGAGATTTTGGAGCAGGTAAAACCGATCCTCGCAGAAGAAGGTATTGATCTTGAGATCACCATCTTTAACGATTATGTACAGCCTAATTTACAGCTGTCTCAAAACCAGCTGGATGCGAACTTCTTCCAACACAAGCCGTATTTGAATGATGAAAATGAAAAACGCAGTTTGAACTTGGTAGCTCTTAACAATGTTCATGTAGAACCTATTGGAGCTTATTCTAACACAGTTAAATCTGTAGATGAATTAAAAGAGGGTGCAAAGATCGCCATCCCTAATGATGCTACTAACGGTGGTCGTGCCCTGATGTTACTTGATAAAAACGGTATTATAAAACTGAAAGACAACATGAATGTAGAGTCTAAAATCAGTGACATTGCGGAGAATCCGAAAAATGTGAAAATCGTTGAATTGGACGCAGCTATGCTTCCAAGACAACTGGGTGAAGTAGATCTCGCTGTAATCAACGTGAACTATGCACTTGAAGCTGATTTAAATCCACTTGAGGATGCCTTGTTCATTGAAGATGAAGATTCTCCATATGCGAACGTGCTTGTCGCTCGTGAGAACAATCAGAATGATGAAGCTGTACAAAAGCTTAATGCTGCTCTGAATTCCGATGAAATCAAGACGTTCATTGAAAATAATTATGCGGGAGCCATTGTTCCTGCATTCTAAAAACGACGAAGAACCTGCGCTCTGTTCATAGAGGCAGGTTCTTTTTTCTAGAAATCCTTCTTTCTTTTCTTATTACTCCTGCTATATTATACTGAGTAGGAACCGCTCTTTTTAGGAGGAGGAAGGGATGTTGGACAACAAAGTCGCTCTGATTACAGGAAGCGCTAAGGGACTTGGCAAGATGACAGCACTTCAGCTTGCAGCAGAAGGATATGATATTGCTCTGAATTATGTACATAGTCAGAAGGAAGCAGAGGAATTATGTGCAGCTGTCAAAGAACGGGGTGTTCGTTGCATCGCAGTACAGGCGGACATATGTAAGGCAGAAGATATCGAACGGTTGATCTCAACAGTAGAGCATAAGCTTGGTGTAGTGGATATACTTATAAACAATGCCGGTCCTTTTATTAGGGATCGAAAGCTGTTTTCCGAATATACGCAAGAAGATATTATTATGTTAACGCAAGGAAATCTGGTAGGGACGATGTTGTTAGATCATCGGGTGCTTCCGGGTATGCGGAAGAAAAATTGGGGCCGAATTATCCATTTCGGATTCAGTCATGCCGGTGAAGCGAGATCTTGGCCACAACGGGCGGTTTATGCCTCTGCGAAGGTAGGGCTTGTTTCTTTTACAAAGACGCTTGCCGTCGAAGAAGCACCTTATGGCATTACTGTAAATATGATTTGCCCTGGTGATATCAGGGGAGCACATAAAGAGATGACCATTGAACAAGTAAGTGGTTTAATTGATAAGGAGACACCAAGAGGAAGACCAGGAAGCGGAGAAGATGTAGCAAGAGTTATTCATTATCTATGTAAGAACCAATCGGACTTTATAACTGGGAATATTATGGATATATCGGGAGGACTTGATCCTATTCGTCCAACCATTACAGAATAAAAGAAGAGAGTCCCGAATAGGGGACTCTCTTATATGCTGAGGGGATGATTAGAATACTTGAACTACTTCTTGTACGCCCTCTACTTCTTCAACGAGTGCGCGTTCAATCCCTGCTTTTAATGTAATGGTGGAGCTTGGGCAACTACCGCAAGCACCCATTAGTTTCAGCTTAACGATGCCGTCTTCAACATCAACCAATTCCACGTCACCGCCATCGCGTTGCAGGAATGGGCGAAGTTTATCAAGAACTTCTAGAACTTCATCATACATGGTGCTGCTTTGTACGTTTTCGCTCATATTGTCAACTCCTTTCCTTCCCTTTATTATAGTACAATTGAAGTCAAAATAAAATGGTCAAAACTGAAGCAGGTGAATAATTTGAGACCCATTATTGAATTTTGTACCAACAACATGCATTTTGGAACAGATGAAATCTTTGAGGCACTGGAAGAAAACCTCGAATACGATGTAATCGAATACGGATGCCTCACGAATTGCGGACAATGCAGCAGCACTCCATTTGCTCTTGTGAATGGGGAAGTTGTCACAGCAACAAGTGCAAAAGAATTGCATGAAGCCATTTTGTCCAAAATTGCAGAAATTGACGCATGGAATGACCTGGATCTTTAAAGGAAGAAACTTTCTTCTTTAACCCAGATGACGTTTCGACATCCAGAGGACACCGCTTTTTAGAATCCGCGGAACACGTCCCATCATCGATGTCTTACCCATAAGCCCAAAACCAGCTTTCTTGCCAAGTGCTCCTAGAGTACCGCGCAGTTTGAGAGCTTCGGTTTTGGGTTTTTCATTCTTCCAAAGTGCATGAATGATATGTGCAATGTGTTCTCCTTGCACTTCAGCAGCCTGTGCGCTTGGTGCAAAAGGAAGGCTTGCACAGTCACCCACTACATATACTTCAGGATATTCAGGAATTTGATAATACTCGTTAAGAGTAACACGACCTTGGGGATCTTTCTGTACATTCAAATCACGGACGATTTTTACAGGCTGAATTCCTGCAGTCCATATTACCGCATCCGTTACGATTTCTTCATCTCGGTTATAAATGGCATGAGGTTCTACTCTGGATACCGAGATATGATTTTTAATCTCTACCTGATGTTCTGCGAACCATTCTCCTACATAAGCAGATAATCGCTGCGGAAAAGCGGAAAGAACACGGTCACCTCTGTCCAAGATGGTTACATTTAGATCTGAACGGCTTTCTCTGATTTCTGCAGCAATCTCGACCCCGCTGAGTCCTCCTCCTACAATGTGAACTTGACCGTAAGGTTTAATTTCACTTACGCGCAGATAGGTCTCACGTGTGCTTCGGAAGCTTTGAATGGTATTACTGCATTCTTCTGCACCCGGAGTTCCATGAAAACGGTCCGTGCACCCAAGACCAATAACTAATTGGTCATACGGAAGAGGGTCCTCATTTTGAATTTGAATTACTTTTCCTTCTAAATCAATAGATTCAACTTCACCATATTTATAGGTCAGACGTTCATGAACAGGGTACTGCACACGCAGATCATAATCAGATACAGTCCCTGCAGCTAGTGCATAATATTCAGTTTTGAGCCCTTGAAAAGGCATACGGTCCACGAGGACAATCTGGGTATCATTTGGGATAGAGCCTTCAAGAAGATGTTTAATAACGGTAAGACCGCCGTAGCCGCCTCCGAGGATAACGATATTTTTCATGACGAATTAACTTCCTTTCTTATGCGATCTTGCAAAGATGTTAGTTTACGCTCGGTCATGATGCATTTGGCCGGGTGGGGATGATGGGATAATGAATGGAATTGCTGAAGCAATAAAATTGGATTCAGCTCTATAGTAAAGAGCTGAATCCATATGGGAACTCTTTCAAGTATCAGGTCATTATTCGAAAACTTCGATCTCATTATAGAAGGTGTCACGTTCAACGGGAATACGGCCTGCACCTTTTACAAGCCAGATTAATTCTTTACGAGTCAGCCCTGCAGGTGTAAGCGCACCGGCAGCGTGACTGATCTGTTCACGTACAATCGTACCATGCACGTCAGAAGCACCAAAGCTGAGAGCTACTTGGGTTAATTGAGGGCCAATATTAATAAAATAGGCTTTCACATGATCGATGTTATCAAGCATGAGTCTTGAGATCGCAATGGTCTTAAGATCTTCATAGGCAGAGTTACGACGCATAATACCGGCATTTTTACTTTTCGGCTGCATCGAGAGTGGTATAAAGACCATGAATCCACCTGTTTCATCTTGGAGCTCACGAATTTGAAGCATATGCTGAATTCGATCTTCGTAGGATTCAACAGAACCATAAAGCATGGTGGTGTGTGTTTTCATACCAAGCTGATGAGCTGTCCGGTGGACTTCGAGGTAGCGATCAACATTGGCTTTGGTTACTTTCATTTTCTGACGATATTCATCCGATAAAATTTCTGCCCCGCCACCTGTGAGGGATTGGAGTCCTGCGTTTTGCAGTTCTTGCAAAACTTCTTTGATACTAAGGCCGCTAATTCGTGTGAAGAAATCAATCTCAGCTGCCGTATATGCTTTAAGCGTAACATTCGGATATTTTTCGTTCAGAGCACGCAGGGATTCAACATAATATTCGAATGGAACATGAGGATTATGGCCACCAACAATGTGGAACTCCCTAACACCAGGATGGATGTGCTGTTCTACATAGTCAATCATCTCTTGTCCAGAAAGGGTATAAGATCCTTCTTCCCCTTGGTCTTTTCTGAAGTTACAAAATGCACAGCGTGCTTCACATACATTTGTAAAATACAAACTCATATTTTCAATGAAATATACTTTTTTACCGTTTTTGCGAAGATTTGCTTCATTGGCAAGTTGTCCGATCGTAAGAAGATCATCGCTCTCATAAAGATAAACACCGTCTTCCAGTGTCAAACGCTGTCCATTCTGTACTTTTTCGACGATGGCAGCCATTTTGGTATCTGTAAATGGTGTGATTAATGTAGACATGCTTATTCCTCCTGAGTCATGACTTTCTGTGTTCGCCCGCATATTAAATAATTCAAAGACAAAACGGTTGTCATGTTAGAATGTGAAAAAAGTTACAATAGAAATTACGGCTACAAAAGCAGGTTTCTGTGACAAATCTTTGACAATTACATGTACAATTCCCTACTATTATAAACCTCACATCCAAGCGGTTCAATACAAAGGTGTAAAAAGCTTGTTTACTTAGGACCTTTATTCCATGTTCATCTCTTGAGGTAGGAGAACAGGTGGAGTATAATTCTACATATGATATAGGAATTCAACTTATTTCTACGTCCCTTTGAACGTGAGATGACTTGAATCTTATTAGATAGAAGGAGGTATGACCGATGATTACCATTAGTGATGCAGCAGCAGAGCGTTTGAAAGAGATGCTTGAGCAACAAGAAACACCAAATATGTTTTTGCGTCTAGGCGTAGCACCCGGTGGCTGTACCGGATTTTCATATGCAATGGGGTTTGACGATAACGAAACAGATCAAGATGTATTTATGACGATTCAGGATATGAAGGTAGTTGTGGAGAAAGACAGCCTTCGTCTGTTAGAAGGTCTGGAAATCGACTTTGAAGAATCCGGCATGACCGGGGGATTCACCATCCATAACCCGAACGCGGTTGCTACCTGCGGATGCGGTTCTTCGTTCCGTACGGCAACCGATGCAGGCAAACCAAACGAAGAGCCTTGTTAAGGGCATTTTTTCATAGAATCAAAATTTAAAATGTGTAGGACAATACCTCCTGAACCTAAGTATAGCGAAAGTGATACTTAGTTCAGGGGGTTTTTGTTTTTTTATAAATCAGTAAGACTCATCATAATGATCATATTCACCGATATCTTTTATATAAGTAGGTCTTTGTACATAGAAAAAGGGGATAGGATGATGGCGAACAACATAAATAGGGTCCTGCGAACGATCCTTGTCATGCTGATTATTTGTGCAGTTCTGTTGATTCTGGTACAAAAAGTGGTTGAACCTGTACTTTCGGATTACATTGCACAGCCCATCTCAGAACATATCGTCAAAAAAGCTTCGGATTATTTAGAGTTTCCGCCGTCACCTGAGACGCTTGGCGAGTTTAAACAGGAAGCACTGGATAACGATTGGTATGATTCAGAAGGGGAGTTAACCGTGGGTTATCAGCAGCTTCCAAATGCCGCAGAAGGAACGATTACGGTATCGTACTCCGAGAGATTTTTGATATTTATGCGACTAAGCTCTTCGTCCACTAAGGTGGTTTATTATCAGAAGCCTCTTCATACAGAATTTGTTGTTTCGAGTGAGGATAGAGATCTAGGGCAGATTACGACTGAATATGCAGATGGTACAGAAACCGTACAGCGTGAAGAGACCGATGAGTTAACTACAGAGAGCGAAACCATAGAGAGCGAAGCCGTAACAGCAACAGAAAAAACTGCACAACAACAAGACGAATTTTCGCAAGAAGCTGAACAACCCAGCAAGGATAACGCAGAGGTGATATTGACGAATGCAGTAAATTCTACCGAGGTTCCTTCTGAAGAACATGGTGTTGCTTTATATGTAGACGGATCCTATTTCGATGCTTTTTTTAATAAACAGGATGCGTTGAAGCTAGCTGCTTTTGTCGAAAATGCAAAAATTATCGATTTGGTCACGAGTCGTGTCGTGTGGGAGAGTAAATAAAAAGAGCCTGACGATCTCGCATGAAGAGATGCTGCCAGCTCTTTTTTTAATTATATTTACAGATTTCAGAATTTGTGTAAACAAGAAGCGCAGGATGTGTTAGCATAGCATTACAGATTATTTTGTAAACTATTTCCTATACAAAATACACAAAAAGAGGTGCAACTACCGTGATTGAAATGGAACGAATCCATCATGTGAGTTTGGCTGTTCGAGACTTAACAAAGGCTCATCAGTTCTATTCCGAAAAATTACAATTGAAACAAATCACACGGCCTCCTTTTGATTCAACAGGAGTTTGGTACGCAATCGGAAAAGATCAGCAGCTGCATTTATTGCAGCACCCAGCAGGAGAGACACTTCGGAAGAGCGGCATCGACACAACGGACGGACACTTCGCTGTATGGGTAAAAAGCTATGAAAAAACAAAGCATTGGCTTGAATCAGTAGGAATCCCCTACGAAGCAAGACCAAACAGTGTAGCTGGTTTTGCCCAAATTTTCATCCTCGATCCCGATCAGAACATTATTGAATTTGCTGCACCGTATTCATCCTAACCTGTAAGCATTAAAAAACGACTACATTACAACGGGTACTGCTTCGTGTCATGTAGTCGTATCTATATATTAAACCTCGGTTTGGAATATAACGGTATCTCTAGAGTAATGGTGTTCCATTCCATCTTCACTTCGAACTCGAACCTGATCATTAGAAAACATTTCTACATATCCGCGAGCGATTTCGCAATATACGCCTGCGGAATCTTCCTGCCAGACGGAAACGACGGTTTGAGATAAGGCAGCAGTAAAAAACTCTATGTTTTTTTGCAGCGTTCTAGATTTGTTAGAATTCATCGTATCCTCCTTCTATTAGGTGTTAATTACGTTCTAATGCCCTAAAGAGAGCTGACGTAAACACTTTACCTTCTCTCTACTCTATTGTAAAGCATTCGATAGAATTTGGCAGATTCGCACTCGAAACTTTATGAATTCTTCATTCTATCTATGATATATATATGCAGTTAGATGGAAGATTTTACATTATGTTTACATAAATTTAACATAGGGCTGATGATTGATTCTTTTAGTAGGGTTTACAATAGAGTGAGCTACTATAATGATTCTTACTGTGAGGGGTCTTATGAAAAAAGAGAATGTGATTCTAGAAAACAGGACGGAACGTGAAATATATTCATATTTGAATCGCGATTTAAGCTGGCTCGAGTTCAACCGAAGAGTACTTCAAGAAGCGCAAAATGTGGACACACCTCTATTAGAACGTGTTCGTTTTTTATCCATTGTTACCTCAAATCTTGATGAATTTATGAGTGTGCGGGTTGCCGAAACAAGAGAGAAGATAAAGGCAGAGCTGATGAAAAAAGATTTTACGGGTTACACACCAACGGGTCTATACAAACGATTAATGAAGCGGATCTCTAAGATGATTCAGGAACAGTACCGCTCCTATCGGGATCTTATGAGACAGCTCTCCAAAAAAGGCATTGTATTTATGGAATACACAGATCTGAATGCAACCCAGCAGAAGGCAATGGAGCAATATTATCATGATATTGTTTTTCCTGTGCTTACACCTATGGCTGTAGATCAAAGCAGACCTTTTCCTCTTGTGCATCATAAGTTTGTTTATCTCGCTGTCGTCTTGCGGAAAGAAGGAGACGCGAATGAATTTTATTTTGCTATCGTCCAAGTCCCTTCCAATATTCCAAGAGTCATTCAGGTTCCACTCCGTTCAAACAGTAAGAAAAAATCATTTATCCTTACCGAAGAGCTGATAAAACATCATATTCATACGCTGTTCAGCGGGTACATACCAGAGTCGGTTCATGGTTTTCGGTTAACCCGAAATTCAGATCTTTATATTAATGAAGAAGAAGTAGAAGATTTACTCGAAGAAATAGAAAAAGAGCTGAGACGCCGCAGACGGGGGGCCCCGGTATGCCTTGAAGTGGAGGAGGGCATTCACCCGAATGCGCTTGCTTACTTAAAGCATGAATTCGGTATTAAAGACGACCAGATGTTTGAGATTCAAGGTCCGCTTGATCTTGGGTTTCTAGGCAGTTTTGTTGACCAGCTTGAAGGATATAATCATTTAAAATATCCGAATCTAAAACCGGTCTATCCCGAAGTTTTCCACACCGACGAAAGCTTTTTTAAAATTTTACGCAGACAAGATGTTCTCTTATACCATCCCTATGAATCTTTTGATGCAGTGACTGATTTTCTGGAAGAAGCAGCAGAAGATCCAGATGTGATGGCGATCAAAATGACTTTATATCGGGTTAATGGAGACTCGAGGTTAATTCCTGCATTGGCACATGCTGCAGAGATGGGGAAACAGGTCACCGTCGTCGTAGAACTCAAAGCAAGATTTGATGAAGAACGAAATATAGCTTGGGCAAGAGAGCTAGAAAAAGCCGGATGCCATGTCGTTTATGGCTTATTAGGTCTCAAAACGCATGCAAAAATCATTTTGATTGTACGCAGAGAACAAGATACACTTCGCAGATATGTTCATGTAGGCACCGGTAACTATAATGCGAATACGGCACGGATATATACGGATATCGGGTTATTGACCTCTGATCCTCAGATCGGTGAAGATGCTTCACAGGTATTTAATGAGATTACCGGTTATTCAGAAGCGCAGGGGCTGGGTGAGATTCACCTCTCACCAGAGGGACTGAAAAATAAATTGTTTGAAATGATCCGGCGAGAAGCAGCAAATGCCCAAAGCGGCAAACCCGCAAGAATCATTGCCAAGGTGAACTCTCTTTCTAATCAAGAAATGATTGATGAACTATATGCAGCTTCACAAGCAGGAGTACAAATACAGCTTATCGTTAGAGGGGTTTGCTGCCTGCGTCCGGGTCTTGAAGGGATCAGCGAGAATATACAAGTGATAAGTATTGTCGATCGTTTCTTAGAGCATTCGCGTATATTCTACTTTGAGAATGGAGGAGAATTCGAAGTTTATTTATCGAGTGCAGATTGGATGACAAGAAATCTGGATCGCCGAATCGAACTCATGTGCCCGGTTAATGACCGCAAATTAAAAGAAATACTGGTGAATACACTGGAACTTTCCCTTAAAGACAACGTAAAGGCCCGCCTGTTATTATCTAACGGAACTTATGTCCCGGTGAATAACAAGGAGCCTTTACTTCGGAGTCAATTTGAGGCGATTCAGATTAAGGCTTGGAAGAAATCGAGATAGTCCAATGTAAGTGTATTTTCCAAGCTTTTTCTACTTCTTTTTTTATGTCTTCCAGTTCTTTTTGTTCCATAGACGGCATTCTGCGGCAAGTTAAATGTAGCTGCAGGAAGTCGTCTTTTTTTTCTGTTTTCATCGATTCTACGGCAGTTCCTCCGTTTCCGTACAAGGCAGAAGCAAGTCTTAGCAGTGAGCCAAGGCGAGTGATCCGTTTATAGTCTTCTGAATATAAGATATCTTGATGATAGTCGATCTCAGCAGGCGTTCGGCCTTTTGGATGATAGTCGGCTATGATCGCAGTGATGATCGTTTCACGGTGGCTAAGGCCCCATATTCCGTGATTCTTAATCCAGTAGAGCGAGTGCTGGCTTGCTTTATGATGCTGAAGTTGTTCCCCAATACGGTACAGCATGGAGGAGGCATACATGATTCGGCTGTCGGATACCGAAGCTTCCCCTTCTAGCACCTGATACAGCTGCTGCATACCGGAATGGACTTGGTTCAACTGTCCTGCCGGGGCTGTGGAATGAAAATGAAGCAGATTCCAAATACTTTTTGTTAATACGTCCTGTTTCATAAAGTCAGGATAGTCTTTTTGCATGAGTTCATAGAATAGCCCGTCCCGAAGCCCTGCTCCACTGACAATGTAATGGGTAGATTCCAGCCAGTTGAAGATCGTTTGCAGCAAAATGACACCAGGTATGATCAGATCTGCCCGGTCTTTTGATAAGCCGGGTATTTTTTTTCGTTGATCTGAAGGAATATAAGGAAGGGTATTATAAAATACGCGAATATCTTCCGGTTCCATTCGGTAATTGTGCATGACAGGAAGAGAATATTCTTGTTTTTTCTGTACCATTTTAGCTAGAGATCGTACCGTTCCACCAAGACCAACCAGTGTAAGTCCTGGATGGTGCTGTGTCCAAACATGTTCTTTTAAAAAGGTATGTATGGAACTCACGAAATCATCTACCATCTCACGACTCCAGTGAGTAGAAGTGCCATAGCGGGCATGCGCATTGACAGCACCGTAGGGAATAGAAAGGCTTTCCTCATATTGACCGTTTAGAAAAAGAGTGATCTCCGTACTTCCTCCGCCGATGTCAATAATAAATCCGTCAGATAAGGAAATGGACTCAATGACACCCAAGAAGCCAAGACGCCCTTCATCTTCACCAGAGATCAGCTGGATTTCAAGACCAGTTTCTTCCTTAATCCACCTCGTTATGTCACTGCTATTCTGTGCATTACGTATCGCCGCCGTAGCGGCTGCCCTGACGTGAGATACTTGGTAGCTTGCACATATATCCTGATAACTGCGGAGTACCGGCAGAATAGAGCTGATTGCTTCATAGCCGATCGTCCCATCCATATCTACCTTTTGACTCAGTCTTGCTGCATACTTTTTCTCGTATAAAACCCGGTAGGCCCCCCCATTCAGCACTTCATAGATGACAAGTCTGATGGAGTTTGATCCGATATCAATGATTCCCATACGCTCCGACATAGGTAGAACAGCTCCTTCTTTCCCCGTTTTTCTTATTGTAACCGAAAAAGAGATATACGAAAAAACCACCTTTCTCTTGGTAGGAGAAGATGGTTCCCTGTGGTCCAATACTTAAGCGATAACTAACTTAATAGCTTCTATAATAATTACGGTAAAAAGAATGGAAAAGCCAATACAGCCGATTCCAAATCCAATATGTTTTTTATCACGAATGAACTTAATGCCGGTGATAAAGGTGAGAAGGGTGACTGCCACGAGTACGATGGCCATTGCAAAATAGGCAACCCCATAAAAACTTTCAATAAATTGAGCCACGAAGTAATAAGCTCCTTTCCTAATCGTAATCTATCTCTTAATATAGCCTATCTTTGGTAAAAACCCAATTCTCTTTTCCCTCATAAAAAGGCGTCTCTATAAGGACAGACATACAAGAGAAGAAAGAGTTACCGAAATATATATAGTATTAGGACTCAATCTGACCTCATTATTTATGTTCTGAAGGAGGGAAACGTATGAATCGAACTATTGGAAGTAAGTGGATCAAAACAGAAGTTCTTCAGACAAATCCTTATATCGCAAATCATATCCCAGAAACCGCAATATTTACCGAGCAACATTTGAAAGATATGTTACAGAAATATGGAATGGTATTTGTTAAGCCCGTGCATGGCGGGGGTGGGAACGGCGTTATGCGTGTGGGAAGAGAGGGAGAGAAATATACCTTTACAAAAATGTCTCATACGTATAGCTTCTCTAACTATAAATCGATGTATCGTTCACTCGCGAAAAATAAATTGAAAAGAACCTATCTTATTCAGCAAGGAATTACACTGGCTCATATTAAGGGACGGCCTCTTGACTACCGAGTAAAATTTGTGAAGAAAGAGACAGGGTGGAAGATTACAGCCATGCTTGGAAGGCATGCTCGAAAAGGGCTCGTCATTACTAATGTATGTAAAGGAGGAACACTCCTGAAATGCCGGGAGGCTTTACGTCGTTCACTACCTCATATTGATGCGAGAGCCAAGCAGCAAGAAATGCGCAAACTTACACGGACCTGCACCGCACTTCTGGAAGAAAGGTTCCCGGGCATTGGTGAACTTGGTTTTGATTATGGGCTTGATCACTCTGGTAAAATATGGATTTTGGAAGTGAATACGAGACCGCAATAAATTTTTAAAAAAGGGTTTAGGAAAGATAATTCATGGGTAATATATTCGGGGATTTCTTATAATCTAGTCATTTCACTTTAAATCTAGCTAATTTCTCTAATAATATATGAAATATATTTTTCTTTAGAAAATTACATTTTTATCCTGTGTATAAATATTGTCCACATATCCTTCCTTCTAAAACTTCGGATTTTGCCATTTATTAACAAACTATACACAGGATTTCCACAGTTGGTTGTGGATAACAGAACGCTTGTTCTACTTTTTGATCTTTGATAGAATAGAGACGAGGAAAATAAAGAAAGGTTGTGTCGGAGATGGCTATGCTTTCAGATGAGATGTTGCTCGATTCTTATCACATGGCAATCGAGCTTCAACTTGAACGCGATTTCATCGAGTTATTATTAGGTGAGATCCTCAGGCGTGAACTGAATACCGACGTCCCTGCCATTTTTCATTAGAGTTCCTCGTGGTTTGACGGTCTAATATGGCCTTGCACTTCCCATGTCTCTACAGCATAGGAAGACTGCGTCAGACAGTGAGGACAGAACATGAGGTGAATGCAGTAGCCTTTAGCTTCTGGTATCGTAAGATCATCGGAAGATGATACATAAGGGCTGTAAGGCCCGGCGTAGTCTTCCGTTAATCCGTAATCCACGATAGGCTCACCACAGGTGGGGCAAGGTTGTGCAGCAGGTACATTGAGACCGTTACATAGTGGGCACATATAAGTCAAAGGGTATCCCTCCTGAATGGTTGTCAGGAGTAAGATACCCTTTTTTATTGGTGTATTATTCTTTAAATATAAATTAACTAAATATTACATTTTCATATTACTGCTGTGTCCAGGAGATAATTTGGCACTTGGGTCTACATATACTTTGGCATTATTGACTGCTGTAGGTGCTTCACCGAAGCCGACAGCAATCAGTTTTAGCTTGCCTTCGTATGTGGTGATATCCCCTGCTGCAAATATACCAGGTATGCTTGTCTCCATTCGAGTGTCAACAACGATGGAGTTACCTTGAATATCAATGCCCCATTCAGCAATAGGTCCAAGAGAAGAGATGAAACCAAAGTTTACAATGACATCATCGACTTCAATTTCTTGTGTTTCTTTGGTTTTTACATGAGAGAGAGTAACTTTTGTAATGCGATCTTCTCCGTGCAGCTCAGCGATTTCGGTAGGAGTGATTACATTTACTTTGGAAGCCATCAGATTCTCAACACTATGTTCGTGTGCGCGGAATTTGTCCCGGCGGTGGATTAGTGTAACTTGTTCAGCAATGGGCTCAAGCATAAGCGCCCAGTCAACAGCAGAGTCCCCGCCGCCGCTGATTAGTACTTTTTTACCTGCAAAACGGCTCAGGTCACTGACAAAATAATGAAGATTTGCTTTTTCAAAACGTGTTGCTCCTTCAAGATCCAGTCTGCGAGGTTGGAAAGCGCCTACACCTGCTGTAATAATGATGGATTTAGCATGATGAACATCTTTGTCGGTTGTAACAACAAAATGCCGTTCTTCTTTCTTCTCTACAGAAATGACTTTTTCTTCCAGTCTAATGTCTGTATCGAAACGATCCATTTGTGTGAGGAGATTATTCACCAGTTCTCCTGCTGTAATTTTAGGGAAGCCGGCAACATCATAAATGAATTTCTCCGGGTATAATGCAGCGAGTTGGCCGCCCAATTGAGGCATGCTTTCCACGATTTTCACAGATGCCTGACGCATACCGCCATAAAAAGCAGCAAACATTCCAGCAGGACCACCGCCAATAATGAGTAAATCGGTCATCTCGTAAGTAGTTTCAGATGCAGAGGTCGTCATTTTATAGAACACACCTTTCTCTATATGTTATTGTGAATCAATAACGTCACGGATATCCACGAGATTGTCGATTCTTAAGTTAAATTCATTTTCATTATAGACACTACCGCAATTTGTTGCAAAGGTGATTTCCATTCTGTTTTGCCTGTATTTAAAGTAGTTATTCTGTATTTTATACCTGTAAAAGGGTATATTGTCACTTGCTATTTTAAGTTTGTATCGCTATCATTTTTGTTGCGTGAATTTTTTTCTTGATTTTTACGTATTTACCGTTTATTTTATAAAGTTTTGAAACCTCATGACATAACATGTCGTTTTAATGAATAGGGATAGAACTATCTTTGCCTTTAATGGATCGAATCAATTTTTATAAGTTGGGTTTATAAGGTGCCTAAGTAATCTTTATTTAGAAGTTATCGCTTTCAGGCGTTAATTTCATACTATATTCTTAGGCCTTCTATTAAAGAGTTGAATGATTTTGGAGGGGTAGGCGCATGAGTAACATTCCTAAGATCGTCATCCTTGGCGCAGGCTATGGCGGTATACTAACCGCACAGCGACTTCAAAAGGAACTGAACTACAATGAAGCAGATGTCACACTGGTAAACAGGCATGACTATCACTACATAACAACGCATCTGCACATGCCAGCTGCTGGGACGGATACTATTGATCATGCAAGGGTACCCATTTCGAAGCTGATTGACGAGTTCAAGATCGATCTTGTGAAATCTGCTGTAAAAGATATTAGGCCGCACGAGAAAAAAGTAATATTGGAAGACGGCACCTTATCGTATGATATTTTAGTCGTCAGTCTAGGCGGAGAACCCGAGACATTTGGGATACCCGGGATGAAAGAACATGCAATGACGATTCGCAGTATTAATTCCGTAAGATTAATTCGAGAACATATTGAATACCAGTTTGCTTGTTATAAAAATGACAACGTAGCAAGCCGTCTGCGATTTGTGGTTGGAGGAGCTGGGTTTAGCGGAGTGGAATTTGTATCTGAACTGGCAGACCGCTTACCTCGTCTATGCAAAGAGTTTGATGTAGATCCAGAAAAAGTGGAACTCTACAATGTCGAGGCAGCTCCCACACCGCTTCCCGGCTTTGATAAAGAACTAGTAGAGTATGCTATGGATGTACTCAAGAATAAAGGGATTATTCTTCGAATCGGCGTGCCGATAAAAGAGTGTTTTGCCGGTGGTGTGATCATTGGAGATGGCGAACGAATTGAAGCCTCTACCGTAGTGTGGACTGGGGGAATTCGATGTAACAAGCTGATCGAGAATGCCGGATTTGAGGTGACACGCGGACGTGTCAAAGTAGATGAGTATTTGAGAGCGCCAGGTTACGATCATATTTACATTATAGGAGACAGCTCACTGGTACTAAACAAGGATGGCCGCCCTTATCCACCGACGGCTCAAATTGCGATGCAGCAGGGGGTTAATTGTGCGAAAAATATAGCGCTTTCGATCCGCGGGAAACAGCTGAGCAAGTTCACATTCAGCCATAAAGGAACGGTCGCTTCACTCGGTAAAGGGGAAGCCATAGCGATTGTGAACGGGAAGAAGTGGAAGGGATGGAAAGCAGCACAGCTGAAAAAAGCAGTGGATATTCGCTATCTATATGTGATTGGCGGTATACCGCTTGTACTCCAAAAAGGAAGGTTCTTTTAAACCATGAGACATTGCAGTGTACAGGTAAGAGGACTACTCAAAAGAGATGAACTGGATCGATATCATGCCCTAATGGAAGTTGGCAGTTATCTCGAAGAGCAGGAAAAGTATGATCTATCTTATATCGTGCAAAAGGAAATTGATATTTTGATATTACCTGCTATTGAAAGGTTAAAAGAAAAAGGTCGTGACCGCGATCGGGCCACGGCTGAATTTCTGGAATCCTTAAAGAAGCTCGAAGAAGAGAATGACTAAACGAAGAAACATATAATAAAAAGGATGCCGCATAAGGGCATCCTTTTTATTATATGAGCTCATTTATATTATACTTTTAACATACTTTCGAAAGATTCGGGATTCAAAAGACTACCTACATAGAAAGAACCGAATTCTCCGTAACGTGCGCTAACTTCATCAAAACGCATCTCGTACACCAGCTTTTTGAACTGAAGAGCATCATCGGCAAAGAGAGTAACGCCCCATTCCCAATCATCGAAACCAACAGAGCCGGTAATGATTTGTTTTACCTTACCTGCATAGCTGCGTCCAATCAAACCATGACTTCTCATCATCGCTTTACGCTCGTCCATAGAGAGCATGTACCAGTTATCGCTTAGGTCCCGCTTTTTATTCATTGGATAGAAACAAATATATTGTCTTTTTGGAAGAATCGGCTTCAGACGTGCTACAATTTCTGGATTTTGCATCGGATCAGCGTCCTTACCAGCAAGGTAATTACTCAGTTCTACTACACTGACATAAGAGTAAGCTTTGGTCGTAAAACGAGCAAAAGTTGTTTTGTTAAATGCATTTTCAAGTGCATTGAGGTCTTCCAAAGATTCACGTAAATGCATCATGACAAAATCCGCTTTTTGACCGATGATCGTATATACGGCTGAGCTGCCGTTCCCCGCTTCCTCAACAGAAGTCCACTCTTGTAAAAATTCTTGCAGATCGTCTAAAGCAACAGCGCGTGCTTCCTCATCAGCAGAACGCCAAGCGGACCAGTTAATGGATCGGAAATCATGTAGAGCATACCAGCCTTCCAGAGTCGATGCAGCTTCGTTCATTTGTTTCACTCCTATATGATATTAAATTTTGTATATCAGATTATTTCATATCTCAAATCAATGATTCTATTGTATCAAAGGCGGAAGTAGCAGGGCAAATGAAGATCTCATTAAAAGTCGGTAAACGCTGGCAGAACCTAGAAAGTTCATTGCCGAGACACTTATTTTCGGTTACACTATTTATTATCTGTTATGGATAGAGGTTCATGATTTGGTAGAAAGAAGGAGGATGTAAGCGAATGCAGTTTTTACCTGTGCTCGTGCTTATGATCTTGTTTTTTGTTATGATGTTTGGAATCGGTTTTATTTTGAATATGCTCATGAAAACGACTTGGTTTCCTGCTTATCTATTTATCATTGTCCTTATACCCATTGTCATTTTCTCCATGTGGGATCGAAGCGCAAGTTTCGGTACACATATGAGTTCTTATGGACCTGTTGATTATTTAATCGGACTCAGCGGTGTGGCAGGTGCAATTCTTAGTGGATGGACGATCCAAAAACTGCGAATAGGCGGCTACAAAATGTTTTGATTTTACCCTATTATATTTAGGTGTATACTTGCCCTCTTTTCATATCATGAGAAGAGGGTTTTGTCATGAAACGCTTCCCTTTTCATAGAATAGTAGAGTACAATGGAAAACTCGATTTCAAAAACAGAGGGAATGCGAACATTTGTCAGATAAGAGGGAATAGCGGAAAGATTAAGCAGGGATTTTGGCTATATTTGAAGATTTAAGCCGGACCTTTTTATGATAGAATAGAGTTCACTACAAATCGGAGAGAAGGAGTAATGAGCAATGCGCGTGAAGAATATGCTTCACTTTACAGAAAATCATCGTTACTGCGTTTTCCGTGAGTTTGGCCTTAGCAGCCTGGACGAACGGATGCTCAGCTCTGCCTATCAGCCGATGGTAGGCGCTTTTGCCATCAGTTTGTACCATTTATTGTTCCAGCATATAAGAGCTGATCAGATTGGTTACTCAGGAATGGAACAGCAACGTAAATTATTTCTGACTTTGGGAATAGATCCAAGTGAGAAGGGACGCTCGTTTCTAATGGAACAAACTTCCAAGTTGGAAGCGGTCGGCCTTTTACAAACATCACGGGTTTATGTGCCAGAGACAGATGAATATACCTATGAATATGAGCTTAGTCCACCGCTTTCACCTGGAGAGTTTTTCAGGACACAGCATTTGACTTTGCTTCTCAGAGATCGAATTGGCAAGTTTGCCGTGCTGGCTTTGAGGTCCCAGCTCTGGACAGAAGATGCAGCGGATGTTGGTATGCCAGCTATGAATAAAGAAAATATTTCGGTCCCTTTTTATGAGATTTTCGAGCTGAATACGCATGTAATTGACTATGAGCTTGAGCAAGCTTTAGTCGAAGTATCCAGCGGCAGAGCTGATCAAGCGACTTTGTCTGTACCAGAAGAAAGCAAACTGAACTATTCAGATATTATTCTTCGTTTCCCGAAGGAATCCATAAATCGTCGTCATGTGGAACATCTTCGATTTGATACAGAACAGATGGGGATTATTAATTATGTAGTCCATAAATATAGCTTAGGTGTTCAAGATGTATGCAGATTGCTTGATGAAGACGGGGTGTTTAATCCGCAAGGCGAGGTCATTCTTGATCGGCTTCAGCAACTGGCGAGTCAAACATTCCGGCAAGGGAAGAAACGGAAAGAGGAACAAAGTATTCATGCAGCCAAAGTAGTTAATCTTCGTCAGGCAGCGCAGAGTGAACCAAGTGATGAACTTCCTGTTGAACATGTCGTTGAAATGGAGTACTATCTGGAGGTTCCACCTCAATTTGCGACCAAATGTGACATTCATCAATATAATATGATGCTAAGGAACGAACCTTATTTACGTTTATTACAAACGTTCTTCCCCGGTTCTGTTCCAGATAATCTGATTGATATTTTTGAGAAGATTGATTTGAGCTATAAGCTGCCGGCAGAAGTGATCAATGTACTGATCCATTATTTGATGACCATGGTTGTAACGGGCAGTGATCAGCGAATTAATCGTAATTTTGTGGAAGCTATTGCATCCAATATGCTGCTAAAACAAGTTTATACTTATGAAAAAGCAGTTCAATATATTCGGGATCAAGCGAAAATCAAAGGGAACAAAGAAAAAACGGGAGCTGGAGAACGGACACCGAAAACAAGCCGTCCTCGTTCATATCAACAGCAGACAAGATCCAAACCCGAGATTCCCATTGTTCAAGATACAGGCAGCACTGATGTAGTAAGTGAGGAAGAACTGGAGGAAATGATTCGTTTTGCAGAGGAAATGCAGGCGAAACGAACTACCTTTTCATGAGTTTCGGTTAGGTACGCTTGGCGGAGCTGAGCGAGTATAATTAACAATCTAAGAAGAAAGGTGGGCGCAAACTATACCTATGGAATCTTTAGGCCCCATTTTGCAGCAGTTGAATCCATCCTTTCGTCAGCAATCAAAGCGCATTGAAGATCAGGTTAACGCAGATCCCTTTGTGCAAAAGTTCAGGGAAGAACATCCTGAAGTGGATGATATGAAGTTTAAGCTCTCATTAAGTAAATTTTATCAATATGCGAAAGACCGTAATCATTGTGCTAATTGTCCGGGACTTGCGAATTGCCCCAATGATTTTCAAGGTCATTATTCCAAACTTTCGGTTGAATATTTTAATGGACAACCTGAAATTATAGATAAGAAGACTCCTTGCTCTTTGCAGCTGAAAAGCGACCATGATAAGCAGGTGAAAGAGCGAATCCGCAGTTTCTATGTCGATGATCGCACGTTAAGTGAAGGATATAATGTGGCAGAGATTTTACGGAAAGACCTGCAGCGTGCTCCAGCAGTGAATAAAGTGTTCCGTTATATTAATGATACCAAGCAAAATGGTTTATCCCCTGAAGGGCTATATCTGGAAGGAAGTTTTGGAACAGGGAAGACATTTTTAATGGGATATTTGCTTCATGAACTTGCTCTTCTTGGTTATACGGGTGTAATCGTCTATATGCCTGATTTTGTGGAAGATCTAAAATCCATGATTCAGGAAGGACAGAAGCTAAAAGAAACAACGGAAATATTAAAAAATTGTGATTTGCTCATTTTTGATGATATCGGGGCAGAGAACTTAAGTCCATGGGTACGCGATCATGTTCTGGGTTCCATTTTAAATTACCGAATGAACCGTAAACCAACGTTCTATACCTCCAACTACAGTTTGGAAAGTTTGGAACAACATTTGAGTTTTACAAGCAAGGATGGGGAAGAGAGACACAAAGGGCAACGACTCATGGACCGTATCCGGCCTTTTGTTGAAGTGGTTCCTGTGCGCGGAGAGAATCAGCGGGGGAAACATCAAGGATAAAGTTAGATAAGACAGCGGAGCTCTTCTTTTTTTGAAAAACTGAATAATAAACCGCTCTAAGCAGCAAAATAAACAAAGTCTGATCCGATCTCTGAATAGAGAAAGAATCAGACTTTGATGTCTCCTGGATCTTCGGTGCCTAACTGACCAGGAATTTAATAATGACCATTCCAAAAAAGATGACCGTCATGAACAGGAACATGCCAAAAAATCCACCCATAAGATCGAATAAATCATTACGGGGTTCTTCATTCTTGTGGGAACGTGGATCATAAGGACGAAGCACTTTTGGTTCCATGATGGACCCTCCTTCATAAGACTGTATACGCTGTAGATCTTTCAAATAACAGCGTGTACGAATTTATTCAAGTATAACGGTTATAGGAAGATTTTGTAAAGAAATTGTAAGGTTAGGGAATGATCAAACGTTTCGCATTACACATCGTTATATGCTATAATAAAGTAATCGTTTATGATAACGATAAGGAGTTTAAATAATACTTGTGCATGATATAGAAGGAGGACTTTCTCATGGCTATTGTAAATGTATCCGATCAATCCTTTAACAGTGAAGTTGAAGGTACAGGAACGGTTCTTGTAGATTTCTGGGCGCCTTGGTGCGGTCCTTGTAAAATGCTTGCTCCGATCTTGGAAGAGCTAGCTGCTGACGTTGGCGATGACGTTAAAATCGCTAAGGTGAACGTAGATGAGAACCCTGAATCTGCTTCCCGTTTTGGCGTAATGAGTATTCCAACTTTGATTCTGTTCAAAGATGGTCAGCCCGTTGATAAAGTCGTTGGACTGAACTCCAAAGAAAACCTGAAAAACCTGATTTCCAAGCACTAATACCGCTTGGGATGGGGAACGCCTCTGGCATCTATGCCAGGGGCGTTTTTTATGGAATCCATAGGCTTCCACTTGAATAGAAGAAACAGAAGTTATACTATGATATAAGAACATGTATTCGATAAATGGTTTAATAAATGATTATTTAATATATGATTTAATAGATGACTTAGGATGAGATTCTTTTTTTATATAAAGCTTAATTCATGGTTAGGAGGGGAAACCGAGATGGACTCGCATTTGGAGAGCAGAGAAGAACAAGAAAAAGCGCTTGAGAATATCAAGCATAAGCTCGCTTTACTTCCGGATCTTCCCGGCTGCTATCTCATGAAGAATGCACAAGGAACGATTATTTATGTAGGTAAAGCCAAAGTTCTGAAGAATCGAGTACGGTCTTATTTTACAGGCAGTCATAATGGAAAAACACAAAGACTCGTTGCGGATATTCGCAACTTTGAATATATCGTCACAAATAGTGACAAAGAAGCATTGTTACTAGAGCTCAATCTTATAAAACAACATCAACCGAAGTATAATGTGCTTTTAAAAGATGACAAAACATTTCCTTACTTAAAAATAACGAATGAACGCCATCCCAAATTAGAGGTGACTCGGAGAGTTCTCAAGGATAAAGCGAAGTATTTTGGCCCCTATCCAAACTCCTATGCCGCACATCAGACGAAAAAGCTGCTCGACCGGATGTATCCACTTCGTAAATGCGGAGTAATGCCTAAGGACGTTTGTCTTTATTACCACATGGGTCAGTGTATGGCTCCATGTGTAAAAGAAGTTCCGAAAGAAACATATGAGGGCATCAGTCAGGAGATTGGGTCTTTTCTTAGCGGTGGTCATGAAGAAATAAGAAAAGATTTAGAGAAAAAAATGCATGAAGCCGCAGAAGATCTTTATTTTGAACGGGCAAAAGAATTACGTGATCAGATTATGAGCATAGATGCGCTTATGGAGAAACAGAAAATTACAACCGCGGATAATAAAGACCGGGACGTATTTGGTTTTGCTGTGGATAAAGGGTGGATGTGTGTTCAAATTCTATATGTCCGCCAAGGGAAAATGATTGAACGGCATGTTACGACTTTTCCGTTCTATGGGGATGCTTACGGTGATTTTATATCCTTTGTAACCCAGTATTATAGTGATAATCCCGCATTACCTAAAGAAATTCTGCTTCCTGTAGCAGAGGAAATGGATCATAAGGAAGATCAAGAAAAGGATGAAGCCGCCGCGTTATTGAGATCCGAAAAAGCTGAATCGGCTGGAACGCATGACCCTGTCTCTGCGGCTGAACTATTGCAAGACTGGCTTGGTATCAAAGTGCTTCTTCCTAAACGCGGACTTAAGCGTCAAATGGTAACTATGGCGATTCAAAACGCGAAGGTTTCCCTTGATGAGAAATTCCGTTTGATAGAACGGACCGAAGAACGAACCTCTAAAGCAGCAGAACGCTTGGCTGATGCTCTTGGACTGCCGTCATTAAACCGCATTGAAGCCTTTGATAACTCGAATATCCAAGGTTCAAATCCCGTATCTGGCATGGTGGTATTCATTGACGGAAAACCTGAGAAGAAAGAATACCGCAAATATAAGATTCGGACTGTACAAGGACCTGATGATTACGAGACGATGCGTGAAGTGATACGGCGCCGATACGAAAGGGTGCTGAAGGAAGACTTGAAGCGACCTGATCTAATTATCGTCGATGGCGGGAAAGGTCAAATATCAGCAGCTCAGGACATTTTGCATGATGAGTTAGGATTATTTATTCCGGTTTGCGGACTTGTAAAGGATGCAAAACATAAGACTGCGCAGCTGATGAAAGGCGATACCTACGAAACGGTGCAGCTTGCTCGCGACAGTCAGGAATTTTATCTTCTTCACCGGATCCAGGAAGAGGTTCACCGCTATGCTATTACGTTCCACCGTGAGCAGCGCGGTAAGTCCATGGTTGTCTCTAAGCTCGATTCCATTCCGGGAATCGGAGAGAAGAGACGTAAGATGTTACTCAAACATTTTGGTTCATTACGCAAAATTAAAGAGGCCAGCATTGAAGACTTCCGGCCTCTTTCCATTGGCGATAAACTCGCCAAACAAATTATTAATTCTCTTCAAGATGAGGAGCCGTGAATAACGGCTTCTTTTTTTTAGGTGCGGGATTAAATCGATAAATAATATAACCCACAACTGCTGGAAGGATGATCCAAAAAACACCTGCGGACACATTTACTGCATCCATCATCATGATCAAGCTTACTCCCATCAGAATGCTGTTAAATATGACGTGACTAAACATGGAAGTAATAAATCCGTATCTTATCATTATATAGCTGAACACGAGTCCAATAATGGTAAGTTCAATCGGTCTTGTAATGACAGGATAGATTGGGTACAGCGTATGACCCATGGCCCAGATCACAGAAGTGATCAGACTTGCGAGAATGGTACTGCGCACCATTTTTTTGAACATACGGATACCAAACAAACGATACACAGCTTCTTCTCCAATACCAGCCATCCAAGCAAGCAGAGGCATAAGCCATGGATAGAGCATGTTATACGGTGACTGGCTTGCATCTGTTGTTGACCAGGCCCCGAGGCCCTTCTCCAAAAAGATAAAAATGATGGATTGGAGCCCTAACAGAGCGAAAGCCCAGAGGTAACCGGAAAGCATACTGTTCAGTACATAACGCCCGTATCCTTTTTCATTGGCCTGCGGCCATAGATTCATTCCATCTTTACGCCAGAGTCCATCACCAGCCACAAGGGAGAAGTACACAAGACAAGTCATTGCTAGTGTAAACAATGCTTGTATGCTAAGCAGTATGATAAACATTGCGGTTGAGTAGCCTTCTGCCTGAAACGTGGGAAGCAGATTAAAGGTACCGATCATAGTAAACAGGAAGTACAAAATGGATAACCAGATTCCTCGTTTAAATGAGGTGTATGCTCGGGTACGGACACTATAGACAATGGCTAGAACACCTAGCAGTAAGGTGAATAAACCGTAACCGACAAGCGTCATGATTGTGGCTTGAGACGTTTGTTTTTTTACATAGGCTGTATGAGCTGCCGGAACAGAAAACTGAGGCTCATAGGAACGTATTTCTCCATTCTCAAAGGTGAAACGAAGCTCAAGGACAGAGTCGCCAATTTTCATGGAAGGATCGGTATAGATAAGGCCTGTATCCGATTCATCCGTATTTTTGAGGTTCAGCTTACTGGGCGTATAACCTGCAGCGGCTAAGATGGGAGCAGCTAGCTGCTGTTTTTCCGATAAGGTAATCCCTCCTTCTGCCATTCGGTTGATTAGCAGTGCTTCTTCTACTTTAGATGCGGGAAGCACTTCAAGATCCAAATAGGAAGAAGAAGGAAACTCATGAGTGTAGCTGACGGGTATCCCCGTATTCATATGTACATCGACAGTCACCTGCCCACCCTCTGAGTCGGGTATCCTTACACTGTATAGATCATAAGGATATTGCTGTTTAAACTGTTCGTTGTATGAAACAAGCAGCTCATTATCTACAAGATAGCCGTAGAAATCCGAGTGTGACTTATAGGTGACAAGTACATCTTCATATGAGACATTGGCTGCTGGAATTCCTACTTGCTGCTGTGCATATGGCAGAGCTGCCTCAAAGGCTTCTTGTTTTGTAATAACTCTCTGCGTCTGCTGTTCAGTGGACTGCATCGCAGTTCCCGGTAAAATCTGAAAGACAACAAACAAAAGGAGACCAATTGCTCCCAGCACGCAAAGCCGTTTGAAATTGGGGGTAAGCACAAGGGGTTGCCCTGTTCGATTCATGATATTCCTCCTTGTAATTTACAGGTAAATCGTCATAATAAGTTTACTGTAAAGATAGCATAGCCACTTAGTGAAAGCGAGTGGAACGAGCAAATCTATGATAAAGCGTTTATAAGCTTGTAAATATACAATATTGTCTTATAATCTAATCTTTATGGATGAATTTATGCTAATTTGAATGAATTTCTTATAAATTATCGGTTCTTTCATTTTGTGTTCATGATTGGGGAAGACTTATAATCGGGGTTGAACTTCTTATGGTCATGGTCAGAATAAATCCTAAAAAGAAAAAACAGGGGGAACCATTACCTAGAGCTATACAAATCGCTCGGAAAAGGTTCTCTTTTTAATTGAAGTTAATGAATGAGGTGAACATGTGTTTAACATGACTGCCCGTATATTTAAATTAAACCCACCTCAAATATTAGTGCTCGGCTTTGCAGCCATTATTATGGTTGGTACTTTGCTGCTGATGCTTCCGATTGCTAATACGACAGGGGAAAGGATCGCATTTATAGATGCTTTTTTTACGGCAACATCGGCAACATGTGTAACTGGACTTGTCGTACTGGATACGGGGCATTATTTTTCTGTATTTGGCCAAGTGGTGATTGCCGTACTCATTCAGCTTGGCGGTTTGGGATTTATGACAATGACGACTCTGATCGCGATTGTCTTTCGGCGGAAGATATCCTTGCGTGAACGGCTTATTTTACAGCAAGCTTTAAATCAGAATTCAATTGAAGGCATTGTAAAACTGGTAAGAAAAGTATTATTTTACTCTATTACTATAGAGTTGATTGGAGCACTCATCTTAACAATACGCTGGTCTTTTGATATGCCGTTCGGCAAAGCCCTCTATTTTGGTGTGTTTCATTCGATCTCTTTGTTTAATAATGCAGGGTTTGATTTGTTTGGTGATTTCCGCAGTTTAACCCTGTATGTAAATGATCCGGTCATCAATATCGTTAGTATGGCTATCATCATTCTTGGTGGTCTTGGATTTGTCGTTTTGTCTGATTTAGTTGGGATTCGTCAGATTAGAAAATTATCATTACATTCTAAAGTAGTCATTTCGGTGACTTCGTTTCTCATCATTTTTGGGGCAGTCGTGTTCTTATTTTTGGAATTCACCAACCCTAGGACACTCGGACAATTGGATTCAGGGGGCACAATACTCGCTTCTTTCTTTCAGTCCATTACCACCCGGACAACAGGCCTGAACACGGTTGATATTGCCGGACTCCGGCAAGTAACTCAGTTTTTCTTTATTATATTGATGTTTATTGGCGCCTCTCCGGGCTCTACAGGCGGAGGGATCAAAACGACAACATTTGCGATTCTCATCGGAGCAGTAATCTCGATGGTTAAAGGACAAGATGATGTAGTGATGTTTCGTTATCGCATTCCCCAAGAGCGAATATTTAAAGCATTGACGATTACAATGTTATCTCTGGTGGTCGTCATCGGAGTGACGATGATTCTATCGACTATTGAAGACAGTTCGTTCTTAGCTATTTTATTTGAAACCACTTCGGCCTTTGGTACGGTCGGTCTCTCCATGGGACTGACACCTGATCTTTCATTGATTGGGAAATTGCTGATTAGTTTAACGATGTTTGTCGGTCGTCTTGGTCCCATTACACTAGGCTACGCGCTAAGCAAGAAGAACAAAGAACTATACAGACACCCTGAAGGCAAGATCATTATAGGGTAAGGGAGTTTTAATATAAAGATGAAGAAACAACAATTTGTAGTGGTTGGGCTTGGTCGATTTGGATCTAGCCTTGCAATGGAACTCGTTGAAAAAGGATATGAAGTGCTCGGCATAGACCGTAATGAAGAGATCGTAAATGACATGAGTGATGTGCTGACTCATACCGTGGTTGCGGATGCCTCAGACGAGGACATGCTGCGCTCGCTAGGTGTTCGAAACTTTGACTGCGGGATTGTCGCAATAGGCGATGATGTGCAGATGAGCATTTTAAGTGCGATTTTGTTAAAAGAACTCGGTGTAAAAAAGGTCATTGCCAAAGCAATTTCTTTACTGCACGGCAGGGCGCTGGAGAAACTCGGAGTCGATCGTGTAGTATATCCTGAAAGAGATATGGGAAAGCGGGTCGCTCATCAGCTTGTTACTCCCAATCTGCTTGATTATATTGATCTATCGGATAACTACACGATCGTGGAAATTACAGCTCCCGAGCATTTGGACGGCAAAACTCTTAGTGAGGTAAATACGAGAGCCCGTTTTAATTGCAGTGTTGTCGCTTTGCAAAAGAAAGAGGGCGTAATTATCGCCCCTACTGCGCTTGATGCCATTAACAGCGGAGATATTATGGTCATTATCGGTACCCATTCCAATATTGATCGATTTGAAGAAGAAGTAATTAACGAGTAAAAGGAAGACGCATCATGGTAAGCGGCGGGCATGCAAAAAAATCATTTGTTTCTTGAATCCATTGCTTGGCGGTTGCGCTGAGCTCTTCTTTTTTTCCATAGATCATACACGTCGTTCGCAGCGTCTGCTTCAGCTCGGAGATCTGTACCGTGACAAGATCATTGTCTGACAGCAGCTGCGGTCTTACATAGGATTTAGGAAGTAAAGCGGCTGCTTTACAAGTAGGAAGCAGACGGATAATAGCCTCAAAGGAATCAATCTCCATACGAATATCAGGCATAATCCCCGTACGGTGAAACAGATCATCGGTTAATTTACGGTACCATGTCCCCTTGGAAAAAGTAATCATCGGCAGTTTCTGTAAATCTTCCATGAATGATTCTTTTCCGCTCAGCGGATGAGTGCTGGGGACTACAAGTTCTAGATGATCCTCAAATAAAGGACAACAATTTAGACCTGGCTCACTGATAGATGAAGCAACGATGCCTACATCCGCTCGCCGATCTCTGACTGCCGATACAATCTCATGTGTTTTCCCTGTGACGAGCTTAATCTCTGCATGGGGATGGTTATCCATAAAAGCTGAGATCAAGGGAGGCAGCGTAGTTTGAAGCGTTGTAAGACTCGCTCCTAGTGTGATGATACTGTCGGTGTCATCTTTAAACTGAGCCAAGGACTGCAGAAATTTTAATTGATGCTGACGCTGTTCTAGTGCAAAGTCATAAGTAAGACGACCGATGGTCGTCAGTTCAAGCCTTTTTCCTTTCCGATTAAAGAGTGTAACGCCAAGCTCACCTTCGAGCTTGGCTATTTTGCGTGATAAGGCCGGCTGGGATAGATTAAGTAATTTGGATGCCTGATTCAGACTGGATTGTTCTACAACGGTAGCAAAGGCTTGCATTTCTTCAAACATAGATGTGCACCTCCAAGATATCCTTTGGATCAGGAATGTATGCTTATACCTTTTAGTTATAACATGTAATAATTATATTGCAATTCCATTATAAGAGAAAAAGAGGTAACATAAAACAAGACACAAGTTGTTCACAAGTAGGAAAATGGAGCAATTTGTCGATCCCTTTGTATGCAAAGGGTAATGCGGTGATCTTTCAATTCAAAATATGAGAACGCTGTACATGAAAGGGGAACGTCAATTTATGAAAGGGTTTTATTCGAGAAAGCTCCACTCGCTTCTTGGTGTCATCCCGCTGAGCTTGTTCTTCCTCGAGCACTTGATTACAAATTTTTCAGCCGTTGAGGGCGGCCCGCAAGCGTTTAAGGATTCGGTTGCTTTTCTGAATAGTCTTCCGCTTGTACTTGTCCTGGAAATATTTTTTATTTGGCTGCCGCTATTGTTCCATGGTGTGTATGGGTTGTATATTGCTTATCAAGCGAAACCGAACGTGGGACGTTTTGGCAATGAACGTAACTGGAGATACACGCTGCAGCGGATTTCCGGTGTCATTACGTTTGTCTTTGTAATCTGGCATTTATATGAGACTCGAGTTCAGGTAGCTCTTGGGAATGTAACACATGAGCAGCTAGGCAGTGTTATGCACGATATCGTGATGAATCCAATCTTCTTTGTTATCTATTTAATCAGTGTAGTATCTGCATCATACCACTTTGCCAATGGCTTATGGTCATTCTTAGTAAGCTGGGGGATCACACGCGGACCACGTTCGCAGCGCGTATCTTCTTATATCTGTATGAGCATGTTTGCACTCATTTCCGTTATGTTTATCGCATCATTATTCGCATTCCGCGGCGTGGAGTTCGATGAAGCGTCCGCTTTTATTCAAATATGGAAGACAGTCTGAGGTTTAAGGGAGAGTGAACTGAATTGGCTACAACTAACGTTATCGTAGTGGGCGGTGGTCTGGCAGGTTTAATGGCTACCATTAAGGCAGCTGAAGCCGGCGTCCATGTACATTTATTTTCGATCGTACCTGTAAAAAGATCTCACTCCGTGTGTGCACAGGGCGGTATCAACGGAGCCGTTAATACCAAAGGGGAAGGGGATTCACCTTGGGTGCATTTTGATGATACCGTATACGGCGGTGACTTCCTGGCAAATCAGCCGCCCGTTAAAGCGATGTGTGAAGCTGCGCCAGGTATTATCCATTTGATGGACCGGATGGGTGTTATGTTTAACCGTACACCGGAAGGACTTCTTGATTTCCGCCGTTTTGGTGGAACGAAGCATCACCGTACAGCGTACGCAGGTGCAACAACAGGGCAACAGCTTCTATATGCACTAGATGAACAGGTACGCCGCTGGGAAACAGCTGGACTCGTAACGAAGCATGAACATTGGGAGTTCCTGCAAGCAGTGGTAGACGATGAGGGCGTATGCCGCGGAATCGTAGCTCAGGATCTGCGTAACATGGAAGTGGTTACTTTTGCAGCAGATGCGACCATTCTTGCAACTGGCGGTCCTGGTATTATTTTCGGTAAAACAACAAACTCCGTAATTAACACAGGAACAGCTGCAAGTGCTGTGTATCAACAAGGTGTTAATTATGCGAATGGTGAGTTCATTCAAATCCACCCGACTGCCATTCCCGGCGATGACAAATTAAGACTGATGTCTGAGTCTGCGCGCGGTGAAGGCGGCCGAATCTGGACTTATAAAGACGGCAAGCCATGGTATTTCCTTGAAGAGAAATATCCTTCTTACGGTAACCTTGTACCGCGGGATATTGCAACTCGTGAAATTTTTGATGTGTGCGTTAGTCAGAAGCTTGGAATTAATGGCGAGAACATGGTTTATCTTGACCTGTCTCACAAAGATCCGAAGGAACTGGATGTAAAACTGGGCGGTATTATTGAAATTTACGAGAAATTTATGGGTGATGACCCGCGTAAAATTCCAATGAAAATTTTCCCTGCAGTTCATTATTCTATGGGCGGCATGTGGGTGGATTATAACCAAATGACAAATATCCCTGGACTATTTGCAGCCGGTGAATGCGAATATCAATATCATGGTGCAAACCGGCTAGGTGCAAACTCTTTGGTGTCAGCGATCTACGGCGGCATGGTTGCAGGACCGAAAGCAGTGGAATACATCAAAGGAATGAAAAAATCAACACAAGATGTTTCTTCTTCTGTTTTTGATGGATATAGAAAACAACAATCAGAGAAGTATGATCAAATTACCAAAATGCAAGGCAGCGAGAATGCCTATGTAATTCATAAAGAGCTGGGCGAGTGGATGACAGACAACATGACGGTTGTTCGCCACAACGACAAGCTTGAGCAAACCATCGGTAAGATTAAAGAACTGAAAGAACGTTATAAGAACATCAATGTTAACGATACATCAAGCTGGAATAATGCTGGGGCTTCGTTTACAAGACAACTTTGGAACATGCTGGAGTTATCCGAAGCAATGACACTAGGCGCTTTATTGCGTAACGAAAGCCGCGGAGCACACTATAAACCGGAATACCCAGAACGTGATGATGAGAACTTCCTAAAAACAAGTATCGCAACATGGAGTAAAGAAGGGCCTAAGATTTCTTATGAGGATGTCGACGTTTCGCTCATTCCGCCGCGTATTCGCGACTACTCTAAAGATTAAATCAGGTTATCAGCAGTAATCCTGCAGTATTAAGTGAGGAGGGAAACATCATGGCAGAAACTACGGTGACAAAATCATCTAAAAGTGTGAAGTTTATTATTACCCGCCAAGATAAGCCGGATTCCGCTTCATATACCGAAGAATTTGAGCTTCCGTACCGTCCGGGTATGAACGTAATCAGTGCTTTGATGGAGATTCAGCGGAACCCAGTGAATACAGAGGGTAAACAAATTGCTCCTGTCTGCTGGGAATCCAACTGTCTGGAAGAAGTGTGCGGTGCTTGTTCTATGGTCATTAACGGGAAACCCCGTCAAGCCTGTGCGGCGCTGGTTGATCAGCTAGAACAACCGATCAGACTTGAGCCGATGAAGACTTTCCCGGTCGTTCGTGACCTGGTTATCGATCGCGATCGGATGTTTAAGGCGCTCAAACGCGTTAAGGCATGGATTCCAATTGATGGAACCTACGACCTGGGTCCAGGTCCACGTATGGCTGAGAAGAAACGTCAGTGGGCTTATGAGCTGTCGAAGTGTATGACATGCGGTGTATGTCTTGAAGCTTGTCCAAACGTCAATGAAAAAACCGACTTTATCGGTCCTGCTGCCATTTCACAGGTTCGCCTGTTTAATTCTCACCCAACTGGAGAGATGAACAAGGAAGAACGACTGGATGCACTTATGGACGACGGCGGTATTGAAGGCTGTGGTAACTCTCAGAACTGCGTACGCTCTTGTCCAAAAGGAATTCCGCTCACCACTTCCATCGCGGAGATGAACAAAGATACAACAAAACATATGTTTAAACGTTGGCTTGGCGCGTAATTTACGAGTAGTAACGATAGAACATGAACCCCGTTCTTTATTGCACGGGGTTTTTTTGTTTGGAATAACAAAGATAAGTTTCTATATGGGTTATACCGCTCACTATCCTGCCGTACCTAGGTTCCTTACTTCAATTTGGATTATGGTATAATTTGAATCACTAGAAGGGAAGTGCATCTCTATGGCAGACGCCATTATAGAAAGACCCGTTACACGTTCTGAGATCGCGGAAGGGCTTACGAAGCTTGGACTGAGGCCCGGAATGACGATTCTTGTCCATTCTTCAATGAAAAGTTTTGGAGGTTGGGTCCCCGGTGGTCCTCCAGCGGTTGTTTTAGCGCTTCAGGATGTGATTGGACCGGAAGGGACCATTGTGATGCCTGCTCAATCAATGGATCTGACAGATCCTTCTACATGGATGAATCCACCGGCTGATGCCAAATGGTGGGATTTGATTCGTGATGAGATGCCTGCTTATGACCCCGATTTTACGGAAACGGCAGGAATGGGCGTCATCGTAGATGCATTCCGGCAGTCTAAAAATACCCGCCGCAGCAGACATCCCCATGTGTCTTTTGCTGCATCAGGACCGATGGCTTTCTATATATTAGAAGACCACAGTTATGACTACAGTCTAGGTGAACTGTCCCCTTTAGGACGGCTATATGAACTGGATGCGCACGTTGTCTTACTTGGCTGCGGACATGAGCGGAATACTTCATTTCATCTAGCTGAATACCGAGCCCGCTATGCAGGTAAGGAAGAAGTCCAGCACCGTGCGCCTGTTCTTTCGAATGGAGTAAAGCAGTGGATTACATACCGAGACTACAACATTAGCTCGGATGATTTTCAAAAGCTGGGTTTGGATTATGAGCAATCCGCAGTTTCGCCTTATAATAAAGTTCAGATTCGCTGGGCCCCCTGTTTTATGGCACCACAGCGAGCCTTGGTTGATTATGCGGAAACCTGGTTGAGTACGAATAGGAAGATGGATAAGGAAACCTAAGCGATGGGCTAGGTAAAGAAAGGGGACCTCCAATGAAGGAAACACGAGTGCATTCAGAGCAGAATGACCGTAAACCGGTGCGACCACGAGATGGACGCGAAACGGTCCCAGCGATTTTCCCAGGAAAAGAGAAAGTGCATGATCCCTCTCGCAGGCGCTTTCTTAAAAAAGCGAGTAAACTTGCGCTTACAGCAAGTGCCGGCATTTTTACAGGAGGATATGCATGGTTATGGGAGCCAAGGCGACTTGAAGTAGAGCATGTAGAGATTACATTGCCGCGGCTGCCTAAAGCCTTTCATGGTATGAAAATTGCTCATTTCAGTGACATGCATCTGGGATTTCATATGGATCTATCGGATATGGAGCGACTTGCTTCCGCACTAGCCAGACAAACTCCCGATCTAATCTGTTTTACTGGAGATATGTTGGAAAGCAAAGCGGAGCCCATGGTAGAATGTATTCCACTGTTACAGTCAATGAAAGCCCCGCTAGGAAAGTATGCTGTTCTCGGTAATCATGATTACAGAGGACGTGAATATGAACGACTCGCTCAAATGTACAAAGAAGCAGGGTTTACATTACTCGTGAATAAGCATATCACTGTGGAGCGCGAGGGCGAACAAATAGCAATCGTAGGAATAGATGATGCACTAAATGGAGTACCTGATCCTGAAGCGGCCCGTAAAGGGCTGAAAAAGGGGACATTTGCTATCCTTCTCATGCATGAGCCTGATTATGCAGATATCGCGAAGGATTATGATTATGATCTACAATTATCAGGACATAGCCATGGTGGTCAGGTTAGAGCACCTTTTATAGGGGCACTTACCACTCCAAGGGGCTCTCAAAAGTACATTCAAGGCCTGTATTATACAGGTGAAAAAGAAAAATCCATGCCTGTTTATGTGAATCGTGGAGTCGGAATGACTCAGCTCCCTATACGGTTTTTGTGCAGACCGGAGCTGACCATTTTTCATGTGTAACATTCATGGCACGCAGAAGTAAAGCTCAGCAAAGAGGGCAGAAAGGATGGATAACATGGAGCAAATCGCTATTGTTTCTGATATTCATGGCAATATGACGGCATGGGATGCCGTTCTAGAAGATATTCGTAAGAGAGGGATTACCCGCATCTTTTGTTTGGGTGATTTGGTTGGCAAAGGTCCTGACTCGATTTCTGCTGTAGATCGTGTTCGTGAGAATTGTGAAGTTATTGTGCGTGGGAATTGGGATGAACTTGTTGCGAAGAGACAACCAGGTCCACATTTTGAGTGGCATGCGGAAAGTCTTGGGGAGGAGCGGTTATCCTACTTGGCAGCACTTCCTTTCAGTTATCACTTTCGGCTAAGCGGCAGACGAATTCGGCTTGTTCATGCTTCGTCTACGAGTGTATATCATCGAGTACAGCCATGGGATTCGCTCGAAGAAAGAATGGGGATGTTTGGGGCTATTTCAGAGTCTTCCTCAGAAGAAATGGATGCTGGAGAGCCGGATGTCGTGGCTTACGGTGATGTACACAATGCCTACTTACAGTATTTGAACGGTAAATTGTTATTCAATGTAGGCAGTGTCGGCAATCCCCTTGATTTGCCACAGGCTTCCTATTGTATTCTAGAGGGAACTAGCGAAGAACAAGCTGAACTTGAAACGGGTGCTCCAAGCGAGCCTTTGCCTTTTAATGTGCAGTTTGTTCGTGTACCTTATGATATTGAAGCTGAGGTATCAAAAGCACTGCAATCGAGTGCACCTAATATGGATCTATACATCAATGAAATTCGAACAGGGGTTTATCGCGGATTACAAGGCAAGTAACTTTTTTTGAAGAAGGAGTACACTCACTTTCATGTTTACAAAACTTGCGCTGAGACAGGGTTTGCCGGTACTGGCTTCAGAGCGCTTGCGTATGAGAGCTTTGACGCCTGAAGATGATGAGGTAATCTTTCAATTTTTAAACGATAGTGAAGTGATTCAATATTTAAATCGTGTAAACTTGCCGACCAAGATCCGTGCAAGACGGATTATGAAAGAAATTCGGTTATCTGGAGATAGGCTGGAATCCATTCACTATGGAATTTGTCTGCAGGAATCAGGGCATCTCATCGGGGTAGTTTCCTTTCAGCAGTGGAAAGAGTCGCAAAAGCAAGCACATATTGGCTATATGTTTAATCGGGCGTATTGGGGTCAAGGATATGCGGCAGAAGCATTAGAGCGGCTGACCCAGTTTGGTTTTGAGGAGCTTGATTTTACTCAGCTGAAAGCAAGAATTCATGAGCAGAATGATCGTTCCAAGAAACTGCTGATGAGAAGCGGTTTTACTCATAAAAAGACAGAGCAACACTTTTCTCTGCTTCAAATGCAGAATCAAGACATTCTTGTCTATAAGATCGACAGGGAACAATACAGACATAATAGAAGAGGTTATCATGAAAGCGGAAAATTGGTTTAGACATCCGGCAGGCATCGTCATAAGTTCGGCAGTGGCCACGTTACTGTGGGGCAGCGCGATGCCTGTCATTAAAAAGGGGTATGCAGCGCTTGATATCGAGGCGGCACATGTAAGTGAACAGTGGTTATTTGCAGGATACCGTTTCACATTGGCAGGATTACTGCTGATCCTATTCCACTATCTGTTCCAAAGAAAGAAGAGCGGAGCTGCACATAGAATAAAAAAGGGCCGACTTGGCCGGCTCGCGCTTATTCAGACATTTCTTCAGTATCTGCTGCTTTATGTAGGGCTTAGTTATAGCACAGGAATCCAAGGATCTATTATCGTCGGCTCCACTTCCCTGTTTCAAATGTTAGCGGTTCGGATGTTTGACTCATCAGAGCGACTTACCTTGATGAAATTATCAGGTCTGTTCCTTGGGTTTGCAGGAATTGCGGCTGCGGGGATCGGAAATGGAAATATGGAGATATCCTTTGGATGGGGAGAGTTACTGCTGCTTGGTTCTGCAATGTTTGGCGGAGTAGGGAATGTACTCGCTAGGCAGGAAAGTAGAAATGAACCGGTGTTATCTTTAACGGGAAGACAAATGATGCTCGGCGGAATAATGCTGCTTGCCGTTAGTGTCCCTGTTACAGGACTTGCCCCATTTCCGATGGACGGAACAACGTTCTTATATTTATTTTATCTTGCTTTGTTGTCAGCTGCAGGGTTTGGATTATGGAATACCATTATGAAATATAATGAAGTAGGCCGGGTCTCGATGTACTTATTTCTCATTCCTGTATTCGGAGTGATATTATCGTCTCTGATCCTTGGCGAACAGCTGTCGGGCTGGATTGCGGTATCTCTATCGCTCGTGGTCAGCGGTATTATCATTGTGAATCGATCCGTTTCGGACAAGCGTTTGAAAGGGCTAAAAACAACGAATAACACCCCATGATACCCTATTAACATATCTTGTTACACAAATGAAATATTGCTGAAACTAAACTCTAACAGAGACAGGTTAAACTGATCTCATGACCCCCTTTTTGATAATATAAATGCAGTTAGGACCCGTGAGCGAGCTCACCGGGTCCCTTTTTTTTATCTGGATTCAAGCTAGAGCGGAACAACTTGCCTTTCTTTTTGCTTGAAATAGACCCAGCTTTCAAATCCAATTTCTTTCAGCTTGCTGCGAACCTCTTCCCATTCATCTCCAACACGCTCTGGTTTATGAGCATCAGAACCAAATGTAACATACACACCGTAGTAATGAGCCCGCTCCAAAATCTCATCCGAAGGGTACCAGCCGCCGCTGAGTTTGGTCTTGCCAGATGTATTAATCTCAATAGCAATTCGTTCTTCCGCAATCGTCTGAAGCGTATCATCAATGGCTTTTTCTGCCGGTATTTTAGAAAAGTCAGGGTAATTCCCTTTCATTGCATCAATATGTCCAAGGATTTGGAACATCCCGCTTTTGGCTGATTGCCGAATCAAATCATAATACGTTTCTTTGACTTTGATACTCGCCTTTTCATCGTGGTTCTTCCAGCGGTTTTTGTTGAAAATACTAACTCCTCCCGTACTATGTACGGAACCAATAATATAGTCGAACGGATACTTGTTTAGCGTCTTGCGATACACCTCCGCAAACTCCGGAAAAAAGTCGGACTCAATGCCTAGCAGAACATCTATTTTTCCTGCATATTCTTTCTTGAGAGAGAGTACTTCTTCTACATAATGTACAAGTTCACTTTTTGCCATCGCAATTTTGGGAAAAGCCTGTTCTTCTTCCCTTCCAAAGTAAGGGGTATGATCAGAAATGCCGATCACTTGCAGGCCTGCAGATATTCCAGCTTCAACGTAATCCCTTATGGTTCCGTTTGCATGACCACAGCGAACGTGGTGCGTGTGCAGATCAAATTTCAAGATGGGAGTCCTCCTATTCTATTCGGAACTGACAAACTGAGTTTCTGGCATGCCTTTCAGATCACTTAAAAACTGCTGCATCGCAGAGTTTAAATATCGGGTGGATTTATAGATAACACCAACCGGATGCGCGACACCAAGCTCGCTAAGCGGGATCATTACTAGTGAGCCTGAGCGGAGTTCACTTGCAGTTGATTGTTTAGAGATGACAGCCGCGCCGAGGTTAAGCTCCACCATCCTTTTGATCTCCTCACTGCTGGATAATTCCATAACGACATTTGGTTCAATCTGATGTTTCTGCAAAATGTCGTCAACAAACTTTCTTCCTACCGTATCAGGAGAAAGCATAATTAGAGGAGTTGTGCCTAATACATCAATAGTTGCATGTTTCTTTTGGGCTAATGGATGATGCGGTGAGACCACAAGCTCAAACGTATCATAATAAAGTACAGACGTATTTAAATTCGGGTTACGTTCAATAAGATAACCGATTCCCACATCGATCATGCTATTTTCTACTTGCTGATAAATTTGGGAGGAGGGCATGGACTGAATGCTGGTTTTGATTAAAGGGAATTGGTCCTGAAAATAGGACAGAATTCGCGGTAGAATCTGTATTGCGATCGAAGTCGTTGTTCCAAGCACAATATGTCCTTGCGGATTTTGATCGAGGTCGGAGAGCTTAAGTTTGAGTTCATCCACAATATCAAGAATTCGTTCCGCATGATTTAGGAATACCATGCCGCGATCGGTTAATGTTACGGGCTGCGTACGATCAACAAGCACCGTACGAAACTCGTCTTCCAGACTTTTTATTTGAGCCGACACAGCAGGTTGCGTTAGATTGAGTAGCTCTCCGGCTTTGCGGAAGCTCATCGTTTTAGAAATGGTAATCAGTGTCTCCAGTTGACTGATGTTCATAACGTGCCTCCTGACGTTGAAGAGTACATAAGATATCGTTCTTTTTTAAATTATAGGGGAATGATGGGTGGAGGGCAACGCTGTCATGTTTTCATTCTTAATAGAAAGCTTTGATATATTTCATACATCTTCTATAAAGTGGCTGTATCCAGGGGAAAGAGAAGCAGCAGAGGATGGTGACATCTGTACCACCAGACTGTTATTCCCTTAGTAGTTTCACGTTGTAAGAAGGGGGGCAGAGGCCCTTTGAACTAGAAAAATAAGATTGTGAATCATTGGACTTACCTAATTGTTTGCTTTTGATGGCTACGACTTTCTTATTCATGTATAAACAATCCCTTCTGATCTGTCGATAATAGTTATTATGGGCCTTTAGATTTATTTCGTAATGAATTGAAATGTGGCTTAAAGTATAATAATGTTAATTATAATGGGACTTTTGGGTCGTGACCATTAACTCAGTAAGGGGGCAAAATTGTTGAAAGCCGAAGTGATTAATCCGTTTTTGGAGTCCGCACGGCTCGTATTTGAACAATTGATTCATAAATCACCTTCCACCGGTCAACTGGGTATCAAAAATGTGGAGTACTTAGAGGACCATATATGGATCATGATTGGAATGACAGGGCAACTGAACGGCAACGTTGTTTTCGGAATTGAGGAACAGGTGGCACTACGCATCGTATCCGCTATGATGGGCGGGTTTATCATTGCTGAGATGGATGAGATGGGGGAAAGTGCAATTTCGGAACTCGGTAATATGATTAGCGGAAATGCAAGTACAATCCTATATAACCAGGGATACTCTGTTGATATTACTCCGCCACAGGTGATGAAATCCTCTCATCCCGGCATGGACCTCGTCAGTCAGGCACTTTGTATTCCGATCTCAATGGACGGCATTGGAGAGCTTGATATTCAAGTTATGATCTCTTAAACCGTTCTCCTAAGCAGCAGCTCGCTATTCTAGTTTTGTCTTTTACATACACGTGCATTATCATAGTAAGAATAAGCGAACTGCAGGCTGGAGGATAAATGGCGATGAGGTTACAAGGTAAAGTTGTACTGATTACAGGAGCATCAAGCGGTATTGGCGCTTTATGTGCACAGAAGCTGAGTGCAGAGGGTGCGATTCCGATCTTGACCGCAAGATCACAGAATAAGCTGACTGATATCAGTCAGTCCATAGACGGTAATCACGACTGGCTGAAGATGGACGTGACAAACATAGAGGAAGTGCAGTCCAGCGTTGAGAAAATTATAGAAAAGTATGGAAAAATTGATATTGTACTTAATAATGCGGGTTATGGAAAATTTGAATCGTTCGATACGATGCCTATTTCTTCATTTGAAGATATGATGGACGTAAATTATATGGGGACGGTACGGGTAACGAAAGTCGTATTGCCTTATATGCTGGAAGCAGGGCAGGGTCAAATCGTAAATGTTGCCTCTATGGCAGGAAAGATTGGAACTGCAAAATCGGTTTCCTACACAGCGACAAAACATGCGATTCTCGGCTTTAGCAATGCACTGAGACAGGAATATAGAAAGTCGGGCATTCACGTAACAACGATTAACCCCGGCCCCATTGATACCCCTTTTTTTGAACAGGCAGATCCGGACGGCGGTTACATGAAAAATCTAGGCGGCTTCATCATGAAACCCGAATACGTTGCTGATAAGATTGTACAGGCGATCATCCGCCGTAAGGAAGAGGTAAATCTCCCCCGATCAGCGGCTTTTGGCATGCGGATTTATCAGTTGTTTCCAAGATTTGCAGATCGGTTGACCTATGGACTCATGAACCGAAAATAAAGGGAAAGCTCCTGGCTAATTATAAGCTTAGGGGCTTTATTTTTCGTTTTTTTATGGCGAAAAAAAAGATCGCATTTGGTACAGCGCCTGTTTTCGCATATAATGAAATATAATCGATTTTCAAACAAAGGATGGACTAATAAAAATGACAACAAGTTTTGATTCACTCGGGCTACACCCGGATTTAATACAATTGCTTTCGGATAAAGGGATTACAGCGCCTTCTCCCGTACAGGAACAGACGATTCCTGTGATTCGTGAAGGAAAAGATGTACTTGCTCGTTCCCAGACCGGAACAGGAAAAACATTAGCTTATTTGCTGCCGCTTTTTGAAACAGTAGATACAAATGTGAAAGGCACACAAAAAGTGATTCTTGCTCCGACACAAGAGCTTGCTATGCAAATTGTACGAGAAGCAGAAATGTACGGCGCATATAAAGGAATTAAGACACTTGGTCTTATTGGTGGTGCTGCCATCAAACGTCAGATCGAGAAGCTGAAAGAGCATCCTGAGATTGTCGTAGGGACACCGGGCCGAGTACGCGAATTAATTGAAGTACGTAAACTCAAAATGCATCAGGTCAAAACGATTGTTATCGATGAAGCCGATCAAGTATTTCAGCTGGGGGGTGCAGGTGATGTGAATCATATTCTGCGCAGTGCACTCAGAGATCGCCAGCTCGTCTTCTTATCCGCTACGGTGGATGAAGGAACACGGAGACTGGCTGAACGTGAAATGAAAGATTTTGTCACGATTGGTATTGATCCGGAGCAAATGACGGCAACAGGACTCACACATTTGTATTTTGTAGCAGGTGAGCGCGAGAAAATTGATATGCTTCGCCGTGTGGTGCGTCATTTTGATCCGACCAAAGCGATTGTGTTCGCTAATAATGCAGAGACGATTTCGGAAGTAGAAGCGAAGATGAACTACATGGGTATCTCTGCTGCTGCTCTTTACGGTGATGCGGATAAAATGACTCGGACTCGGGTTTTGAGTGCTTTCCGTGATGGACAGATCAAGCTTCTCATTGCCAGTGATGTAGCTGCACGAGGTCTTGATATTCAAGATTTACCGCTCGTTATTAACTTTGATCCTGCTTTTGACTCCGATCATTATGTTCACCGTGCAGGCAGAACAGGACGGATGGGCAAGACGGGAACCGTTGTATCCATCGTTGGGGAGAAAGAGACCTTTATCATGCGTAAATTCGCTAGAGAACTTGGTATTGAGCTGAATGAACGGGCTATGCAAGGTGGAGAAATGAAAGACGGATCGGCGGTTTCCTCCAATAGACCTCAGCGAACATTCACTAAAAAAGGAGCTGCTTCTTCTGCTTCCTCTTCACATGGAAAACCAGCGGTTCGCACAAGCAGTGCGAAAGACCGTGAGCAATCCTCCGCTGTTCCTGGACGCAAGAACGAGAGAGAACGCGATCGGAAGAACAAAGGGGCTCCAAAATGGCTTAAAGACAAGAAAAAAGAGCAATAAGCCTAGTATAGAAGAAAGCGGGGGATATCATGGAACAATCACCGATTCTGCAAATTAATGATCTTAGCGGAGGGTATAGTGCCAAAAAACCCGTGCTGCATCATATTGATTTTCAGGTGGCTCCTGGTGAGATGGTAGGCCTGATTGGACTGAACGGGGCGGGAAAAAGTACGACCATGAAGCATATACTCGGCCTGATGGTTCCGCAGCAAGGGGAGGTTCTGATTCAAGGGAAACGAAGGGAAGAAGATCCAGAATCTTATCAGAGCGGGATGGCCTTTGTTCCTGAATCACCAGAACTGTTTATGGAGATGACCGTTATGGAGCATCTGGAATTTACAGCCCGTGCTTATAATGTGACCAAAGCAGAGTTTAGGGAACGGGCGGATCATTTGCTGGACATGTTCCGAATGAGAGATAAGAAAGATACCTTGTCTTCTCATTTGTCCAAAGGGATGCGGCAAAAAGTGATGATTATGAGCGCTTTTGTTGCAAGACCGCCGCTTTACATTATTGATGAGCCTTTCCTTGGTCTTGACCCGCTTGGTATTCGGTCTTTACTGGATTTTATGATGGAAATACGCGCATCGGGTGCTTCTATTTTACTGAGTTCACATATTCTATCGACTATTGAAAATTACTGTGACAGGTTCATCATTCTTCACAGCGGCAAAATTATTGCTCAAGGAACACTCACAGAACTGCGTGAACAGTTCGGGATGAAGCAAGCTCCGCTTGAAGATCTATTCTATCAACTTGTACAAGGCAGGGATTGAAGATGGATCTGAAGCAGCTATGGAAAACAAGGCGTTCTGCATTCTGGAATCAGATTACTCCTTATTTAGGGTATGTCATGCAGAGCGGGGTAGCAGTGATGATGGGGTTTGCCCTGATTGCTTTTTCCGCATGGTATACCGCTCTTGTGCAGGATATTCCTGAAGGATTTCCGATCAACCTGGTGATGCTTGTTGTGCTTGCTCCTCCCGTGATTTTCAGCAGCTTTAGAACATACCTGCAGCAGGCAGATATCGTCTTCCTAAGACCTCAGGAATATCGGATGAATCTGTATTTACAGAACAGTTTTGTAAGAGGGATCGTCTATAAGTCGGTAGGTCTTGTTCTATTATTCATTCTTCTATGGCCGCTTTATATTCGGAGTGATGGAGAACCGAAGCCCTTTTATCTATTCTTAATTGTGCTTCTATTGCTTAAGTACTTCGCAAGCTACGGAGGCTGGATAGAGCAACAGATGATATCACGGTCCGCTCGATTAGGATACCGAGTAATAAGATATGGGTTTATTGTAGTAAGTTTATATGCATTTCTATGGCATTCGCTTGCGCTAAGTCTGATCTTTATTGCCTTGCTTGCCGGATTATATCTGGTTTCTCTTCGGTTTCCAGTGAAGCTGCCTGTACACTGGGAATATCTGATCGAGACAGAGCAGAACCAAAGTTCACGAGCAATGAAGACGTTAGGTTGGTTTGTGGAAGTCCCTGCTTCTCGTCAGCGGGTTCATGCCCGGAAGTGGCTCGCGCCGCTCGCTGATCGGCTGCGGTGGAGACAAGAGACCGCATTTCAGTATCTTATCATCAAAACGTTTCTTCGCAGCGACTTGCTCGGAATCACCATAAGACTTACCGTGATTGGCGGATTATTCGTATACTGGACAGCAGGCAGTTTATGGGGTAGCGGAGTATATTTGTTCTTCTTATTCTTGCTAGGAATTCAGTTGTCTGGTCTCCGGCGTAATCATCATGATTCGTTCTGGATTCATATCTATCCTGTGACACCCCAAAGCCGAAGAGAACAGGTACTTGGTTTTGTCTATGTATTACAGTTGGCGGGTGTAGTCTTATTATTCATCCCGCTGCTTCTTGGAGGGTGGGGCAGATGGGTAGAGACCTTAATTACATTTGGAATAGGTATACTCATCGCCCGCTGGTTCCGAACTTCAGAACGTAAGAAGTGGTCAAACGAGGAAGATGCGGAATAAATGGAAGGCGCAGGGAGAACGAACTAGATGTAATAATGAAGTCCTTGCCATTGATCCGATGGGAAGAAAAACAAGGCCGGGATGATCCCGGCCTTTTGTCTTGTAATGTTTACAAGAACAGGTTTTTAATTAGTAGCTCATGAACGATTTAGCAATAATCACGAGCAAGATGAAGAGTACGAGGATTGCACCAATGCTTTTGCCATCACCGTAACCTCCGCCGAAACCTCCACCGTATCCATATCCGCTTCTTTCTTCTGATCCAGACATTGTACATTCCCCTTTCAAATCGGTTTGTCGTGCGCCTCTTAACGAAGCGTACAACGTATTGTATGACAGGTGTACCTTGAGGGTTTGGGCTTACGCCTTCATGTATCAAAAAAAAGGAAACTCCGTACCGTTAGGCGGCAGAGTTTCCTTTTTTTTGATTGTTTAGAGCATCGCCTGAAATTTCTATAACAGGAAGAACGGAGTTCTACTCCTGAGTTAGATCTTGAACTGCCTCATAAATGAGATCAAACAGGTCTTCTAGCTGCTCTTCTTCAAGAGAAGAAAATGCAATTCTAAGATCGTGTTCGCCAATGGCAATCGTGCCGATTCCGTACTCATTCAGCAGATGAGTTCGCAGTTCTTCAGCAGATACTTTTGTAAGCTTGAGACACATAAAATAACCGGAGTTAAACGGATAGTAATCCCAAGCACCGCTGTATTTTCCACTATCGAGCAGTGCTTTTACTTTATTTGCTCTTGCTTTCATGATGAGAAACTTCTCTTGTTTTTGTTCCGAGAATTCTGGAGAATTCAGTGCATCAAGTACAAAAGTCTGGGATGGGTGGGGACCGCTTGAAATCGTTGCCCGAATAATACCCAGCGTTTTTTGCTCCAGTGCAGATAATACATCAGCACTTTCATGACCATAGGTGATGAAGCCGACACGGAAGCCCCATACGAATTCTTCCTTCGTAGCGCCGTCCACTTTGACAGGCAGAATACGCGGGTGAATGTTAGTCAGACTTCCAAACAGGGATTCATGCAGTGAGTCTTCAAAGAAGAGACCGAAATAAGCATCATCGGTTACCACAACCACGTTAATACCTGCGTCTGCGGCTTCCTTCACGGCAGCTACAATTTCTTTGCCTTCCTCAGGCCCTGGAGTATACCCTGTCGGGTTATTCGGGAAATTAAGGACAACAATCGCTTTTCCTTGATCTTTTTGAGCGAGCAGAGCTTCTTTGAGTCCTGCGCTGTTAAACTGATTGTTCTCATTAAACAGCGGATAGTTAATGAGTCTAGCCTGTCTGCGAACCCCAAAAGTGAGTTCGTAGTTCTCCCAGTTTTTATCTGGATATATAACAGCATCTCCCTCATCTACGAATAGGTCAGCAACAATGCTGAGACCATGCGTGAGCGCATTCGTAGCGACGGGATTACCAAATGATTTTCCTTGTAAAGAGGGGGTCTCTTCGAGCATTTTCTTACGCCATGCTTCCCGGAGAGCCGGTTTGCCTGCAGGAGGTGCATAAGGATACAAATCCTGTGGTTTATAGGCAGATAATTTTTCTTGAATGACTTGAAGGTGCATTGGTTTACCGTGTTCCGTGGCGATTCCGATTGTAGCATTATATTTCTTGGCACGGCTAGAAGCTTCTGCTGATTGACTCAAAATACCTTCCTTTGGATAATAAAGTTCTTTGCCAAGCTTCGAGAGCATGTCGTATATATGATTACTGCTCGCTTGAATGCTTTCGTTCAGCTGTAAAGCTAGTGGATTCATTTTATTCATCCTTCCAAGTCTTTGAATTGCATCCGTTCTGACCTTCTAAGGTGATAATATAAGACGCAGCCCGGATAGTCACCATTTACTGCCTCATATTATAGCATCAACACCTAGTGCCGTCACGGAAAAAAGGCTATAGGCGAGCTCTCACTGCATGAACGCGTTACTTTTATGTTAGATCTGTAGGGAAGGGGCAAAATTTGCGCATGAGTTCAGTTGTTTCTACGTCCTTATTCGTTCCTCGGCTGAGAACCTTCACAGATCCCCTGCCGGCATCTGTTTTTTTTCAAGACGTTTCAAGTTATAATAGAAAAAGTACATAGGAACCACATGATAAGGAGGAAGGACGACATGTTACAGGCGTCACCGTCGTCTTTTGTGATTTTGCCCGCCGTCGCCAAGATTGTCTGTGAGCCAGGCTGGAAATGGCAGAAGCGCGAAAAACCGATGCAAAACTATGATTTGTTTTATGTGTGGAGCGGAGAAGGTACCGTTATCCTGAACGATGAACCTTTTTCTGCCCAAAAAGGAAGCTGTTTTCTATTTCGACCTGGTGACCATACGAGTGCGACTCATAATCCACAAAAACCGTTTGTCCTGACATATATTCATTTTGATGTGGAAGGTTTAGTAGAGGAAGTTCCTGGTCCTTATCGCAAGCTCAGGGAAACGGTTCACTTTGAACATATGCTCGCTAGATATGTGCGTTTGTTCTTGTCTAATTCGTATGGCAGAGAGGAAGAAATCAAACTGATTCTGAAACAGCTGATGATACATCTGCTTCGGGTTGATCAAGAGGAACCTGAGGAAAGGAAAGTAAGCAATCAGCTTGCACAGGCGATCCAGGAGATTGCAAATTACGTGAGACAGCATCCAGGAATTAACCATCGTGTGGAGGATTTGGCTGCGCGTGCAGGGTTATCTCCGCGTTATTTTTCAATTAAATTTAAAGAACTGGTCGGTTATTCGGTACAGTCTTATATTATAAAGATGAGAATTGAACGTGCCGAGCATCTGTTGGTTCATGCAGGTATGAATGTTACTGAAGTTGCCGATGCACTGGGATATCGCGATATTTTCTTTTTTAGCAGGCAATTTAAACAGTACACAGGAAAGAGTCCATCCGAAATTCGGTGAAATAAGACTGTTTCAAACTCTTTTGTGCAGGGTATTTACTTGGAATAGTAGATTGAAGATGCTTTGTACAGTGAGGAGGGTGGAATTGTGAACGGCATACGGAGAATTCGTAATCGTTGCTGCTCGGGTAAAGGGTGGAATTTATTCCGCACGCGTATGCGCCGTAAACCGGCAGAAGATATATGGTTTTAATGTTAATGATAATTAATTTCAGTCTATATGATGATTGGTCATAGATAAAAAGCAGCGAGCTTGTCAGGATATCCTGAAAGCGGCTGCTTTTTTTAGGTATGTGGTTAAGTGGAAACGGAACGAGATTTTTTAGGTTTTAACAAGCCAAGCGGCTGTCCCATTTTCACATTTTGTCCTAGAGAAAGATCATGGTTTGGTTCAAACGTTCCTTCTTCACAGAGAAGAACCACTGTAGAACCAAATTCAAAATAAGCAAGCTCTTCCCCGCGTTCCCAGGAGGTTGCTGTATTGTCTGTATACTGAATGCTGCTTACATTCATGGCCCCGACTTTGACCACCGCGATCTCACCAAATTCGTGTTTGATATATGTAATCCGTCTTTCATTTCGGCTGAGCACCGATCTCATATGACGAAGACCAAAATCATTCACAGGATATACTTTACCGCGTATATGTTCACTTTCTACCAATTTACCTGATACGGGAGAGTGGATTCGATGATAATCTTTAGGACTAAGATACAGGACAAAAGCCCAGCCATTCTTATATTTTTCAAGATGAGGAGAATGGTTGAGAAGGTCTGACAAAGTGTAATCATGGCCTTTCACATTTAGGAGTGTTCCTCCCGTAATAGGACTCATCGCTGTAATCTTACCGTCCACAGGACTCAGGAGCATATTTGGTTCTTCGTAAATCATTCTTGCACCAGTCTGTAATCTCCTCGTAAAAAAAGCATTTAGTGAGGGATATTCTCTGGGTGAAAGTTCTGCCTCATGTGCAGGGATCTCATATGTTTTAATAAACCATGGAATCAGCAGCCGGCTTGCGCTGCTTTTCGAAAAAGTGCCGGTAATCCGGGAGATCCATTTACGTGAAGAAAGCTCTGTCATCAGACGCAGCAATGGTTTCGACATGCATATCCCCCTTATAAAAAACGTACCTTATAGACCGGGTTTCTACGGCCCGGCCACTCTGCATTATATTGACACAGAACGCAGGCGAAATCAATACGGCTTTTTTCGTATTTGAATGACCTGCATTTAGAGATTCAGAGGATGTCTCAGCCCTGATCCAACAAAAATCTTGCATACGCGATAGGTGTTCTATAACTTTCGAACCACTCTTTATCCATTCCTGCTTTACGAAAACCGTAGCGCTGGTCTCTGCCATTACATTCGATGAAATAGATTTCTCCCTGTGAAGTAAGAGCGATGTCAAATCCTAGATCAGCGAGACCAGGTAAGGTAAGAGAAAGGTGCCGAGCGGCGGTTACAGCCAGGTGATGGATTTGCTGGACAACAGCAGGTAAGGAGTGTAAGGGAAGAACGAAGGGGTGAATTACATCGTAAGGCAATGCCATTCCGCCCTGAGCCACATTGGTCACAAAATGATCCCGCGGAGCAACCTTCGCATACATCCCAGTGACGTGCCAGCAGCCTGTACTTCCTCGCTGCACAGAGACACGTAGATCTATTGGGCTTCCTTCATAGGCAGCTAGAGGAATACGTTCTTGGACTAGGTAACTCTTTTCCCGAATACGAGTGTACACGGCAGCAGGCAATTCTCCTTTTCTCATCGGATAATGATTCTGTTTTTTATCTCGAGCCGATGTAATATAAATCTTCCCATTTCCATGTTCGTGATTGATACGCATGATTCCTTTTCCTATACTGCTGCTTACCGGCTTAAGTATCACATCACGGTGTCTTTCAAGCATTCGCTGAATTGTCTCGGTGGATGCAAGCTCGGTTTCCGGCAGATGAGCGGATAGTTCTGTGTTGTTCATGAGCAATCGGTAAATCTCATCTTTACCATAACGGTTCCGCACATTAAAAATAGTAACGCCGCGCTGAATGAGACCGGCAATTAAGTAATGACTGATTTTAGAGAAATGCATGCCCCGATTGTGGATGACCTTTGGGATTTCGATATGATGCATCTGGTAACGTTGATTTTTACGAATATAAGCTTTGCATTTACCCGCAAGCAGGTCAACATCTTCTAATCTTAGAAAACAGACAGTTAGACCATAGCTGGCAGCAGCAAGCTCGTAACAAGCAAGAGATTCCTGTTTAGTTCTACCTGCAGGGATGCCTCGAAGTATGCTTGAATCCAGTAAAATTCCTACACGGTTCATCACCATACCCCTTCCTCTTTATTTCCAGCCTAGTTGTTATTCTTCTTATTCTATGAAAAAAAAGAACAGCCCGGGCAGGGCAACAGCTGAACCGGCAGAAATGATACAAGCCTGATTCGGAAATCTAAGAGTTAACCCGCGAAAAGGCGGCCAGAAGGAGATCGGAATAACAGTGTCAGCCGCCCAGTGGATCGCATAGGATGCAAAGATTACAGCTCTATGTTGATTTGTTCACCCGAGAAGGTTATTCCGAATAGGAAGGGCAACTGCCGTTTCCAAAAATGAAAATGGTCATAAGATGTACGTGATAACTCCATCTATATGCTAGTGGCCTGCAAGGGAGGTATACAGCGCATGGAAGATTTGAGCGAAGGACAGCAGAAGACGAAAAACGGAGTAGGAAAAAAGTCAGTTGCTAAACGTCCGGGAAGGATTAGAAAAAAAATAAAGAAAGGTTCCATGACACCTCATCGAACCCATCAAATAAAAAGACCTGGCAGTAAAAACAAGAAACGCAGAAGTAAGAGAGCTAAATCGATCTGGGCGAAGGTATCCCCACTAGAGCAGGAACAATTCATGGCACTGACCCGGAGTATTCCCTCTGATGAACCAGTAGTTTCGGTTATTATTCCAGCGATGAATGAAGAATCTACGATTGCAGAAGCAGTCCTCGAAGGACGCCGAATACATCCATCCAGCGAAGTCATCGTAGTGGCTAATGGCTCTACAGATGAGACAGCACTACGAGCGGAGACAGCAGGAGCCCAAGTGTTACATTATCATGATCCGCTTGGTCATGATGTCGGCAGACGTGTGGGGGCAGAAGCAGCAAAGGGACGTGTGCTTTTGTTTGTAGATGGAGATATGGTCATACCGGCTCATCAGCTTCGGCCGTTTGTTCAGGCCGTTCTGTCCGGTGTTGATATTGCACTTAACGACTATAAAGGTCCGGTACAGCGTACACCGGTTCATCCGGTCATCGAAGCCAAGTATGCGTTAAATATTCTGCTGGGAAGGTCCGACCTTGGGGGGGCTTCACTGACGGCAGTTCCTCATGCGATCAGCCGTAAGGCATATGAAACGATAGGGTCAAATGCCCTCATCTCTCCTCCGCTTGCACAGGCAATGGTTATAGCAAAGGGTCTGAATGTTCAGGCAGTTCATCCTATTCCAGTCGGTCAGCTGAACCCTTCTCGGCGTAAAGGCGGAGCAGATCTACTGACAGAGGTTATTCTCAGAGACCATCATGAAGCGGTACATTGGCTGACCGAGAACGATGGTCCAAGAGCAGGTTACACCGACCTATATCGAGATCGGCAGTTAGTTCGAAGTGAAGTAAAGTGAGTAAAGTGAAGTAAGCAAAGCGAGGTGAGGTGATGAGAATGAGAAACTCCACTGCAAAGAAAACGATAAAGCCGCGAAAGCGAAAAAATAAAAGCACGAAGCGAATCCATGTTTCTCGCACCTCATCTGTCCCTAAGACCCTTCGGATCCTGGGAGTAAAGGCAGGTCTCGCTGCTTCGAAGAAACGACATCCATCCTCGAAATCCATACAAGATGTGCATGCCGAATTTACGTCATGGTATTTTCAATCCGTAACGAAACCCCTGCCATATGGTCAAGTTAGGCAAATTGCCGAAGCCTATCAGCACGCTTTTTATCTCAAAAAGAAAAGTACAAACCTGCCTATATTACTGCCCCTTACGCATTCAGCTGCAGCCGTTGTATCCGCCTCAGACGAAGAAGAAACACTGGGAGCTGTTTTGCATGAACTAAGCAGGCTGCCTTTGCAAGAGATCATCGTCGTACTCAATGGATGCAGTGACAATAGTTATGCTGTGGCGAGAGAATACCCCCTCGTGACGATTATCTATGAGCCGGAGCGGGTCGGTCATGATGTCGGGCGGGCGATCGGTGCCCAAATGACGACCGCAGATACGGTATTGTTCACAGATGGCGATATCGTCATTAGTGCAGAACAATTGGCTCCTTTTTTATATGCTGTAGACACAGGGGTAGATATGGCTCTAAATGATCTTTGCTCCTATTTACCGTCTTTTGCAAATCAAGATACAGTAACACGTCTGAAGAGTTATCTAAATTCGGTACTGAACAGACGAGATCTGGGTGCAAGTTCCCTGATCTCTGTTCCGCACGCCCTGTCAAAAAAATGTATACAAACGATAGGATACTCTAGCTTGGTTGTTCCGCCGCTTGCTCAAACGACAGCCATCCAAAAAGGGTGCACTGTAGAGGTGGCTGCGTCCGTTGACGTTATTACAAAGAATCGCCGCAGATTAGGAAATGTGGGGAAAGGGAATTCGGTGGAACAAATGATTATTGGAGATCATGCAGAGGCACTGTCATCGCTGTTAAGCACTTTACATGCGGAAGCGGAGGCAAAGACCGAAGCCTCACTCTTAAGCAGAGTAGAGGTAGCGCGCTGGAGGAATGCCAAATGAATCATTACCCTCTAACGAGTATAGTGATCCCCTCATTTAATGGGAGAGGTTGGCTGAAGCAGTGTATCGATTCCATCCGTCAGTACACGAATGAACCTTATGAAATCATTGTCGTGGATGATGGTTCTACGGATGATACATTCGGCTATTGTGCTTCGGAGAAGGTTCGTTTCATTTCTCTACCGAAGAATGGAGGGTTTCCTGCCGCCTGTAATACAGGCTTAAGATTGGCAAGAGGGGAATCACTGCTGCTGCTTAACAACGATGTAACGGTGGCAAAAGACTGGCTTACCTTGCTCTTGCAAGGGCTTTATAGTGACCCATCTATTGGAATTGTAGGCCCAGTCACCAATTATGCGAGTGGAATTCAGCAGATTCCGGTGGAATACAATTCAGTGGAGCAATTTCAACAAATAGCGGCTGAACATAATAGGCCGGACCCTCAGAAGTGGTTAGAAGTAAACCGAATTGTTGGTCTCTGTTTTTTGTTCAAACGTGAGGTTTTTGAGGCAATTGGCTATCTTGATGAACGATTCAGCCCGGGTCATTATGAAGATGATGATTATTGTTATCGTGCTCGGCTTGCGGGATACCGTCTCCTCGTTTTGGGTAATATTCTGGTCCATCATGAGGGAAGTGCGAGTTTTAATAAAGAAAAAAGGGATAAATTACAGCAAATTCTTAACCGCAATCGGAAGTTATATATGGAGAAGTGGAAGGTCGATCCACTGCAATTTATTAATAAGTTACATGATGAGAAGGAGGGATAGACTTGAAAGGAGTAATTCTTGCAGGAGGAACGGGAACACGTCTTCGTCCGCTTACTCTGTATTTAAATAAACATCTGCTGCCAGTCGGGAAGTATCCTATGATTGTGTACGGAATTGAATCTCTGCGTAAAGCCGGAATAAAGGATATTCTTATGGTCATTAGCAAGCAGTCTTCAGGTCTATACACCGACTTTCTAGGCAGCGGGGCAGCTTTTGGCGTGAGTATTACCTACCGAATCCAAGAACAGGCGGGTGGAATCGCTGAAGCGCTTGATCTAGCCAAAGGATTTATTTTGCCACAGGAGAAATTCGTCGTACTGCTGGGGGATAACCTGTTCGCAGATGATCTAAGTCCCTATGTTGCGTCTTATGCGAAACAGCCACAAGGAACGGCCCGGGTACTGCTGAAAGAAGTGGATGATCCGAGAAGGTACGGCGTCCCTGTATTTGACACAGCTAACAAAAAACTTATTTCTCATATTGAAGAAAAACCGGATCAACCTAAGTCTACTTATAGTGTAACTGGGTTCTACATGTTCGATGCTTCCGTATTTCAGCTCATCAACGGACTTGCTCCCTCGGCAAGGGGAGAACTTGAAATTACGGACGTGAACAATGTTTATGCCACAGCAGGAGGATTAGAGTATGATATTGTTCCTGGATTCTGGAGTGATGCAGGGACTTTTGAATCTTTACAAGAGGCCGCCGAAAAAATGAAAGACCTGCTGCCATAGGAGAGTGGTCCAAATGAGTCGCAAGCAAGTCTCCAAACCTAAGAAAAGGATTCGTTCTAAAAGAACCTTATTCAAATCTAGGGTAAAAGAAAGAGGAAAAAGTAACTTCCGCGGCTCTAGATCGACTTCTGCAGGACCAAAACGTCGTAGTAAGAATTCTAAGCAGTCGGCTGACAAGCAGTTATCAAAGAATAGAAAGCAGACGGTGAAAGCTGAATCAAAGAATGTTCAGTCTATTCTTCATTCCTTATATAGAGAAGCCGTTTATTCAGGTGGAGAGGCTCTCGTTGAGAAATGGATGCCGGATGGGATGCTCCTGCCTGATGTCACTTGTGAAGATATAATCCAGGCAGGACTTGCCTATTATCGATCTCATATGTTGCAACTTGCAGGCGTTTCGGAGATTAGAGATCTCTTGTGGACCGCAATCGTAGAGAAAAGGCCCTTATCGCTGGTAAGGCTTGGTGATGGAGAGTTGCTAAGTCTTGCTTATGATACAGTGATGTCTCCAGCGGAAGTCGATGAGTTAGGGGCATTCCTACCTTATGCTGGAGTGCCTGTACCTGATGCTTCTGTACAGAGGTCTTTAATCGATGCGATTAAGGAAGCGGATTATATTGGGGTGCCTGTATCACGTAAGCCGGCTTTTCAGATGTTGATGTTTCGTATATGTAAGCATTACCAGCTGCCTATCAGAGAGATGAAACTCACGACTTCTACGATAAATTTCAGCTTGTATTATACAGGGTACTTAATACCGCTTCTATACGGAAGGCGTATATTGCTGATCGGGAACAAAGCCGTAAGTACAGCGCAGGTCCTGCGAGAAAAAGGAATCAATGTGACCGGTACGATCTATCCGGTCTCTAATTTTTCTGACATTGAGAAGGTTCTTGCTTCCTGCTGTGAATACGAATATGATATTGCACTTGTAGCTGCGGGTGTCCCAGCTGTTGTCATCTGTCAGCGGATTGCTTCAACGTACCGAAAGGTTGCTATTGATATAGGCCATGTTGCGGATGAAATGTTAAAAAATGAAGCAGCACCTGGCTGATAAAAGGGGAATCCGTATGAAAAAAACCTTCACCAAGAAAGGGATCATCTCTAGAAGAAGGAAGCGAAAACAAGGAGGAGCAGTCTTGCAGCCATTTAGCCCTGCTTATCAAGATGGATACCTGCTGGGCTATGAAGAGGGCTTAAAAGCGGGGACAGCATCTTACGGGAACTACATGGATGGAACCAGTATTGTTATTCCAACATTTAACCAGCTTGCTTATCTTAAAGAATGCATTAACAGCATAAAGGCACACACCGGCGTGCCATACGAGATCATTGTCGTGGACAATGCGTCAAGTGATGGTACTGAAGCTTATTTACGGAGTCAAAACTTAGGGGTGCGCTATACAATTCTTGAAGAAAATCGTGGGTTTTCCGGTGGCATTAATCATGGGCTGATGATGGCACGAGGCAAATATATCGTCATGCTGAATAATGATACAGTAGTAACAAAAGGGTGGTTAACTCATATGCTCCATTGTCTACAGAGTGATGAGCAGATCGCAGCAGTGGGTCCCGTCACGAATTACATTGGAGGAGACCAGCAGATTGAAGTCTCTTATCAGCAGATACAGGACATGTGGGCATTTGCGGAAAGATACAGTAACTCCGATCCTTCTCAGTGGCGAATAACAGACAGGCTTGTGGGATTCTGTCTATTGTTTCGGCGTGAGCTTATCTCAGAAGTTGGATATTTGGACGAAGGGTACCGGATCGGAAACTATGAAGATGAAGATTGGAACATTCGTATTCGCTTAACTGACCGCAAATTAGCTGTTGCAGGAGACAGTTTTATTCATCATTATGGCAGTGTGAGTATGAAGAAACTTGCGGATCAGTTCGAGCAGACGAATGATCATAATGCGAAGTTCTATGCAGCCAAGTGGGGAAATCCTCATGAACTTGTTCTGAGAACAAAAGAAATACGAAGAATAGAAAATAGTACTGAACTTAAAATATATGCTTACCACCTATATCCAAACTATCGATGGATTCAGAGTACAGCAGGAATTCTATACTGGTTAGCTGATGGGCAGAAACATCGTGTTAGCTTTGTAGGAGAAGAAGCAGACTATCATCAGCTCCAGAAGAAAGCAGTCACTCTATCAAGACCCGAACTTCGCCAAATCCCTTCAGGGAGGGATATTACGGCAAGCAGTGAACAAGAAATTACGGAAATGATCAGGGAGAAAAACTATATTTTAGGCTTACCTGAGGGAAGTATCATTATGGTGGATTCCCTAAACGGAAATTTGGAATGGTTTCAACTAAGTCAAGGGAAGCGAAGACCATTCGTTACCAGGTATGCTGCGGAGTACTGGTTGAACGATACGGATACCGTTCATACTCTTAGTAGTCAAGTCATTCAAACCTTACCGCTGGGCCTGCCCCTGATTGCACCTTCTGTGCTGAAACATCCGTTATAAATCAGGCGCAAGAACCTTCTGCTTTTCTCTATGATTCTTATGAAAGGCAGAAGGGTAAACTTGATTAAAGTTATACATTTGGATTACTATTTCTAGAAGAGAAAATACATTTATTTCTGTACATAAGGAGACTTCATGAATCTGATTGATGTAGTAGAAAGATTGTTCGATCAATACGGGTACTATGTATTACTTATTGGATTGCCTCTAGATTTTATTGCTTTGCCCATACCTCCGGGAAATAGCACGTTAACATATACGGGATATTTAGTATACCTAGGTTTGTTGCACTGGCTTCCTGCTTATTTATTTGCTCTGGCAGGTGCAATTCTAGGTGTAACGATTACATATGGTATTGGTTATCGGTTTGGAACTCCGCTCGTAGATCGGTTTGGAAAGTGGCTGTCTATTCATCCGGAGTTCTTAGAGAAGACAAGGAAACGATATGATAAATATGGGGATAAGCTGCTATTATACGTCTTTTTTGTTCCCGGTGTGAGACAATTTATCGGTTATTTCATCGGCATTATTCGCCTCCCCTACCGTACAGTAGCAACGTACGCCTATGCAGGCACAGCCATTTGGGTCACTGTTTTTTTCTCTATTGGTTACGTGTTTGGTGAACAGTGGAAGCAAGTATTTCAGATCGTTGAACGTTCGCTGACCCGGACGCTTATTTTGCTTGGCGTCCTATTTGTACTTTATCAGCTCATCCGCTGGATCATCCGCCGCTCACGTAAGGGATAATCATAGTCTGGGCAAATAAAGCGAAAATGTGATATATTACAATAAATAATGTTATTTTAACAGGTATTTACATTTAACACCGTACGAGCTTCATTCACAGGAAGGAGGAAGCAAGGTATGATGAATGTTTTATTGGTAGATGATGAGCCATGGGTGCTGGAGGGCTTGCGAACCATGGTGAACTGGGACAAATATGGTTTTCAAATCTGCGGAGAGGTCGAAAATGGAGATGCTGCATGGACCTTAATTGAAGATCTTCAGCCGGATCTGGTGCTGACGGATATTCATATGCCTTCCCTAAGTGGTCTTGAACTGATTGACCGTTCTATGCAGGAACTGGCTAAGCCGCCGAGATTCGTCATATTAAGCGGTTATGATAGTTTTGAATATGCGAAAATAGCACTTGAACAGCGTGTCGAGGATTACTTGCTTAAACCTATTGATGAAGTGGAGATCGAAAAGGTTTTAGAACAGATCGGCCTTAAAATTCAGGAAGAGCAGGCTTTCGAGGATGTACATCAGCGCGAGCAGGCTTTATATGTGAATAGTTTGTTCAACCGACTGCTCGCGGGAGAAGACTGCAGCATTCTAAAAAAGGAAGTAGAAACATTGCTGCATATGAAAGGTCATGAGAATATCGCCTGTCTTTTAATTGAAACGGATCCTTATGAGGAAGACATAAAGTCGCAGGTTCGCAGACTAACGGGTGCTAATTGTGCTGAGCTCTTTACGGATGCAGAAGGAAGAGTAGGTGTATTCTCTGCGATGGCAGAACCATCCCAGGAGCGGATGAAGACTCTCGGAAAAGAACTCTATAAGCTGTACTCCAATCGTACGCAAATGACAATGGCTCTCGGACAACATCGAGGCGGAGCAGAGGCTACGAAGCAGGCATACGAGAAAGCATTATTCGCTCTTAAATGGAAGCGCTACCAAGGAGAAGATGGCATTATTCATTATGAGGATCTACCACAGAATGAGGGTATGACGAGTGTAAATCAAGAAGCGTTAACAATTCTGATGGAGACGATTTTGTCCGGAGAACAGGAAAAAGTGGACGGAGCAGTACGCGATCTGCTTGCTAACTCTGATTCTCTGATGCCGGTATCGGATATTGATTATGCCAGGGTTCAATTACTTGCACTCGAAATGGGTATTCGTAAGCAGTTGAAGGAGCTGGATGGAGATGTGGATCAGTTTATGCAGGACATGCAAAATACGGTGGGACTTACTACCGGAATCAGCTCCTATTCTGCGGTTCAAGAATATGCGCTAAGGTTAACTCAGAATGCGATGAAGATGCTGATGGAGCTGCGGAAAGTAAAAGAGGACAGCACGATTTTTCAGGTAGTGCAGTACGTTAATCAGGAGTTTCGAGAAAAATTACAACTACAGGAACTTGCACAAAAGTTCCATATGAATGCTAACTATTTAGGGCAAGCATTCAAACAGCAGACCGGCAAATCTTTTCGAGAGTATCTAAATGACAAGCGAATGGAGGAAGCAAAGCGATTGTTGCGCCAGAGTCGTTTCAATATTGCTGAGGTTTCATTGAATTCAGGGTATCCCAATGTCGACTATTTCGTAAGTCAGTTCAAACGAATGACTGGGATGGCACCTTCTGCATATCGAAAACAACGATGATGACGACTTGATAAGTGACAAATGGAGGATGGCGATAACAACCATGTTTAAGAAATTTCGATTTCGCGGCATCGTGAACGATATTCCCCTGAACTACAAGTTTATGCTGATCTATATTATTGGGATTTTGCTTCCCATCATCGTGAGTAATTCTCTGTTTATGGACCGGATGACTGGGCTGATCAAAGAACGGGAAGAACAAAATTTACAAATATCCCTGGAGCGGGCAAGAAAGGATATCCATACAATGATTGACGGCGGTGTTGCTGTCAGTCATGCCTTGATCACGGACAAGGTATTGTCTGAATCTATGGACCGGCAGTACGATGGACAACTAGATTTCTACAGAACACTTGATGAGCAGCTTCGTCACCGAGTGACCTCATATATTCCTGTGAATAACCAAATTCAGCGAATTGGTATTTACACGGACAATCCAACCATCGTGCCTGGAGGCGATTATTACTATCTGGATAGCTCGGTGCGCTTGAGCAATTGGTTTAAGAGATGGGAAGCGGTGGGGGAACCTCTGCAAGTGATCGCTTATCGCGATCAGGCAGCTAATGACCAGGCAATGACCTCGTCATATTTTAGCGTTATTGAAAAAATGGACTATTACTATGCGGACAATGCTTATCAGAAGTTGGTTCGCATTGATTTTTACCTAAATCGTTTTTATGACGTGATCGCGAGAGAAGAAAGCTCACTCGATCTATATCTAGTCAACGCCCAAAATCAAATTATTGTATCTGCAAATGATAAGTACCAGGGTGAAATGGGCAGCGATTATGTGTTATTTGATACGAGCAAGGCGACAGAGCAAGACTTACATATTGTTCCAATTGGCAATGCCAGCTATGTGAAGGGATGGAAACTGATTGGTGTGCCTCAGGAAACACGAACAAAACAAGCGATGCTGTCTATGCAGCTTTACTTTGGCATGCTGGCAGGCATTATTACTTTAATTACCTCAATTTTCATATATATTATGCTGCGTTCGTATAATTACCGAGTAAAACGTCTGTCGAGGCATATGCAAAAGGTAGGGAACGAGAAATTCGATCTGATTAACATCGATGGCGGAAAAGACGAAATCGGTGATTTGATCCGTAATTTTAATATGATGACCGCCCAGATCCAATCCTTGATTAACAATGTGTATAAGCTTGAAATTCAGCAACGGAGTTTAGAGGCCGAGCGTATACGCGCTGAGCTTAATTTATTGCAAAGCCAGATGAATCCCCATTTCTTATTCAATACATTGAATGCGCTGCTCGTGGTTAGTACCAAGAACAATTATGTAGATGTTAAAGACATTATCAAAGACCTGTCCAAGCTGCTTCGTCGTCTTCTAAATTGGAAAGATGATTTGGTCACCTTGGAAGAGGAGATGAGTTTTACAGTAATGTACCTCGGGATTGAAAAATTCCGTTTTCGGGACAAGTTTGAGTACTACATTGATATCAGTGATGAGGCACGGCTTTATAAAATACCAAAAATGAGTATCCAGCAATTAGCGGAAAATGCTTGTAAGCATGGGATACAAGCCACTCCAGGGCTTGGTTATGTGAAAATCCGAGCTGAAGTCATGAGCGATTGCCTGCGTATCGTTGTATCTGATAATGGCAAGGGCATGGATAAAGAACGGTTGCAAGAGGTGATGTACCATATGAGGGGCAAAGAGGAATGTGGAGGAAATAATATTGGCCTTCGGAACGTTTATCGCCGTCTCGAATTGTATTATGACGATAAAGTAAATTTTAGAATTGTGAGTAAAATGGGTGATGGGACCGAAGTGTCCTTTGAAATTCCTCTACAGCTGCTTGAGAATCAAAGTGGAGAAGGAGGCAGAAACAATGACATTTAAAGTGCTGCTGATTGATGATGAGCCATGGGCGCTTGAGGGCTTGCAGCTTTGGATTCCATGGGAACAGCTAGGATTTGAGGTTTGCGGTGTTTGTGAGAATGGGGCAGAAGGACTTAAACGGATGGAAGAATGGAAGCCAGATCTTGTCATGGTCGATATTCATATGCCAGTTATGGATGGACTAGAAATGATTGAGGAGTGGCGGCGAAGAGGTAACGGGTCGACTAAATTCATTATTATTACGGGATACAGTGATTTCGAATATGCAAGAAAAGCACTAAAATTTCGAGTATCTCGTTATTTGCTCAAACCTCTAGATGAGGATCAGGCAGTGCTTGAAATTCGTGCGGTAGTACAGGAACTGATCAAGGAGCAGGAACAGCTTCATATTGGACAAGTCGTACAGCGAGAACACGAGATTTTGTCAATAAAGGAAACGCTCATGGGGAAAGAGTTATCCATAGAAGCGCATCAGGTTATACAGTCTCTCTCCCAGTCTGCGGAGGTATGGAATGTATGTCTGGTTCAGGGGCCCCAAGAGAATGCTGCTCGGTGGATCAGTCTTGCTGCAGATTTTCTAAATCAAGGGGATCCCGTTTATATGATTCGTTTGCGAAATAATTTGGTTTCCATTGTATTCGGTGATGCTGCTCATGAATCGAATGAACCCATCAGAAAACAATTGGAAGCAATGGCTCGCCGTCTGGCGAGCTTTCGTGCATTTATGGCTGTTGGTTCTGCCGTGTCTTCACTGACTCATATTAGGCAGTCCCAAATAACGGCAGAAGAGGCGCTGCTGCATGCCTTTTATGAAGAGGATAATAGCATGATTTTGGATTATGACAAGCTCAAGGATCAGAACTTTTCAAAGCATTACAATCAGCTGGAGATACTGGAGCGCATACTGGCAGCATTTCAGCTCATTGACCACGCGGCCTACCGATCTGTCGTAGAGTATACGGAGCAGACCTTCCGGCAAGTACGAGTCCATCCAGATGAAGCTCAGAAATTTGTAATCTATCTTCTTCATGAGATTCGGACGTATATGGATAAGCAGCTGACGCGGAATGCAGGAATTCTAGTCCAATTGTTTGAGATTCCAAATCTGGATGCAGCTATGCTGACCTTTGATGTTCTGATCGATATGCTGTATTCGTGCGGACGAGTCTGCTTTGAGCTATTGCTTAAAGAAAATCCAGCTGAAACACAAGGTATTGTGCAAGATATTAATGATTATATTCATATGCATTTTCGTGATGGGTTGACCATTAAGATGCTGGCGGAACATTTCTTCCTTCATCCGGCCTACTTAGGGCAGTTATTAATACGTAAAAATGAGATTGGATTTAATGAAATGCTTCATAATTTGCGGATTGAGGAAGCTTGCCGTTTACTCCAAATGAATCAATACAAAAATAGTGAAATTTCTGAGAAGGTAGGATATTCAAGCTACCCTCTTTTCTTAAAGCAATTCGAGAAACGGATGAACATGTCGCCTAATGATTACAAGAAAAATGTCCAATTATAAGAAAACCTGTATTTTCCTCGGAAAGATCTATAATTCAGATATAGTTTCCACTACACGTTAAATCTATAATGAAATTACACAATGTAAGGGCTTTCAACATGGCAAGACAAAATTTGGAGGTGCTTTATGGGGGAAAGAAAAAAACCGTTTTTCCGCGCGGGGGCAACATTGCTGTTGTCGCTGGGTGTAGTGCTTGCCGGCTGTTCAGGCGGCAGTGGAAGTGATTCAGGCGGCGGAGAAACAAGCAGTAAGGGCAGCGAGGTTGGAACTGATAATCCGATAGAAATCTCGGTATTCCTAAACGAGGCCGGACAACAGCCAACTGCAGACAACAAAATCTACAAAAAAATCAAGGAAGAGCTTGGCGTTACATTTAATTTCGAATTTCTGGCTGGTGACAAGAACCAGAAGCTCGGCGTTATGATTGCTGGCGGTGATTATCCAGACTTGATCTCTGCGGATACTAAGCTGACAGCAGCAGGTTCGGTAATTCCTCTGGAAGATTTAATCGAGGAACATGCACCTAACTTGAAGAAACACTACGAGAAATACTGGAATCAGATGAAAGACCCTAATGATGGACACATCTATTATCTTCCTAACTACGGGGCATATAACGGTGAAGTGTCTGATACTTATTACAGCGGACCTGCATTCTGGGTTCAAAAAGAAGTGTTGAAAGAATTCGGTTATCCAAAACTGAAGACACTCGATGAGTACTTTGACTTAATCGAGAAATATAAGGAAAAATATCCAACGATTGACGGCAAGCCAACCATCGGATTTGAAATACTGAATTATGACTGGAAAAACTGGGGCTTGCTAAACGCGCCACAGCATTTGATCGGTCATCCAAATGATGGCGGTGTGGTTGTCAATGATGGGAAATCTGAGATTTTTGCGGATAAAGATTATGCCAAACAGTATTATCAAAAACTCAATGAAGTTAATGCCAAAGGCTTGCTAGATAAGGAAGCGTTTGCGCAAAACTATGATCAGTACATGGCTAAAATATCGAGTGGTGCGGTACTCGGTATGTTCGACCAGAAGTGGAACTTCGGAACTGCAGAGGATTCCTTGATCACGCAAAATAAAATCGAACGAACTTATGTAGGTTTCCCGCTTGTATTTGACAAGAACACGAGAGACTATTACCGTGACCGTGCAGCACTGAACTTAAACAATGGATTTGGTATTACGGTAAGTGCGAAAGACCCAGTGAAAATTATTAAAGTACTTGATAAGTTGATCGAAGAAGATTGGCAGAAGTTATTCACTTGGGGTGTTGTGGACGAAGATTACTATGTTAACGAAGAAGGCCGTTTCATGAAGACACAAGAACAGCGTGACAAAGCAACGGATGCAACTTGGAAGCTTGCAAACAAAGCAGATGCTTTCTATGCAACTGCACCGAAGCTGGAAGGTTACTTCAGTGATGGAAACGCAACTTCAGCAAGTAATCAGCCGGAAGAATATCAAGCAAGCTTGAAACCGTTTGACAAAGAAGTACTCGATGCATACGGATTTAACAGCTATATTGACTTCTTCAGTGCTCCACCGGAAAACCCAGTTTATTACCCAGCATGGTCAGTTGACCTGGTTGAAGGATCTCCAGCCAAAATTGCAAATACGAAGTTGACTGAAACGTCTACTAAGTATTTACCTAGAGCTATTCTGGCTAAACCAACTGAATTTGACGGTGTTTGGAATGAATATGTTTCTGAGATTCAAAAACTAGACGTTAAAGCTTATGAAGATCGCATCAATGAAGTATTGCAGTGGAGAATTGATAACTGGTCTGCGAAGTAAGGCTGTTTCGATCAGGAAGGAAGGTATCCTTCCTTCCTGATTTTTTTTTCAAAATAGCATGTTTGACACGATGTTATATGGAAGCGCTACTCTACGTTTTTCTTTTCATGACAAAGATGGATAGGGAGTTTGATATTTATGGAGGAAATTGTAGTGGGCACCAAGCCCCACAGCCCGAAGAAAAAACCGAAAAACAAGCGGCTGACCTGGCAAACGATTAAAGAACAGAAACAGCTCATATTCATGTCTGTTCCTCTGTTAGCATATATCATCACTTTTTCATATGTACCTGTCTGGGGTTGGACGATGGCTTTTCAGGATTACAAACCTGCACGAAGCTTCTCGGATCAAACTTGGGTGGGATTTAAACATTTTAAATTTTTGTTCACAGATGACAACTTTCTACGCGTACTTAGAAATACGCTAGGAATGAGTATTATTAACTTAATACTAGGATTTGTAACAGCCATTATCTTGGCCCTTCTGCTTAATGAGATCAAAAAGGTACTATGGAAGCGGACGGTACAGACCATTTCCTATCTGCCTCACTTTTTATCCTGGATTATCGTTACCGGCATCGTGGCGACATCGCTTGCTTCCGATGGGATTGTCAATGATATTTTAATGAAATTGCATCTAATCGATCAGCCGATCCTGTGGCTGACAGAAGGTAAGTATTTCTGGGGAGTCGTTGCAGGCTCACATGTTTGGAAAGAAGTAGGATGGAATACAATCATTTATTTGGCAGCCATTGCCTCTATTGATCCGGCGCTGTATGAAGCATCTGATATCGATGGAGCTAACCGCTATCAAAAAATGTGGAATATTACTTTGCCAGGAATTAAGCCTACGATTGTCATCCTGCTGATTATGTCTATCGGACATATTCTAGAAGCGGGATTCGAGGTTCAATATTTGCTTGGCAACGGACTTGTAGTGGATTGGTCAGAAACGATTGATATCTTCGTGCTTAAATACGGGATTGCACAAGGCAACTATTCACTGGCTACTGCAGGCGGGATATTTAAGTCTGTGGTTAGCATTACCATGTTGCTCTTTGCGAATTGGACGGCCAAGCGGCTTGGGGAAGAGAGGCTGTTATGATGAAAAAAACACCAATGTCTGGTTCAGCAGTAGTTTCTACACGGCGTTCGGGAAACGGAACCCTAGAACCAATGCTGTTCAACACCTTCAATACTATTTTCATGATCATGCTGGTGACAGTGACACTGTATCCATTTTTGAACACAATTGTTGTTTCATTTAATGCAGGAAATGATACCATTCGAGGAGGATTATACTTATGGCCTCGTGAGTTCACCCTGCAGAATTATAAAGCAGTATTTGCTTCAGGGACCATTTATAATGCATTCCTAGTATCTGTAGCACGTACCGTTCTATCCACCGTGCTGAATATTTTCTTGACTAGTATGCTGGCTTACACGCTGAGCCGGCGAGATTATGTCTTCCGTAAGCTGATTACTACGATCTTTGTTCTCACCATGTATTTCAACGCAGGACTTATTCCAGGGTATTTCTTGATTAAAGACCTGCATCTAATTAATTCGTTCTGGGTATATGTCTTACCATCACTTATCAGTGCATTTAACCTTATCGTTATTCGGACTTATATTTATACCATTCCTGAAGCCTTGATCGAATCAGCAAAAATCGACGGTGCAGGAGAATTCAAAATTTTCTGGAAAGTCATCTTTCCGTTATGTACACCTGTTCTTGCAACCATTGCCCTTTTTGTTGCGGTCGGTGCATGGAATACCTGGTTTGATGCATTCCTATACACGTCTTCTCGTCAAGAACTGAGCACACTGCAATATGAATTGATGAAACTTTTATCTTCTAGTATGAATGCCAACAGCAACCCTTCGGTTGCCAACGGTGTGGGAATGGAGAATGCAACCCAGGTAACGCCGATTTCCATCCGAGCAGCAGTTACAATTGTTGCCTCAGTGCCAATCTTAGTAGTTTACCCGTTCATGCAAAAATACTTTGTCGTTGGACTCAATGTAGGGAGTGTGAAGGAATAAATGAAGGATCAGCTACTATCAAAAACGATTCGTTACACGAATCCAATCCTTCCTGGATTCTATCCCGATCCTAGTATCGTGAAAGCAGAAGATTATTTTTATCTTATTTGCAGCTCATTTGAATACTTCCCCGGCGTTCCGATTTTTCGGAGCCGGGATTTAATCCATTGGGAGCAGATAGGCAATGTACTAGATCAGTTCAGCCAGCTTGATTTAACTGGGCAGAAAAGTTCTGACGGGATTTATGCTCCTGTACTTAGATATCATGAAGGCATTTTCTATATGATTACAACAGATGTGAGGGGCATCGGTAACTTTTATGTTACGGCAACAAACCCTGCGGGGCCTTGGTCAGATCCGATTCGCATTCCTTATGGAGGGATCGACCCATCGTTGTTTTTCGATGATGACGGCAAAGTGTATGTTACTGCTCAGCAAGGTGCCGATTACGACTCTCATGCCATTCAGTATGAGATCAATATTGCTACAGGAGAGGCACTCTCTGATCCGCAAATCGTCTGGTATGGAGATGGCGGTCCCTGGACGGAAGGACCGCATTTATACAAGATTAATGGATTGTATTACATGATGTCCGCTTCTGGAGGTACGGCCAAGGAACACCGTGAAATCATCGGTCGAAGTGAAAATCCGTATGGTCCGTTTGATCGCTACCCTGAGCCGATTCTAACACATCGTGATCTGGATCATCCTATCCAGTATTTAGGTCATGCCGATCTGGTCGAAGATCATCAAGGCGACTGGTGGGCTGTATTCCTTGGGGTTCGATTGACAGATGACGGATACAGCGTGCTTGGACGAGAAACGTTTCTCGCTCCTGTCGTTTGGAAGGATGGTTGGCCGCACATCGACAATAATGAAGGGACAGTGAGCCTGGATATGTCAGTCCAGCGGTTAGAGATGACAGAACCTTCTGACCTAAACAGGAATGAAGCAATCGTTGTTGGCCGGGAGGACTTTGATGCTGAGCTTGGGCCGCACTGGCTGTATGTACGCAATCCAACAGATGGGAAATGTACGGTTACGGAAAGACCAGGTTTCCTTACCTTGTATGGTCAAGAAGCAGGGCTTAACGATACCCAGCAGATCACATTTGTCGGCAGAAGACAGCAGCATTTGAATGCCAGCTTTACTGCTTGCATATCATTCGTGCCGGCTTTCGAAGGAGAAGAGGCTGGACTATGTATTCGCCGAGATGAGGATGCGCATTATGAAATTGGCATAAGACGGTCTGCAGGTCAAAATATTATTTTTGCCCGCCTGACGGAACGTGGAGAGTCCGAAATTGTGCATGAGAGCGAGGTAGAAACGGAGCAACTATTACTCCGAATCGAATCGACAGAGGACCAATACACCCTAACTTGTTCGGAGGATGGACAGAGCTGGTTACGTTTAGGCTCAGGTACAGCTCGTGCAATCTCTCCAGAGGCTTTTGTGCATAAAATGTGCTTTACCGGGGCAGTGGTCGGGCTATATGCTACCGGCAATGGCCAGGAAAGTCAGACACCTGCTCGCTTCGACTGGTTTGAGTATCTTGTTTGATTCGCAGTAATGGTTGCGAAAGCAGGTTAACGGCAAGAGAAGAGGAGGGGTACCATGGAACCGAACAGAACAGAAGCTCCACTGAAGGATTTATACAAGGATGCTTTCCAGATTGGAGCAGCGGTTAATCCGACAACGATTGTAACCCAAGAATCACTGCTAACCTATCATTTCAACAGCTTAACAGCAGAAAATGAAATGAAATTCGAAAGTTTGCATCCTCAAGAAGAAGTGTACACATTCGAAAAGGCAGACATCATAGCTGCGTTTGCCAAAGAACATAACATGGCGCTGCGCGGACATACACTGGTATGGCATAACCAAACTGCAGGCTGGTTGTTCGAGAATGGAACAGGAGGACTTGCGGAACGTGACGTATTACTTGCACGTTTGCGTGAGCATATTGAGACCGTCGTCGGCAGATATAAAGATGTCATATACTCCTGGGATGTCGTGAATGAAGCAATTTCAGATGATGCGAATGATGAGAATGCATTTTTAAGACCATCGAAATGGTTAGATATTGCTGGAGAGAACTTCATTGCCAAAGCTTTTGAATTTGCGCATGAAGCAGATCCTCAGGCACTATTGTTTTATAACGATTACAATGAGTCCCATCCGCATAAGCGGGAGCGCATTTATCGTCTCGTTCGTTCCTTGTTAGATCAAGGAGTGCCGATTCATGGCGTTGGTTTGCAAGCACACTGGAATCTGAACGATCCGTCTCTGGATGATATTCGCGCTGCGATTGAACGGTATGCAGAGCTGGGATTGCAGCTGCAGCTTACTGAACTGGATATGTCGGTATTCCGCTTCGAGGATAGACGCACTGATCTTATTCAGCCTACGCAGGACATGCTGGAGTTACAAGCTGCAAGATATGAGTCTATTTTCCGCGTGCTTTATGAATATCGTGAACATATCAGCGCCGTAACTTTCTGGGGAGCTGCTGACGATTATACATGGCTTGATGGTTTTCCGGTTAGAGGACGTAAAAACTGGCCTTTCCTATTTGATGAGGCTCATCATCCCAAGGAAGCCTATCAGCGGGTTGCCCAAATTCCTCAACTAAACATGAGCAAGAGGAATTAATGCATTAACGAAATCTATAGATCATCGAAATAATACAGTAATTCATTACACCTTTTGGAAGGAGTTATGTGGATGTCTACTATGCCTAAACAGCCGAAACCCCATGAACCTTTAGTTACTCATATTTATACTGCTGATCCTTCAGCTCATGTGTTCGAGGGTCGTATCTATATTTATCCTTCTCATGATTTGGATCACGATGGTCCAATCAATGACAATGGTGATCAATATAAGATGGAGGATTATCACGTTTTATCAATGGATGATCTGAATTCACCCGTAACAGACCACGGTGAGGTACTGCATGTGAAGGATGTCCCGTGGGCATCTTGTCAAATGTGGGCACCGGATGCCGCTTTCAAAAACGGAAAATATTACTTGTTTTTCCCTGCGCGGGATCATGAAGGGATCTTTCGTATCGGCGTAGCTACGTCAGTGTCCCCGGCAGGTCCATTTAAGGCAGAGGAACAGTATATTCAGGGCAGTTTCAGTATTGATCCGGCTGTCTTTATTGACGAAGATGAACAGGCTTATATGCTCTTTGGCGGACTGTGGGGCGGGCAATTAGAAAAGTGGCAGACTGGAAGCTATGTGGAACATGCAGAAGGCCCAGCTCCGGATGAGCCGGCGCTTGGTCCAAGAATAGCGAAGCTAAGTGAAGACATGCTCTCCATGACCTCAGAAGCGATGGAAATGGTTATCCTGGACCAGGAAGGACAGCCGCTGACCGCAGGTAATGAGGAATGCAGGTATTTTGAAGGACCATGGATGCACAAGTATAATGACAAATATTATCTGTCCTATTCTACAGGTTCGACACACAAGCTGGTTTATGCGATCGGTGACAGTCCGATGGGACCTTTCACATATCAAGGTACGATTTTACCGCCTGTTATGGGCTGGACAACACATCATTCGATTGTGCAATTCAAGGAAAAATGGTATTTATTCTATCACGATTGTTCTCTTTCCGGCGGCGTTGATTACAAGCGTTGCGTAAAATTTGCGGAACTTACGTACAATTCCGATGGTACAATTCGTATGATTGATCCTTACCCCGAAAAGTAAAGTAGACTTTAAGGGCTGTTACGGATTGTTGCTGGATAAAGCAGCAAAGCAGAAAGCTAAAGCTAAGAGGAGTATGTCTCATAACATGGGACATACTCCTTTTTTAAAATCCAAACATTCAAGTCGTTGTGAAATTATCGATGCAAAGAGGGATTCTCAAGTTTGGTATGTAACATGCGTAATACCTCATCGCGGTAAGTAGGATTAGCTAAAGCAAATTCAATATTCGTATCGAGGAATCCTAGTATATCACCTACATCATATCGTTTACCTTCAAATTCGTAACCGTATACAGGCGTAATTTGATTTAATCTCTCAATCGCATCAGTTAACTGAATTTCACCCCCAAGACCAATGTGGTGATCTTCTAGCAACGGAAAGATATCAGGCGTCAGTACATACCGACCGATAATCGCAAGATTGGAAGGAGAGGATCCCGGTTTTGGTTTCTCGACAAATCGCAGTGCTGAGTAACTTCGACCTCTTTTTTCAAGCGGTTCCATAATTCCATATTTGTGTGTTTCTTCATCAGGTACTTGCATAACCCCCAGCACGGAAGCGCCTACCTTTTCATGCTCATCAATCAATTGTTTCAAGCAAGGTATTGGATTCACAACAATGTCATCTCCAAGTAGAACTGCGAATGGCTCATCTCCGACAAATTTACGAGCACACCAGATTGCGTGGCCAAGACCTTTTGGTTCCTTTTGACGGATATAATGAATATTAGGCACGTTAGAGGAAGAAAGAACTTCTTCTAGAGCGAGGGATTTTCCTTTGTCTGCAAGCAACTGTTCCAGTTCAAAAGCATGATCGAAATGATCCTCAATCGCTCTTTTTCCCTTTCCGGTAACGATGATAATATCTTCGACTCCAGCAGCGATCGCTTCTTCAACAATATATTGTATGGTTGGTTTATTCAGGATGGGCATCATTTCTTTTGGCATGGCTTTTGTAGCGGGAAGAAATCGGGTTCCAAGTCCTGCTGCAGGAATTACTGCCTTTTTTACTGTCATGGATCTCATCACCTTCCTAGCATATTGCTTATGATCATCATATCAAGTTTATAGAATAAAGTCACAATTCAAAGGAATTATATGGAATTGATAATGCATTACTAGAAAAAGTCAGGAGAATATTCACTGGAATATATTGTATTTATAATAAATAGTGAGAAAAGTCACATACAAATTTTCAAAGCATCGCTATAGTAAAAAGCGCAGCCGGGACATTTTAACAATCATCATGACTGATAAAAAATGCTTTTTTTTAAATCAGTAAAGTGAAAGTTTTCACATATATAGGTTAGAAAGACAAGCACCACTATTTTGTCAGCAATGTGAATAGGATAATCTAGCGCGGCTCACAATATCTAAACAATTAGGATTAGGGAGTGGAATACAAGTGGGGGTTTGGAATCAAATATACGACCCGATGGGCAATATATGGCTATCTGCTTTGGTGGCTGCAATACCCATCATATTCTTTATTGTTGCTTTGACAGTCTTTAAAATGAAAGGTTATGTAGCAGGAATCCTCAGCATCGTTGTTGCAGCATGTGTTGCTTTATTCTTCTATAAAATGCCTTTCGTTAAAGTAGTAGGTACTGGTTTCTATGGTGTACTTGCTGGTTTATGGCCAGTAGCTTCGATTGTACTTGCAGCAATTTTCCTGTATAAACTTACGGTAAAAACAGGAAAATTTGATATAATCAAGAATAGTATAGCAACGATTACCGAAGATCAGCGTTTACAAGTACTGCTTGTTGCTTTTTCCTTTGGTGCATTTCTGGAAGGGGCGGCTGGCTTTGGTGCTCCTGTGGCGATTACAGCGGTAATCCTGATCGGTTTGGGATTCAAGCCTGTATATGCAGCTGGTCTCTGTCTTGTGGCTAACATTGCCGGAGGTTCTTATGGTGCGATGGGTATTCCTGTTACGACACCAGCTACGCTTACGGGACTTTCTGGACTTGATGTTGCAAGCCGAACATCTTATGTTATTCCGATTATCAGTTTAATGATCGCTTTTCTGTTGGTGTACTTAATTGATGGATTCAAAGGAATGAAACAAACTTGGCCAGCGATTTTGGTAAGTGGAGGTTCATTTGCTATCACTCAGTTTATTGTACTTAATACCCTGGGTGCTGAACTCGTAGATATTATCTCTGCCCTTGTCAGTCTGGTGGTACTTGCACTCTTCCTGCGTGTATGGAAACCAAAAGAAATTTACCGTTTGGATCATGAGGAATCAGCGAAACAAACGAAACAAGCGGTTAAGAAAGAAACGTATAGTTTGGGACAAGTTGCTTTTGCTTGGTTACCCTTTGTTTTGCTAACGATTATGGTTATTTTGTTCTCACTGAAACCAGTCAAAGCGTTGTTCGCAGCAGGTGGACCGCTTAACAATCTGGTCTTCAGTTTCCCTATAAAAGGAGTTCACAACCAAATTCTGAGACAACCTCCGGTTGTTCCAGAAGAGACACCTTACGCTGCTGTATTTAATCTTGATTTATTCTCATCTACTACAACCGCAATTGTCATTGCAGCGCTTCTAACCATTCTGATTTATCGAATTAAAGGAAGCATCATTAAAGAAGCAGCTGTAGAAACGTTCAAAGAATTGTACATCCCGATTATTACAATTTGTAGCGTGCTTGCTTTTGCTTACATTTGTAACTATTCAGGTATGTCTTCAACACTCGGTCTTGCTTTTGCATCAACGGGCAGTATCTTCCCATTGTTCGCACCAATTCTGGGTTGGATTGGGGTATTCTTGACCGGTTCTGTTGTTAACAGCGGTTCTCTATTTGCACCATTGCAGGCTGTAACGGCAAATCAAATCGGCATTTTGCCAGAAGCTATGGTTGCTGCCAACGTAATGGGTGGTGCAATGGCTAAAATGATCTCGCCACAATCTGTAGCAGTAGCTGCAGCGGCAGTAGGTCTTGCGGGTAAAGAGAATGAATTGTTTAAATTTACAATTAAGATCAGTGTAATTTTACTCGTTATTGTTGGGATAATAAACTGGGCTCTTTATTAAGAACAAAAATTCAGCTTTTGAGATTGAAGGGAGATTATTATTATGGTAGGTAATAAAATTAATCGTGTTGTATTGGTAGGTACTGGAGCAGTAGGTTGCAGTTACGCTTACGCTATGATTAACCAAGGGATTGCTGAGGAACTTGTTCTTGTTGACGTAAATGCTGCGAAAGCTGAAGGCGAAGCAATGGACCTTAATCATGGGGTTCCATTCGCACCTTCTCCAACTAAAGTATGGAGCGGTTCTTATGAAGAATGCAAAAATGCCGACCTTGTTGTTATAACAGCAGGTTTGCCGCAAAAACCAGGTGAAACCCGTCTTGATCTTGTAGACAAAAATGCGAAGATTTTCAAAACGATCGTACGTCAAATCATGGACACCGGATTTGATGGCATTTTCTTGATCGCTTCTAATCCAGTAGATATCCTAACTTATGTAACTTGGAAGGAATCCGGTTTGCCAAAAGAACGTGTGCTTGGTTCTGGTACGACTCTCGATACAGCTCGTCTGCGTTATATGGTGGGTGAATACTTGGAAGTGGATACACGTAACGTCCACGCAGCCATTATTGGTGAGCATGGTGATACAGAATTTCCTGTATGGAGTCAAGCTTCCATCGGTATCGAATCCCTTGATAAAGTGATTGAGCGCCGTAATAACCCAGAAGATCGAGCGAAACTTGATGAAATTTTCGTCAACGTTCGTGATGCAGCATATCACATTATTGAACGTAAAGGTGCAACTTACTATGCGATTGGTATGGCACTCGCTCGTGTTACCAAAGCAATCCTTGGTAATGAGAATAGTATCTTAACCGTATCTTCTCTTCTTGAGGGACAATATGGTCAAGATGATCTATATATCGGTGTACCAGCGATTGTTAACCGCAGCGGAGTTCGTGAAGTAATCGATATTGAGCTGAACGAAGAAGAAAAAGCGAAATTCAATCACTCTGCGAAAGTCCTCAAAGAATTGATTGCTAAAGTTTATAACTAATCCCCTTCATATATAGGAACTGAGTTCCCCGGCCCGGCATATGCTACTTAAGGCAAATGCTAAGGCCGGGGAACTTTTTGTTCTTTTGAAAAATCAAATAACCGATCTCAAATATTATAAGAAGGGGCCGGGACATGCAAAACAAATTAGATGAAATGCTTGCGCACATGGCTCATGCGCATCAGCAAGTGGCCAGAGTACTCGAAGCGGAACGAGAGGTCAATGTCCGTATGGCAGGACTCATAAATGAAATGCCAGATCTGATGCCGCAATTTGCAGATGCTCAAGGCTTGCTTGATGGTTCTGCTTCTGTGAATGCAGGGATTGTAGCTTATCTCAGCGGACTTGCTGATTTACAAGAGATGATTGCAGACTCCATTTCTCATTTGGTAAAGGAACTGGCAGTAGCTGATGAAGAGTAAATTTCTTGAAGGCAGGTGATCTGGAAATGAACAGAGAGGAGTCACTGCTCCAAATGCTCGATGCTGCAGTCAAAGTTCAGCACAACATTTCCCTTATCTTGGAAGCGAAAGCACTTGAAGCAGAAAAGATGAGAAACTGGTCCGTCAACCACTTAAGCGCTGCCACCTATGACAGTCATGAGGATCAACTAACCGTCTCTCTTAAACTACAGGAACAGTTACTTGAACTGCTTGAAGGTATTAACCGTATGGAAGCAGGACTGAACAAGAATTTGAAAGCACTGCTTCATCAAAGTGAAGAGAATGGTTTTGATCAAATGATGATGGACTATGATCATGGTAAGGGATAGAGATGAATTTACTATCCAAAGAAAAAGAAGCAAAAATCGCCTTTCTTGAATCGATGACAAGAAGTCAGCTAGCACTGTCACGGATACTGACCATCATTGGCGATCGCTATGAGCTGATTAGCTCCACCGAGGACCTTCTACCTGAGCATATCCTTCTTATTGAACGTTGTCGCCTAGAGATAGCAGAGATGGCTGGGATGATGAAGTTTAGTCCACTAAATAAGGGAACTCCAGCACCTCCATGGTATGCAAATAAGCGATTGCCATGCAAGGGCACGTCCCAAGACTGAACTTAGACAGGAGGAATGATGATGAAAAGAAAAAAGTCATCAAAAGCGGGACCCTTAAAAAAAGGTACTGCCAAAAAGGCAACTCATTCGGCACCGAAATCAGTGAGACTTGCGAAGAAAAAAAAGAAGATGGCAGGGCGGAAGAACAAATCTCTATTGAGAAAGAAACCCTCTTCACTTATCAAAAAAAAGAACGGAAAACGAAAGGTCTCTCGAAAAACTACCGGGAGACGACACTCGTCAGCAAAAAAAACCGGACACAAATCCTACAACGACGCTTACAACGAGGGGTTCAACGTCGGATTTGCCATAGGGTTCGAAGATGGTCATGCACTCGCTTATCAAGGTGAAGAGATCTAAGCTCATGAGGGCCGTCATCTTTGTCTGTCTTAGATAAAACAGACGTTCAAGATGACGGCTTAGGCTCTATTTTCAGGAGGACAAGTCACTCAAATAGACTTACATATACATAACGCAGGTTAGACAAATGTCTGCCGTACAAACGCCAATTTTCTTAGGTTCTGGACACACGTCCATGATGCATTTGACCTTATGGCATATAGTTAGAAGGACTACATGAACTAATGTACAGAGAGAGATAGGTGAGTGCGAGGTGAAGCTTACAAGGAGGAAGCAAAGTTATCTTGAAGGTTATGCGGAAGGGGTTCGGGTTGGCGGGTGTAAAGCAATCCTTCAGAGAGTAAAGCAGCCGGAGACCGTTATTCGAAACATGAATGTACTTTATGTTCCGCAAGGTTTTGAAGCGATTGATGATGGTGTGATTGCTGCGCTTCAAATGACTGTTTCTAAATGTATCGTAGTGAATGCAGCTCATATGAAAGAATATGCGGCTATTCATAGGCCGGATCTTGTGCTCGTTATGAATGGTCTTCATGTCTTTCCTGAGAACCATTTATCACAAATAGATGAGATTCGTGCATTAGGTATTCGTACAGCGATCTGGTTTGTAGATGATCCTTATTTTACAGAAGATACAGCAGACATTTGTCTGCACTATGATCTAGTGTTCACCCATGAAATTAGGGCGGTACCATTCTATCAGAACCAGGGGGCTAAGCATGTCCATCATGTTCCGCTCGGAGTAAACACCTCTCTTTTCTCACCTCGTAAAACATCCTCAGATTATCAATATGATGTTTGCTTCATCGGCAGTGGATTTTGGAATCGTATCTCTTTATTTGATGAACTTGCTCCTTTTTTGAAAAATAAACGTGTCCTGATTGCAGGGGGGCAGTGGGGCAGACTACAGAGGCAAGACTTACTCGCTTCTTTTATCAAGCCGGACTGGATTCCACCAGTGGAAACGGTAGATTACTACAACGGAGCAAAAATCGTGATTAATATGCATAGACCTCCTGAATATGGGCTGGATAATCGGAACACTCATCAGATAACGGCAGGTTCTATTAATCCCAGAACGTATGAAATGAATGCCTGTGGGACCTTGCAAATCACAGATATTAGAGAGGATCTATCGAATTACTACAGGCCCGGATACGATATAGAGACTTATGAAAATAGTGCCGAGTTGCAGGATAAGATTGCCTATTATCTTAGGAATGAAGAAGAAAGGCTAACTGTTGCTTGGAGAAGTCTATATACAACACATGAGAATCATACCTTTCAGACGCGCATTCAGATGCTGCTGAGTTATGTGTAAACTATTCACTTCGTGAATAGATAAGAAGAAGGAGGGTGATCAAGGTGGCCATAAAGCGAGTAAAGGCTTCGAGAAAGAAAACAGTACGAGCAAGACCGAAGCGGTTACCGTATTCAGTAAATCCAGCGAATCAGAGTTCATCTTTTCAACGAGGTTATGATGATGGATATCTGCGCGGCCGCGCTCATTTTATAATGAACCGAGCAGTAGAACCTTTGCCTGTACGACCTCTACACGTCCTATATGTTTCCTCAGGTAAGGGATTTCCTTACTCGCCCCTGGACGAGGCAATAAGAGGGACGTTGCGAGACATGGTTACGAGTCTTCATACAGCAGAACCTCATGAACCCGTTGCAGAAATGGCAGCCTTGCTGAAGCCTGATCTCGTGCTGGTCTTAGATGGAATGTACTTTCCGGTAGAACAGGTAGATGCCATCCGAAATCAAGGAATACGAACTGCAATTTGGCTGACAGATGATCCTTACTATACAGATATAACGCTAAATATTGCTCCACGCTACGATTATGTATTCACACTTGAACTTAATTGCGTCGAGCTATATGAGAGTCATGGATGTCCAGAAGTGCATTATTTACCTTTTGCTGCTTACCTCCCCCAGTTTCACCCGAGTAAGCTGCCTGCCCTTCATCGCAGAGATATCAGCTTCATTGGGTCAGGATATTGGAACCGTGTTAATTATTTCAATCCTCTCCTCCCGCAAATGATGTCGCATCAAACCGTATTCAACGGAATATGGTGGGATCGACTCCCTGACTTTGAAAAATATAAACACAAGATTGAACTGAATCGCTGGATGAGTCCAGATGAGACAAAAGATGTGTATAACGGAACAAAGATTGTGCTCAACTTACACCGTTCCCATGAAGACGATTCTGTAAATAATAATAGTCTTAAAATCCCCGCTTTATCACCCAACCCTCGTACCTTTGAAATTTCAGCCTGTGCAACCCTGCAGCTTACTGATGCCAGAGGAGATTTAGCCCGTTTTTATAAACCTGGAGAAGAGATTGAAACATATGAGACAGCTGCTGAGATGATGGACAAAATTGAATACTATCTTGCTAATGAAGATAAACGGAGAGCTATTGCGCTGAGAGGGTTTGAACGCACTTGGAAAGAGCATTCCTATCATCACCGCATGGAGTCCCTGCTTCAGACGATATTCGGTTTATAGCGAGTATGCTGTAAATTATGTGCGAATGATACGGTGCATATGTCGTGCCGTCATTTGCCGTATTTCATATATTGAGGTAGAGCCATTGAGCCATGATCCTTCAAGTGCACAATCGAAGGAGGTGAACAACGCACATCCTTTCACTCGCTACCTTTAGGTAAGAAAGCAGGAAGGTTGTACGCCCGAGATGACACGAAAGCCAAAATTAATGTTATTCAGTCATATCAGTCACAGCCAAAGTATTACGGGGGCGGAAAAGCTGTTGTTGCGCTTTTGCCATGAAATGAATCCTTACTTTCGCTGTGTACTCGTGGTCCCTAATGAAGGAATGATCTCCCAGTTAGCTCGAAAGAATGGAATTCGGGTAAAAGTCCAGTCTTATGAACTGCTTCACAACATCTACACTCCCCATGAGGGGCTTAGACAAGAGGCAGATCAGTTAATGCATACCCCGTCTTCTTACGCTGTGATCCGTCTGTTGCAAAAAGAATCTCCTCAAATCGTACTCACGAATACCTGTGTAAATGCGGTACCTGCTATGGCAGCACGAATGCTTAACATCCCGGTGATTTGGAAAATTACCGAAACCATTACCCTGAACGCATACACGGGGGAATCCATAAAGATCATTGATGAGTTCAGCAACTGGGTCATCGGCATCTCGCAAACGGTCTTTGAACCTTTACAAGGCGGCAATATCTCCGCAAAATCCACCATATTATCTCCCACATGGGATGCTTCTCTTGCTGCAATTCATCAGTGGAACGATCTTCGAGCATCAAGGCGCAGCATAATTGGACTATCCTCTGAACATTTCTGCATTGGTTATATTTCCACTTTTATATACGATGCCAAAGGGTTATTGCCTTTCGTACGAAGTGCTTTGTCTTTATGTGAATCATATCCCCATAGCAGGTTTTGGATTATAGGAAACCCCGTTGATGAGGACTATTATAACGAGTGTGTGAGAATGATCGCTGAATCGAGATTCCGCCATCAATTCATCTTTACTCCTTTTCTTGAACAAGTCAGCGAAGCGTACTGTGCGATGGATCTTACCGCCGTTCCGAGTATGGTCAAAGAGGGTTTTGGGATGACGGCACTGGAGAGTCTTTACTTTGGAACACCGGTTGTTGCCTTTGGGCAGGGAGGTCTTCAGGAGATGATGGAGGCTGTCGGTAATTCGCATTTACTTGCTGAGCCGGGTAGTGCTACGGACTTAGCAAGCAGGATGGCTGTCTGTATCCAAAATCCAGAGGAAACGGCACGGACGGGTGAACGGAGCAAAATAGCCGCAGAGCAGCGATACGGTGCAGAAACATATAAAAACCGTGCAGAAGATATGATTCGTCATCTCATGAGCCAATTCCCAGGTTGGTTTGGTATACCCTCAGCTCGTCTGCGAACTCATGCCAAAAAGCGTAAACCGGTGAAAAGTAAGAGAAAGATGGATCAGCAACGAAAGAAAAAAACGAACTCTTCGCGACTGAGAAAAATTGTTAAAAAATCTAGAAACACCACGAAGATAAAGCCACTGAAGAAAAATAAAAGGAAGCAAACACGTTCTGTCATGAAGCCTCTGAGGTCTCAGAAAAAACGAAAATGACTTCATGAAAAAGGAGGGGTCACCTTGAAGATTATGACGGTACTTGGAACAAGGCCGGAAATTATCCGGCTAAGTCTTATTATTCCTAAGCTGGACCGTTATGCAGATCGTCACATCCTTGTGCATACAGGACAGAATTTCACAGAAAGTCTCAGCGGTCAATTTTTTAAAGAATTAGGCCTGCGATCTCCAGATTATGTACTTCAGGATGAAGCAGCTACGCTTGGTGAGCAATTGTCTGCGATGTTCAGTCAGCTGGAAAAAATTCTGGTTCAAGAAAAGCCGGATAAAATCTTGCTGCTAGGAGATACGAACAGTGCTTTATCGGCCATTCTTGCGGAGAGAATGGGTATACCGGTCATTCACATGGAAGCAGGGAATCGGTGTTATGACCTCGATGTACCCGAAGAGAAAAACCGCCGGGTAATTGATGCCATATCAAGCATTAATATGCCTTATACAGAACAAAGCAAAGCACACTTAATCCGGGAAGGTGTCCCTAGTCAGCGAATCGTGCTCACGGGCAATCCCATATATGAAGTAATGAAGCATTATGAAAATCGTATGCTGGAAAGCAAGATTATGGAGAAATTAGGGCTTGAAAAAGGAGAGTACTTTCTCGTTACAGCCCACCGTGCAGAAAATGTAGATCATCCCGCGCATTTAGCAGCTATTATGACAGGACTCAACCTCGTAGCAGAGAAACATGAAAAACGGATTATTTGTAGTATTCATCCTCGTACAGCAGCACGGATTAAAGAACACTTGAAGCTGACGATGCATCCCCTAGTAGAATTTCATGAGCCTTTTGGATTTTTTGATTTTCTTCTATTGGAGCAAAATGCATGCTGCGCCTTAACGGACAGCGGAACGGTCCAGGAAGAGTGCTGCATTATGGGAGTGCCTACCGTGACCATGCGTAAGACGACAGAACGGCCAGAGACCGTCGATTGCGGAAGTAACATTGTATCAGGGCTTGAAGCAGACCGCATTGCTGCATCCGCAGCGCTGATGATGGAACTAAATCGTTCCTGGGAGTGTCCAAAAGGGTATCTCGTTAAAGATGTATCGGATAAAGTAGTTAAATTTCTGCTTGGAGGGAAGCTGCATGTTTGAAAATCAACGTATTCTCGTTACCGGAGGTACCGGTTCATGGGGGCATGAATTAATCACTCAATTACTGACTTTAAATCCCAAGGAAGTCATCGTATATTCTCGCGGTGAATCGAGTCAAGTAGCCATGAGCCGTGAATTTGAAGACAGCCGCCTCAGTTTTTGTATCGGAGATATCAGGGATAAGGAAGCCCTCGTTGCCGCTTGTAAAGAAGTGGATTATGTATATCATCTAGCAGCGCTGAAACATGTCCCTGTCTGCGAAGATCAGCCTTATGAAGCGCTGAAAACCAATGTCATTGGTACTCAAAATGTGATTGAGGCAGCGGTAGAGAATGAAGTAAAGAAAGTAATCTATATCTCCACGGATAAAGCAGCAAACCCATCGAACTTTTATGGAATGACAAAGGCGATTGGAGAAAAGCTGATTGTATATGCGAACTTGCTTCGCAGCAAAACAGCATTCGTAACCGTGCGGGGCGGTAATGTTCTGGGTACGAACGGAAGTGTAGTCCATCTGTTTAAGGATCAGATTAAAAATAAAGGCGTAGTATCGATTACGGATATGGAGATGACACGATTCTTCCTTACGCTGCGCGATGCGATATCGCTTTTATTTGATGCTTCTGTAAAAAGTGTGGGCGGTGAAATTTTTGTAATGACGATGCCTACCTGCAAAATTGTAGATCTAGCAGAAGTATTAATCGAAGATGCAGGAATATCTGGTGTTCAGATCGTGGAACGAGGTACTCGGCCGGGAGAAAAAATTCACGAAATCCTGATGAGTGAGTTCGAGAGTAGAACAACCGTTGTTTATGATGAAAAATACCTTGTCATTCTTCCGACAATTAATCTGCCTGAACTAAAAGAACACTATAAATACTACGAGCCGGTGACCTTCTCCAGCTTCAGTTCGGAATTTAATCTGATGTCGAAAGAGGAGATTAAGGAAATCCTGCAGCGCGGGGGGTTCCTTGGATGAAACTGCTCATAATTGGTGGCCAGGGTATGGCAGGCCACATGATGGTTCAATATTTTAAGCAACAAGGAAAACACACGGTGTTCTATACATCTCGTAATAAGAAAGATCCGAATGGACTAATCCTGGATGTGAATGATATTCACAGTGTCGATCTGCTCGTAAAAGCGGTTCAACCTGATGTCATTATCAATGCAGTGGGGATTTTAAATCAATATGCAGAAAAAAATATAATTCAAGCCTACCATGTTAATGGCTTTTTACCGCACCGCCTTGCGAATCTGGCTGATCAAATCGGTGCAAGACTCATTCATATCAGCACAGATTGTGTATTCAAAGGGGACCGGTCAGGAGGATATACAGAAGAGGATTTACCAGATGGAGATACGATATATGCGATTACTAAATCACTCGGGGAAGTTTGTTCCCCGGGTCATCTTACGATACGTACCTCCATCATTGGACCGGAAGTCCGGAAGAACGGGATCGGTCTCATGCATTGGTTCTTTCAGCAAAAAGGGGTTGTGCAAGGGTATGCGAAAGCAAGGTGGAATGGAGTGACTACACTCATGCTTGCTAAGGTGGTGGATGAGTACATGACTTCAAAAGTGTCGGGTCTGATTCACCTGGCTCATCCTGAACCCGTATCGAAGTATGAGTTATTATTGCTTTTTAAAGAAATATGGGATCTCAAAGAAACAGTAATCGTCCCCAATAGTTCGTTTGTACAGGATCGAACCCTCGCTGTCACTCGGGAGGATGTAAACCCTATTCTGCCGTCTTATCGTGACATGCTGAAGGAGTTGAAGGAATGGATACAACAAGGCTGAAAGACAAAGTCGTGCTGGTAACCGGTGCTTCTGGATTTACAGGCCGGCATGCAGTTCAGCTGCTACGTGCCTGTGGAGCAAAGGTTGCGGCCGTCACCCGGTCACTTACTGCAGATTTGCAAGATGATCAGGTAATCTTCCATTTATGTGACCTCCGAGATCGTCAAGCCGTAAATCGGCTGGTGGTTCGTACTCAGCCTGATTATATCTTACATCTAGCAGGTCAGAATTCCGTACCTGTCTCCTGGGCAGACCCCGTGTCTACGATTGAAATGAATGTGATGTCCCCGCTTTATCTGCTCGATGCCATGCGAACACTGCCCGAATGCCGGGCAGTCATCGTTGGTTCACGTCTCAAATACATTCCTGTCCCAGATCTCCCGCTATCGCCTCCTCATCCTTATAGTCTCAGTAAGTACATGGAGGAACTCGTTTCTATGTCATTTTCATCGATGTATAGTCAGCAGATGATCTACGCCGAACCAGGAAATCTAATTGGGCCCGGTCCTTCCACTGGGATATGTTCATTACTTGCTGCCCATGTGGTTTCGGCTGAACAAGGAGAAAATCCTAATCCTTTCCGCCTATCATCCCGTGATGATGCTCGTGATTATTTAGATGTGCGGGATGCCGTTCAGGCATATCTTGCGCTTTTGCTGAATGGAGAGCCAGGCAGAATCTATCCTGTTATTTCAGGGAAAGAAAGAACGCTTGGAGAGATCGCTGACTTACTCCTTTCTTATACAAAAGCGCAGGTACCTCTGCTCTGGGGAGCGCCTTCTTCTGGTCCTGGAGGTGTCTCTGCTGTAGAGAATGATTCTGATTCCTGCACTTCTCTTACCAAATTAGGATGGAAACCAGAAATTCCATTTGCCTCTTCTATAGAGGATGTATTGCAGGATCACCGCCATCGCCGTAGTAAGGAAGGAGGGCAAGCATGAATTCGCTCCCTCTGGTCACGGTGGTCATTCCTTTCTATAACTGTCCCTATATCTCGCAAGCCATTCGAAGTGCACTCAGCCAAACGTATTCTATGGTAGAAATCATCGTAGTGGATGACGGATCTACACAGTATACGGAACAAATCCATCCCTATCTGCCTTTTATTTATTATCTTGGTAAGGCGAATGGCGGAACGGCATCCGCACTCAATCACGGAATTCGGTATGCCTCTGGAGAGTACATCGTTTGGCTCAGCTCGGATGACCGGTTCTATCCAGAGAAAATAGAGAAACAAGTACAGTTTATGATGAATCAGCAGGCTGTCATTTCTCATACCAATTTTAACTATATTAATGAAGATAACAGTGTAACCCAATACCGTGCCGGCATTTCCCCAATGACAGAAAAGGAAATGCTGCGAGTTTTTCTTACGGGGAATCCGGTGAATGGATGTACGGTTATGTTTCATAAATCACTAGCTCAGAACATCGGATTATTCGATGAATCTCTTCCTTATACGCATGATTATGATTTATGGTACCGTGTTCTGCTGAAGGGATATTCGTTTCCCTATTTAACGGAACCGCTGACGGCCTACCGTAAACACCATGGAATGGGGTCTGTAAAATATGCAGATGCAATCCAGCAAGAAATTCGAATGATTCAAAAGAGGTATGCAGAACAGATTCAGCAGATGATTCAAGTGCAAGGACTGTAGGGAAGGGGGAAAGCGAGTGTATCATGAAATACAGAAGACTGATTTTTTACCATTACTCAGTGAATTACTTCGGTTCTCAGATAGTGTGCTTGATGTTGGCAGCGGTCTAGGTGTTTTACTAGAATATTACGAGTCCAGGCTCATAGTAGCACTGGATATCCACCGGCCCTATCTGGAACATCGCGTCTACCGAGCTCCACATGTCATCCCCCTGAATGCAGATGCGAAAATATTAGATCAATTATTTCTTCCTAATTCATTTTCTGCGGTAACCATGATTGACTCTTTGGAACACTTTACAAAAGAAGATGGAACCTCCATCCTTCAGCAAGCCGAAAAAATCGCCAAGAATCGGATTATTATTTTTACACCGCGCGGCTTTTTTCCTCAAGAAGGAGTCGATCACTACAACTTACAGGGTGAAGTGTATCAAAATCATTACAGTGGTTGGGAAGCAGAGGAACTTGAAAGCATTGGATATCAGGTCATTATCCTTAAAGGATTTCACAATCAAAAGAACCCCTCTTTCGAGGAGTCGTATGGAACAGAACATGAGCCTGTTGATGCCCTATTGGCCTGGAAGATCCTTGATGAGTAAAAGTGAGGTGAGATGCTTGTGAATAGCAAACCTGTCGTGACCATCGTCATTCCCTTTTATAATTGCAAATATATTGGAGAAGCCATCGAGAGTGCTTTACAGCAAACCTATAACCATATTGAAGTTATTGTTGTAGATGATGGATCAACTCAGCATACAGAACTCATTACACCTTATAAAGATCAAATTCGCTATATCCGTAAAGTGAATGGCGGGACAGCTACGGCACTAAATACAGGAATTGTACATGCGAAGGGGCAGTATTTTGCCTGGCTGAGCAGTGATGATGCCTTTCTTCCCCATAAAGTGGAGACACAAGTGAATTATATGCTTGAAAAAGGCTTATCTTTTACCCAATCGGCTTATCATTATATGAATTCACTTAGTGAGCAGACTGAAACGATCTATCCGAAACTCGGAAGCAGGTCAGACATGATTCATACTCTTTTATCGTATTGTCCGATCAACGGTTGTTCCGTCATGCTCGGTATGCAGGTATTCGGTAAAGTAGGACTGTTCAATCCGAACTTTCGCTATGCACATGATTATGAGATGTGGCTCAGATTACTTCCGTATTATGAACTTGGATGCGTGGATATCCCGCTGATCAAGTATCGGATGCACGAACAGATGGGGACTGCAAGACATATGGAAGAGATCGAAAAAGAGGTAGCTGCCATTCAGAATCTTCATCGGTCTGCTTTGCTATCTTTACTGTGAATGGATGGAGGTGAAGAGCAGTTGCGTTACATTTTACCTGTATACACGTTATGTCACGGCGGAGCACAGCGAATGATCGCGGAACTTGCGAATCGGCTTGTCGACACGGGGCATGAAGTTTTGATTGTAATGCCAAGCCAAGGTGTAGTGGAATATGAGATCAAAGCACGAATTTTGCAAGTGAAGGAGACCATTTTACAATCACGCCATATCCCTAAGGGGGATGTCGTTTTATCTAATTTTTACACAACAGCTTTTCCGGCGCAGCAAGCCAGCGAAGAAGGCAAAGGGCTGCATGTAAGGTTGTCCTTGTGTTATGAGCCTACTTTTCTGAGAGATAACCAATATTCATTTCCTTCCTATCATCTAACCCCTCATTTACTTGTACTTTCCAGGTGGCAGCAAGATATGATTTTTCTTAATCATGGAATAAAGGGCAGAATTGTACCTATAGGTGTCAGCCGCTTTTTTCATAATATGCATATTCGGGAACAATTAAATGGTCCGCTGCGTATTACTTCGATCTACCGGAAAGAAGAAGGGGATTTTTCGTGGCATCGGGAACAAAAATATTTACTTGCTCAGCTTGATCTTGTGAAAGCCGCTCATCCAGAAGTGAGTTTGAACTTAATAACACCTCCTGGCGAATATGCAGACTCCGAGGATATACAGTTTCTTCAATCGACGGGAAAATATAATATCTATACTCCAGAGAACGATGAAGAATTGAGATATCATTATAACCAGACCGATATCTATGTTAGTTCAGGTTCATATGATACAGGTTCACTTCCGGGTCTTGAAGCGATGAGATGCGGAGCAGCTCTTGTCGCTTGTTATTCAGGAGGAAACACGGAATATGCTATGCATGAACGAAACTGTCTTATGTCTTATCGATACGAGAATCGGTTAGCTAAAGATGTAATCAGGCTGATTGAAAATGATCATCTGAGGTTAAAACTGGCGAAGAATGGGGAACGCGACTCAAGTGTCTTCACCTGGGAGAAAAGTTATTCCGAGCTGGAGCGGATTGTGAACGATATCGTGAGCAGAGTCCGTGCTATTTAGCCCGAAGTTTCTTTTGAGGCTAGATCTATATGAAAAGCCCCCTGCTTAGAAGAGCTTAGAAGGCAGGGGGCTTTTCATCATGAGTTTTAACGATATAAAAGATCTTGTTTTTCTTTTTGAGAAGCCGCTTTTTTTCCGAAAAACAGTGTTTTGGTGAAAAATACCCTGGCATATCTGTAATTGACAACGATAGCTAACACAATACTGATCAGATTGATCGCAATGGCCAGTTCAAATACACTTCTAACATGGAAATGCTCCATTAGCAGGCCAGTGACAAAAGGAATTGTCGTATAGGAAATGGAGGTAGCGGTGTACATGAAACCGGTAATCTGTCCTTTTCGTTCACTAAAAAATTCACTCATCACAGTAAGCGATAACTGCAATACGCCTGAAATTGTAAAACCAATTAACAAGACAGCTGCAATCATTGCCATTTGAGATTTCACGGTCAGAAGCAGTATAAACGCAAACAAGGAAAGAATGGGATATAAGAGAACGACACTCACAGGTTTTAACCATTTGCTAAGTGCAATAACAAGAAAGAATACAGAGACTAAGGAGCCGATATTATAGTAGCTAATCAGCTTAAGCGAATCTGCTTCTGTTAAGCCTATCATCTGTTGTCCATAAGTAGGGAGCCAGAGTTGCATAACATATAAAAGAGCAGGTCCCGTGAAACCAAGTAAGATTAAGCAAATTCCCTCTAGCCTAAAGCGTGGCTGAGAATGATATACCGGTTTTTTCGGTACTTCTTTCGTGATGGTTTCATCATCTTTTTCTTCGTCTTCGCACTTCATACTCGGAAACTTCGCTCTGTAGATCAAAATCGTATTCAGAAGAAAAATGATAGCAGGCAGGAAGAAGGCATATCCATAAAACCAATCTTGATTCATGATAAATAAAATGATGATCGGCAGCAGCGATGCTCCTACCGAGATCACACCTCTAACTAATACCGTTGCTGAGCCAGCTGCTTTTGGAAAGGCTTCTATAAGCGCTGGATAGGTACCCGAATCCATACAAGCATTGGCAACCCCTGCGAGCACTGCAAAAATAACGGCTGTTCCTAAGTTTGGACTGAGCGGAATACCGACCAGGAAGACGGCCATGAGAATACCTGCAATGATAATAAACGGTTTTCGTCCAAATCGATCTGATAATAAGCCTGATACGTATAGTGTAGCAAGGCGGACAAAACAGATGGCTGATACAAGCAAGCTGACACCGGCTGCATTCGTATGAAGAGATTCGGTTAGAAATGACATATGAGATGCCAAAATAATATTAACCATCCCGTATAAGAAATAGTTGATGTATATTCCACAAGCTGCGTGAAGATAACTATTTTTCAGGGTATTCATGATGTACTCCACCTAACCGATAATGATAGTGAAAAAAATCACAAACGATAACACAATAACATAAAAAAATGGATTGAAACTCTCAAACTGGAGTATAAAGTACAATTTTATATAAATCAATAGATTGAATATCAAGAAAATGTGTCATTAAATGTAAAAATCCGTCGCATCATAATAAGAAAAGAAACTACTTAATACTTCCCTGACAATGTGCAATGACATAATCCCGAAATGCAATGGCTGCGGGTGATAAATAACGATTTTTTACTGTAGCCATATAGATATATCGCTCATAGCTTGGGTTAGAGATGGGCAGTGCTTTGACCTGAAAATGATTTAGTGTGCTGATCCGGGGCATAATGCCAATTCCGTAATTTACAGATACAAGTCCTGCCATCGCATTATCCTCCTCAATCTCACAGATAATGTGCGGAGTGACGTCCACTTGGGCAAATAGGTCGTCAATAATGGGCCTTACACCGCTCGCCTCATTAAAGAAAATGAATGGATACCCGGCTGTATCTTTCAAATCAATAGAATCCTGATTCGCTAAAGGATGCTCTGGATGAACAATCACTACCAGTTCTTCTTTTGTGACGGGGATAAACTCAATATGTTCTTGTTCTTCAGGGAGAAAGGAACAGAACGCGATATCAAAGGTGTCATTTTTTAATTCCTGAATTAAAGTTTGTGTATTTCCTTGATGAAAAGAGAGCGTAATATCTTTGAACTCCTCACGAGAAGTAAAGGATTGAATCAGAGAAGGGGCAAAGTGCGGTCCGAGTGTGTAGATAAAAGCTAGATCAACTCGGCCATGATTGGGACTAGCAAGCTCCCGGATTTTATGCTCACCTTTACTAAGCTCAGACAAAGCCTTGTCAACATGTTCGAGGAATACACGACCATACTTGGTCAGACGGACATTCCGTCCTTTTTTCTCGAATAAGGGAACGCCAAGTTTCTTCTCTAGTTCTGCGATGGCGTGACTTAGACTGGGCTGTGTAATATGCAGTTTAGCTGAAGCCTGGGTGAAGTGTTCTAGTTCAGCTAGGACTTGAAAGTACTGTAGATGCCTAAGATTCATAAGTACAACTTCCTTTCCTATGAGTTAGAAAGCAGGATTATTATAAAACAATCCATAGATAAAATCTATTGATTTTTATGAAAATATGAATTTGTTTTATTGAAAATCTGATTATACAATGTAGCCATAAACGTTCAGCTGAATGAAATTGAATTAGATAATGAATAGTGACTAGACTTACCAACAAACGAAAAAAAGAACAGATGATCTCTCACAACACTAGAGCCGCTCGCTTCAGCGGTTATATTTTAGACCTGACATGTGAATTAATTCACATTGGAAGATTCACATGGAAAGTTTGCAAGACGTTAAGGATGCGGGTCTTAAACATCTTAGATTAAATAAACTGGAGGAAGAGTAAATGTATCCTACGATTTTTTCACCCTTAACTGTGAAAAGCATGACCCTCAAGAACCGAATTGTCATGCCGCCGATGGGAACGAACTTTGCCGGTACAAACGGTGAAATGACACCAAACCATATGAAATATTATGAGCAACGGGCGAAAGGCGGAACCGGTCTAATTATTGTAGAAAATGCTTGTCTCGATTTCCCTTTAGGCTCCAATGGAACGACCCAGCTGCGTATAGACCATGATCGTTATATTCCAGGGTTCTACGAGCTGACAGAACGTCTTCATAATCAAGGTGCCAAAGTAGCGATTCAAATTAACCATGCAGGTGCTTCTGCAGTTCCGGATCGAATTGGACAGCAGCCTGTATCCTCTTCTAATATTCCTTCGAAAGCAGGCGGAGCGGTTCCTCGCCCGCTTACCAAAGAAGAAATTCTAGAGATTGTAGAGAAGTACGGAAAAGCAGCAAAACGAGTGAAAATGGCAGGTTTTGATGCGATAGAAATTCACGCAGGACACTCCTATTTGCTCTGTCAGTTCTTGTCTCCTGTATATAACAAACGTACAGATGAGTTTGGCGGCAGTTACGAGAATCGTGCTCGCTTCGCTCGCATGGTTATTGACCGGATCAGAGCAGAGGTTGGACCAATGTTCCCGATCATGCTTCGAATCAGTGCGGATGAATTTGTTGCCGGAGGCAACACTTTAGAAGATTCACTCCAGCTTCTTGATTATCTGCATGAGGAAGTAGACGTCATTAATGTGTCCGCGGCGCTGAATGATTCCCTGCAATATCAGATTGATCAAATGAGTCTGCCTGATGGATGGCGCTCCTATCTGGCAAAAGCAGTACGTGATAAATTTAATAAACCGACGATTGCGAGCGGTAATTTCCGTCATCCACAGGTGGCTGAAAATGTACTCTCTAAAGGAGAAGCGGATCTCATTGCGATCGGGCGCGGACTTATCGCTGATCCTGATTGGGTAAGCAAAGTAAGCCGTGGTGAAGAAGAAATGCTTCGTAAATGTATTTCTTGTAACATTGGATGTGCTGGTCACCGAATTGCACTCAATCGTCCAATTAAATGTACGGTAAATCCAGATGTCATCAATGGAGATGAATATAAAGATAAGCAAGTGAAGAAGCAAACGAATGTTGTAGTTATCGGCGGAGGTACAGCCGGTCTAGAGGCGGCATGTACAGCAGCAGAAGTAGGTTGCAATACATTCCTAATTGAACAGAAATCGTATCTCGGCGGACTAGCTGCTGAAATCTCAAGATTGCCGGACAAAAAACGAATTGCTGATTTCCCTAAATATTTAAATCAAAGAAGCAAACGGTTGAAAAATCTTATTACCTTTACGGATACCGTTGCCGATATCGCTCGAATCGAGAACTTGAAGCCGGATGTGATCGTGAATGCAACAGGATCTAAGCCTTTGCTTCCGCCAATTCAAGGATTGTTAGAACATATTGATAAGCCGGGTAGTCGTGTTCATTCTATTTTCAGTCTGCTGAGTGACGTGAATCAGTTCCCTAATATGGAAGGAAAGAAAGTAGCTGTTATCGGTGGTGGTGCAGTTGGCCTGGATGTAGTTGAATTTTTCTCATCTCAAAAAGCAGAGGTTACCATTGTAGAACGACTTCCTGAACTAGGTAAGGATCTTGATATTATTACTAGAATTTCTATGATGGACATGCTGAAGAAACATGAAGTTGATGTGAGAACAAGCACATCCTTGGTTGAAGTGGCGGGGGATCATTTCAAACTAGAATATGAGGGTGAAGTGAGCTCTCTTGATTTTGACTTTGGATTTGTCTGCCTGGGTATGAGACCAGAACGTCCTGAACTCAGTGAGGTAGAGAAGCATTTTATTCCTCAGGGAGTAGAAGTTATTAATATTGGAGATAGTCTCGGCGCACGTAAAATCTTAGATGGGGTACGCGAAGGGAGAAATATCCTTTCTACCTTGAAAAAGATAGGTTCCTTGTAAGATCAACAGAGGTGTCTGCGTGCTAGAATAAAAAGTTCTGGCACGTGGCTACCGAGGGAATTACAAAGTTGACCGAGTTATGGTCTTGTCTTTGATAAATAATGAATATAAACAACTAGAGGAGATGTTAATCATGGCAGAACGTATTTCAGGAAAAACAAAACTTATTGGTTTATTAGGAACTCCCATTTCTCACAGTTTGTCCCCAAAAATGCATAACGAAGCTTTCGCTAAACTCGGATTAGACTATGTGTATTTAGCATTTGATGTGGATAATGAGCAGCTTCCTGGGGTAATTCAAGGTTTCCGCTCCCTTAATGTACGTGGTTGCAACGTGACGATGCCGAATAAAACGGTTGTTCTTCAATATTTAGATAAGTTATCTCCTGCAGCTGAACTTGCAGGAGCAGTGAACACTGTAGTGAACGATAATGGGGTGCTTACAGGTCATATCACCGATGGAGTAGGGTACATGAGAGCACTCAAAGAAGATGGTATTGATATCATTGGCAAAAAAATGACGATTACAGGTGCCGGCGGAGCAGCCACAGCGATCTGTATTCAAGCAGCACTGGACGGTGTTAAAGAAATCTCTATTTTTAATAGAAAAGATGCATTCTATGAGCGTGCGGAACAAACGGTTAGAAATATTATGGAAAAGACAGATTGCAAAGTGAAGCTGTTTGACCTGGAAGACACGAACACTCTCTATAAGGAAATTGAAGACAGTGCAATCTTTACGAATGCAACAGGCGTGGGCATGAAACCACTCGTAGGTCAAAGCCTCATTACCGACCCTGCTGTACTGCGCAGTGATCTGATTGTATCTGATGTCGTTTATATTCCTGAAAAAACACGTCTGCTTGAGATGGCAGAAGAACAAGGATGCCGTACAATTAACGGTCTTGGCATGATGCTATGGCAAGGTGCAGAAGCATTCAAAATCTGGACAGGGGAAGACATGCCTGTTGATTACATTAAAGAATTGTTGTTCTAGGAAGGCGTCTGCCTTCTCACGGCGACACTTGTGAAAAAATGAACAAACTAATTCGATCTTAACAAATGAATCTACTCTAAAGGAGCAGTGGAATGTTGTGAAGAACAAGTATATGCCAACGGCATTAGCTTTGTATATTAACTATTTTGTACATGGTATGGGTGCTATTATCCTGGCACAGAATATGGGGTTCCTAAGCGAACAGTTAAATACCGATAGCGCCGGAATTTCCTATGTTATATCCGCACTCGGTATTGGACGATTACTCGTTCTGTTTATTTCGGGTGTACTGTCTGACAAATTAGGACGGAAACCATTCGTATTTATCGGGATGGCCATGTATGCCGTATTCTTCGTCGGAATTCTGTTATCACCGAACGTGACCGTCGCCTTTATCTTTGCCTTGCTCGCAGGGATGGCGAACTCGGTGCTTGATTCTGGTACCTATCCGGCCCTCATGGAAGCTTTTCCGAAATCTGCAGGTACAGCAAATGTTATTATCAAAGCGTTTATTTCCGGTGGTCAATTTGCACTTCCAATGATCATCAGTGTACTCATTAGCAGCAACTTGTATTATGGTTACTCCTTCTTGATCTGTGTAGCGATCTTTATCGTCAATGGCTTGTTCCTTATTCGCTTGCCATTCCCTGATCAGGAGCAGCAACAAGAACAGCAAGAAACAACTACCGTAGCAGATAAGAGTCATTCCGGTAGAAAACCTAGCTTCTGGATTGAAGGACTATGCCTCATTCTGATTGGTTATACTGCGACAGCAACGTTTTATCTGATTTCTGTATGGCTTCCAACGTATGGAGAGCAAGTAGCAGGGATGTCAAACACCTCATCATTGCAGCTTATTAGTTACTACAGTATGGGCTCCTTGATCTCTGTGTTTGTTACTTCTTTCCTTGTGAAGAGTCTTGTGAAACCTGTCACTTTTGTATTTATTTATCCGTTAATTTCTTTTATAGCACTGGTTGTACTATGGGCTTTCCCATCTGCGGCAGTATGTGTAATCGCAGGATTTGTGATTGGTTTCTCCGCTGCTGGCGGCGTATTGCAGCTCGCACTTACAACGATGTCTGAGCTCTTTCCAACTAGTAAAGGTAAAATTACCGGTATTGTATATACCGCATCAAGCCTTGCGACATTCTCAATTCCTGTAATTACAGGTATACTATCCAAAACGAGTATCAGCAGTATTATTATGTTCGATGCGATCGTTACGCTTGTCGGTGTTATTCTAGCTATTATAGTCAACATCCGTTACCGGAAAGTAATGAACGCACCACTAAAAGCAGTACAAGGCTAAAGTTAACAGGCAGTTCTAAATTATAGCTGTAATGACCTTATATAGAAGACAAAGGAGTCTATTAATATGCAAAATACGCTAAAACCCGTTATCGTTAAAAACGTCGCAATTGGCGAAGGCGCACCTAAAATTTGCGTTCCTCTCGTAGGAGAGACAGTTGAACAGTTAAAAGAAGAGGCAAATTTTCTAACATTCCAAGATTTTGATGTCATTGAATGGCGCGTCGATTTCTTTGAACATGTAGAAGATATACAGAAAGTGAAAGAAGCTCTAGCGGAAATTCGCTCGATTCTTCCTACCCAGCCGATTGTCTTTACGTTCCGCAGCGCGAAAGAAGGCGGAGAAAAAGAAGTCAGCACCGCTTATTATGTAGAATTGAACCAAGCCATTGCGGCAACAGGACAAGTAGATATCGTGGATGCTGAATTGTTCACTGGGGATGCAGAAGTAAAAGCAATTATTGATGCAGCACATAAGCATAATGTCTATGTGATCATCTCAAACCATGATTTTGATAAAACACCTTCTAAAGAAGAAATCCTATCTCGCCTTCGTAAGGCACAAGAACTTGGCGGCGATATTCCGAAACTGGCAGCGATGCCGCAAAGTGTCTCTGATGTGCTGATGCTGATGGAAGCCACTCATATCATGAAAGAAGAGTATGCGGATAGACCGATCATTACGATGTCCATGGCGGGCAAAGGTGTGATCAGCCGGATTGCGGGTGAACTGTTTGGTTCTGCACTCACATTTGGAGCTGCCAAAAAAGCATCCGCTCCAGGTCAGGTGCCTGTCGAAGAACTTCGCAGTATGCTGAACACGCTGCACAAGCATATGTAAATTTGAGACGTGAAAAGCGTTTGGACCTTTTGGGGTTCAAACGTTTTTTACTTATAGGTAAAATATGGTTTAATTTAAATCGTGTGAAACATTATAATTCATTCTGCGTCTAACTTAGGGCACGGGATTTTTTTACGCAGTCCTACAAATATCACACACCTAGAAGGAGACAGAATGAAACAAATGAAGCGCAGGTTACTAGTTTTAATTACCATTTTAGGACTGCTTTGCTATCCTTTATCAGGGTACGCTCAGGCAGATGAGCTTGATTTTGAAGATCTATTTAACGAGGCAGTTATTCTGTCCATTGGGAGCCCAAACGCCATCTATGATACGGAAGATCGTATTATTGATGAAAATAACTACAATATTGTACCGTATGTGAAAAGTCAACGAACAATGGTGCCGCTGCGCTTTATTAGTGAAAGCCTTGGTGCACGAGTTGCCTGGAATCAAGCTACTTCTACCGCAACCATTACGCTTGCAGGAAAGGAAATAAAAATTACGCTAGGCAGCAAGACCATACTTGTGAACGGGAAAAAGACAGCACTTGACGCACCGGCAGAATATCAACAAGGCCGGACGTTTGTACCTATTCGTCTGATCAGTGAAACACTCGGTAAGAAGGTATTTTACAGCCGGGGAATTATCGTGATTAGTGAGAAAGCGATTCTACATCCGGTGCAAGATGCTGAGATTGTAGATTATTTAAAGTTTATTTTAGAACCCTATAACAAAAGTCCTTATACAGGTAAAAACTTAACAAATCAGCAAATCGCGGGTTTTGAACAAAGTGTTGTTGTATTGGAAGCACTGGATCGCAGCGGTGAATCTACCGGATTTGGCAGTGCATTTGCGGTAGGTTATGGTTTGTACTTAACGAATTATCACGTGATTAATGAAGCAAGCAGTTATGTAATTTACACAGGGAAAGATCAAGTGTATGAAGCAGCAGGCATTGTCGCTGTGGACAAGATGAATGACCTGGCTTTAGTAAAAGCGAAGATACGGACGAATGTACCTCCGCTTCATATCGGTTCCACGCAGAACTTGGCGAAAGGACAAGCCGTTGTTGCGATTGGTAATCCGGAAGGGCTGCAAAACACCGTTTCGACGGGAGTGATAAGCGGACTTCGTGTCATTGATGGCCAAAGTTTGATTCAATTTACAGCGCCCATTGCTTCAGGCAGTTCGGGAGGAGCGCTATTTAATAAAAAAGGAGAAGTTATCGGCGTTACTTCTTCCAGTATTGATGAAGGGAATTTGAATTTTGCTGTTCCTATTGATTATGCGAAATCTTGGATTAGCAAATATAATTCAGCAGCTTTTTCAAAAATAACGGTATTAAATCAAGATCAATTTAGAGAACCTTCGAATGGATCTGGAACAGTTACACCGGAAGAAACTCCAAAGCCTCCAGCAGTTACACCACCGACAGAAAATGTAAGTGTACTCAATGAAGTTATACAGGAAGCAGTAACCGATCCATCGAGGCCCGTTGTCTATGCTATCGATGACACTGAATCTACTATTGTCTCCTATGACCTTGCTAAGAAAAAAGTAACCAAGATTTCCACTTCATTTAGCAAGGCGCCACGGAAACTCGTATATGCAAGTGGAGAACTTTATGTCATTTTTAGTGATGGAGAATACAGTCCCTATCGGTTTGATGAAGAGCAAGGAGGAACCGTGAGAGTACTTGATCCTTCTACACTACAAGTAATAGATGAGTGGGATGTGGATATTGATCCTTACGATATTGCGGCTGATGAATCCGGACATGTATATCTTACCTCAGGCTCCGGTCAGTGGACCTATATGAAAAGTTATGACCGGACGACCAAGAGGGAGCTTTCTTCGTCTCGCGTATATCACCAAACGAAAATCATGATGCATCCATCAGAGAATCGGATTTATTCTATCACTACTCCGTTAAGTCCGAGAGATATGGATGTGTTCCGGCTCACGGATGGGAAGATCACAACCACCTATGATTCTCCCTATCATGGAGACTATAAATTGTCTACGGTATTTGGGATTACGCCAGATGGTAAGTTTATTGTGAACGGTGCGGGTTCGATCTTTACTGCTACCAATAATAAGACGAGTGATATGAACTATGCAGGTACGATGGATAAGTTTGATATCTTTGTTGCGAATAAGAATCATACGGAAAAATTTTATACAGCTACAAAAAATGTGATTAACCAAGTGGATACAAACACGTTATCCACTACGAAAACGTACAAGACACAAGGCACCATCGTAAAACTGCTGATGACAGATACTCAGCTTATTGCGATTACTAAAGTCACTGTGACTGGCTCAGCGCTAACGAGAAATGCGATAGAATTGATTGCAGAGCTCTAGATGAATCCTTTTCTCATAAGGATGAGAAATAAGTGCTTCGATCAAACGATGCGCGCAGACGGCAGACAAACGAGCTTCCTCTAGTTTGTCTGCCGTCTTTTTCATTTTTCTTCCTTTATTACCTTCCGATCAGGCAGGCGGTAATCGGCGGGAAGTTTGCTCATTAAGTCAGCAAGAAGTTCGGAAGCAATCGGCAGATGAGGAAGAGAGAAAGCTGGTGATGTACTTAGGAATTCCGTTCGTGCGTCTCTTCCGATTTTTACATCGGTCTTCTCGTCTTGCCCACGCTCCGCCATCCGATCCTTTTTGATATACCGCTCATAAACCGCAAGGGTATCCTTCGCCTGCCGTTCCAGTGAACGGTATTTACGTGCCCAGGTACGCGCTGCCGTTCCAACACGGGTTCTTACTTTAGGATGGGTGAGAAGGTAGTCAAGCTTGCGGGCAAGAGCGGCAGCATCAGAGGGAGGAACGACATAACCGGTCTTGCCCTCTACTACCATATCCGGCATTCCGGCGGTATCCGCCACAATGACAGGAATTCCTGCAAGTTGTGCTTCCGTCACAGAGAAAGGCTGAGTATCCTGTAAACTCGGCTGTACATAGATATGGACGTTTTTTAGGAACGAAGGCACGTTATCGACCATCCCCCAGAATTTCACATGACCCTTTAATCCTTTGTTCTGAGTTTGTTCTTTATAAAGAGGGCCCATACTTCCTTCCCCGGCAATCCAGATGACAAAATCCCCTCTGTACTTTTTCAGGATCGCGGCCGCTTCAAGCAGAACATGAATCCCTTTGATGTATTCCAAACGACCTGTAAAAGCAATGACTTTCTTGTTAGGAGGAGCAGAATAGGAAGATTGTTTTGTTGCAAGCTCATCATACTGAACCAGGTCTACCGCATAAGGAATTCGGCTGAATGCAGCGCCAGGTGCCTGAAACTGCTGCATCAGCTGCTGAATCCAGCTCGATGAGACAATAAACCCATCGGATGCAGCGATGCCGAGTTGTTCCATCGTCTTATAGTATGTTCCGAGCGGGGTAAGTAAATAATCTTCTTTACGCGTATCAGGGTTTATCTGCAGTTCATCGAGATATCCTTCTAAATGCAGCGATCCATGGTAACTTGTAACAAGCGGAACTTTGCGCTTCATCACACGGGAAATAGAGTATGCGCTAATCGGGTCTTGGGCATGAATTAGATCATAAGATTCGGTTCCAAGATAGGCCATTCCAAGTTCATAGGCATACCGATTCAGTTCTAAAAAAGCAAGATAGGGGTCCGCATGAAGTGCCGGAACATGATGGGGAGAGAGGCTTGAATGCAGAGCAGGGAGGACCGCCTTTTTTTCAAATAACCATCCCTTCTTTAGTATATAAACGGTCTCTTTCTGCATATCAGTTCCAATGACATCGACTTCTATTCCATGTTCCGCGTACCACTCTGATAATTGCCGAATATACGTCCAAATCCCCCCAAGGTTCTGAAGTCCCCAGAAGGTTGCCATGAGTATTTTCATGAAGAAGTGTGCTCCTTCCTATTAAAAAATAGCCAAGGCGTTCATCATTTGACGGAACGAATGAGCATAAGCACCTGGGGAGAATTGAGAGACAAGATACTCACGGCCTGCCTTTTGAATCTGCGTACGCATCGTATGATTGTTCATCAGTTCCAGGACCTCTTTTGCTGCCTGTTCGACCTCTCCAAGCGGATAAAATTTACCGGTTTGATTATGTGTAATGAACGCTCTTACGCCGTCAGAATCCGTGCTGACAACAGGACATTCACAGCTAATCGCTTCAGCTACCGCATACCCAAAGCCCTCCATAATTGACGTTGAGATCATAACCCCGCCTGATCTTGCTGCCATGGAATAATACATCGGCATCTTGGAGTGTGGAACGTTGCTAAAAATTCCGATTTTATCTTCCAAATGGAGTGTTTTTAATGTTTCGTAGAACTGCTGTTCATCCGCTGAAAAGGCAAGGGTAGGGTCATGAAAAAACCATAGTCTTGCTTCTGGTTTTTCTTGAATTACGCGGTGACCAATGTGGAGAAATTCCCGCCAGTTTTTATTAAATTCAAGACGACCAACCCAGAGTAAGGCGGGGTAAGGGGGGATGTCGGTTTCAAGCGGGGCAAAGCTCGTTGTATCGAGCATTCCTTTAATAATGAACAAGTGCATAAAAGGGCACATGTCCAAAAAAAGTTGATGAAGATGGGTGGTTGGGGGAATAAGAACCGCATCTGCATAGGCTTGCAGATAAGGAGAAGCCATTTCGATGGTCTCAACAGCCGCTTCCTTTGTGCCAAGTCCTTGTGCCTCGAAGATGATTTTCCCTTTGTAATGAAGAAAAACACGGAGCCGTTCCAGCATATTAATATCCGAAGTAGAGATGACGGCATCATATTGCTGCTCTTCCAAAAGCGCACGAATCTCCTCATTATCTGACATGGTAAACACCGTACCTGTAGTATTCTGAAGTCCGGTGCCTGGCATGAGATATAAGGTATGTGCTTCGATCCCATGTTGTTTCAAGGCTGCACAGCGCAGCCGATTGAGCGTCTCCACACCGCCGCTTGGAATAAAGAAAGTAAACAGTACTTTCAAGACATACCCCTCCCGTTACTATTGATAAGATAAGGTACGTATAACATGGGGGGACGGTGTGGGTAGTTAGGTATCAGTTCACAATTTAGACAACTTTTTTTAAGGATTCTTTTAGATTGATTTAAGAATCGTTTATTGTTATCAGGCTAGACTGGGAATACCGTTAATGAACGGAGAAGAGAAGCAGAAAGGATGAAGTCTTTTGCTGAAACTGGATCAAGTAAGTAAAACTTACAATGGTCAAAGAGGGGTTCAGGACCTTGATTTCTCAATGGAACGGGGAGAGATTGTTGGCTTTCTGGGCCCAAACGGAGCAGGGAAAACAACTACCATGCGAATGATTACCGGATATTTAAGACCAACCGAAGGCAAAATCCTTCTAGATGGAATGTCTGTACATGAGCAGGGGAGAAAAGTTCGTTCTCGTATCGGATATTTACCAGAGACTCCCCCACTATATCCAGACATGACCGTGCTGTCTTACTTACAATTCGTCGCAAAATTACGTGATGTCTCTGCAAGGGAACAGAAGCTAAGAGTAGATGAGATGGTCAGCCGACTTGGACTAAGCGGAAGAGAACACCAAATGATTCGAAGCTTATCCAAAGGATATAAACAGCGGACGGGACTGGCTGGAGCCATTATCCATAAGCCGGATTTGCTGGTTCTCGATGAACCTACGTCTGGACTAGACCCGAACCAGATTATGGAGATACGGGATTTAATTAAAGAGTTAGGCGAGAATCACACGGTATTACTCAGCACGCATATCCTCCCAGAAGTAAGTGCTTTATGCAGCCGAGTTCTTATTATTAATCAAGGAAAACTTGTGTTGGATGGTTCACCTGATTCGGTAGGGAATTCGATGGGAGATGCATTTGAGGTTCATCTTACGGTAAAAGGAGAAGCAGAACATGTAATGCCTATTCTGACTTCTTGGGGAAATGGACAAGAACACCCTATTACACTGGGTATGCATAGTCAATCAGAAGGGATTTTGCAGCTGCGGCTGAGCACTCCAACTCATTATGACTATAGAGAGGAGCTTTTTTATAAGCTTGCTTCTGAGCATATTCCGATTCTAGAAATGAAGAAACAGGATCAGACGCTCGAAGAAGTGTTCCAGAAGCTGACGATGACGGAAGAAGGGAGAGAGCGGAAATGAAACGGATGATGGCGATTTTCTATAAAGAACTTCAGTCCTATTTTCTTGTTCCAACTACGTACTTTGCTTTTGCGGTGTATGTATTGTTGTCGAGCTTTTTGTTCTTTATGAGCTTTGTCTACTATCAGCCTAGTATTGTGGACTACCGGCTAGTGCTCGGAGATACCGTATCTCTATTGATCTATATTGTACCTCTGCTGACCATGCGTCTTATCGCGGAAGAATTTAAGCAGGGAACCGACGAACTATTAATGACTTCACCCACGAGCGTAACTGAAATTGTATTCGGAAAATATTTGGCGTCTTTGGTCATTTTACTGCTCCTGATTCTATGCAGTCTGACCTATCCGCTTATTATGTCCTTGTATGGTGATATTAATGAAACGACCGTATGGCTGTCCGCACTGGGACTCTTTTTAATGGGCGCTTCGATGATGGCAATTGGACTCTTTGCGTCGTCTCTTACCCAACATCAGATGGTATCAGCGGTAGCTGGTTTCATTATATTACTTGTACTGTGGATGATTGATTCCTTTACAGATAGCAGCAGTGCAATCACAGCTTGGCTCTCTCCATTTTCGTTGTCTAATCGATTCGCGAACTTCACTAAAGGTGTGGTTAGCGGACCTGATGTGATTTTTTATCTTACATTAGCCGGTGTTTTCCTGACGCTCAGTATTCAGGGCATTGAGCGGAAACGGTGGAGGTAAGAAGAATGAAAAAATGGATGAATCATACGAACAGCGGTATTATTTCCGCAGCGGTTATCGGTATTTTTATTTTGCTGACGTTATTTATGAATTCACTCGGAGGCTTTCAGCTTGATCTCTCTGAGGGAAAACAAAACACGTTATCAGACCAAACGAAAGAAGCAGTCAAAGCAATTTCGGAAGATACCCGGGTGCTGGTCTTTACGGTGAACAGCTCAAGTGATGAACTACTAAACCGGGAAGTAACGGATTTAGTCGATGAGTACAGTAAGCTGAATAGTAAACTGAAAGTGGAAAAATATAATCTTGAATCGGAACCTGTACTGGCTCAGCAGTACGAGCTAAATTCAAGTTCCATTGTTATTTTACAAGGAGACAAGCAGCAAATTGTGTCGATGATTGATTTATTCTCTTCTGGGGAGAATGAAGGATCTTATTTGTTCTCAGGAGAAGAAAAATTAACGCAGGCACTTCTTTCACTTGAATCAGATGAAAAACATAAAATAGCCTTTTTAACAGGTCATGGAGAACTGGAACTGTCTGCGGCTACAACGCTTCAAACCTCCCTAAACCAGAGTAACATGGAAGTGGCTGAGATTACTTTAACAGAAGATGCAGGGGTTCCGGATGGTATCGATGTTCTAGCTATTTTGGGTCCGCAAGAGGATCTGAGTGATGCGGAGTTAAAGCAGGTTCAAAACTATATGGATCAAGGGGGCAAGCTGCTCCTCACCCTTGGTTTTCATGAAGATATGAAGAGCCAGTGGACCAATATTGATGCACTGATGAAACAGTACGGAGTGGTAGATGAACATGCCATTATGGTTGATCAGGAATCTTCCACGACGAATGGACCTTTATGGTCCATGCCTGAGCTTGAATCACATGCGGTTACCGATAAATTAATTCAAAATCATCTTCAGCCTGTCTTCAGTCTATCGCTCGGACTTAGCGCTGAAACACAAGATCAATGGATGGTAACATCTATTCTGGAGTCCTCAGACACGAGTTATGGGGAAACAGATATAACAGGTCTTTTGGAGAATGAAACCAATAATGATACGAAAGAAGATTTGCAAGGACCCGTCAAATTAGGATACGCCATAGAAACGACAGATGGTAATCCAAAAGCCGTTATTATAGGTGCAACCACTTTCATGCAAGATTACGAAATTGGAAGCGGGGGGAACCGGGATTTTATTCTCAATACCATTAATTATCTCGCAGAAAAAGAAAATGGCTTGACCATTCGTCCAAGGGAGCAGCTGGGATATGAACTGGCTTACTTGACACAGGCCCAAGGTTCGGCAATTTTTGCGATTGCCGTCATCGGAATGCCGCTTATTTTTGTCATCATTGGTGCTTTATTATGGTGGAGGCGCAGAAAAAAATGAAAAAGTTTATTCCGACGATTCTTTTGTTAGTTGTACTCACAGGGATGTGGGCTTTCGCTCACTCCGAGAACTATTTTCAGGAACAAGCTGAACCGGAAAAACTAATGGGCACGGATGTGATAGACCCAGCAGCGATTACGTCATTCCGTATTGTAAGCGGCGGCGAAATAACAGAACTTACGAAGCAAAATAACGAGTGGGTAATGACTTCCCCAGAAGCGTATCCTGTGAATAGCTATGCCGTTGATGAGTGGCTTGATACAGTGACCAACGTGGATCTTGCCTCTGTCGTAGAAGAGAATCCGACAGATCTTGAGAAATATGGACTTTCTCTAGATGATCAGGGAATTATAATTACAACGGAAGATGGCGGTACGATTGAAATCGCACTTGGAAATAACCTGCCCACAGGAAGCAAGGTTTACGCACAATTAGGGGCAGGACAAGTGGTGAGTATTGCAGAAACGACGGCATCAAATCTCCTATTGAGTCCTCTACAATTGATGGATACCACGCCTTTTGAATGGGATAATGATCAGCTTGTATCCCTTGAGTGGGAGAGCAGCGATATTTCATGGGTTTTAAAACGTAAGGATGAAGAAGAAGGGGAGACAGCGGCCTGGACTTTAAATGGTGGAAATATAGACATTACGGATGCAGATACGCTTATGAATCAGCTAAAGACAATCGCTACGGATCAAGTGCTGCAAAAACCTGAACAAGGAAGTACCTCTGTTTCTTTTACAGTAACTGCTGAATTAAAAGATGGAACGACCCAGGTTTATCAAGGGCTGACGGAGTCCTCTGAGCAAGGTATGTACTATGTGAAAACGAACAAGGATATGACACTTGCTTATGTGATTTCTGCTGATTCGGTGGATAAGGTAACTGATAAAGCAGAAGATTTACTGAATAGACCCAGTGATACAGAAGAAACAAATACAACAGAATAATAAAAGAAAGCTCGAAGACCCTGGTTATACAGTGGGAATCTTCGGGCTTTTTTTGAGTGGCGTGTTCCATATCCTTTCAGCATAAGGCAGTAGTGCTTCGCGCATGCTAACGAAGTGCTATAACAACTTCAATTGGAAGCGGAGGACGAACCATGCCAGGAATGAAAAAAAACAAAGTAGTTACTCTTTCTTTATCTACTGCAATTCTTATGATGTCAGCTCTTACGGGATGTGGGACAACAGCCGATAATCAAGGAGTAAAAACGAACAATGTTCGAAATTACGCCTCAGATGTAAACCGCAACGTTCGTAATGGGATTAACTATGGAATGAATGGTATTAATCCGGACCGAGCTAGTGTACATCGTACAACCAGTCTGTCTGCACACAATCAAATGTCGAAAGCAATCTCTGAAATGAACGGGGTGGGAGAGGCTTATGTTCTGCGCACTGATCATAATGCTTATGTTGCGGTATCGCTCAAAGAAGGAGTACAGCCGCAAAGCACAAGACATCATAACAACCAAAATCTAATGAATCAACATGATCTAGGCAACATGGGTACAAATGATATGGGGACAAGAGCTCCCTATACAACGAGCGGTATTGCACCGGGACTTCATTCCAACAACTATTCTCAAAGCAATATGCTTGGAGATAATGCAAATGGTCCCCAGTACAGTAAAATGAACAACAATCAAGCAGAAGAAGTTACAGATGAAATGAAACAAAAAATAACGAAGAAGATTAAACAAATAGATCCTAAGGTGAAAAATGTATATATTTCAGCAAACCCAGATTTCTTGGGACGTGTACGAGGGTACGCTTCTGATCTTGAGAACGGACATCCGATCAGTGGTATTGTGAATGAGTTCCAGGTTATGATGGACCGTATCTTCCCAGCTAAAACCACGTCTAATCATAAGTAAAACATCTGCATTTTAAGTATTAGACATCATAATTTTATCAAAAATGAAGAAAAGGCGTTGTCCAATAGGACAGCGTCTTTTATATAAGGTTTATAGAAGAATTTATTCTTATTTTATTCGTGATGAGTCATGGTTTGTAAGGTTGGCTTTCACATGTTTAAGCTGGGCAACGATGATAACGCTAATGATCACTAGCAGAAACCAAGAGCTGATTTTACTAAAACTCCCTCGAAATGATTTAAATAACTCACTCTGGCTCATGAATTCGCAGGATTTCTCCTTAGTCAAAGTGTGAAAAATGAAAGCTTAGGAGTAGCAAGTGGCTGAGGTGTCGTAAAAGGGCATAGGAAAACAGAGGTATTCGTTGAATACCCATAACATTCCATATAT
>NZ_WTWX01000055.1 GCF_009870785.1 Paenibacillus sp. An7
CTTAAAATGGCCTTCTCATGTCCGTTTAAAACGATTTTTGTTTTTGTTTATGGGTAACTGGTCATAAAAATTGCTTAAAATTGATTTTAATTGTCCTTTTTTTAATCAAATACGCAAGTACAACAGTATATACTTGGCCCTGAACGACCCAAGACTTGTTAAATTATCAGAATCGTTTACATATAATGCTAATATCAAAACAAATATGCAAGGGGAAATCAAACAATATGAAAAACATCTGTAACACTCGGTCTGATTCAAGTATACTCACCTTATTAACCGCTTGGGAGAGGAACGAAGCCTTGGAATCATATAATATAAATATCAACGCTACTGACGTTCAAATCGTTGGGAAACTTAATATTGAAAGTATCAAAAGGCTGACGGGCATAAATTTCCCAGTTGCTGAAGTACAAATCTACCCAGGTGCGATTCGACACATCAAACGAGAGCATCCAGGGATTATTGAGCAGTATGGTCACTTGATTCCGGAGATGATTTCACATCCGGATTACGTTGGCAAAAACCCAACGGTTCCGAATAGTGTGGAACTTATTAAAGTAGTTACTGATACTGTTCTATTGGCGATTAAATTAGACCCGGCCGGGTACTTATATATATTTTCCTTTTACGATTTAAACAATGCTGCAGTAAAGTTAGAAAAGCGTCTACGTAGCAAACGTCTCGTCCAATACGTAGAGTAATTTGTATTAGTTTTATTCAATTTTCCCTATCTTATCTGTTGACTATAGTTAATGGATAAGATACTATAATATACATAGTATATCTTTTAGGTATATGACATTAAATTTCGATTTCTTGACTATAATATGAACTAAGGATCATTGAGGTGGGAAAGGTTCCCCACGCGCTTACCGAAAGGTAAGTTACCAGAGATCAGGATACGCCGCCCTGCTTTGATCCTATAAATGAATGGACCCCGAAAGGGGTCTTTTTGCTTGTATATTTATAAAAAACCTTGAAAATTCATTGTTTTTTAATGGATTTTCTAAGAGCCCTTTATAAATTTCAAAAAACCGGCCATGTACATACGGACCGGCTTTTTATATTAACGCTTACCGAAAGAATATTTTTCTTTCTTGAGAACCTTCGATAATAAGCTCTTTATCCTATATACTACTCTAAATCCTTAGTTTCCATATTGTTAAGTTCGTTTTTTGTGAATTTATCGTGTTCGAATTTTAATTCATTATCTAATAAAGTGTTTTATTATCCAATTCAATTCTATCTCTTAACAATGCGCCACGGAGCTAAAATTTTCATAAATCATGAGAACCGGTTCATCTGAAAAGCAATATGGTGGCCGTTACCGGCCGAACGCTGCTCTTTCGAGCAGCTGAAATTTAAAATCCCAAAAAAAGAAATTCATCCCTTGATGAATCTTGGTTTCAAAACCCTCAATAAAAACTCCTTAGTAAGTGAAAGACGAAGAGGAGAGAGCGGTTTGGGACAACCACTTCCTCTTGGTCCCCGTCTTTACTAACTGAAGAATGAGGGATAAGAAAATGGCTATTAACTATTCTTACTTTGAGAGAGACGGATATCGCGTAATTAAAACACATGTAAGTAATATTGTTTCTGAAGTAATTAAGAAGCCAGTTTGCTCTACTAACAACTATGGAATTAATGGGGGATTTTTTGCATCTACTAGCTATTCATCTCCTCCTTACGCCGGTCTTTCTATCAGTTATGATGGTGTAACACAAAATCCTGGAAGTAACGCTGGGGGTGACCGTAACAGGGGCACATTCTTTACTTTTACGGACAATGGCGTAACAAAAGCTGGTGTTCAGCGGTGTACTACGATGACCGATCTAAAAGATAAGCTAGGTCTAAGTGCCTCACAGTTTAAGACTGTTATTGGTGGAGGTAGTTTGAATCTACCAGGGACTGAGGCCCAGTTTGAACAACTGTTAGAAGCTGAACAATGGGAAGTAGTTTCACCTAGTCTTCCGCTAACAAGACGTTCTGGTATTGGATTTAAAAACGAGACCAATGGGGTATACGCTTACTTAGTTACTTCCACTGTATTTAAGAGCCTCTATGGTCTTCGAGATTTTTTTAAAAATGATCTTGGCTGCTACAATGCAATTTTCTTGGATGGATCAGGCTCAGTACAAATGCAAGTTCATGCTAATGGTGAACTCATTCAAGCCGATGGTACAGATCCGAGTCCAGGAAGATATGTCTGGAACATGATTAAATTAATTAATAAAAACTAATATGAAACAACAAAAAACAAGCCTTTAGAAAGGCTTGTTTTTTGTTAATTTCTACTTCACTGTTATTTCAAATGCTTCAAACATATGATTATTGACTTGTCTACTCCATGCTTCGACTTCAACGCCTTCTTGTATTACACCAAAATCGGATTCTGTTCGTTTGACATCACTTGTCTGATCAAAAAACATTGTATTTTTAGTTACTGTTAGCACATCTCCAGTGTCGAGTTTTATAGAGTGAAGTACCTTATCGCCGTCAATTGTGGAATTTTCCTCAACTATTTCGACAATAGTACCTTTGTAATATTCCTGTTGCTTAGATGGAGATGGCCATCCTAGCAAAATATCAGAACTTAAAACGTACCAAATACCAAGCGCTATCATCAGAACAAGACTACCCGACAATACATACCACTTCTTTTTTGTCTTCAATCTCTTTCATCCTTCCTTTAGGTACTCACAATATGTAGACGCATGACTCCGAAAAAAGTTACAAAAAAAAGAAGTCGTGTCCAATAATATCCACAAGGTTTTTTTTATTTATTGTTATAATTTTTAATAAATTCTATTAGCTCAAGACGTAAGCTTTGCATTGCATCTTCTTTCGGCATTCTGATCGTTTTCGATAATTTTTCCATTTCGGGGTGATAAATTTCTAGTATTTTCAGGATAGCTTTGTCTTCACCGGATCTTGCTTTGACGAGTAGTTGTGCGAGACCTTCTTCTTCAAATCCTCGAGTGTCTGTCTCTTCCATTTATTCACCGCCTGTACAGTCATATTCATTTCTGCAGATACCTCTTTTGCGCTTTTTTCTTCAACGTACAGCGAATAGACAACCTTTTTACCATTTCCCTTATCAATCATGTTTAGCATAT
>NZ_WTWX01000123.1 GCF_009870785.1 Paenibacillus sp. An7
CCCGCGACCCTCGCCTTGGCAAGGCGATGCTCTACCGCTGAGCCACGTCCGCAAAAATCAATGCGCGTGAAGGGACTCGAACCCCCACGTCAAGGACGCTAGATCCTAAGTCTAGTGCGTCTGCCAATTCCGCCACACGCGCATGTGATTATATGGTGAGCCATGAAGGGCTCGAACCTTCGACACCCTGATTAAAAGTCAGGTGCT
>NZ_WTWX01000124.1 GCF_009870785.1 Paenibacillus sp. An7
ATCATTCGGCGCCATAGCCAAGTGGTAAGGCATAGCTCTGCAAAAGCTTGATCCCCAGTTCGAATCTGGGTGGCGCCTCCATTTATTTTATGTAATTAAATGAATCTGATAACCTGTTTAGGAACAGGGGATGTTTTAAATTTTAGTTTTTTTACGCGGGTGTAGTTCAATGGTAGAACTTCAGCCTTCCAAGCTGATAGCGTGGGT
>NZ_WTWX01000125.1 GCF_009870785.1 Paenibacillus sp. An7
GCCTCCCCTCTCTCCTTTATGACTCGCTGTTTACCCCAAGGAAACAGCGACGTCCTTTACCCCTCCCACACATGGGGAGGAAGCTCTGCCCTTTTTCTTCCTACACAAACGTAACTCTAGGGAATAAGATCATTCCGAGATTATAGCGACTTTTGGCTTTGGCTGGACCATTTACTTCTCCGAGTCTACTTACGTCCAGCCAA
>NZ_WTWX01000126.1 GCF_009870785.1 Paenibacillus sp. An7
TAATCGTATCCTGCATCCATCGCTATATAGCTAAACCGGTAGGTCGGAAACTGTGTGCGTAGCCCTTTTAACAGAGGAATGGCAGCTTTTCCATCATTCATGCTTCCAGACGAAAGCAGTGAGCCAAGAATATATTGGCTTTGTGTTGCCACGGCCAGGTGGCCTTTGTAGCCATACCAATTCAAGTTTTTACCTTCACTA
>NZ_WTWX01000127.1 GCF_009870785.1 Paenibacillus sp. An7
CACGGTCAGATACACGTACTTTATGAGCGATATTACGTGCCAAATGAACACAACATGTTTGGTATTTGGCCTGTGGATAGACTTGCTGAGTGGCATCTACAATACCTTTCAATCCATCGGAGATAAAGAGGAGTACTTCTTCCACACCACGTTCGCGAATGTCTTGCAGGAGTTCTTTCCATACATAGGCTGATTCGGTGG
>NZ_WTWX01000128.1 GCF_009870785.1 Paenibacillus sp. An7
CTATTACTATACAAACACACGGTGTACATGACTACAAACTTAACTTAGTACACGTACGTACACGTGTACGTACGTGTACTTTATTTGAATAATATACTAGTTAAAGCTCTATTGGTTCTACTCACATTAATATTGGCTTATAAGTAGCTATCCAATCTCTGATCTAGAGTGGGTAGCTATTATATCGTTCTAAGCTGCTTT
>NZ_WTWX01000129.1 GCF_009870785.1 Paenibacillus sp. An7
AACGTGTAGCGAAGCGTTGGTTATAGACTTCAAACTGTGAAACCAGGAACTTCTCTAGAGCCTCTTCATGTGGAAATTGCTCTTTGCGCTTAGTATATCTCTTAATTTGTTTATTGAAAGATTCAATTAAATTGGTCGAATAAATGCTTCTCCATATGGACTTTGGAAAACGGTAGAATGTGAAGATATATGGATTTTCT
>NZ_WTWX01000130.1 GCF_009870785.1 Paenibacillus sp. An7
CTCGGCAGCCTCGTGGTGTTATTTATTGAGCTCTTGACGGGCTTGCTCCCAATACGTTATCTCGGTATAAGTGTTCTTCGGACAGATCCGTGCTTTCTTGTAATTCCATATATTTAGAGATCCGCCTTTTCTGAAATATTAAAACTTATATCCATCGCAGGAAGCTCATTTCCAGCAATCTTAACAACAAAGTCTGCATC
>NZ_WTWX01000131.1 GCF_009870785.1 Paenibacillus sp. An7
CCACTTCAGAGGAGCTCTCATAAATTAAACCTCCTACTTTCTTGCTTTCTTGGCTACAGAAATCGTAAATCGGTTTTAAAAATATATACTCCATTATTGAACTAACGTTTTTTCGTTAGCGTAACGAGGTTGCCAATCGATCCCCCTCGGCAGCCTCGTGGTGTTATTTATTGAGCTCTTGACGGGCTTGCTCCCAATAC
>NZ_WTWX01000056.1 GCF_009870785.1 Paenibacillus sp. An7
CCTAGCCGACCAAAGCATAGGGCGCTTTTTTCTCGTTTAGAAGATTTTAGCATGATACTATGAAGCTAGTAAACTAACAAAAAAACCAATAAATTCAGTAATGACGTGGAATAATCATATCTCGCACATAAGGATCTGCAAGACATATGTTTCTCTTCTCATCCCCTGCCAGATCGGCAGAATGGTTAAAAGGGAATCTATGAAAACATTTTTAAAAGATAACACCAAGGTATAAGCAAAGGGTTTCACCCTCTGCACTCCTAATTATTTACTTCGTGCTATGTGACCCATTCCCTGCGAAGCAGGGGTATAAATGGGCACTCTCGTGAAGTTGTTATGAAATAAACTATACTAGTGTCATTCATAGAAAAGTTTATTAAGAGCGGTAGGGTGCTAGTTTGTTCAATACGTCATTTTTTTTATTCATAGTGAATGTTTTTTTCTAATAACAAAATCCATTTATAAAGTGTTCTTGTAAGAACACCAAAATTGAGTGAAATTCCATTTAAAGATAGAAAGAGCATAAGGGAAAACTGACCCCACTTTCAGTGTGGTATTAGGCTAAGCCTAATGTTTTTATGGGTACAAACAAATTCATTAATGTCACGCTAGCGTGACATTAAAAACACAAAAAAGGCACGCTAGCGTGACATTAAAAACCACCACCCGTTTACTCGCAGCTTTAAAAAACCAGCCCTAAATGGCTGGTTTTTTATTTTACATTGTTAAAGTTAAGCTTCCTTTAGTTGTATAAATGTGACCACTTTAAAAGTTTGCGAAAAAATGGTAGGTTTATCAAGAAATTTAGACACTGCCTGGAGGGAAACAAATGTTTCATATTGACCGAAGAAAAATAAAAAGAGAAACAAGAAGAACCAATTCTAAAACTGCTCCGGGTATTTCTAATGCAATTATCGAGCCTCAGTGGAAACAAGAGATGTGGAATATCATGGATAAAGCACAGCAACTTTCTGCGCACGATCTAGGACACTGGATCATCTTCCATGATAGATGGATACAAAACTTACACGGGCCAGAAAATCGCACTAGATATAATTATGGAGATATAGTCATGGTGGATCTGGGTGCAACAAATTTTAAATATGAGCCTCAATATGAGCATCCTTGTGTAGTTTTGGCTAGTGATTACTCTTCTATATTGGTTTTGCCTGGGAGTACTAAAAAATATGGCAAGGGTTTCTCAGATATTATAGATGTACCAGCTGGCAATGGTTTTTCCTACGATACGGGTTTACAGATGAATAGTATCAGATGGATCCATAAAAACCGTGTAACAGAGAGCAAAGGAACTGTAACCAACCCACATATACTGAAAGAAATTGATGAATATATTATTTGGCAATTTCCAACGTATCGAGATCGTGTTCATGCGGAAGCAATTCTTGAAGATAAGGCTAGAACTCTTGAAATACAAAATCTTGACCGTGATCATGCAGAAGCAATTCTTGAAGATAAGGCTAGAACTCTTGAAATCGAAATTAATCGGTTACACGAATTTTATTATGATATTTTAAGTAAAGTTCATCAAAGGGATGCTGCAGAACACCAAACATTGATAGAACAAGCACAAATCGCCGGTATAGATACAAATAAGATGTTAAAAAGTTCTTAGAAATTATTTATAATACAGGCTTTTCTTTCGACGCTCCTTGTAAGATAAGGTCCTCTATGGTATGATTATCTTACAGTATAAGTTCGCTAACGCGAGATCACGGATAAAAAAGACCGCTGTGAAAACGGGGTCTTTTTTAATTTTATTTTTAAAATAAGCTATTTGAAGGTCCCTTTCCCAAGAAAGGGGCCTTTTTTTGTTTTAAATATATCCTTCCGTGAAGTAACTTATCGTTCATTTCCTAAATAATCGCTGTATGAATGTTTTTGATTCATTAGCTGCTGCCAATTGTCTGGTGGCTTCTTTCTGTTCACGTATTGCCGCTAACATCTCTGTTACTTGATAATCTCTTTTACGTTCGTATTCTTCTCTGCTGTCTAAACGTTCAATCAATGCTTGATTTAATTCAATAAGTTGGCCAATCTGTTCCGCTTGTACGTCAACCTTTGATGTAAGGATGTCGTATTGGTTAGCGTATCGACTTAATACCCCGGCTTCACCGATATTGTCGATCACACTTTCATCCTCCGTAACGGCCATTTTCTTCGCCTGAACTGCAATACAAGCCGCTTCAACCGATATACCCGATCTATTCCGTATCGTTTGCAAATATTTAAGAGTCATAGCGTCTTGATCTGTATAAACCCGATCCTTTCCATTACTTCGATTTATAACATATCCAGTACGTTCTAACGCTTGGCAATACTTCCGTATCGTAACGGCTTCAACACCCAACATTTCTGCGATATCCTTTGTTGTATAAGTCCGATCCATTCGATACACCCCCGATATGGTAATGTTTCATGCATTCTTTGGTACAAGCCGATCTTGGGCTCTCAAATGGCTGTAGGACGAGTTTTATATTTTTCCGTTAACTTAGTACTTAAAGTTTTTAAAAACCCCTACAGAACGCGATTCTGTCCGTCTCATGACATATCAAATCAAGATGTATCCGTAGATAGTAGTTTGCAGAACATTAAAAAACCATTTCGGGTCCTTCGAAGAAGCAGCATTCCATAAAATCTCGTTTATTAGCTTTTCATTGCTTTCTATTTGCTTTAATTTTATAAAGTTGTATTGCTTCAGAATACACTTTGTTAAATAACCCTACGGGATTTCGAACGTCAATTTTCATTTTTACACCGTTCGGTGCATTTGGAGCCAGATAAGCAGTACGCTCAAAGTATCGATCAGCAGCAATGCGTACAACTTCTGGATCTAACTGGCTTGGAAACTGTTCTTGTAACATAAGTAGTATCTCTTCTACATAAGCGGATCCTGCAGGTATGCCCTCTAAATAAATCGATTCAGGCAAGTATGTACTTAATGCTTCATGAATCTCATTATTAAAAGATTCTGAATCTGAGACAGCAATTGCTGTCTCCGCTTCAATCAAACAATCATTATTTAAATCATTATTATTTAAATCATTATTTAGTAG
>NZ_WTWX01000010.1:0-53504 GCF_009870785.1 Paenibacillus sp. An7
TACCATTTGTAGATATCCAATTGGGAACACAAAAAGCTGAGTGATTCAACTAACGAAGAAACGATAGTTGAACACAGCAGGGAGCAACTTGCCAGTGGGTAGTTGCAAGCGGCAGGATAGTTTAGTTGGACAAAAGGTATACCTTATCATGGCGAATAAAGACAATAAACCCCTCAGCATAATGCCAAGGGGTTTATTGTCTTTATTTTACTTTGATATTTGATCAAATAATCAAAGAGTTCAGAGGAATATAATACGGTTACATCACACAGAATGTTACTACTCTATGATTTGCTTTGCTACCTCTTTTAGATAATCAGCACTCACATCAAGGTCTACTGAAAAAATAACATAGAGATGATCGTTAGATACTAAATTTACGACTTTTCTTGGTTCGCCATCTACAATTACTGCTTTATGGCCGTTGATTTCCTCTACATAGATTTCTGAAGAAGCATAAAGGTCAGAGTTTTTGAACATTTCTACTGTAGATTCTGGAGTTCCCTGTATATCGTTTTGGAAAATTTGAATCTCAGAACCACTTTTCAATTTATAATCAACTCTTGTTTGGACTTCATTACCATAATCAGTTGCCAGAGCGTTCAAATCAACAATTGGATTTTCACTAATTTCTGAAACTACCGCCTTAGAAATAGTATTACTAGAAAGAGGTTTATTCACCAAGTCCAAAGGTATATGATTTCCAGCATGATCCGCCTCTAGTAAAGGAGTAGTTGTGTAAGAGTAGTCAGCAGAAACATCAGAAGTTTGTTTAACTTCAGATGTAGTTGTTTTAGTTATTGTTTCATCACTGGCGTATGCATTAAAAGTGTAAACTCCTCCAAGAAGTAAGGCAGCAGCAAGACTAGTGGAAAGTATTTTTTTCTTCATTTTCATTTTTCTCCTTTATACTTTGAATTTTTAATATGAGTATACAATGCCCGTTTTCACTACGTATTGGTTGCTCTTATAACGCAAATCATATCTCCAATCATACCCGTCTCCGTTAGGTGTTGATCTGTAAAAAGTTTCAAAAGTAGTGCTACCAGAATGTCTATAATAAAATTGATCATACCCAACATTAACAACATATTTGTTCATACTTTTCCAAGTAGCTGGACCAGCAATACCATCAGCAGTAAGTCCTGCATTTGATTGATAGGATTTCACAGCTGTACCAGTACCACTACCATATTTCCCGTCAATATCACCTACTGTTGACTTTAATCCTGAAGACCATAGATTTGCTTGTAAAGACTCTACATATCCACCAGAAGAACCTGAACTCAGCGTCGGATAGATAGTAAAGATTTCAGCGCTAGCATTTCCTGCAATCAACAAACTTCCGACCAACATTACTGAAGATAATAGTGCTGTGTACCTCGTTTTTTTTGCAATAACCATTAAATAATTCTCTCCAATTCTTGATGTCATAACACTTATTTTGTTGTGATGGAATAGATATACACTTTATTAAAATATTAATAATATGTCAAGAATATTTTGGAAAATAAAATTAATATTTATGGAAATAACGTAAGTGCTTGATCAAAGCCAATATGACAGCGCAATACTTTCATTTGCTACGATCTATTTCTATTGTTTCTTATTAGACAAATAGCTAATTATATTCTAACGTCTTTTCTTTAAGCTACTCGGCAGAATAGTGCAATAAGTTATTGCGATAATCGCCATTGTATGATACCAAATGGTATTGTTAGTCAATTAGTTTTATAATTAATTTCAAGCGAGGTGACAACAAATGTGGAAGAGCAGTTTTATATCTGGTCTGGGACTGATTGCATTAAGTGGCATATTGTTCACATTAGAAAGATTTATTGCAGTTTTTAAATGGATTGGTGAATCGGCTCCAGTAAAAATAAACGGGTCTGGATCTTATACAACTGAACCAGCTATGCCTGGTGTGTTTGATAATCTATTTGTAGGGATTTTCTTGATACTTGGACTAGTTTTATTAATTATTGGGCTAAGTAAAGGAATAAAGAAGTCTGTTTGAAGTTATCCCTTTAACAAAAGCTGTCGATATGTAATACTGTGTTTTTAGGGAAAAATCCATTCTTCTTGAACTAACGATAAAACATTAGTTCAATTAGAACAAGTAAGCAGCCGATCAATAGACCGGTTGCTTTTTCTTTAAGCTCCTGGACAGTTTAGGACCCATATTTACTTTGCATGGATTAATAATGAAACCTACAATTTTAATCGCATTTCCATATTTTAACCTATAGTTATAAACAGACGATATGTTAGAATCTACGATTAAGTAAAAATTGGAAGGGGAAATTTATTAGTTCACGATTACAAAAGAAAGTTTAATAAAATATAAATCCGTTTGACTATAAGCCTACGTAAAACTTTAGACGAATAAGATTACAGTCGATTAGGCTGTTCGGGGTAGTATAGGTAGCTGGGAACTGGTATAAACCTAGGAGGTTAATTTGTGAAAGAAGTTATTAAAAATGCTCTATTGGGTTTTGTCGTTTTTGTTGTTGGCTTTGCCATTATTTTAGTTCTTACAAGATCCGGTATTGAAGCTGAACTAATAAATTATGCTGCTATAGCATACGCTCTTTTATACTTAGCTAGTGTTATATCTGTCTGTACAGCAGTAATTCTAAGAAAAATTACTCAATTAAAAAAATGAACTATTCATTTGAACTAACGAAAAAACGTTAGATGAATACAGCAGGGAGCAGCTTACCAGTTGGAAACTGCTCCCTTTTAGTTATGCAAACCGGCAGTATAGCTCATTAAATGTGTGGTAGCTGGTATTGTATATTGAGCCTATTGTATGCATAAAAAAGCGGATATATGGTTGAATAATTGCAGGAAATGTTGCTGCATGGGTTGGAACAAAAATGACAGAGGTAACTTTGTTAGGTATGTTCAATAGGTTGGTATAAAAAGTATAACTTAGATGTTTTAAGAATGAATGCGTCTTTGTTAATACTATTCCCTAATGAATCATAATATTAATATTGGTAAATTATAACTGCTAAGCGTAACGATGACGTGATATACTTCTCTAGTATTATTTAGAGAGAAAAATATACATGGATGGAGTGTCAAGGTACATATTAAGGTTTATTGGAACAGAAATAATTATTTCCGTTTTATGTATAGTTTCTTCATTTATTTTGTTCAGATTTCTAAGAGTCAGAAGCACTAACCTTTAACACACAAAGAAACTAATTAAAAGAGAGGAAAGAGAGAGGATTAAAATCACAAATATGAGGAGTTAGTAAAATGATAAAAAAATTATTATCTATTGCTTTTTCTTTACTGATGCTGATGCTTGCTAGTAATCCTTTGGTATTAGCTGAAGAAAATCAACAAAATTTTGAAGAAGTAGTTGGCAGATATTATAAAAATTTGGATCCATCGGGAAGTCAGCTATCAAACAATGACTTCAGCCTATCTAAACTAATTATTAATACAGCAATTATTTCGGAAAATATAACTTTATCAGGCACAGTAACTAATACCAATGGTTCTATTCCGTTTAGTTTAGAGGGAGAATTGACAAAAGCCGAATACCCTGGGAAACTAATTGGAGAATTAGAAGATACAACACATAGATTTAATGTTATTTACTTTGGATTTGAAAGAAACTCAAAGGAAAACATTTCTCTTATAAATCCAGACCAAAATGGAGAGATATTAAAAATCTATCTCTTAGATAAAGACAATAGAGATCTTTACGTTTATGAAATTACTGATTTGGTAAACTTTGGAATTCACTCAGAGGAATTATTCAATCTCCATAATTTAAAAACAACCGAACATATAAATGAATTTTGGTATGCTAAACTGATTAAACCCGATTATACTTCCCAAAAAGAAAATGTAGAGCGTGCAACAACCTCTGGGAAGTCAGATACGGTAGCATTTAAATATGTTAAAGCAATCACTTTTGTTTCTGTTATTCCTTTAGTCTGTTATTTTGGTTTTAAAGCTGCTAAAAAATAGATTTTCATAAGAAGTCCCTAATGGGCTTCTTTTTTTATGAAATCACATGTATATTCACAAATTGATAGTTTTGAACCAGTGGGTGAAAAAAATGAAATTCAAGTATTCTTGGCAAGAGTAGATGATGGGAATATTGCCATCTATACGAATTTTGTTAAAATTCCCTATCAATAGCTATATAATGGTCATCTAACCAACTAAACAAGAGAAAAGTATGAAAGATATTTTACGGTATGTTTTAACTTAATGCATGTAAACTAATTGAGAAATCATAAAACTCCCTTTCGAATCATACAACAATATGGATTTACCCTAATAGACTTGTTTTGGAAAAGTGCTAGATTAACCGAGAATAAGCTAAGACAAGGTAACGTTTTATTAATCAACTAACGAGTAAACGATAGTTGAACACAGCACGGATCAGCTTGCCAGTTAGCAGCTGCTCCCTTTGAGTATGCAAACCGGCAGATTAGTGTAACTAAACTTGCCCATTACTTGTTAATAAAGATATAGGTCATGCGTAACAAGTAGGTATATGAAGAGAAAATTTGTATGTTGTTTATCTTTCTCTTTCGTATTGGCTGCTTGTGGCAATTCTGAAGAAAATCCATTTATTCAGTATATTTAATGCTATGTATAATAAAGACTACGAAACCCTAGCAGCATAGTCGATCCCTGAAGTGAAGTGGGATAAACAGGCCGAAACGTATACAATATCGTGCTTATTAATCAGTGGGCGAGAATAAATTTTAAGGTATTTTGGCAAGAGTGGATGATGGAAATGTTGCTATCTATATGGATTTTGTGAAAATCGGAAATCAATGGATATATAATGGTCATCTAACCAATTAAACAAAACAAGAGAAAATTAGGTGCGATATATTGATTAGCTTAAATTTATGTAAATTAACAACATATCAAATGAGGGAATTACATTAAGCTCAAAAGAACAAGTATGCAGTTGATCAAAAATCGGACATTAATTTAATTAGATAGATTAGGGAGTGAACAAAATGAACATCAAAAAGATGAGTAACAAAGTATTTAAACTCATCCTTTTTTCATGTTTAGCCTTGTTAGCAATCTGTTGTTTACTAGTGATAGCTGCAATAATAATACTCGCAATCTATGATTTGAAGAATAACTAGAACACCAACATCCTATAAAGTTCTATAAAAATGAAAGCCAAGTAAAAAATGTGAATTTACAGAAGCTGACTATAATGACTATCTTCGTTCCTAACGAAAAAACGTTAGTTGCATATGGTTTGAAAATTTTATTGATCTTTGGATCTATGTCTAAATATTTCAATGACTAAGAAAAGCAAAACTATTATTGCTGCCACCAATAGAGAATAAAGTAAGATGTCAGGTATGTCACCATTTAGATTGATTAAATTTACTCCGGCTATTAATGTTAATCCAATATTTTCTATAATATGGTCCATTGCTCTCGACTTTATTAGTCTAGATATTGGGATTGATAAAACAAAAACAAATAATATGACTCCGCTAATAATAAACAATAATATTTTCTCTCCCTTCCAGTTAATATATTTTATCATGATTTTCACAGGTAGGTGATTGAACTAACGAGAAAACTTTAGTTGAATCTACTGTTTATAATTCTTCTATTAGTAGCAAACTAGAATTAATTGCTCTAGTAGGAGGTTATATTATGATTTTAAGTGAACTTTGGCATCATTACGAGGCAGATAAGCAAATTCAGGGGTTTAGCCCAAATACATTGAAAGCATATGCATTACAGCTTAGGCTGTTGGTTACAGATCTTGGGGATTTAGATATCTCCGAGGTAACTCTTATCCTATTAAAGGAGTATTTAACAAAGCAATCCAATAGATTAAAGCCTAGTAGTTTAGGCCACCGCATTCGTTTTGTACGATCCTTATTCCGTTATGCATATGAGGAAGCCTATTTACCGACAAATCCTTCATTTAAATTACGTGAGCCTAAGATGGATAAGCGAATTCCTAAATTTTTGATGGAGGAAGATGTGATTCATCTAAAGATTTCTTGTCAGACTCATAGAGAAAGAGCACTACTAGAGTTTCTTTACAGTACGGGTTGCCGGATTGGAGAGGTTGAGAAATTAAATACGGAGGATTTGAACTTGGAGAATTGCTCAGCCATTGTAAATGGGAAAGGTTCAAAGCAAAGAGAAGTTTACTTCACCACGGAGTGTAAAGTATGGTTGAAGAGGTATTTGGCAAGTCGAGAAGATTCCTGTAAAGCCTTGTTTGTGACGGACACCCATCCTGTTAAGCGAATGGCCATACCAACCTTAAGGTGGGTATTAAAGCGATTGGCAGATCGCGGAGCCGTGGAGGCTAATGTGTATCCTCATCGATTCCGACATACTTATGCATGCCAGCTGCTTGATAACGGGGCACCATTAGAGTTTATCCAAGGTATGCTGGGTCATGAAAAATCGTCAACTACGCAAATTTATGCTCAGCTTCGTGGAGAGCGTCGGAGAGAATTGTATCGTCGTTTTTTTTAGCAAGGGGCAGATTATATTTAAGAGACCCAACCTGGCTTCTTCCATAAGAAAAAATGGATACCAACATAAGATTATTCGTTGCAATGAGTCATTAATAACAAAAAGATAAAGACAGCAGCCCTTAATAATACTTAAGTAGGGTTTGAACCAAGACTGATTGTGAGAGAATCAAGTGTTCCGATGAAAAGAACTCCTTTACAGTAAGAAGACGAAGAGAATTCTCCTCGTAAGTGGGAAACTTTTCTTGTTGTGAAATTATATTGATTTGGAATGATTATTGTTAAATCAAGAAAGGAGGGGCAATTATTTTACGTTTATTGGGTTTCTTAATTTTATTCATAACGATTATTTTATTCTTTTTTTTCTGTGCTAATATATTCATTTCTTTTATTAAGAAAAAAGATTTTCCTAAAAAGTTGCTGATCGCAACGTTATCTGGGTTTGTTGTAGTATCTTTAATCTACACATATGAAGTATATTTTTTTACATTTAGTGAGGTTGATAAAAAATATACTCAAAACGGGCCTGGACCCGTAATATCACCTACAGAAAAATATACGGCTAATGCTTTTTATGAACCATATGGTGGTGCTGCTGGAGGAGTTAATGTATGGGTTGAGGTCACATACAATAATGAGGAGAAAAAAGTAGAAACTGTTTATTATGGAGATGCAAAAAGTAATTTTTATATGAAGTGGAACGGTGAAAATAGGCTGTATATTCTAAATGACGAACCTGAATATCCAAATTCGAATAGAAGTATCGAATTAGAAATCGGTAAAGAGATTTATCACGAAAATGGTTTGGCTTGTAAAAGTTTGTTGATGAAAGACGACTATGAGACTTGTTACCAAAACTAATAGATTCTACTCAACGCTCCCACTCCCCTTCATTTAACTGTCTGTGTAATTATTAAAATAGAAATACATATAAAGAGAAATAGGATGTCGATGCTCTAGTTATAACATGTCGCTCTAGTCAGGCAGTATATAAAAGCCAAAGTTCCGTTGTCGGGTACTTTGGCTTTTATATAGAATGTAATTATTAATTTTGGTTACATGTACTTGTTACAAATGATCGGATTTTTTTAAACTTTTAGCATACAATCTAAGATTGAAATTTATATTAATCCTTACGCAATATTATTGCCTTAAATTGTTCCATAGATATTCATCGGGATTGGTTTTCCAATGTCCTTCGACATGTGTACCGTCAGAGCGATAGTAATCATTTATATAATTATATCCTGGATGTTGATAATTTTCTTGTTCAAAATTAGTAGTGCCTCCAGATCCCAAAGACGAAAATAAAAATATAGGGACAATTAATAACACCAAAACTATACTAATCATAGATAAAACCGCTACGCCTACAATACCTATAATATCTAAGAATTTATTTAATATACTATATGTAAAACTATTCTGTTTTAATAAAAATTTACATATATTATATAGCTTCTCTACCATTATGAATACGAAACCTATGACTACCATAGCCAAAAATATCATCCATAGCTCTGTTGTTTTAATTGTAATAAAAGGCATTTTAGTTACTATAATATCACTTTCATATGTACCTTTAAAAATTCCAAATGTAATAACAATTTTTTCTGAAATATATTTAATAGTAATAAAATTGAATATGTACAAAATAACGACAAAGTTTATCAGAAAAACGGATAGACCAGCAAAGGTAGTGCGGCAATATACTAATACCATTTTTCTTTCCTTATCGGTTAAATCGAGTGACTCATTAACATAGTTCCATTTGTATATTTTATTATATTTCTCAATTGCTACTTGATATTCATCTATACTTGGTATACGGTCGAATATTTTAAAAATTCTTAACAAGAATAGTATACTAACAATAAATAAAATACTGCTTAAGATTATCGATGCTAAGAAATTGATTATTGAGTATCTAGCGTATAACGTTATAATCGAATTCCCAATTACTTCAAGATGTTCAATGTCCTTTTCAGTACTAAACAGAACATAAATTAATGAATTTGTGAGGGACTCTCCTTCTCTATTCACAATAAAATCATTCTTAAAACGAATTTGATCAAAAATAAAACCCATTCCAATGAAAAAACCAACAAATACGACAATAAATATAGTCAGATTACAGCGTATTTTTTTAAAACTATCTCCTAAAAACAAGTAAAAATCCGGTTTTTTTAATACAGTTACAGAACAAACTACAGCTAATACACAAAGTAACTTACCGATAATTATAAGAAAAATCTCCATCTAATTTACCTCTCATTTTATTTAATATTCTTTACATAAAACTAAGTTATCTCATAAATACAGCGACTCAAAAAGGAGAATGACCTTTTAATGCAAGCCCCTGTTTTCTTCAAGAAAATCATTGATTCACCACCTTCCTTTTATTTTACCTTCTATATTACAAATAATAGTTCATTTTTTTCCTTTCGTCTTTTTATCTCGTTGTTTCCGTCTAAAGTCTCAAATTTTGGTGAGAATTTGCAACGAATGAACTAAAAAATATTTTTGCTAGATAAATATTATTATTTTTTGATATCCATCACATTACTAATTGGTTCTTTCCCACTATTTACAATCATTAGTTTCTAGTGATAATTGTAAATAACATACAATATATAGTAATTAATGGGGGTAATCTCGAAATGATCATTCAGAAAAATAAGAGCATGGTAGTAAGCATAACTACTGTATTATTTCTCCTGCTGATGATGGTATTTCCGACACCTGAATTGGCAAATGCCGCTTCTAAAGCAGACTCAAAGAATATTGAATTATTGCGTTCCGACAACAAAATCATCGATGGTAAAATGAAAGTAACCGCAGACGTACGAGTTCAAAAGGGTGAGAAAGTTTCACTGTTCGTCATTGGTTATGACAAAGCAGGCAGCATCATAGAAATGAAACAGACTAGTAAGTACATATTTAGTGGCAATACGAGCGTTTTCCAATTAACCATGGACAACGGGGAGGAGCTCAACAAACTAGACATTCAGGCTCTAGGAGCGACAGAAGAACCCTATAAAATCTTAGCCCAAACCACTATTAAGCACGAAGACCATGTTGAAGCTGTGGTTGCTATAAAAAACGGACCTAAATCACAAAAAATGAATATAGTCGCTAAAGGGTTAAATACAAATGGTAAGGTTGTTGAAGTGAAATCAGATGGAAGTCATGCATTTGAACAATCCGTTTTAATATACAAAATTGAATTTGAAGCAGTTAATGATATCGCTAAAGTGCAATTTCTCGTGCTCGTTGATGATAAGACCTATTTGGTTGATTCTGGACTATATATAAAGGATGGAAAGCTTGTTCTCACTTCTGTTATAAAAAATGGTACCAAGTCGCAACAGATCTTGACGAAAGTAACTCCGTTCACCGCCGATGGAAAAGAGTTGGAAATACTAACAAGATCAAGCTATGCGTTTAGTAATTCTACTCATGATGTGAGAATGGTAGTGGATGATACGAGCGCAAATAGAGTCAATATTACGTTTTATGACGAAACTGGAAAGAACGAAATAAAAAAGCTCAAAAGTATTATGGTTACTATTGATGGCAATGAGCTGGCAGTCAATCAGTCTCCTGTAATGAAACAAGGTAATGTTAGTGTTCCAATGAGAGATATTTTTGAAGCTTTAGGAGCAGACGTTAAGTGGGATCAAAAAACAAGTACGATAACCGCAACTAGAGGCAGCAAAGAAGTTATTCTCCGAATTGGTTCAAAACTTGCCTATATTGACGGGGTGAAAGCAACTCTATCCGTTGAGCCAGCTATTATTAATGGCAGCACCATGGTTCCTATAAGATTCGTAGCGGAAGCCTTAGGAGCAAAAGTAACTTGGGATAATGAATCACAGACTGTTATTATAACAAGGTAGTTTAGCCTTATATAATAGGACGCACCATTTTATATACCGAGATGTAGTTCAGATTGGTGGAGTACCTGGCTTGGGACTAGGGGGAAGGCACAATTTTAAATCTTGTCATTCCGATACTTTATAGTCTTCCAAGCTGATCGTGTGGGTTCGAATCCCATCACCTGCTTCACAACAGACCTCTTCGCTAGCGAAGGGGTCTTCTTTGTTATTTTAGTAAGCGAAGAAGCTTGTTTACCGACTAATCCTTCTCTCCAATTACGAGATCCAAAAATGGATAAGCCAATTCATATTCAGTTCATTATTTTTCGGTATGATTTAGGTTGCTCATTGTTAGAATACATCTATTAAAATACATAAATTTCAGCTCACAAAGTAAACTTTAGGTTTTCACGGGGGATGCTGATGAGACAGGCTTTACTTAAACATGGGTATTATTGATTTTCTTTAATCGTGTAATAGGGAGGACTTTTACATAATGGCTAAAATTTTGGTGGTTGACGATGAGGCTCATATCCGAGAACTAATTGAATTATTTCTGAAACGAGAAGGTTTAGATGTCTATCAGGCAAAGGATGGAGAAGATGCACTCCACATGCTTGATTCCATGAAGCCTGATCTTGTGATTATCGATATCATGATGCCGGGTATGGACGGCTGGGAACTTTGCGGTCACCTAAGGGCTTGGAGCGATATTCCGCTTCTTATGCTTACGGCTAAGGGAGAAACTGAGGATAAAGTGAAAGGTTTTGAACTCGGTACAGATGATTATATGGTTAAGCCTTTTGCTCCTCAAGAGCTGGTCGTTAGAGTAAAGGCTCTGCTCAAAAGATACAGGGTCTCCATGGATCAAACGGTAAAAGTAGGGAGTCTTACACTAGATCGTCCTTCGTTCCAAGTGATATCGGAACAGTCTTCTGTGACACTGCCTCTTAAGGAATTTGAACTGCTCTATAAACTGGCCAGTTATTCAGGAATTACCTTTACAAGGGAGCAGCTCATTGAAGATATTTGGGGGATTGATTACGAGGGAGACGAGCGAACGGTAGATGTTCACATTAAAAGGCTGCGGGAGCGGTTTCCTGATCATCAGACGGGTTTTCGAATTGTCACGATTCGGGGGCTTGGATATCGGCTCGAGGAACTTGTATGATTCGCAGTTTGTATGTGCGGGTTGTTCTCACTTTTATTGCAGTCACTGTTATTAGTTTACTGATTTCATCATTCATCGCTTTTCGCTGGTTTGAAAAGGATGTAAACCGTGATATGTCTGCTGAACTGATGAAAGAAGGAGCGAAAGTACAGCAGTTGTATGATGCATGGCAGCCGGAAGACTTATCTATATTTGTTGAGCAGACTTCAAGCCTCATACGGGAGCTCCATATTACACTGGTTGGTCCGGATGGACAAACGATAGATAGTGAAGATAAGGGGCAGAATCCACCAATCAGACAGGGGAATTATGCGGAAGAAGTGAACACGGTACTGAGCGGAGCAAATGCGATTATCCAGGAGGAGAGTCAAAAAGGAGGTCCCATGCGCCCGGTTGCGATTGGTGTACCTTTACAAACGACAGATGGGGTATACGCCATGTTCTTACAGCCTAATCTAAAACCGCAGCGTGAAAATTTTAGGCGGAATAATACCATGATTAATTTGACATCTTTGCTTGTCGGCAGTTTTCTTATCCTGATGGCTTCGCGTTTTCTCGTAAGCCCGCTGAAGAAGATGACCAGTGCTACAAGGCAAATTGCCCGCGGCGATTTTAGAATCAACCTTCGTATGAAACGCAGAGATGAGATTGGGGAGCTGGCAGAGAGCATTCAGCTTATGGCAAGTGAACTCGGTCAACTGGAACAGATGCGCAAAGATTTTGTATCCAATGTATCTCATGAAATGCAGACACCGCTCACTTCGATTCACGGCTTCTCCCAGGCACTCACGATTAGTGAACTTAGTGATAAAGAGCGAATTCGGTACGCAAGTATTATTGAAACGGAAAGTGAACGTTTATCCAGGCTCATTCGCAATTTGCTGAAACTGTCATCTCTTGATTCAGATAAACATCCTTTTCAGATTGAAGCATACAGGCTTGATCGTCAGCTGCGAGATGTCATTTTAACTTTGGAACCGATATGGACCAGTAAGTCGATTACCTTTCATCTTCATTTGCAGGAGCTCGTAATTCAGGCAGATCGAGATCAGCTCAGTCAGGTATGGACTAACCTGATTCATAATGCACTGAAGTTTTCTTCCGAAGGAGGCAGCATCGAAATTTCAATGACCCGAGAACGAGGCTATGCTGTTGTTGCGATTAAGGATTATGGAGAAGGGATGGCTAAAGAAGATTTACAGCGGATCTTCGAGAGATTTTATAAAGCCGATGCTTCTCGTAATCGCTATGAAGGCAGCGGACTGGGATTATCGATTGCGAAGAAGATTATTGATCTTCATGAGGGCCGAATTCAGGTGGAATCCGAGCTTGGAGTTGGGACGACTTTTAGAGTGTATCTTAGACTGTAACAGGGGATTTTATATGGGGTGATTCCTTATAGGGAAAGGTCTCCATCATTCATACTCAGTTCATAATGTTTCCGTATATTGACGCTATAAGAATCATAGGGGAGTGAGCGGGGTAATGGAAGGGCAGGTCATGTATTCTATTGTGGTTCCCGTATATAACGAGGAAGAGATTATCCAGGTTACATACAGCCGGCTAACGAAGATTATGGAGCAGACGGGACAACCGTATGAACTTATTTTTGTGAATGATGGCAGCACAGATCATACGATGGATATTTTGACACAGGCTGCTCTGATTGACTCCTCTGTTCGGGTTATCGAATTCTCACGTTATTTTGGTCAGCAAATGGCAATAACAGCAGGAATGGATGCTGCAAAAGGGCAGGCAATTATTGTTATGAATGCGGACCTGAATGATCCGCCGGAACGAATCCATGACATGATCAAACTTTGGAATCAAGGGTATGATGTCGTAAATGCTAAACGAAGAGAAAGCGGGAATGATACAGGAAGGAAACGAGTGTCAGCAGCTGTGTACGACCGTATTCTGAAAGGTATGGCCAACAATTATGTTCCTGTAGTCCCAGATGATTTCCGGCTGATTGACCGGAAGGTGAACGAAGCTATGAAATTGTTTCAGGCAAAGAATCGAACCCTTCAGGGGCTCGTCAGCTGGGCAGGCTTCAGACAGTTTGAGCTTGAATATGATCAAGAGGAACAGAATGCAGGGCAAACCAAGTATCCATTACGTAAAAAGATACAATTAATAGTGAAAAGTGTAACCTCTTTCTCTGACAAACCTCTCAAAGCAGCATCATATGCTGGGGGAGTCATCTCCTGTATTAGTTTTGTCAGCTTGCTAGTAACCCTATGCTTACCACTGTTCACGAATAACAAGGTAGCTGGGTGGGTATGGCTCCTACTGGTCACTCTCTTGCTTAATGGGATTATGATGATGATCCTCGGACTAATGGGAGCGTACATGGTTAGAATTTACGATGAATCAAGGGACAGACCTTTATATATTGTGAGAGAGAAGATAGGGTTTGATGAGCAGGGAAGGAGCCAGGCAAAAGAAGAGGATCACACCCCAGTAGTTGAAAACGATGGACTTTCTGATGCTCCCCCTTCTTTTATCGATACATCTTCGTATCACAGATAACAGTGCCAACTGTATAAGGATATATAGAAAAAAGCCTCTTAAAGATGATCTGTATACTCATCTCTAAGAGGCTCTTTGTTTGTATAAAGGTATTATGAAATGGATTCGATTAAATAAATAAATTAATACCTGATTGATCTGCTTGACCGAGATAATATCCAACCCCGCCTATTTTCACACCATCGATGAGTTCTTCTTTCTGTATTCCCATCACATCCATAGACATTTGACAAGCCACAAGCTCAATTCCTTGTTCTTTAGCGGTTTTCATTAGATCCTCAACGGACGAGATGTTATTCTTTTTCATAACGCCGCGAATCATCTTAGATCCAGCTCCCATCATATTCATGCGGGATAAAGGAAGCTTAAGACTGCCGCGCGGCATCATGAGCCCAAACATTTTGCCAAGGAAATCTTTCTTCACTTGTACAGATTCGGATTTACGAAGGACATTCAGTCCCCAGAAGGTGAAAAACATGGTGACTTTCTTGCCGCTTGCCGCCGCGCCATTTGCGATGATGAAGGAGGCAATGGCCTTATCTAGATCCCCGCTGAATACGACCATGGTTGTTCCATCGGGCGTTTTAGTAACACTCGCGACGTTACTTGGTTCCGCAGATACATTTGCTGTGTCTTCGCTGTTTATTTCTGTTTCCTTTTTCTTCAATAGTGCTTTGATCTGCCCATCAGGCAATCGCTCTACCTGAAGCGCATCATGGTTAGACATGCGTGCAAAGGATTTTACATCTTCGTAAAAGCCAGGATCCGTTGCCGTAATTTGCAACACTTGTCCTGGGCTTAGACCATCCATAGCTCTTTTGGCCTCGATAAGAGGTCCGGGGCAAGATAAGCCACAGGCATCCAGATGGATGTCGGCAGAAATATGATTTTCAGATAATTTCTTTGTCCCGTTTGGGTGAGCAGCATCTACGGAGTTCGTAGCTGCAGGTGCAGGAGTGGCTGCAGGTGCAGGAGTGGCTGCAGGCGTAGATGTTAATGTAGATGAAGATGTAGATGAAGATGTAAATGAAACATTTTTCTTCTCTGGTTTAAATGTGCTCATCTTGTACGTTTTGTACCCTCCTGTCAGATTGCGAACACGATAGCCATGCTGCTGTAAAATGCGGGCAGCGGTGTATCCGCGCAGACCAACTTGGCAGTACACCCAGATTTCTTTATTAGGGTCCAGTTCATGCATACGTTCTCTCAGTTCATCCACCGGAATATGCAGGGAACCGGGTATATGTCCGTTTTGATGTTCAATCTCAGATCTCACATCGACCAGTAAAGACTGACTAGAATTCCTATCACCCAGTTCTTCTGGTGTAAATACATTCATTCGTCCTGTCACTACGTTCTCCGCAACGTAACCCAGCATATTTACAGGGTCCTTGGCAGAGGAGAAAGGAGGGGCATAGGCCAGATCAAGTTCGGTGAGGTCAGTAACGGTTCCGCCAAAATGAAGAACAGTCGCGATATCATCAATACGTTTGTCTACACCTATTCTTCCCACCGCCTGTGCTCCGAGAATCACACCCTGCGGATCCAACAAAAGCTTGATCGTCATCGGCGTTGCCCCAGGATAGTAAGCTGCATAAGCATTTGGATGCACATACACCGTATGATACTCGGTGCCTTGCTCTTTTAGCTTTCTTTCAGTAAGTCCAGTTTGTGCCCCAGTCAGCTGAAATACCTTAATAATGGATGTTCCGTGGCCGCCTTTATAAGTCGTCTCGAGTCCGGCAACTCGGTCTGCTGCAATTCGGCCTTGTTTATTGGCTGGGCCAGCAAGCGGAATCGCGGTAACTGCTCCGTCTTCATGAATCTCCACAGCATCACCGACCGCATAGATATTCGGTATATTGGTTTCTAGTGCTGTATTGACCTGAATATGACCGCGATTTCCAAGGGCAATGCCGCTGTCTTTTAGAAAGCCAGTATCTGGTTTCACACCTACGGCGAGAATAACAAGGTCACTAGTGAGCACTCGGCCGCTGCGTAGAGTAAGGGTGACTTTGCCGTTTGTGTCTTCAAAGGACTCTACCGTATCCTGAAATAACAACTCCACACCCTGTTGCTCCATTTCCTGAGCCATTATATTCGACATTTCGCGGTCAAATGTACCGAGAAGTTGATCGGCTGACTGGACTATCGTTACTTCAAGTCCAGCTTCCTTAAGGTTCTCGGCCATTTCTACCCCAATATACCCTCCGCCTACAACGACGGCTGTTTTTGTCTCAGGAGAGATCACCTGTTTTTTAATCCGATCGGTGTCTGGAATGTTTCGAACCGTATGGATTTGGGGGTGGTCAATACCTGGCAGAGCAGGGCGAATCGGTGCAGCGCCTGGGGATAAGATGAGGGCATCATAACTCTCCTCATAAGTTCCTTTTTCTACACTGCGAACGGTCACTGTTTTTCTTTCGGGATGGACAGAAGTAACCTCGCTCTTGGTACGAATATCAAGATTAAATCGCTGAATCATCGCTTCGGGTGTCTGCACAATAAGCTTAGAACGATCAGTGATCGTGTTGCCAATATAGTAAGGTAATCCACAGTTAGCGAATGATATGTACTCATCTCGTTCAAACATGATAATATGTGCTTCTTCATCGAGCCTTCTGAGCCGTGCAGCTGCGGATGCACCGCCTGCTACGCCTCCCACAATGATGACTTTTTTACTCATTTATTTGTCCTCCTGAAAAAATAATTCCATCAGCCCTTTTACGCGGGGGTCTTTCACTGTATAACGAACTTCAAGTCCATGCCGCTCGGTCTCAACGATGCCCATACTGCGTAGTTTCTGCAGATGCTGGGAGACTGTAGATTGTGGCAAACCTAGACATTCCTGCATGTAAGTCACATTACAGTGGCCTTTCGAGAGTAAGCCTCTAATGATACAGAGTCTGACAGGATGAGCGAGTGCTTTGAGACATTCGGACATCTCGTTATATTGTTTAATATCGTTATCCATCATTTCACCTCAGCAATTTGTATATCACTATATCGCAATATTACGTTATAGTGATATGAAAGTCAAACTTTGGGCAAAAGAAAACCCAAGCACTCGCATTTCTGCGAAGCCTGGGCCTAGATTTGGATCCTGCTTTGTATGTTATTTATTCCTTTACAGCCTGAAGAACAGCATATCCATAGGCAGGAACATTAATGGAGATTTCGCCATTATTCACCGGTTGCTCCATACCAGAGAAGAGGTCGATATATTTATCAAATTTAACGGATACATTAAATTGCTCCGGTTCCTCCGATTTACTCATTAGCACAAGGATATTTCCCTTATCATTTTTCCGCTCAAAAACGATTCTTTTCCCTTGTGGTTCGGCTTCAATAAACTGAATTTCGCCCGTCCGAAGCGCAGCATGGTTTAGACGGAGACGTATTAGTTTTTGGTAGAAAGAGAATAATTCCCGGTCCTGCTTTTCTTCGTCCCATTCCATACATTTACGGCAGTCTGGATCATATTCTCCGTCCATGCCGATCTCATCTCCATAATAAATACAAGGAGCACCAAGATACGTAAACTGGAAGAGTGCAGCAAGCTTCATTTTTCGTTTATCTCCATTACAAAGGGTTAGAAGACGAGCAGTATCATGACTATCCAGCAAATTAAAGGCAACTTCAGAAGCTTGGAGCTGATATCTAGATAGCTGGCGACTGATCGAGTTAGCAAACTGGTAAGCATCCATCTTGTCGATTACAAAGAAATCATTAACCGCGTTGGTGAATGGATAGTTCATGGAGGCATCGAACTGATCTCCTTGCAGCCAAGGGGAAGATTCATTCCACACTTCTCCGAGAATATAGGCGTCGGGTTTGGCTTTTTTGACCGTACTGCGGAACTCACGCCAGAACTGATGATCTACTTCATTCGCTACATCAAGACGCCAGCCGTCTGTCCCGACTTCTTTGATCCAATATTCGGCTACCTTCAGCAAATATTCTTTCACTTCTGGGTTTTCGGTGTTCAGTTTCGGCATCAGCGGTTCAAAGGAAAAGGTATCATATGTGGGAACGCCGTCTTCTACATCAATCGGAAATTTACGAACATGAAACCAATCTTTATATTTGGAATTCTCACCGTTCTCTTGTAAGTCGACAAAAGGCTTGAATGTACGCCCAGAGTGATTAAATACAGCATCAAGCAATACGCGAATTCCGCGTTCGTGGCATAAGTTGACGAGCTTCTTAAGTGTATCTGCATCACCGAAGTGACGATCTACCCGCAAATAATCTTCTGTATCATATTTATGATTGGTGGTCGCTTCAAAAACAGGAGTAAAATAGATTGCTGTTATACCTAGTTCAGATAAATAATCGAGATGATCAATCACACCTTGAAGATCGCCGCCAAAGAAATTATCCCGCTCCGGCTTACCGCCCCAAGGGAGGACTCCTTCCGGATCGTTACTTGGATCTCCATTAGCAAAACGCTCAGGAAAGATCTGATAAAATACGGCATCTTTGACCCAAGCAGGCGGGGTAAAGACATCAACCGGATTAATATAAGGGAACTCGAACATTCGGCTAGGGGTTTCTGGTTCTTCTTCTAAAAAGTCATTTTCGTCCATCCACACCGATTCATTATCACTCTCCAGATGAAAAGCATAACGTAGCCGGTGATAAGGTGGTTTAACTTCGCACGTAAAATAATCGAACATAGAATCAGATGTCCATTTTCTAAGCGGAAGATACAGTTTTGTTTTCTCCCAGTCATATTTGTCACCGGCAAGAAGTGTGATTTGGTGGACATCATCTCGTTTGGTGCGAATCCGGATATGGATCGTATCTTTGTCATATGCATAAGCCCAGTGCTGCTTAGGGTGATGATAGATCGCTTCTAATAACATGAGAGAACCCCCTGTGTAGTAATAATGGTGTACAAATTTATCGTTTTGAAGAGTTATGAAATTGGTTCAGAGAACATTCATTCTGTTTTCTCTTTACCCACATTAAAAAAAGGTACAACCTAAAGAGAGGATTGTTCTCCGAGGTTGTACCTGAAATTGATCAGATAACATTGCCTTTAATTTAAGTTTCTTTTACGTTATGTATGAGAAGATACGATTTCATAATATACCATTTTCGTTAATTTATGCAATCTTGAATAGGGGGTTGAGTAAAAGTTGTTGTTGAGTTTCATCCGGTCTTCTTATTCAATCGAAGTACCGGATGAGGAGAACTGAATCAATTTCATAACAAACGAAAGGTATTAGGAATTGATTCGGTTATAATAAATTTTTGATATTTGTCCGAAGGACCTGGCAGGAGTATTCGAACAGTTTCATTTCCTCTTCTGCTAGCTGAAGCTCGATAACCTCTTCGATTCCTCTGCCTCCAATTATGGCAGGAACACCAACGCATATATCTTTTTGTCCGTACTCCCCATCTAGAATAGAAGAAACGGCGATAATCTTATGATCATCCGTCAGAATGGAACGAGTAATGAACGCTATGGCACTGCCGATACCGAACTGAGTCGATCCTTTTCGGGTGAAGATCTCCCAGCCTGCATCCCGTGTCTTGCGGGAAATATCGGCAAGATCAAGATGCTTAAATCGTTCCTTATGCTGATCAAGGATATGAAGAATAGGTTTACCGCCGATCGTCACATGAGACCAGGCTACAAATTGAGACTCTCCATGTTCTCCAAGTGCATATCCATGGACACTGCGCGGATCGATAGAGAAAATCTCCGAGAGGATGGTTTTCAGTCTTGAAGAATCAATGGATGTACCTGTTCCAATAACTTGGCTTCTCGGTAGACCAGACAGTTTCCAGACGAGATAAGTAATAATATCCACGGGGTTCGCAGCGACTACAAACACACCTTGAAATCCGCTTTCCATAATAGGTGCCACAATTTCTTTCGTAATCGTAACCGCTTCTTCTAATATATCTAGACGAGTCTGACCCGGTTTTGGGTTAGCCCCCGCCGTAATAATAATGACATCCATATCTTTGCAATCCGCATAGGTTCCAGCATGTACCTTTGTCCGTTGGTAAGTAAAATCCATGCTGTGTGACAAATCAAGCGCTTGACCGAGTGCTTTTTCATAGGTTCGCCCGATCAGCATAATTTCACCCGCGATGGCTTGATTGATCATTGAGTATGCTGCACTCGAACCGACAAGACCTGCCCCAACAATCGCCACTTTTCCTGTTCTGCTTCTCATCGCCCATTGCCCTCCCGTTATAAACCGCACATGAAGAATATAGAAACGAAGTTCTCTCTGTTTTATTATCCTTATATTCTATGCATGCATCTATTTAACGTTACATAAGATAACATAATTTTTGTGTATTTATCAATAATCAAACAATACCACCCATTATTTAGGAGGTAACCTCACATTCTAATGACAGGAGGTAGCTAAAGGATGGGAAGAACAGGGGAAGGTTCTGTCGAATGATAAAGGAGAAAAGTCATAATTTATACCCGACAAAACTTCTTACGATACCGCATTCTTAGAAGAATTACGCCAAAGGAAATAAGATGAAAAGAACGAATTTAAAGTATAACAAGATTTATAGAGAGTCACCTGTGAGTGAAACGTCTTTATAAATGCTTGTACCTTTAATCAAATGCTCAGCTTGATGAGAATGATGTAACGAACGAATCCATTAGATAAGACTGTTGCTCGCGCAAACAACAGTTCTTAAGACGCCCTTATCCATTAGTTGACCAACGCAGGCATGGTTCATGACGAATGTTTTTACAAACCAATTGATTGTAAAATCCGGGAGGTAATGAATATGAATATGCATTTGAATGGTAACGAAACAGGAGCAACGACGGAGACTGCAAAAGAACTGGGCATTGGAGCGAGCACACTTCGTAAATATGCGGCGGCACTCGAAGAGCAAGGGTATCATTTTGAACGTGCGGCAAACAAGTCTAGATTATTTGGTAACCGTGATATTGAGCGGGTGAAAACACTCATGACACTTCTCCGTGAGCAGAATCTGCCATTGCAAGATGCGGCTGTCATTGTCATGGAGATCGGCAGTGAAAAAGCGGCTGCTGCAAAAGAGATCGTGAACCCGGTACTTGCACATAGTGCGGTTTCAAAGGTTCAGGCGCATTCGCCTGTAGAGCAGAAACAAGTTCTTCAGACAGCAGAGGTGAATTCTGCCCAAATGGAACAAATGAATGTAGAATGGCAGATGCTCCAAGAGCGTATGGTGGAACTTGAGCGGGAGCATGCAAAACTTCGGAAACAAAACGATGACCTGCAAGTGCTGGTGGAAGAACAGCAAACATGGATGCGGGAGAAACTGGAAGAGGACCGAGATCGCCAGCTGATTACGAATCTACGCAGCTATCAAGGACGGAAACAGAAGGCAAAGACCAAGGGGCATTCCCTCCGAATGTTATTTGGTTTACTTCCGAAAAGCAGGAGGGAGGCATGATGATGAGAGGGGGCATGGTGAAAATGCAGATGCAGAACAAAGCATTATCGCGTACCCATCGTAAACAGTCTCTTCGCTCACTTTATCGTCAGAAAGATTCAGTCCAAATTACAGGTCCTCCGGTAACTCAGGGTTTTTATTTTTAGATATTTAGAGTTACAATAGAAAGGAGGATTCGATAAAAGCGACAAGGAGAGCCACAAATGATTATTTTAAAAAGTAAAGACGAGATTCAATATATGAAGAAGGCTGGCGAGATTCTTGCCGCTTGTCATAGAGAGATTGCAGGGCTCATTCGCCCAGGCATTCAAACTCAGGAGATTGATGCTTTTGCAGAAAGCTTTATGAAAAAACATGGTGCAACACCAGAGCAAAAAGGGTATAACGGATATCCATATGCGACTTGTGCCTCGGTTAATGACGTGATCTGTCATGGTTTCCCTGGGAAATACGCGCTGAAAGACGGGGATATCGTTACCATTGATATGGTTGTTAATCTTGATGGCTGGCTTGCGGATTCCGCATGGTCTTATGCTGTAGGTAATGTATCCGAATCAGCACAGAAGCTGCTGGATGTAACCAAAACTTCCTTATATAAAGGAATTGAAAAAGCCGTAATCGGCAACCGGATCGGGGATATCTCGAATGCAATTCAGGTATATGCGGAAGCAGAAGGATTCTCTGTAGTACGTGAATTTATTGGTCACGGAATCGGACAAGACATGCATGAAGAACCGCAAGTACCTCACTATGGTCCTGCCGGACGCGGTCCGCGTCTGAAAGAAGGCATGGTAATTACAATCGAACCGATGCTGAACATCGGAACCTATCGCAGTAAGCTGGACAGTGATGGCTGGACTGCCCGTACACAGGATGGCGAATTGTCCGCTCAATATGAGCATACAATTGCGATTACCGCAGATGGTCCTATTATTTTGACTGAACAATAAGCACAAGCTGGTAAAGAGATGTGAGGAGAAGAGACGTACTTTTCCCATATACTCTAGGCAGTAAGCAGATCATAACATAAGAAACAGGACTCCTTTTATCCTCCACATAAAGAGAGCCCTGTTTCTTTGTGTTTTCTTTTATTATAGGCGGCCGGATAGTTATATTACGCACTGACAATAATAGCAACATACCCTAAGATGAAGCGGACGCACTGCGAGAGGGTAAGTGTAAGTATGGTTAGAAAGGATGTCTGCGCGAATTGAATAGCCGCAAAAGTAAACGTACATTCAGTAGTCCTCTGTTATGGGGAGCAGGAATTGTCGTTATTTTATTGATATTACTAGCAGTAATCAGTGGAAGTGAGAAGGAAGAAGAGTCAAAGGTACTCACGGCGGTAACGAACGAAGAAGTGTCCACCTTTTTGGAGCATGGCGAGTCGGGGTTTTTATATGTGGGTCGTCCTACATGTCAATTTTGTCGTGAGTTTATGCCCGTGTTAGAGAATGCTTCACAAAGTACAGGTCAAACGGTGTATTATTACAATACAGATGAAGGTCGTGAGCAAGATGAGGAAAAATCAGGAGCATTGTTAGACCAGCTTAAGATTGAATCTGTGCCTGCTCTTCTCTATATAGAAAATGGCGAAGAAGCAGATCGGTTAACGCCCGGAACACTAGATGAGGAAGCGATCGCTGTTTTTTTACATCGCAAAAAGTAAAAAGCTCTGAAATTGAACACATCCAGTGTTTGATTCCAGAGCTTTTTTTTATCCACTTAAGAACTCATGGTAGACTCCTTGTCCCCAAAAGTTTCGTTGTAATGCCGCAGCATATACAGCCGCCAGTGAAGCAACATCCCAAAAGCCAAAACAAAAAATAAGGCTCCTGTCTGAACTACGGTTATATAATTCTGTATGAATTCATGAAGTAGTAAGCGAACCGTAAGCAAACCTAGCAAGATGAACATAAAGCTTTTGGAGCTCGAAACATAGATCTGTCCGTCTCTTTTCTCAAACTTGGTGCTTTTAATGAGCGGGTATGCAAATAAAAACCAACCAACCAAAAAAGCAACAATGGCCCATAAAAACGGGATGTGCGTTTGTGGCACGACAAACATCATAAATCCGGTGCTCATACCAAGGGGCGGAATGATAATCTTCCGTTTGGTAATGGGTCTGTTTGCTGCTTTCATACGAATAAAAATGGCACTAAGCGCAATAAAGATCATACCAATGGTTGCTGCGATTTGTAAAAATGAAGAGCTTATCGGCACGTACAGGACCTCTCTTTTGCGTGAAATCAAATTTATCTTCATTATATCATATCTCAATGAAAACACTCTTACCGAGTTGTTTTATGATTTGGATGTGAACTAAGCTTCTTTTCATTTCTTACCACCGGAATTATACTTAGACTGTGCTTGCCAAAGTAATAATAGATAAAGATATAGAGGATGGTGAATGCGTGGAATCTGATATCTGGAAACCTTCCGTAATCCTGGGGATCTTGGTGCTGATTTTAATCCTTGTTAATTATCCCTGGATTCAGTGGAGAGCAAACCCGAGTCGGACAATCGATATTGTGATTATTGATAAGTCAGTATCGGATATAAATTATAACGAGCATAAAGGTCTAATTTGGATTTTAAACCAACAAAAGATAAAGGACCGAAATGGTCATGCCTATGTTAATGAGGAGAGTTATTACGGATTCAACCCAAGTGCTGTTAATACTATTCAATCCCTTCCTTCTACGCTGCGAGGGAAAGATCTGATTTATGCGGCAGATACATATGGAATATACAAACAGGAACAGCAAGCAGATCGGTCATACAAACAAAAGTTAATCTATGGTGGAATGAAATCAGAAGATGTCCAGAAAATACAGTATGCGACAGCAACAGGAACGACTTTTGTTGGTGAATATAATATTCTTGGTGCCCCTACAGATAAGGAAGTCAGACAACAACTTGAAAATATGTTTGGTATAGAATGGACGGGCTGGAAGGGCAGATATTACAAAGAATTAGCCAATGTATCTACACTTTTGAAACAGAAGTACACTCTCGTGGCTGGAGAAAAATGGACCTACCAGGGAGAGGGAATCATATTCATTAATGAAGAAGAGAACATGGTGGTATTGGACAGCAGCGACCTAGAGGCTAGGTCATTTGGAGTTGAATTCTCGGAAAAAGGGTACGAATGGAGCCAGGTGAAAGGGAAAACAAGCTATCATGGATGGTTTGATATTGTAGAACCTCGCGCAAGGGCTGAGGTAATGGCAGAGTATACGATGGATCTGTCACAGTCTGGAGCAGAGAAACTAACAGCGGCGGGGATTCCTGATCATTTTCCTTCCATTACTCGGTTTGATCATACAACACATTATACTTACTATTTTTCAGGAGATTATGCAAATCGTGTGGACATGCCTTACCCTACTCAGTATATAGGCTGGGATGCAGTCATGAAATTCTTCGTTCCAAGAACACATCAAAATGCATTCTACTGGGAAGTATACGTACCAGTTATGAAGCAGATCTTCAGTGAGATTAAAGCATCGTCGTGAGTAACAGATCATGAAAACAGGTCATTAAAATAACAAGGTGGCCTGCCTTGACAAATAAAACTGTCACCATTATAGTGACATTTTTACATGTGTTTCCAGTAGGGAGTAAAACGTGGTTTGATTTTAGGAGGTTTGCGTAACATAATAGGGTAGAAACAGATAAGCACGGTAAGATTATGGGAGGGCGGATAATGAACAGTGAGTTTACCATTGCGGTGCATGGTCTGTTGTATCTGGGGGTCCGAGAAGGACGTATTGCCAAAAGTGAAGATATTGCCGAAAGCGTGACAACTCATCCAGCGAGAGTACGGAAAGTTCTAAGTGTACTCCGTAAGCATAGATATGTGACAACCAAAGAAGGAGCCCATGGAGGATATATGCTTAGCAGCAATCCCCGTGATGTTAGGTTAGGAGATTTATACCGACTATTTGCATTCGGTTCTTTTGCCCCGCACTGGCGTTCTGGGGACGAAAGTTCGAATTGTATCGTTTCTTCGAATATCAAAGAAGTTATGGGTACGATTTATGAGGATGGAGAACGGGTAGTAGAACGGTATCTGGATAGTATCACCCTTGAAGAAGTACAGATGAGGTTAATAGAAAAAGAAAAGCATCGTATGAATCGTCTCTAAGTAAAGGGAGACAGAACACGCAAAGTCTGGCTGAGAAGCTGGGCTTTTTTTATTTTTAATTTTCCTTTATTAGATTTTATAATACAATAATTACCATGGAATAATGGAAATGGAAGGAGCGTTGCGAGATTTATGAAGGAGTATATCCTTTTTCTACATAGGAATGGACAGTTGCTGTTTACGTTAGCCTATAGCTTAACGAGAGATTTAGATCAGGCTGGAGAGTTGCTTGCAGAAGGTGTAGCCGTTTATTGGTCTGAGCTAAAAGAAGACGAACAACAGAATGAGTTATCTTTGTTACGAGAAAAAGTAGAGGATCAGGATCATATTTTTGTCTCACACATGTACGGGATTTTCTCAGCTTTGGTACATAGCAAGGTTCAATATAAGAGAAATGAGAATCTAAGTAATTATGGGATAGAGCATCAAATGATCAGTGATCGGTCGCTGGCTATGGAGGAGTCCATATCTACACTGAAAAATGAACTTCGTTCCCTATTTCTATTAAGCTATTTGTTTGGCTGGGAGAAGGAGAAAATTGCGGCTTATACCGATTTAACAATACAAATCGTAGAGAAGAAACAGAATGAAATCATCTCTATTTTACACCGCAGTATGTCATCTCATTCTGGAGAGATCAGTCCTCTTTTTCTAGATCGTCACTTTGAGAATGAACGAGCAGCAATTGCTAGTATGGAGAGAGAACTCATTAGAATTTCCATTGGAAAAGGACTTTCTCCAGCTGGATTAAACAAAGGGAATAAATGGAGAGCGAGAAAAAGAAAGAAAGTTTGGTTTCTTGGCATGGCCGGAGCGATTATAGCAGGGGTACTTCTATTGTTCCTTACAGGTTTTCCGAAGTCCGTATCAATAGATAACTCGAAGGATAAGTTTTCTTCTATTCCGGATGGTCAGGTCACTATGATTAAAGCAGATGGAAGTTATTTTAAGAAAGCTGCAGCTCAGGAGGTAACTTTATTAAAGAGGTTACAATCAGACTCAGAACAGCCCAAATATCTTGGGTATACAGTACGGCAGAAAGGAACCCGTCTGACGATTGATGGAATGATGACCATGGGGAGTGAAACAATCATTTGGTATTCTCTCGAAAATGAGGAGGGAGATGGAACGCCCAAAGTGATAAGCGGGACTTTGGATTCCGATTTTGGAGACTCGGCAGGGGTCCTTCGAGATCATAGAGAACTGACAACAAATGTACCGTCTAAAGTCCAGGGACAGATTATTTTTGATAGATTAGACACGTTTGACTACAAACCCGAAATGAAACAGCCCCTTCCTGCTGTATTGAGATTAGACGTATATCTAGGCCCCGAGAAGTCGGATTATACAGCTTATCAAATTGATATTCCTGGTGGAGAGGAAGATAATGTCGCCATAACCATTAACCCAAATCAGCAAATTGAATTCGGCGAATATAAAATCACATTAACCGAAGTGAATTATACCAAGTATGTGACCGAAGTGAAGTGGGAGTCTGATTCTGCTAATCCCAAAGATATTGATCATTTACTAGAACCCATGCTTCTGATGAAGGTAGAAGAAGGCAATCGACATTTTCCTGCCATAAGAACAAGTGCAGATGGAAGAACGATTTATTTTCCTGCATTAGCATATGAGGGTCATGTTAACCCTACTGAGTTTCAAATAAGCGGTGCGTTAACGGCACTAGAAAATCAAGAATTCATTGTGAATACGGATCAGGGTGAATTACTAGATGCACCTGCATCGTTTGATGGGACTTACGAGATCGAGAAAGATGTAGATAAAGGGACTATCACTTTTCATTATACAATTACTGACCAAGAGAACTGGCTGTTCCTTGAGAATCAGTATAGAGATGAATTGGGCAATAAACATGATGTGCTAGAGAAGAAACGGGTACAGAATCAGTTCTCTTACACGTTTGCTGATCAAGAATATAGTCAGCCTGTGCACTTCATCATTATGGGCTATCCAGATCAAATTGTACAGGAAGCAAAAGTGAGGATTAATGAATAAATGGCAATCACGACAAGGAGGAATTAGATATTGAGTTCATACCATTCATATAAAGATGAAGAGTTAACGACAGCTGTGAATCAGGCAGATTTCGGGGCGTACGCAGAACTGGTAGATCGAAAAAAAGGAGAGCTATATCGGATTAGTTCTGCTCTTACGAGAGTACATATACGGGCAGAACAGTTGCTTCAGGATACAATTGCTGCGGTTTGGTATGAATGCAGGAAAAATAAAGATCAAGAAATGGATGTATCGCTTCTTTTCATGCAGACGCTGTTAGTACTCGACAAGAAGAGGCAAGGCAAGAGTCGGCAGAATTTGTCTTCTATAGAAGCAACCTCAGGCGAATCTCTTCCAGTGAAACAGATGATAAGCCAGCAGTCGAAGCAAATAGAGCAGGCGATTGATCGCATGCCAGCTTCCGTAAGACAAGTGTTCCTACTGACTTATCTTGCAGAGAAAAATAGCTCCGAGATTGCATCATACATAGGGAAGACAGAAAAGCGGGTGACTCGTTACTTGCAGCAAGCGATGACGATCATCGCAAAGGAGATTGGAGAGAACAGTGGAGATATGCTTTCATCTATACTGCGGAAGCATTTTGAAGGAGAACGAGAACAGATCGAGATTGATCTACGTGCGGGAAAGGGAGAGGCTGCTGTTCAGCAAGGATTGACAGAGGCAAGAAAAGAAAGAAGTGTCAATCAACACTCGAATCGGAGGGTCTACCAATGGTCTTTTATTGGTGCCATGCTGATTATTGTATCTGCAGCCATGCTCTATATGTTTACAGATAGTCGTTCCCCAGCTGATATACATCATCTGCTGAATACGGAAGGAACTTTGGTTACACCGGATATGAGTTACTGGAAAAGTACAATAAAGAAGGAATCAGGCTTAAAAAAACGTTTGAACGAAGAGGATTATTTGCCGATTGGAAAGGTGCTGCCAGAAAACAATGGGTTGAGGCTCATTATAGATGGGGCTATGGATACGAGCACAGGCTTCATTCTGTGGTATACGCTTGAAAATGTAGAAGGAACACAAGCACCCTTACTCGAAAATGGGCTCATAAGAAATCGCTCTAACGAAAATAGTATTGGATCTGGTGACTCCGGTGAGGAAGGTATCCATTACTTGACCAAAGGGAATAAGACACAGGGCAGACTGACCTTGTCATTATCCAACAAAGCAAGGACCGACGTACTCGCTGTTGAGAAAGAAGTTTTCATCACGGCGAATGCCGATGATGAGAGATTTCGGTATGCAGAGTTTATGATGGAACCTCCTGTTTTTCCCGAAAAGCCGAAGAAAACAATGGAGGTGAATGAGTATTTTACCATTCAAGAGCAGGAGTATCATATCAAATATATTTCTTTGTCTACTCAAAATACAAGGGTACGTATCGAAGCAGTGGGAGCCAAGAATCAATCGGAAGCAGATGAGGCAGTGGAGCGCTTAATAGAGCCAAGTCTGTATGTAGTAAATAAAAGCGTTCTTGGCATGGAAGGAGGATTACATTCATTACTGGAGAGCTATGGCTCTGATCTTATTTTTGAATCTATTTATTATGAAGACTACACAGAGCTTAGCCTCCAAGTGGAAGGGTTTAAGAAACTAGAGGGGGATTATGCGACATTCATTATCGATTCAGATACAGGCCAAGTTATGCATAGTGATAGGAAACTACCAAAAGGGATGAGGATCTCAACAGTAGAAGATAAAGAAATCCTGTACCTGCACTACCCAATAGAGAATAGTGAACAATATGGCATATATCAAATTTTTACGGATCGTGAGGGAGGTAGCTATGAAATTAGCGGAGCAATCAAGAAGAAGGATGAAATCTTGTATAAACTGCCAAATGCAACCTATATTCAGCCCCTCACTTTTCGGTTCTATGAGAAAAATATAGATGAATCCCAACTGAATCAGAAGGAAGAAGGTCCAAGTGCACACCATCGGCTCACCATTCCTATGGTGAAGAAGTAAAGCGTAAGAGAGCTAATATATCAAGCTAATGCATCATACATGGATCTTTATTGATATAGAAAGGTGATGAGTTGTAACCTTGAATACACATCATTTATTAGACGAACAACAATCTCCCGAAACAGGTAATAAGGAAATGTCAGCATATGCTGAGTTAATACAACACAGAGCCCCTGAACTATACATAGTTAGCTATGCACTGACGAGGGAACATATACGGGCAGAGCAGTTGCTTCAGGATACAATTGCTGCTGTCTGGTATGAATGCAGGAAAAATAAAGATCAAGAAATGAATGTACCGCTCCTTATCATGCAGACGCTGTTAGTACTCGACAAGAAGAGGCAAGGCAAGAGTCGGCAGAATTTGTCTTCTATAGAAGTAACCTCAAGCGAATCTCTTCCAGTGAAACAGATGATAAGCCAGCAGTCGAAGCAAATAGAGCAGGCGATTGATCGCATGCCAGCTTCTGTAAGACAAGTGTTCCTACTGACCTATCTTGCAGAGAAAGACAGCTCTGAAATGGCATCATACATAGGGAAGACAGAAAAGCGGGTGACTCGTTACTTGCAGCAAGCGATGACGATCATCGCAAAGGAAATTGGAGAAAATAGTGGAGATATGCTTTTATCTTTACTGCGGAAGCATTTTGAAGAAGAGAGAGAAACACTGCGGTTAAACCTAGCTGAAAAGAAGTGGGATTCTGCTGTGCAGCAAGGTTTGCAGGATGCAAGGCAAGGCAAGAAGCCACCGGGGCGTACAAAAAATATAGCAGGCTGGTCTATTAGTGGGATCATTGCAATTCTTGCCGTCACACTCCTTGTTCTCCATCCATGGACTCCACAAAAAATTCATGAGGCATTGAATCGGGAAGGAACACTCGTTGTACCTGATCTGAGTTTTATGATGGAGACAGGTGAGGAGGATAATCTCTTTAAGGCGAAGATAGATAGCGGCGACTATGTAGAGCTGGGACAGGCGATGGAGACAGATAACGGTGTGCGTCTCATATTGGATGCAGCCATGAACTTTGGGAGAGAAAAATTATTTTGGTATACCCTTGAGAAGGGGGAACTGCAACACTTTCCTTACATCTCAGGGGAAATCTGGGATGCAAGTGAAACAGACTTAATTGGGAATATTCAAGGAACTAACGACTTTACAAGTGAGAGCGATTCATCCTTGAAAGGGATGATGATATTAACTAAAAATGATAGCTCTCTGCTGAAGTCTACGGAAGGGGCACTATTAAAGTTCGTAATTGAAACTCAGGAGGATCAACGTAACCGTAACTATACTCTCTCTACGCCTTATCCTAAACTGCCGGAAGAGGAAGCAAAACATGTGATACTGCACGATAGCTTTACTGTGGAGGGACAATCTTTTGAATTAACTGAGCTGATTATGACAACAGAGTATACCCAAGTGGGATTGAAACCAGATCCTGAGAATAGGTATAGTATCGACAGTATAGATAGCATCGTTCTAGAAACAGGGACTGAAGAAAACCGCCGTGGATATGGAACTTTTGAAATGGGGGTCGATTATCTTCTTTTTCCATCCATATATTATGAAGAATTTGATCATCTGCGGCTTAGCATGGAAGATACTTTAGCAAATGCTGATCCTGTTCTAGTGGTTAATACAGACAACGGAAAGATCGTCTCATCACCTAAAGATGCAGAAGATGTTACTACCGAATTATCTATTGATCAAAGCACGATCGAAGATGGTTATTTCACAGTCCATTTTCCGATATGGAAAGATACTAATTTTAGTATTTCGAACCGATATGAAGATGCAGCAGGTAATACCTTCTTTGTTCAGGATCATAAATATAGTGAAAAAGGCCGGCCTGCTTCTTTAAAACTGAATGATTTTAGCCATGTGCAGCCATTAACCTTTCATTTAGAATTTAACTCAGCTTCCGCCAATGATAGCCAAACCGGAACCCAAATCAGTATCCCCCTCATTGGTTCTACAGTTAACACGAAGGAGTGATTGGAAGATGGCAAAAATAAAACGAGGTCGCTATACAGCGAAAATGGAACAGGGATATGCGGTTCTTATGATTGGCATGCGGGTGAATAAACTGTGGGCAATACCTTCCTGGCTCCCTGTATTCACCGCCATGGGCCGGATGATTCGCGAGCTGTATACGAATAAGGAATGGGGATTCTTATCTGCTGAGTTCATGTTTACAGCGCGGGGTGTTACCGTCATCCAGTACTGGCGCTCGTTCGAGGACATGGAGCGATATGCTAAAGAAGGAGGCATTCACCTAAAAGCCTGGCGTGAATTCAACCAACTCTCTCGTAAAACAGATGCGGTAGGTATTTACCATGAGAGCTACCTTATTGAGCCAGGACAATATGAAAATGTGTACGTTAATATGCCATCCTTTGGACTTGGTAAGGCGGGGAACTTGATTCCAGCCGATCCGCATCAAGCGGCAAGGGACCGGCTGTCGCACAACGACAAACAAGAATAGGTCTTATCGTTATACACTTGATCGCTTAACAAGTTCAAATGGGATCAAACGTTTAATTGTTCCACCCGTCATCGTCTGCCCTGCTTTTCTCATCTCATGGAATGCGCGAAAAGCTTCCTGACCGATCCGCTTCAAGTGTTGATCAATGGTTGTCAGTTTTAGAGCTTCTGAAATAGGCAGATTATCAAAGCCCACAATCGCCAGATCTTCGGGAATTCGAAGCCCCGCTGCTTTTGCTTGAAGAATAACACCTGCTGCCACTTCATCGCCTGTAATAAGGAGGGCAGTGGGTCTTTTTTTCATATTCATCATCTTCTCCACCATACGAATCCCGTCTTTCATTTCCGTACTGTCATCAAAAATCCACTCCGGGTTTAGAGGTACTCCGAGTTCCGCAAGCACAGAAGTATACGCCTTATACCGCAGCTGACTGCTTGTACTATGAGCGCGGCCGATACAGTACCCGATATCTGTGTGCCCATGTTCGGTCAAGTGTTTCATACCTGCAATAAAAGCATCATAATGATCTGTATATACGGAAGAGATCCGTTCATCTTCTATATACTCACAGGTAACGATCGGACCATATGTCCCGTAGCTCGCAATTTTTTCTACAGAGAGGGATCTAGAGCAGAGAATCAGTCCATCAATCTGTTTGGTGCGAAGCAGATGAAGTGCTTGTTCTTCTTCTTTTCGATCATATCTGCTTTGGTATAGCAGCGTACCATACCCGGCTTCGGAGGCTTCATCCATAATTCCAGACAGGATGGCATGAAAATAAGAATGGCTGTTTGGCACAATAACCCCGATTGTTTTCGTCTGTCCTTTAATTAAATGTACCGCATTGGCATTTGGTGTGTATCCTTGCTGATCTATTACTTGCTGAACTCTCCTGCGTTTCTCTTCACTCACATAGGGATGTCCGCTAAGTACACGGGAGACAGTAGATACAGACACACCTGCCAGCATGGCAATGTCTTTGATATTGGTCATAGGAGGACCCTCACTTCAATAATCCAGTATTTTACATAACAAAGAACTGTTGAATCAATTTCATAACTCATTAAAACGATAAATTTGTAACTATATATAGACAAATAGAACCATTTTGATCTATATATACTCCTGATTAAAGCAACTAAAGGTATTATGAAATTGATTTGCTTCTATAATCATTATAATCATGAAAAGGAAGAAACCAAAAAAGCCCCTATGAGAGGGGCTGTAAATGAACTTTGAAAATCACGAGTGAACCTGATATTAAATGTTCTCACCATTCGTTTTAATAACATCTTGGTACCAGTAGAAGCTGTCTTTTTTGATGCGGCGCAGGTCTTTGTCTTCTTCTTCATCCTGATTGACATATACAAAACCGTACCGCTTCTGATATCCGTTCAGCCAGCTCAGCAGATCGGTAAAGGACCAGCTGCAATATCCAATGAGCTCGACACCATCCATCATCGCTTCTTTACACTGATGGATATGAGATTCTAAGTAAGCGATCCGGTATGCATCGTGAATCTGACCGTCTTCTTCTAGTTTATCAAACTCGCCAAGACCATTTTCTGTAATGAAGATAGGCAGGTTATAACGACTGGTGATCCGGCGCATACCGATTCGAAGACCGATGGGATCAATCGCCCAGTCCCAATTCGATTTTTCTACATGAGGATTATCCGCTGTTTTATACAGGCCAGGGATACCCGTTGCTTCATTGCTTCCTTTTTTGCCGGTGTTGTTCATTTTCCCGAAAGACACGCCGTCCAGCGGGTTATGCTCATACGTAATGGTCTGGTAATAGTTCACGCCAACGAAATCGGGTTTGCCTTTCAGCAGTAACTCTTCATCTCCCTCTTCAAACGTTGGAGCGAGTCCGATGCTTTTAAGATGGCGATATGGAATGCTTGGGTACGTTCCTCTGCAGTATACATCAAGCCACCAGTAACTCGTAAATTCTTCTGCATTCTCAAAAGCGAGCATGTCATTGGGTGAACTGGTTGCCGGATAGGAAGGTGTATAGGCAAAACTCGGCCCAATTTTACCATCAGGTACATATTTGCGGAACGAGTCAATGACCTTCGCATTGGCAAGAAACATAATATGATTCGCTTCATAGAAACGTTTGCGATCCCTCACGCCCGGCGGGTGCAAAGCTTGCATAAAGGCAAGGTTGGTATTGTGATTCTGTTCATTTAAGGATACCCAATATTTCACTCGGTCTCCAAATCGTTTAAATAGAGTAATGCAGTATTCGTTAAAGTCTTCAATAATCTCCCGAGACTCCCATGCACCGTATTTATCTTGAAGTGCTTGCGGTACATCCCAGTGATACAGCGTAAGAACAGGTTCAATACCATGAGCGAGCAGTTCGTTAATCAGATTATCGTAAAACTGAAGACCTGCTTCATTTACTTTCCCTGTTCCTTCCGGATAAATCCGCGGCCAGCTGACCGAGAAACGATATGTTTTAAGGCCCATTTCAGCCATGAGCACGACGTCTTCTTTATAGCGATGATAGTGGTCCACTGCTATTTTTCCACTGGTACCTTTATACGTTTTTCCAGGAATCTCGGTATAAATATCCCATACAGATGGTCCTTTGCCGTCTTCGTTCCAAGCGCCTTCAATCTGGTAAGCAGCGGAAGCTGAACCCCATAGAAAATCCTCTGGAAAAGGACTTAATTTCTCATGAATCATGGATGATTCCCCCTTGATATATAGTTGCATTTTTTGTTGTTATCTAGCATGTGCACAACTAGGTTACGTTATGAAATGCATTTCAGAGCAAGCATGCATCTTATGAACTTTTTGAGAAATATACACGGTAAGTGAAAAAGGAGAGGGGGAACTGTTTACCTATCAAGTTGATGCTTCTACCAAACAACTTCATCTCTTAGACCGGTTTGTATGAAGCCGCTAAAATAAAAAGAGCAGTCTTACGAAAAACATAAACTTTGCCTTGGGGTAAAGTTTATGTTTTTTTATGCTATTTTACAGATTTACGAATAGGACGAACCTTCGCACGATATATTGACCAACAAGCAGGTATCCTAGCGGAGGTGTGTGTCGGCAATGCCCTATATTTTAAGATATAACGTAACTACGAATGGATCGATTACGTTTACCGGAAATACACTCGGGCTTAATAAAGTAGCCAACCAGAATAATCAGGGAACGACAGGCTCCATTGGAGCGTTTAGTACATTAAATACGACACTAAGAGCTGGAAACTTTCCATTAGGCACGACACTGAATTATACACTGAATGGTTCGAGAGCGGTTCTTGACATTCCGAGCGGTGCATCTGTGCTGTATGCTGAATTAATCTGGTCAGGTTCCTACGATGCGGGGGGAGGAAGTGTGCTTGGCGCTATAGGGAATCCGATCTCTTTTTCGACGCCTGTTGGTACAACTGCTGTATCTCCTGACCCGGCAACCGCACAAAATACCGCGCCGATCCGTAGCAACTATGTGAATTCAGCCATTGTTACCGCGTTGGTGCAGGAAGGAGGGGCAGGTACATATGCAGCGGGTACAGTACCGGCTACGGTAACGGCGTCAAATAATAATGATAATTTTGCTGGCTGGACACTGGCAGTTATCTATTCAAGCCCTTTTTTACCCTCCCGAAATATTAGTTTTTATGTAGGTGCAGAGATCGTAAACCAGGCGCTAGGAAGCACAACGACATCGATTGGCGGATTTGCTACCCCAGTAACCGGCACGGTGAGTGGCCGCCTGTTGGTCAGTGCAAGCGAAGGAGATCCACAGATCTTAGGAGATCAACTTAGATTCGGACCTACCGTAGCTACGCTGGCTCCCATATCCGGTCCTAACAACCCGGTGGATAATTTTTTCTGCTCACAGATTAATAATGATCAAGGTTTGCTTGATACTCGGGGAACGTTTGGAACACTTAACAGCCCTCCGGGAGGGGCTACGATTGGGGCAAGACAAGGCTGGGATATTACGAATGTGAATGTATCTTCTTCACTAACTAACTCACAGACGACGGCTGTTATTCAGGCTACTTCGCAGGGAGATGCTTACCTGGTGAATTCGCTTGGGCTGCAGGTGGATGTGAATTCTCCATTCTTTGTATTTACGAAAAGCTCAAATACTTCATCTGCGCTTGTAGGAAGCTCTGTTCAGTACACATTAACCGTTAGCAATACGGGTACGGCTGCTGCTTCACTCGTCTTACTTAAAGATAATTTCCCTTCGTCAGGAAGTTTTGTACCGGGTTCTCTCTTGGTGAATGGAGTAAACCAACCGGGTGCAGATCCCGTGACAGGTGTTGCTCTTGGGACAGTGAATCCAGGGCAGACGCTTACAATCGTTTACTCTGTACAAATTGTGTCAAGACCTGCTGGATCAGTACAATCGAATGTAGCTGAAATCTCCTATAACTTCCAAAGTTTACCTGGAGGACCTATTTTCCAAGGAACCTCTCGATCCAATGGAAACCTCGTATCCATCGGTAATCAACCGCCAACTACCCAAAACTATGCTGTGGTAACAAACGGGAACACCGCTGTTTCCGGCCAAGTTACGGGCAACGATCCGGATGGAGATCCGTTGTCATTCACTCTCAATTCCGTTCCTACAAGTGGAACCGCCCTAATAAATACAGATGGCACCTATACGTATACCCCTAATCCTGGGTTTGCAGGAAATGATTCCTTTACGGTACTTGTAAGTGATGGGTTCGGAGGAACCGCTGTATCTACGGTGGCAGTGACGATATTAAATCAGCCGCCAATCGCAAATAATCTCGATTTGAGCACAAGTAAGAATACACCGCTGAGCGGTCAAGTAACTGCTACCGATCCGAATGGAGATGGGTTAATTTATAGTCTAAACTCGGCTCCGGCAAACGGTACGGTTACCATAAACCCAGACGGAACTTTTGAGTATATACCGAACACAGACTATATAGGAAATGATTCCTTCACTTTCCTCGCTGCCGATCCGAATGGGGGAACAGCGATTGGAGCGGTAACAATCCACATACTCAATCGCCCGCCGATTACGCAGAATGTGAATCTGACGACACCTGCGAATGTGGCTACGTCAGGTCAGGTTACGGCCAGTGATCCTGATGGGGATCCGCTCACCTTTATACAAAATACTTCTCCGGTGAATGGTACATCACAAGTAAATCCAGATGGAACCTTCACGTACATTCCGAATCCTGGTTTCATAGGTACCGATTCTTTTACCGTGCTTGTAACGGATATTAGTGGGGGCACAGCAGTATCTACTGTAACGATTGAGGTTGTCAATTTACCGCCTGTAACAAATAACCTTAATCTTACAACCGGAGGGAACATTCCCGTATTAGGTCAAGTAACCGCTACGGATCCGAATAGTGATCCACTTACATTTGCTTTGACGGGGACCCCGGCTAGTGGAACTGCAGCCGTAAATCCGGATGGTACTTTTACGTATACACCGAATCCTGGATTCATCGGTACGGACACATTTAATGTGGTCGTAAGTGATGGAAACGGAGGCACGGCAATCTCTGTTGTAACGATCCAGGTAACCAACCAACCCCCTATTCCGCAAAATTTGACCTTAACAACCACAGGGAATACACCGGCATCAGGTCAGGTCGTTGCAATCGACCCGAATGGAGATCCGTTAACGTATAGTTTGAATTCAGCACCGACTAACGGAACAGTAGTGATCAATCCAGATGGAACATTTACGTATACACCGGGCGCCAATTTCTCGGGAACGGATGCTTTTACGTATCTTGTATCGGATGGACTTGGAGGAACAGCAGTAGGTAATGTGACCATTAATGTGCTGAATCAGTCACCATCCACGAGCGATGTGTCCCTTTCAACGCTCCAAAATATGATGGCTACAGGCCAGGTGATTGCCACGGATCCGAATGGGGATGCGTTAACGTATACTTTGCAATCTCCTCCTGTAAGCGGAACGGCTGTTGTGAATCCAGATGGAAGTTTCACCTATACACCGAATCCTGGTTTTACAGGACCTGATTCTTTTACTGTAATGGTATCTGATGGATTTGGAGGAACCGCTATTGCAACTGTGACTGTTAACGTCGTTAACCAGCCTCCAGTGGCACAAACGCAAAATTTTTCTACCGTACAAAATACACTCCTATCTGGACAGATTATTGCGATGGATCCAGACGGGGATGCTCTTACTTATCAGCTGTCATCTCTTCCGGCAAATGGGATAGCAGTCGTAAACCCAGACGGCGCGTTTACTTATACCCCAGCTACCGGCTTTGTAGGAACGGATTCCTTTACTGTTCTTGTTAGTGATGGGAAGGGTGGGACGGCAGTGGGAACGGCTATTGTCAGGGTAGCGGATCAGGCGCCTATAGCACAGGATTTGTCTATAACGACGAACGTCAACACCCCGGTAGCGGGTCAAATTCCTGCAACGGATCCGGATGGAGACCCACTTACGTATACATTATTTGTACCACCTAGTAATGGGGTTGTTGTACTGAACCTAGATGGAACCTTTACGTATACACCAAATTTCAACTTCTTCGGAATTGATAATTTCTCTGTGTTGGTGAGTGATGGAAAAGGGGGGACGGCTACCTCTAACGTGCAAGTGGGTGTTCCGGTTGCTCCGCCTGTTACATCAGATGTAACGCTGAATACGAACACAAATATTCCGGTATCCGGCCAGGTGATAGCTGCCGATCCGCAAGGCGAGACTCTGACCTACACTGTATCAGCTGGACCTGTAAATGGCTCTGTTGCTTTAAATTCAGCGGATGGAACCTTCACGTATAACCCAAACCCAGGGTTTGCCGGCACGGATACGTTCTCTGTGCTTGTTACGAATACAAGCGGAGTTTTCGTTACTTCAGTCGTAACTATTAACGTAGATAACCAGCCTCCGGTGGTACCCGATTATTCTTTTGACACCGTGCAGAATATCCCGGTGGGTGGTCAGATTTTAGCTACGGACCCGGATGGAAACCTGTTAACGTACTCACTAGCCATTGCACCAACACTGGGTACAGCGTTGGTTAATCCGGATGGAACCTTTACTTATACGCCGAATCCAGGTGTCGTCGGGACGGACACTTTCTCTGTACTGGTTAGTGACGGAAGAGGAGGAACGGCAACCTCTGTAGTCACAGTTAACATTATTAATCAGCCTCCTGTAGCCCAGGATGTATTGCTTTCTACACCAAATGAAACCCCTGTATCTGGTACGGTTACGGCAACAGATCCTGATGGGGACCCACTTACCTATTCACTGAATGCTGCTCCTGTGTTTGGCACAGCAGTGGTGAATCCAGATGGTACTTTTACCTATACACCGAATGCAGGGCTTGTAGGAAGAGAGAGTTTCACGGTGTTAGTCGATGACGGAAAAGGCGGAACGGCGATAGCAACCGTCCAGATTGATGTCACGAACAGCCCGCCTGTAGCTGTAGGAACTAATGTGTCTACCACACAAAATACGCCAGTATCTGGAGCTGTGACCGCAACGGACCCAGAGGGTGACCCGCTTACCTTTAGTTTACTCACCCCTCCAGCAAACGGGGTTGTCACCGTGAATCCAGATGGATCGTTTACGTATACACCAAATCAAGGTTATGTAGGTTCAGATAGTTTCACTGTACTCATTAGTGACGGTTTAGGTGGAACGGCAATAGCGACGGCTACTGTTAACGTAACAGACCTCCAGCCGGTAACAACCGATGTAAGTATTTCGACGTCTATTAATTTACCGGTATCGGGGCAAGTGCCAGCAACCGATCCGGAAGGGGACCCACTTACCTTTAGTCTTTTATCACCGCCGGTCAATGGTATCGTCGTAGTGAATCCAGATGGAACCTTCACCTATACACCTAATTCAGGTTTCATAGGTCCTGATGCGTTTACCATACTCGTGAGCGATGGAAAAGGAGGAACGGCAGTATCAACGGTCAATGTTCAAGTTGTTAATCAGCCGCCTCTTACTCAAAACTCAATCGTATCCACAGTACAGCCAATACCGGTAACAGGAGCAGTCATTGCTACGGATCCCGATGGAGACTCGCTCACCTATACAGTACAGTCACCTCCTGCTAATGGAACACTGGTCTTGAACCCGGATGGAACATTCACGTACACACCTGCGGGAGGGTTTTATGGCACCGACTTCTTCACGGTAACGGTCAGTGACGGAAGAGGAGGAATTGCAGTAGCTGCAGTTACGGTAAATGTAAATGCGAGTCCGCCAGCAGTTCAAAGTCAGAACCTGGAGACCGGAGTAAATGTTCCGATATCGGGTCAAATCGTTGCTGTTGATCCTAACGGGTTGCCGCTCACTTATTCTTTACAGTCTCCAACCGTTAACGGAACGGCAGTAGTGAATCCAGATGGTACATTCACCTACACTCCAAATCCCGGATATAGAGGACTTGATAGCTTCACTGTACAGAGTGCTAACTCTGCAGGAGGAATAGGTATAGGTACAATAACGCTAATGGTAGTCAATCTTCCGCCGATTGCTACCGGTGCTTCTGTATCGACGAGTGAGAACATTCCTGTATCAGGAGCCATATCTGCAACCGATCCGGATGGAGATCCGCTTACCTTTACGATCAATTCTCTACCGGCAAGCGGGACAGCAATCGTAAATCCAGACGGTACGTTTACGTATGCACCAAATACTGGATTTGTAGGCAGTGACTCGTTAACCATTTTAGTTAGTGATGGCAGCGGAGGTACAGCAATTGCTCCGGTTACTGTTCAAGTGACGGGCCGGCCTCCGGTTACAGAGGATCAGGTGATTTCAACAAGTCCAAATACGCAGGTTAATGGACAGATTATTGCTTCCGATCCGGATGGAGATCCGCTCATCTATATCCTGGGTTCTTCTCCGACGAGTGGAACGACCCAGCTGAATCCGGATGGAAGTTTTACGTATACTCCGAACGTTGGCTTTGCAGGAACGGATTCCTTTACGGTATGGGTGAGTGATGGATTAGGAGGAAATGCGATTTCCACGGTGACCATTAATATTCCTATTCTTCCACCAATCGTAAATGATGTCACATTTACGACGTATGCAGGTAATCCAATCAGTGCTGTGTTAACCGCAGTAGATCCTGAAGGTACGGCGGTTACCTTTACTTTGGGTATACCTCCTGAACAAGGTGTGGTTACAGTGAATCCTGATGGAAGTTTTACCTATACACCAGGTCCAACATTTGTAGGTACCGATCGGTTTACAGTTATTGCTGCAGATGCGAACGGTGCATCGTCCAATATCATTGTGACCATTCAGGTCATTACCGGCACGCCGATTGCACCAGATGTCTCACTTTCTACCCTTATCAATACTCCAGTAGACGGAATAGTAACAGCGAGCGCCCCAGATGGAGTTCTGATCTTTACGCTCTATACGTTATTGCCGGCAAACGGAACAGTTGTTATCAACCCAGACGGTACGTTTACGTATACCCCAAATCCAGGATTTATCGGGGTAGATCAGTTTAGTGTCATTGTTACCGATCTATACGGTCAAAATGCGATTTCTACCGTGACAGTAACGGTAGAAGATGATATCCCGTTTGCTAATCCGGTAAGGGTAGCTACGGTTCAAGGGCAGGCGGTGAATGGAGCTGCGATCGCGATTGATCCAAATGGTCTTGCATTTGTCTATTCTTTAGGAACTCCTCCTCAGTTCGGTACGGTAGTTGTAAATCCAGACGGTACCTTTACGTATACGCCAAATCCTGATTTTACAGGTACCGATCGTTTTACCATCATTGCAATAAACAGTGCAGGAGAATCCGTATCGATTCCTGTTAGCGTAGAAGTAAGTGCTTCCGAACCGGTAGATGGACCGATTACAACGGATATCGGCATTGGAACAGCGCAAGATCAGCCTGTATCTGGAACCATCCTTGCGAGTGACCCGGCAGGGCTTCCGCTGATTTATCAGCTTGCAGGTCTCCCGAATTCAGGATCAGTAGAGCTAAATCCGGATGGAAGCTTTACGTATATTCCAAACGCAGGTTTTACGGGAACGGATACGTTCAGTGTGAGGGTCAGTGACAGCCTTGGACTCAGTGCTCTGTCCATCGTTACGGTTGTTGTATATCCTTCAGGCAATCCAAATTCCGTGAGTATTCAGCTTACTACGACAGTAGGAACCCCTGTAAGAGATGCGCTGCCAGCGGGTCAGGGGAGTTATATTTTGCGGAGCGGCCCTTCACGGGGAAGAGTAGAATTACGACCAGATGGCACGTTTGTTTATACACCGGATGCCGGATTTACCGGAATTGATGAATTTACGATACAATTTACGGATCAGGCAGGTAAGATCACTTTGTTCCTTGTTTTCGTAAAAGTGACAAAGGAAAGCAACACCTTAACCCTTCAGCTTCGTACAGAAGAAAACCGACCGCTATCAGGCAATTTAAATACGATTGGTCTCGGTCTTATTGTTACCGCACAGATCATAGATAACCCGAACAATGGAAGACTTGTACTCAATGCAAATGGAACGTATACCTATTTTCCTGATCCTGACTTTACAGGTCCAGATCAATTCACATTTATAGTAACGGATGCGCAGGAAGGCATTTATACGGTCATTGTTAATGTACTTGTCTATCCGGAAGGGGAAGAATAGAAGATTTCATTCGGATGGTGATAAAATAGAAAACCCGGAAGAGCCTCGATTATCGAGACCTTCCGGGTTTCTTTTTTGGGTTTGGCTTTCTTTTTTTTAAAGGGTTCTTTTTGGGAGGAATGAGGGGGACAATTTTATTTTTTGATTTATTTTTTAATATCCCTTTTGATTTTCTAGCAGGTTTTCTTGCGATTGGCACGTTTATGGACTCCGGTTTAGATGAGGAAGGGGGGGACGGTTCCGCCGGAACCATCGGTTCGGCTTCCGTATGAGAAGATTCTGCGTCCTGAGAGCCGAGCATGGAGAGATGCTCCGTATAGTAGACTTTTTCAATCTCACGCTCATTCTGAAAAGATAAACGCTGCTCGCTCACATACTCCGGCTCCTCCCAACTTCTTTGTTTTAGATAGGTAAGCTCTTCGGGAGAGATCTCTTCTTTAATAACAACAAGCTGGTACAAGATTTGGTAGGCCACATTAAGCTGGCTTTGTCTTAACAGACTGAGCTCCAGTGGATCGTACGCTTTATAGATGGGGAAATAAAAAAACTCCAGGTGCAAGAGCCGAAAATCTATTTCGATCTCCTGCTCCGCTTCGGCAAGGGACCAGGCTTTATGATTACGAAAGAGATACTCTTCCTGATCTACATGATAATGAGGATCCTGCGTCCAGTAACGAGGGGAATGCTCGTTGAAAAATTGTTTAAAAAGAGGGTTTGTCATGTGTGCTGTTACATGCGCATAAGGCGCTATAATGCATACAACAGCACCATGTTTACATACACGATATATCTCTTCAAGAACAGGCTGTAGTTGATGAACATACTGCAAACTGTGGGAAGCCATGATGTAGCTGACGGAATTATCTTCGAACGGCAGGGGCTCGTTTATGTCATGGATGATATCCACTGCATCGTAAGGAAAGCGGTCAATCCCTATACATCCAGGCAATTTTTGATTGCCACAACCTAGATCCACTCTCATAAATAAACCTTCTTTCTGTAGTCCCCCTCACTGTATTCATACACTGCCTCCAAGCACTACCTCTTATAGCTGTATTCGAAAAGTACCCCTGATGTATGAGCATTTATCCAGACAGACAACCCATTCTTACTAAGCGGCAATGTACTTTCTTTATTTCTATCTCGCAGCAGAAAGTGTCATTAAATTAAGGAGCGAGACCTATATAAGGAATAATTAGATTAGAATATAATATGAAGCACAATATAAAGCGCTTACATTCATTGATAGTTTTACCACCATCCTAATTGCCTTGGAGGGATACGTAGTGAACAGGAAAATGAGAAAAAGTGTACGGAAATTAGGGATTTGTATTTTAGCAGCAGGGATATGTTATTCAGCAGTTGGCTTTTCTGGACGAGCCCAAGCCGCAAATCCAAGACAGATGGAATACCTAGACCGAGGTGTAGTTGCTGTAAAGACAGATAATGGTGTATTTGTGAGCTGGCGGTTACTTGGCACAGAAGGATCTGGCGTAACGTTTAATGTATACCGAGATGGTGTGAAGGTGAATGCAACACCGATTATGAACAGTACGAATCTTCAGGATTCGGCAGGTACAACCAGTTCAAAGTATACAGTGAGGGCTGTCGTTAATGGAGCGGAGCAAGCTGCGTCCACTGCCGTAAGTGTATGGGGATCCAATTATTTATCGGTTCCACTAAGTAAACCGGCAGGCGGAACAACACCGGACGGAGTAAATTATACGTATAGCGCAAATGATGCGAGTGCAGGGGATCTGGATGGAGATGGTACATATGAGCTTATTGTGAAGTGGGACCCTTCCAACTCGAAAGATAATTCCCAAAGCGGCTACACAGGAGAAGTGTTTATTGATGCTTATAAGCTGGATGGAACCCGTTTATGGCGGATTGGTCTTGGCAAAAATATTCGAGCAGGTGCACATTACACTCAGTTCATGGTATACGATTTGGACGGGGATGGAAAAGCAGAGGTAGCCATGAAAACAGCAGACGGCAGTAAAGATGGTACCGGTGCTGTGATTGGGGATGGAACGAAAGATTATCGTAACAGCAGCGGATACATTTTGACTGGTCCTGAGTACTTAACGATCTTTAATGGCTTGACTGGAAAGGCACTTACAACGGTAAACTATGACCCGCCACGCGGTACAGTAAGCAGCTGGGGGGATAACTATGGAAACAGGGTCGATCGTTTCTTGGCAGGAATTGCGTATCTTGACGGGGAGAGACCAAGTCTCGTTATGGCTCGCGGCTACTATACTCGTTCTGTCCTGGTTGCCTATGATTATCGGAATGGACAATTAACAAAACGCTGGACTTTTGATACGAATACTTCGGGCAACAGTGCGTATGCAGGGCAAGGAAATCACAGTCTCAGTGTAGGAGACGTCGATAATGATGGAAAAGACGAGATTATCTATGGTGCTATGGCCGTGGATGATAATGGAATGGGACTTTATACGACGAAGCTTGGACATGGCGATGCCATGCATCTTAGCGACCTCGATCCAGATCGTGCTGGAATGGAAGTATTTCAGGTGCATGAAACCCCTTCGGCTACAGCTGGAATTGAATTTCGTGATGCGAGAACAGGCACGCTCATCTGGGGAATTCCGACAAGTGCTGATATTGGACGAGGAATGGCTGCAGATATCGATCCAAGATATAAAGGGGCAGAGGTGTGGGCTGCAGGATCCATGTACACTGCAAAAGGACAGCTGATCAGCAATAAACTGCCTTCCACGAATTTTGGAATCTGGTGGGATGGCGATCTCAGCCGTGAACTGTTAGATAATAACCGGATCGATAAGTGGAATTACGATACTTCTACAGTAACAAATCTGCTTACTGCATCTGGTACGGCCAGCAATAATGGCACGAAAGCTACACCCGCACTGCAAGCAGATCTACTCGGAGATTGGCGGGAAGAAGCCGTCTGGCGAACAACGGACAGTACTGCACTCCGAATCTATACAACCACTGCTCTAACAGAAACCAGGATTTATACGCTGATGCATGATCCTGTGTATCGTCTTGGTATCGCATGGCAAAATGTGGCCTATAATCAGCCGCCTCATACTAGTTTTTATCTCGGCACAGGGATGAATACTCCTCCAACACCGAATATACGATTGACAGCAGCGCCTTAAGGCCGGTAGCGCAGATCTTGTTATAAAAAAACAAATAACATCTGCTTAGTTCAGAAGACTGCATACATGCGGGCTCAGACTGTAGACAAACTAGCCTAAACTAGTTTGTCTACAGTCTTTTTTATTTACAATAGAATCAACTACTTTATTTGACGTGACAATCAGGCTAACAAAACAATCATCCACTCAGCTTGACCAATTTGAAATGGTTGCTCTAGATCAACTCTTGCCAGAAGATCATTTGGTTCGAAAAATGGAATCTACAAGCAGAGTCCTTGAATATCAAGGACTCTGCCCAGAATTTATGTGTTAGTACAACACCGAATTCTCGTTTTACGTTAACCGTATTCGCAAAGTGATCGGGATGACACGAGTCTGAAACAAAGAGAACTCTCCAGATTCGATTGTTAACAAGAGAAGGTTTCTGCAATCTGTAATTGCAATACGAGAAATTAAAGTTATTAATCTAATTTCTTGATTAGGATAGAAGCATTAACATTTGTTTGTGTACCTCCAGCTAATGTTTGTAGGGTAACTGCGGCAGCAGAAGTATGATTTCGAAGGGTGAGAACATCACCGGCTGCTACGGCAATAATAACCTGACCGTTATTTTGCTGAGTGCCTGCGCCTGAACCATAGACTGTACCCGCAACCGGTGCACCATTAAGAAATAACGAGAACTGACTGGGTTCCACACCGGACACGGAGAAAGTAACTTCGTAGTCTCCCGGAGTGGTAATTAGAATTTGAGAGGTTCCTGGAGCATGCGTAATCCCAGTTGTAAGTATTCCATTTGAATCAAAAATGACATCGGTCTCAATCGGTACAACTTGAGCACCAAGGTTGTAAATATACCCGTATTCGGCTAATCCGGCACCTGTTGCGCCAGTAGCACCAGTAGCCCCTGTTGCGCCCGTGTCACCTGTTGCGCCGGTAGCCCCTGCTGCGCCAGTAGCCCCTGTTGCACCTGTCGCTCCTTGGAGTCCTCGAGGCCCTTCTGGTCCTGGGGGACCTGGAGGACAATTACATTTCCCCATACACTCATCTCCTCTTAACCAATGTGCTTCATTTTATTCAAATTTTTAATAGAGAAAACGGTGAAATACCTATTTACCAAAAAATAGGTGAATAAAGCAGTATATTTGCTAAATTTGCACTCAACCGTGATATTGTCCCATACCATATGTCTACGCCTGCATTAGATAATACAAAGAGATTGAACCGGGGGAGTGATCTTATTGGGAAGTAGTCCATTACTAGGTATTCTCGTTACCAAAAGGAGCAGCAAAAAAAGAATATTAAAGCTATATCAACGTTATCACAATGTAAACCTAAAGCTTTACACATTTACTCTGGAAGATATCCTTTGGAAGGAACAACGTATCATTGGGCTCAGTCTTACGAAAGGCATTTGGAAGCAAAGTTCGTTCCCTTTTCCTCATGTCGTATATAACCGGTGCTTCAACAAAAGTTCAACAGCCATTCAACGCATTGAGAAGGTGATCGGCAGGAATCGATGTTTTAACACAATCAATTTTTTTAATAAATGGGATATCAACAATATATTGAAGCAGTCAAAGCTTAAGCCTTATCTGCCAGACACATTTTTATATAACGAAGTCAACGTATTAGAGGTACTAGAGAAATATAAAGTAATATATATTAAGCCATTATACGGGGCTAAAGGGGAGTCCGTGTATCGACTTGAGCTAAAGGATAATCGAGATATTCACATCTCTTTGCATAGCTTGGCCCCAAGATTTATATGCAGACAAAGTGAAGGCATTCACAGAAAATTAGATGAACTATTCGGACAGAAAAAATACTTGGTTCAGCAAGGAGTTCATATAAGTCAACTTGATCATCAGTATTTTGACATCCGGGTTCTGGTTCAAAAAGATATCCTTGGAGAATGGACTGTTTCCGCCATAACGTGTAGAGCAGCTTATGAACATTACTATAACACGAGCATGTGTGAAACCGTGTATGATGCTGAAGAAATTCTTCCGCGATTATTTTCGCCGGATAAAGTGAATGAAATTCGCTGTTCTCTGTATGAGCTAAGTGTAACAGCCGCACAAGAAGCAGAGACTTACTTGGGTTTATTGGGAGAATTGAGTGTCGACTTTGTATTAGATGAACAGAGAAAGATATGGATTATCGAACTTAACGGTCAACCCCCAAAAAATATATACAACGATCTTACGTGTTATAAACGAAAAATTTATAGTAGACCCTTAGAGTATGCTTATTATCTTTCCCAATCTTGAGGATAAGATCTAAAGAGAAGTGAATAAAGCTATTGTGAGGTGAGAATTATGATTTCTATTAGTCTATGTATGATTGTTAAGAACGAAGAGGATGTCATTGAAGGATGTCTGAGCTCCGTTTGTGATCTTGTTGATGAGATTATTATTGTAGATACAGGATCGACCGATCAAACGAAAGCAATTGCGCGCAAATACACGGAGAGAATTTATGATTTTGTTTGGATAGATGATTTTGCAAAAGCCCGGAATTTTGCTTTTAATCAAGCAAGTAAGGACTACATTTTTTGGTTGGATGCTGATGACATTTTGAAAGAAAAGGACCGCGCTAAACTCGCTGCTTTAAAAGAGACGCTTGACCCAAATATTGATTCTGTCACAATGAATTATCATCTAGCATTCGATGAATTTGGCGAAGTTACATCCAGTTTAAGACGCAATCGACTAGTGAAAAGAAGCAATCTGTTTCAATGGGTTGGTGCTGTGCATGAGTATCTGGCAGTGTGGGGATCCATCTTAAATAGTGATATAGCTGTAACGCACAGTAGACTTCATCATGAAAATGAACGAAATCTCCGTATTTATGAAAAACGATTAGCCCAGGGTGAGGTATTTTCGCCGCGTGATTTGTATTATTATGCTAATGAATTATTGGATCATCGGAGGTTTGAAGAGGCAATTCGCTATTATGAAAAATTTCTAGCGACAGGCAAAGGTTGGGTAGAAGACAATATCTTAGCTTGTGGAAAACTAGCGGATGCCTTTCATCATCTCGGAGATCAGCAAAACGAACTTCGCTCTTCATTAAGATCGTTACAATTCAGTCCCCCTCGTGCTGAATTTTGTTGTCGTTTAGGTTATCTCTTTTTACAACAAAATGACATTAATACATCCATATTTTGGTACAAAGTAGCTACACAATTAGAACCTCTTAAAGATAGCTGGGGATTGGTAAGCCCAATGTGCTCCACTTGGTTACCCCACTTGCAATTGTGCGTATGCTACGATCGCCTTGGGAAATATGAGTTGGCTTATCAGCATAATGAAGCCGCCAGCCTTTATCGGCCAAATGATGAGCGTATCCTGCAGAACAAGCGTTATTTTCTCACCCGAGGAGTAATAGGTCATGGGTGCCAAGGTGATGCGGTTAATTAGCTGAATTCCGCTTTAGCACATACCGTACTCCACATCTATATCCCACGCTGACAATCCAATAACAAAAGACCGTTAGTGATGCTGCTGTGCTCCTAACGGTCTTTCTTGATCGTCGAGACGAATAGCAGAAGGATTGGATAAAATGCAGGAGACTGTTATGGGGCCTAATATGAAAAGCATCGATTCTCCCAAACTGCATTGATTCATGGGGATATCACTTTAACTAAAGCAGGTATTTAAGATGCTCAATGAAGTAACTCAACAATCGGAATATATGTTAAAAAATGTTTGACAGCCGCGTTCAGCCTCATTACAATGTACATAACATACTAAACAGGTAGGAATAAATGTTAATGCGAAACCTACCATACGGACGAGGAACGTAAGGCAGTATAGACCCGGCAGACACGTACATTCCAAGACGGTTTGACCTTGATCTATAGGCTTTCGTTCCTCCATTTTTTATATCTCATGCGTAATAGCTGTGGCGAAGGGGAGATTGTAGATGAAAAAGGGGATCCGCAAAGGTCTTACGATCAGTATGGCATTATTATTAACGGCTTCGCTGGCAGCATGTGGTGGAAGTGGTGAGGATAAATCTGGAGCCATTGAATTGTTAAACGTTTCTTATGACCCTACACGTGAACTGTATGATCAGTATAACAAAGCTTTTGCTGCTTACTATGAGCAGGAGAAAGGGCAGAAAGTGACGATTAAACAATCCCACGGAGGATCAGGTAAACAGAGCCGTTCTGTTATTGATGGTTTGGATGCAGATGTGGTGACACTTGCCCTGGGATACGATATCAGTGCTATAGAAGAAAAAGGCCTCATTAATGAAGGCTGGCAGGAGAAATTCGAACATAACAGTGCTCCTTATACATCCACCATTGTATTTCTCGTTCGTAAAGGCAATCCCAAAGGGATTAAAGATTGGGATGATCTAATCAAGGGCGATACAGAGGTCATTACACCGAATCCCCAAACATCGGGCGGAGCAAGATGGAACTATCTGGCGGCATGGGGTTATGCACTGAAAAAGAACAATAACGACGAAACCAAAGCAAAAGAGTTCGTAGCTGAACTGTTTAAGCATACACCGGTTCTTGATACAGGAGCGCGCGGTTCAACCACTACATTTGTAGAGCGTAAGATTGGTGATGTGTTGCTGGCTTGGGAGAATGAAGCTCTGTTGTCTGTAAAAGAACTGGGACCGGACAAATTTGATATCGTCTATCCTTCGGTCAGTATTCTGGCAGAACCGCCCGTTGCTGTCGTTGATAAAAATGTAGAGAAAAAAGGTACACGAGAGGCCGCGGAAGCTTACCTTACCTATCTGTATAGTGAAGAAGGACAAAAAATTGCAGCAGACAATTATTATCGTCCTACACTGGATACGGTAGCTGAACAGTATAAGGATGCCTTTCCTCAGATCGAACTGTTCACCATTTCGGATGTATTCGGCACTTGGGAAGAAACACAGGAGAAACATTTCAGTGAAGGCGGTATTTTCGAGCAAATCTACACACCAGGCAGCTAAAGCTTTGGCACGGCTGACCGGACAAAAACCGGAGGCGAGAAGGGATGAACAGGCATGAGTAGTAGTGGAGTGGGAACTTCCAAAGTAAGGGTCCTCCCTGGTTTTGGAATATCAATGGGTTTTACGGTTCTATACTTAAGCCTCGTGGTACTCATTCCACTGGCTGCACTTCTGTTTAATTCAACAGGTCTTACATGGGGCAAGTTCTTCGAAATGGCTAGCAATCCTCGGATTTTGGCTTCTTTTAAAGTCAGCTTTATGACTGCTGGTTTTGCTGCTTTTGCGAATTTGTTTCTAGGTTTACTGCTTGCGTGGGTGTTAGTACGTTATGAGTTTCCGGGCAAAAAAATATTTGATGCGATTATTGATCTGCCCTTTGCGCTGCCTACAGCAGTCGCTGGTGTAGCACTAACCGCTTTGTATTCGCCTAACGGCTGGATCGGCTCCCTGCTTGATCCGCTTGGCATCAAAGTTGCGTTCTCTCAGCTAGGCATCACGCTCGCACTTATGTTTATTGGTATTCCGTTTGTCGTACGGACTGTTCAGCCTGTTCTAGCTGAACTGGATACTGGTTTAGAAGAAGCGGCGGCAACGCTGGGAGCAGGACGCTGGCTGACGTTTCGCAAAGTGATTCTGCCTGAACTGATTCCGCCTCTTCTGACCGGGTTTGCGCTGGCATTTGCAAGGGGAATTGGGGAGTATGGTTCGGTCGTCTTTATCTCGGGAAACATGCCAATGAAGACGGAAATTGCTCCACTGCTCATCATGACACAGTTGGAAAAATTCGATTACGCCGGAGCTACCGCTGTCGCTTTATTGCTCTTGCTCGTATCTTTCGTGCTGTTACTTCTCATTAATACTCTGCAGCGCTGGAGCCGCAAAACATCCCGAAGATAAAGAAAAGGAGGAATCCATCATGGCAGGAACCGTACCTTTAGGAACAGGAGCTAAAGTACAGACAAAAGCATCCCGGGGAGCAAGCGAAGCTGCCTGGGTCAAGTGGACACTGATCGGAGCGGCTGTACTTGTGATGGGCTGGCTCCTTATTTTGCCCCTCGTTATCGTAATCACGGAAGCTTTAAAACAAGGAGTGGGCGTATTTATCGCAGCTCTTACGGAGCCGGATGCACTCGCTGCATTGAAGCTCACTTTAATCGTAGCAGCAATTACCGTGCCTCTGAACACCATCTTTGGAGTTATGGCAGCTTGGCTTATTACGAAATTTCATTTTCGAGGCAAGGGGCTGCTGATTACATTAATCGATCTTCCGTTCTCGATCTCACCTGTAGTTGGCGGGCTTATGTTTGTGCTTGTATTTGGGGCAAGCGGATGGTTGGGTCCTTTGCTGGAAGCATGGAATACGAAGGTGATTTTTGCAGTACCCGGTATTATTCTAGCGACATTATTCATTACTTTTCCTTTTGTAGCAAGAGAGCTTATCCCGCTCATGGAAGACCAAGGAACACAGGAAGAAGAAGCAGCGGTAATGCTCGGTGCGAAAGGGTGGAGAGTGTTTTTCTCAGTTACTTTGCCTAACATCAAGTGGGGCTTATTGTATGGTGTTATTTTATGTAATGCCAGGGCAATGGGAGAATTCGGGGCTGTATCTGTTGTATCCGGGCATATCCGGGGAGAGACGAACACTTTGCCACTGCATGTTGAAATTTTGTATAACGAATATCAATTTTCAGCCTCTTTTGCTGTAGCCTCTTTGTTGTTGTTGCTGGCTCTGGCAACGCTCATATTGAAAAGCTTCTTTAGTAGGAAAAGTACACATTGACCATAATCCCATAGGGGGCAGTGGCCTAATATAAACAGGAGGCGTTTGTAATGGCGAAACCGCTAAAAGTGGATGAAGTGTGGTTGGAACGGATTGCTGAATTACTAAATGGGATGGAGTTCGGCGCTGTATCGATCGTGGTGCACGAAGGGCAGATTGTACAGATCGAACGTACTGAGCGCAAACGATACGATAATAAGGCGGCGGCACGTACTTCGTCAGCGGGTAATGCGGGGAAGACTTCATCTGCGGGAGCGGGGAAGGTGTAAGTGGTTATTGTTAGTAGCGGGGAACGGTATATTTGTAGAGTGGCGGGAAACAATCTTTCGGTGCTCATCGGTACCTTGGGGTGGCGGGAAACGATCTTTCGGTGCTCATCGGTACCTTGGGGTGCGGGAAACGATCTTTCCGTGCTCATGCTCCACTTGTTTTGGCTGGACGTAAGTAGAATCGAGGAAGTAAATGGTCCAGCCAAAGCCAAAAGTCGCTATGATCTCGGAATGATCTTATTCCCTTGAGTTACGTTTGTGTAGGGAGAAAAAGGGCAAAGCTTCCTCCCCACGTGGTGTGGGGGGAGCAATGGACGTCGCTGTTTCCTTGGGGTAAACAGCGAGTCATAGAGGGAAGAGGGGAGGCAGGCTAGTAGTTAGCTGCCTTTTTTTATATGAGTAAGAATGGAAAATGATCAATGTTACTTGTGAGTGACGGGGAACGATCCTTCGGCGCTCATCGACAGTGTAGAGGTAGCGGGAAACGATCTTTCCGTGCTCATGCTCCGCTTGTTTTGGCTGGACGTAAGTA
>NZ_WTWX01000010.1:53604-148588 GCF_009870785.1 Paenibacillus sp. An7
TTGGCTGGACGTAAGTAGACTCGGAGAAGTAAATGGTCCAGCCAAAGCCAAAAGTTGCTATGATCTCGGAATGATCTTATTCCCTAGAGTTACGTTTGTGTAGGAAGAAAAAGGGCAGAGCTTCCTCCCCATGTGTGGGAGGGGTAAAGGACGTCGCTGTTTCCTTGGGGTAAACAGCGAGTCATAAAGGAGAGAGGGGAGGCAGGCTAGTGAATAGCTGCCTTTTTTTATGTGAGTAAGAATGGCAATGATCAATGTTACTTGGAGGAGGCGGGAAACGATCTTTCCGTGCTCATGCTCCGCTTGTTTTGGCTGGACGTAAGTAGACTCGGAGAAGTAAATGGTCCAGCCAAAGCCAAAAGTTGCTATGATCTCGGAATGATCTTATTCCCTAGAGTTACGTTTGTGTAGGGAGACAAAGGTCAAAGCTTCCTCCCTGTGGTAGGGGTAATGGACGTCGCTGTTTCCTTGGGGTAAACAGCGAGTCATAAAGGAGAGAGGGGAGGCAGGCTAGTGAATAGCTGCCTTTTTTTATGTGAGTGAATGGCAATGATCAATGTTACTTGTGGGTGAACGGCTTTTCAATTAGTTTTGCTCCACCTCATCCCATTTACCAGGGGTTATCTCCTTGTATAGATAAGTTTTGTCATCGAAAGTTCCCTCAATATAATGATATCCGTCTTCTACCCATTCCTTGGATACAACAATAAGAAATGGATCTTCATCGTTGTTACGCAGTTTTAATGTATATTCACCTCGAAGAAATATAACTTCCTGTTTTTCTGGGTAGAAGTGGTGCCAATCTGAACTGCCTAGCTTCTCTCCCCAATATCCCGCTTCTCCCATTTGAGAATGGTGAGAACTAATTGTTCTATATTTAAATTTCAGCCATGTTCTTGGATCGATGGGGAACTCATAATATGTATTGGGTGTTACGGTAATATAAGATATCTCTCCCACCGGGTATCGTGCTTCTACTTCTTGATAAATGATACTTTTTACTATGATTTTATAAACGCAATAAAGAAGGACAAAAATAACAGCCAAAAGTACAGGGAATTTGGTTTTGCGCTTTAGGCAAATGGCTAGAAGCAGTCCTGCTGCTAACGGAAACCACACCCACGGATCACCTAACGTCAGTGCCTCCATGATCAACAGCTTGTCACTAAAAGGATAAAGTAACGGGATATCGTGTCCCATATAATCTAGAAACAAATGCCCTCCGATGGCCGAAGCTGTAGAAGCTCCCCACCAACGCCAGAAAGAAACTTTTCTAAGTAAAAGTTTAGCGATGAGTGCGATCCATAGCACAACGAGCGGAGCAAATAACAAAGAATGTGTCCATGGTTGTGAATCCCGTCCACCAAGTAAGTCGGGAGCAATACCACTCAGTCCACCTATGAATACGGAGGCAATACGCTGTACCCATGTTCCTTCCGGAAGCAAGATGTAGAAGATAGCAGCCCCTAGAAGGGCGTGGGATAGAATATGGAAAAATAAATAGAGATGTGCATCCAAGGTAAGGGTCACTCCTTTTTATAAGATACCTATATAACAATGGAACCTCTTAAAAAGCTCATATAAAAAGATCCTTGCCTACTTCAGTAAAATAGGCAGGATCTTATTTGGCTTCATCACTCTATAGCAATAACCTTGATTCTTAAAACCATATGAATGGGGGTTAACTATTAAATTAATGATGAATTCATCTGAATTCATGTGAATTAATTACCTACGCTCTTCGCCTAATATGCCGCTTCCTGCTACTCATTCTTCGGCAGCCAAATCCGGTAACGCCCGCTGAGAGCAAGCAGAGCGAATAGATATAAGCAGTTGTCGTAGTAACGTCTATCTCCCGTACGAATCGGAGTTTGCCAGAATAGATCAACAGCGGCCCTTGCGTGTTCATGGTTAGGAGCGGCTAAGGCTGCTACTGCATTCGTAGCGATTAAGCCCACAGGATGAAGTGACTTCTCTTCAAACGGCACTCCTGCCACTGTATATCGCCGATAATCATCTGGATTTTTGTCTGAGAAAAAAGTTAATATTCGTTCTGCAATCTTGCTTAATTCAGAATCGCTTCCAAACCATTCCGCATGTACTCCAAGATTTGCTGCGACACGGTAAGAATCACTAAAAAAGTGTCCATAGCCACGCTCGTTGTTTGGCGTTCCATCGTAATAGGAGTATTCAGGAGCAAGCCCGGTTTCTGGATGACAAGCAGTAGGTAGATACTTTCGGCTAGCCACAGCTGCTTCTTTCCAAAATAAGCGATCTTCCGGATTGGCCCACTCCGCAAAAAGCTCATAGAAATGGGGAAGATGGTACGACGGATCTGTAAATTCACAGTTCGGTACAAACTTAATTAATTTGTTATCAGGATTCCACATGGGAGAACCGTAACCATCTTTTTCACCTTTATGAATGCAGGTATGCAGCAGATCTCGTGCTTGCTGTCCATAATTAAAAGGGGCTTCATCCTTATCTCCCCAGCGATGTGAAGCGAAGAAAAGAGCGAGTGCGAAGAACTCTTCTCCATCTGGAGCAGGACCATTTGAATTCGGCGATCCATCCGGAAGACAGGACCACGCGAAGTATCCAGCGTTGGGCCCTTCTGTAATAAACATATACTTCATGGTATAGCGCCATAATCTATCAAATATATCCTGCCTGTCCATCTGAACAGCCATCATCATGCCGTATGACATTCCTTCTGTCCGGACATCTAAGTTACCCGTATCCAGTAAGTAGCCCATATCCTCTTCAGCTTCATAATAGATCCGAGTATCTGGTGAATCCCCAAACAACTGCCTCCAGCAAGTTTGGATTCGATCTTCAATCTCAGGAAGAGCATAATTGTACGCTTGCAGCAAATTTCGATATTGACCCGTGAAAAAAGCACCTTGCCTATTGATTGTTGACAATCTTACCAGGCCTCCTACAAGATTATGATATTGTACTAAACCATCATAACTCACAACTTAATTTATTTGGGATAAATGGAAAAATAAAGAGGATTCTAGGTTATCTATCTCTATAATAAAAAAAGAATCCTTGCCCTAGTTCCATATAGGGGAAGGATTCTTTTAAATTTAACTTCGATTGCTATCAAGGTCTTACCTATCCTTATCTTTTACCAAGTCTTGATCTTTTTTTGCTTCTTCTATTGCTAGGACCTCTGCATGATGGATCACTGGGCGATTCGTCATCAAATCGGGATGACCTACATAGGGCCGTTCCTTACGTGAAGGGGGCTTACTGAGTCTAAATCCGAGCAGGAATAAAAGAAGCTGAACCCCAAGCACATAGGGAGCTGCAGAAAGTCCGATCAAGTGAAACAATGCGGCGAGAATAATAAGAATCGATAACATAATATTTGTAAAACCTGCATCTGTTCGAGGTTTGGACAAAGCGAGAATGTAGATATACGCTGTAGTGATGAGCCCGGAAGCGAATCTAGCTGAGATGACAATCCAATCATATACCGATGGTGTGATAGCCGAATCGATTTCCACAATAAACTGGTAGACTAAAAACGCAATTCCAGTTGCCGCAAGAGGAGCGAATAAAGGTTGTACAATCTGCCATAGAGCTTGTCCCCAGCTAGGCGAATGCAGTATAGACAAAAGCTGATTTCGTTCTGCTGCAAGCTTAGCCATTTCACGGTCAAGTCTACGCTGTAGCAGTTCCAGTCTGGATTCATCTCTTTCATTAAGACAAGCTTGAATCTGTTCTTGCACATGAGGGTTTAAACAGGGCGCTGATTTACTTTCCTGAAGAGCGAGGATAAGGGCGCCATGGAAAGGTTCCCCCGGCAGGCCTTCGCGCTGTAAGCCAAGTGTGATTTGGCCGGCCAAACGAGAATAGGCATAGAGTGTGTCTTGCAACTCATCTACTCGCCTATATTTGTTCTGTTTCAGCGTTGAAGCATGATATATGTATAACCACAACAGCAGAACTATAAAAAAGGCAATGAGGGCAATTGTAGGTACTGATAACGGAAATGTATTGATACCTGCTAGCATGTTCAGGCTTCTTCCTCCTTCCGTACATTCTTTACTTCTTTCACTATTGCATATGAAAACTAGGTTTTCAAGTCATATCCCATAGATCTGGATAAGCATTGTTTTCCATTACCCAAAAAGGAACGCACGTTTTCATTTAACGCACAAATCATTTACAATATCAGGAATGAATAGACTCTCAGAAAAGAGGTGGACACGAATGTTGGTAACCCATGAAATTCCTTCGATAGAGTCCTATTTGAATCTACGCCGTGCTGCTGGGCTAAGTAACATGAGTAGGGAAGGTGCTAAAAAGGGGCTGCCTTCTACTTTATTTGCTGTCAGTTTAATGGAGGGTGAAAGATTAATGGGGATGGGCAGAGTCGTCGGGGATGGCGGATTACAGTTTTTAGTATGTGATATTGCTGTTCATCCAGATAAACAAGGGCAAGGATACGGGAAAAAAATTATGAAAGAGATTAAATGCTATATAGATAAACAAGTTCCTGCTGGAGGTATAGTATCTCTTATCGCGGATAAGCCAGCAGACCTATTGTATCAACAGTTTGGTTTTGCAGATGCTGCTCCAGGCTCACTTGGTATGTGGTTCAAACAGAGCATAGATTAGGAACTCTAGTGAAAAGTGCCAAATACACTATTTGACAAAATTGCGCAAATATGAAAAAATGGAGGGGTAGAAAATTCGCTCAAAGAGCGGATCATGGAAATAAACATAAGCTATAAACATAAGCTATTTGATGAATATACAGAGATATCAACATAAAAAGAATAAGGGACCCCTTTGAATTCTGACGGAGATGTTCAGAAACAGCAAGGAGGTTTTTTTATTATCAAAAAGGGGATGTTGCTAGCATATCTTGGTCGCAAAATGGGAGGAGGCTATGTTCATGGTTAGGGATAATTACAGCTATTTAAGTCATCTGGAATGTCCGAAATGCGAACGTATCTACCATTCAACTGAGGTACAGCAGGTATGTTTCTGCGGTTCTCCGCTATTAGCCCGCTATGATTTAGAAAATCTGAGTAAGGATTGGAACCCTGCCTCGTTAAAAGACAGAGAAAAGAATTTATGGAGATATCACGAACTGCTGCCCGTACAGCAGCCGCAGCATATTGTTTGTCTTGGTGAAGGTATGACACCGCTGCTGCGTATGCCAAGTCTCGGTATGGATATGTCGATTCCAAAACTTTATATGAAAGATGAAAGTCTTATGCCAAGCGGATCTTATAAGGCGAGAGGAGCCGCTGTAGGAATCTCAAAGGCAAAGGAACTGGGCATACAACGATTTGTAATTCCTTCTAACGGAAATGCTGGAGCAACTTGGTCATTATATGCTGCACGCGGAGGGTTGAACTCTTCGGTAGTAATGCCGGCTCAAGCACCGCCCATTACTCGGGATGAGTGTATCGCTGCAGGAGCCGAACTTCTGCTGATAAAGGGTATCATAAGCGATGCAGGGAGAATTGTAGCAGACAAAGTGAAGCGTGAAGGAATATATGATACTTCAGCGCTAAAGGAACCTTATCGGATTGAAGGTAAAAAGACGATGGGTTTTGAGATTATTGAACAAATGAATTTCGAGGTGCCAGATGTAATCCTTTATCCTACGGGTACTGGCACAGGACTCATTGGAATTCATAAAGCACTGCAAGAACTACAGGAGATTGACTGGATATCAGGTCCGCTGCCAAGGCTCGTTGCTGTTCAGTCTGAAGGTTGTGCCCCTATTGTGAAAGCGTGGGAGAATCAGCAGACCGAATCTATGTTTTGGGAGCAGTCTAGTACGGAAGCTTTTGGCATTCATGTTCCTAAGACCATAGGAGATTTCCTTGTGCTGGATGCAATCTATCAAACAGGCGGGGTTGCCATCTCTGTAACGGAAGACGAGATATTGAAAGAGCAGGAACGGGTTACGAGAATGGAAGGGAGTTTTCTATGCCCGGAAGGAGCTGCTGCCTTTGCTGCTGCACGAGTGCTTCGGTCCAATGGCTGGATTGAAGAGGAAGAAAAAGTGGTGGTGCTGAATACCGGATCAGGACTGAAGTACCCAAGAATCCCAAGTAACGAAGAGATGTTGCTGAATCCAGAGAAGGTCTTGACATCCTATACTATTAAGGAGCAGGCTCCATCTATCATTAAAGGATAATGGAGTTCATAGATTAAGTGAGGACTATCTTTCTATTTCACAAAGAATAGAGATGGTTCTTTTTTAATGAGAAAATAGTGAACTTTGGATTTTTGATGAATCTTCTTTATAATGGGACATACCGTTTTAATTGTTGGTTAAATGGATTAATACATAGTGTGAAAGAACTGTACAGGGAATTTACTAATGAAATGGGGAATGAATAATGAAGTTAATTATATTTGGTGCATCAGGTACCATTGGACAAGCGATCTTGCAAGAAGCTTTGAGACGAAAACATGAGGTAACGGCGGTTGTTCGCAATCGATTTAAACTTAATGAAAAACACGATCTGCTTACGATTGTAGAAGGTGATTTGCTGAGTCCTGATTCTATTGCTGAATTGGTCAAAGATCACGAAGTGGTAATCAGCGCTTACGGTCCTAAGTTTGGAGCAGAGCAGGAACTGATAGAAGTGGCTCGTGCCCTTGTAGAAGGATTACACAAAGGTGGAGTAGAGCGACTAATCGTGGTTGGCGGAGCAGGAAGCTTGATGACGGACGAAGGAATTCCACTTATGGAAACACCAGGATTCCCAGAAGAAGTGAAGCCTCTTGCGATTGCGCACCAAGATGCTTATCAAATCTATCAAGAATCAGACCTTGACTGGACTTACCTGAGTCCTGCATCTACTATTGAGCCTGGGATCCGTACAGGTAATTTCCGAATTGGTACGGACCGATTAGTAGTGGATGAAGATGGGCAAAGTCGGATCTCTGTAGAAGATTATGCGGTCGCCCTTCTTGATGAAGTAGACGACCCATATTTCAGCGGCTCAAGATTTACGGTTGCTTATTAATGGTCTCTAGTAGATGAAAGACTTAACAAAAGCGAAGACAAGTGCTTCGCTTTTTTTCATACCATTTTGACAGGAGGAGAAGCAGTGTGTATGTAGTTACAGCAGATCAGATGAGAGAACTAGACGAGCATGTAATAGGATCTTGGGGTGTTCCCTCCGTTTGTCTGATGGAGAACGCAGGTAAGGCACTTGCAGAAGAAGTGCTCCATTTCTGTCAGAACCGGCAGTCAAAAGAGCAGGCAACTAATGGGAACCCGCTTATATCTAATGAGGAAAGAGCAGCTTTTGATCGATGGAAGGGAACACGTGGACAGATCAGTAACGATGCTTCCATTCGAGGGGAGAAAGCGTGCGCAGAACACTGGTATATCCTAGTTGGAAAAGGGAAAAACGGCGGGGATGGGCTCGTAGCTGCTCGCCACCTATGGGAAGCTGGGGTGGGAATCACTCTTGTATTTGCCGAGTGTCCGAAGGGACTAAGCGAAGAGGCTCTGCTTGAGTATCACACCGCGGAAGCCATAGGAATTCCATCTATCCTATTTACAGAACAGAAAGATCTAACATTTACTGGAGGAACAGGGATTATTGATGCTTTGCTTGGTACGGGAAGTAACGGGGCTCCGCGAAATGCGTATGCTTCTTTAATTCAGGCAGCAAATGACAGTGGGCTTCCTATTATTTCTGCAGATATTCCAAGTGGACTGCATGCGGATACGGGGGCTCTCTATGAGCCGCATATTCGGGCAGAACTGACAGTATGTTTTGCACTACTAAAGCGGGGACTTACACAGTTTCCAGGTGCAGAAGCCGCAGGGCAGATTAAGGTGCGTTCGGTCGGGATTCCGCCTCAGCTTGCAGAAGGACGTTATCGTGAAACTGTCTATTTACTTACGGAAGATGTACTGTCAGAGAAGCTGAAAGTAGATCTTACGCAAAGACGAGCGGAAGATGGGCATAAAGGAACTTATGGTCATGTCCTGCTTGTGGCAGGCACGCTAGCGATGAGCGGCGCAGGACTGCTCAGTTGCCGGGCCGCACTGCGATCCGGCTCTGGGCTTGTTACATGGGCGCTGCCTTCCGAGCTGCTCCCGCATGTCATTGGTGCGGTGCCTGAGCTCATGCTTGCCGCAGCCGCAGACGGTCCGCAAGGAACATGGAATAGGGCATCGGCCCAGAATATTATCAAGCTCGCAAAGTATAGGGATGTTATCGCCATTGGCCCTGGACTGGGACGTTTTGAAGAGGATACCGACTGGCTGCGTCAAATCTATAAAGAGACAGACCTGCCAATGGTTATTGATGCGGATGGGCTGAATATGTTGGCAGAGGCAGGTTCGGACTTTTTTAAATATATAGGATCTAGAAAAGCCCCCGTTATCTTAACCCCGCATCCAGGAGAAATGGCGCGTCTTGCCGGTGTGTCTACCCAAGAAATTCAGCAGAACCGAATAGATCATGCATTGTCATATTCAGCGAAAACAGGAGTCACGCTTGTTCTAAAAGGATCAAGGACCGTGATTGCTACGCCCGAAGGGAATGCGTACATTAACATGACCGGTCATGCCGGAATGGGTACAGGCGGTACAGGAGATGCACTGACGGGAGTTATTGCCGGTCTGCTTGCTCAAGGTTACAGTGCTGAACAAGCAGCTGCATTTGGGGTATACCTGCATGGCAAAGCCGGAGAGACCGCAGCAATGATGCGTACTCACCCGGCAGGGATGATGGCGGGAGACCTGACCGAGTATTTGTGAAGAAGAACGAGAGAAAAGAAATTGTTAGAGGGGAACCATTCTAGTTCTTAGGTTGACAGTATGGGGATATAATTGGTATTATTTTCTAATACCAACGTAAATAGTAGGATTTATCAGGATACAGCACGGTAACAATAAAAATAGATAACCTTGAGGTGAATGAAGCATGGCTAAAATTGCAGTAATTAATGGGAGTCCTTCCCTAACTTCACGATTGAATGCGGTTATTGAATATGCAGAGCGCGAACTTAGAGAAGCAGGCTTTGAAGTAGAGCGTATCAACGTGGCAGAGCTCCCTGCGGAAGATCTGATTCTAACTAAATTTGAGAGCGAACATATTGTAAAAGCCAATGGGATTGTTGCTGAAGCGGATGCAGTGATTGTAGCAAGTCCAGTGTACAAGGCATCATATACCGGTGTCTTGAAAACCTTTCTTGATCTGGTGCCTGAACGCGGCCTTGCCGGGAAAACGATTCTTCCGCTGTTCATCGGCGGTAGTCTGGCTCACTTGCTGACCATCGATTATGCCTTGAAACCTGTTCTATCTGTACTTGGCGCACGGCATATTCTCGCTGGAATTTATACGGTGGATGCTCAGGTGGCTCGTAATGATCAGGGCGGTCTCGATATTGCCCCTGAACTGTTAGCAAGGCTCGAAACGGGAATTCAAGAATATAAGGAAGAAATTCAGCTTCGTGAAACTCAAAAAAGTGTAAAAGGTTAATAGGAGTTATAGAGAAGAGCTAGCCGGATCAGCGGCAAGGCTCTTTTTTAAATAAGGATTAACAGCCATAACACAACATAACAGGCTGGTTAAATATGGTATAATAGGCTTGTAATTTGTGATGGAGGGAGAAATGACGATTGAGTATTCATGGAATTAACCATTTCTGTTTTTCTGTATCTGATCTTGCCAAATCAATTGCATTTTACAAACACGTTTTTGATGCTGAGATTGTACTGGAAGGCCGAAGATTGGCCTACTTTGATCTACATGGTATATGGATCGCATTGAATCAGGAAGACGTCCCTCGTAACTTTACTGCCCCGACGTACACACATATTGCATTTACGGTCGATGAAGAAGACCTGCTGCCACTGCGTCAGAAGCTTAGTGAAGCGAATGCTAAAATCTTGCGGGGCCGTGAACGGGATGCGAAGGATAAAGAATCCATTTATTTTCTAGATCCAGACGGACATATGTTTGAATTTCATACAGGTACGCTGCAAGAGCGCTTGAATTATTATAAAGAAGATAAGAAATATATGACGTTTCACCGCTAAGAACGGCTGCTTTTTATACAAGTAAATGAAATGAAAAGAACCCTATAAAGGCACTTTACTAAGTGTCCATATAGGGTTCTTTCTTCTTTCAGGAAGCAGCTATCTTATAGATCGTCAAATCCGTTGTCGTCTCCGACTTTACCGTAGTTACGGGATTTTGCTTCAAAGAAGTCTGTTTTTGTTGCATTTAGCGCTTCATCAGAGAAAGGCTTGATCCAAGGCATACTGTTTACATCTACGCCATCATATAATTTCTCAAGTCCCATGAGACGCAGTCGTTTGTTTGCTGTGTATTTAATGTAATCTTCCAGTTCTCTCAGGTCGATACCGCGAACTTTGCTGAGTGTATAGTGCGCCCAGTTGGTTTCCAGCTCAACCGCACGATTGATCGTGCGATAGAGGTAGTCGCGATTTTCTTTCGTATCAAGTTCTGGATAGTCTGCAAGCAGCTGTTTGAATACTTCAGCAAAGAAGTAGCAATGCTGATTCTCATCCCGCTGAATGTAAGAGATCATCTGACAAGTACCCATCATTTTCTGATCTCTTGCAAGATTGTAGAAGAAGGCAAACGTACTGTAGAAGAAGATTCCTTCTAGGATCAGATCCGCTACGAGCGCTTCGTAGAACGATTGAGGCGTCGGTTCGTCACGGAAGTTCTGGTAGATATCTGAGATAAATCGGTTGCGCTCTAAGAGCACAGGGTCATTCTTCCAGTATTCAAAAATCTCTTTCTGTTCATCCCAAGAAACCAGGGAAGAAAGAACATATGAATAGGACTGATTGTGAACGACTTCTTGCTGAGCAATAATTGCTGAGATCGCCTCAAGAGAGGAATCTGTCAAATATTCTCTTACGTCACCCACAAACATCGTTTGCATGGAATCGAGTACAGCGAGCAGACCGATGTTGATTTTGAACGTACGCTGTTCTTCTGGGTCAAGTTGTGGAAATTGCTGTGCATCTTTGGACATAGGGATCTCATCTGCGATCCAGTAGTTCAATAAGAGTACTTTGTACAATTTATACATATGCGGCATCCGAATGTCATTCCAGTTCAGGATACCGGAACTTTCCCCATTAATGATACGTGTTGATTTATTTGGCGCTTCTGTATTAAAAATGTTTTGGACTTTCATGGTCATGATACTTCCTCCTTAAGATTCGCAAGATTCACATTCGTTCTCAATGGTGAGAGCACGGCTTCGTACGTAGTAAGTGGATTTGATACCCGCTTTCCATGCATGAAGGTGAAGTTCCAGGAATTCTTTTGCCCGGATATCAGGGCGAACGTATAGGTTAAAGCTTTGTGCTTGGTCAATGTGGCGCTGACGTGCAGAAGCCATATTGATGGAAGCATGTTGATCCAAGTTAAATGCCGTTTTGTAATACCAGATCGTTTTTTCGGAGAGATCTGGTGCTGGGTTCGCGATTTTGTATGTTGTTTTCTCTTCATAAGAGAGAAGTTCATACAGTGGATCGATACTAGCAGTAGAACCAGCAATGATGGAAGTCGATGCATTTGGAGCAATCGCCATCATCCAGGCATTCCGCACACCATGTTCTTTCACTTCAGCAGCAAGTTCATTCCACTGTGCTGTCGTTACAAATTTACCTTCACGAGTTCCGTCCGTATAGCTGCGCTGTGTGAAGTAATTGCCATTTTCCCAATCAGAACCTTCGAATTTTGGATATTTTCCTTTTTCTTTGGCAATTTCCATACTGGATTTGATGGCAAGATAGCTGATTTTTTCGTATAGATTATCATTGTATGTGACTGCTTCTTCCGATTCCCAGCGGATACCTTCGAGAGCAAGCAGATGATGAAGTCCGAATGTACCAAGACCGATTGCACGATACTGGCTGTTTGTATATTGTGCTTGCAGTACTTCAATGTTATTGATGTCAATTACATTATCAAGCATACGCATTTGGATAGGGATCAAACGATCCAGCACATTATTTGGTACAGCGCGAGCAAGATGAATGGAGTTCAGATTACATACTACGAAGTCGCCTGGTTTTTTGGTAATAACAATCCGTGTTTCACCGTCTTTGGTTACCAGTTCTTCTTGTTCGATTACTGTTGCAGATTGGTTCTGCATAATTTCCGTACACAGGTTGGATGAGTAGATCATCCCTTTGTGACGGTTCGGGTTAGCACGGTTTACCGTATCGCGATAGAACATGTACGGTGTACCTGTCTCAAGCTGAGACTTCATGACACGTTTCATAATATCGATCGCAGGAAGTGTAATCCGGGACAATTCCGGGTGATTCGATGCTTCTTCATATTTTTCACGGAACGAACCTTTGCCGAATTCTTCATCATAGAAGTCTTCGAGTCCAAGAGCACGGCCATTTTCATCTTTCCAGCCCATCACTTTTTTCACTTCATGAGGGTCGAACAAATTCCACTCTCCGCGCTGTTCCACGCGTTCCATGAATAGGTCAGGAATTGTGATGCCGTGGAAAATATCATGTGCACGCATCCGCTCGTCCCCGTTATTCAGTTTCAGATCAAGGAACGCTAAAATATCTTTATGGAATACATCAAGATACACAGCAATAGCGCCTTTACGTGTACCCAGCTGGTCAACGCTTACGGCTGTATTGTTCAGCTGGCGAATCCAAGGGATGACACCTGAACTCGTATTTTTGTGTCCCCGAATATCAGAACCTCTAGAGCGAACTTTACCAAGGTATACACCGATACCGCCGCCCATTTTACTTAGGCGTGCTACGTCTGTATTGGAGTCGAAGATACCTTCAAGTGAGTCGTCAACGGTGTCGATGAAGCAGCTGGAGAGCTGTCCTGCGACTTTTTTACCTGCATTAGACAAGGTTGGCGTTGCTGCTGTCATGTACAGGTTACTCATTGCCCAGTAAGCTTCTTTAACAAGCTCAACTCGTCTTTCTTCCGGTTCTTTGTGCATCAGATACATGGCGATAACCATATAACGTTCTTGCGGAAGTTCCATAACTTTTCCATCAAAATCGTGTGCGAGATAACGCTCTGTCAGCGTAAGCAGTCCGATGTAATCAAACAACAGATCATTTCTCGGTTCAATCGTGCGTCCAAGATCTTCAATCTGTTCTTTGGTGTAGCACTCCAGCAGTTCTTCGCGGTAGATCCCTTTTTTGACCATACTGGTAATCAGGGGTTGAAAAGCACCATAAGGCTTGTCTGTGTAAGCTTTGTATCTGCGATTATTTGCCGCTTTTTTATATAAAGAAGTGAGCAGCGAACGGGCTGCAGCGAACTTCCAGTTAGGTTCTTCTTTGGTTACAAGTTCAAGGGCAGACATGGAGAATGCGTTGCTAATTTCTTCACCAGAAACTTCCTCCCGGCGGAGTTTTGCGTTTACACCGCGTACGAGTTTTTCTTTGTCGAGCATAGGAAGATCTGCCAGGATACGATCTGCGTAAATAGAAATACGATTTTCGTCAAATTCGAGCTGACGGTTGTTCGGTTTGGTAACCAATTGTGGCATGGAGAGCCCTCGCTTTCTTCTTCAAAATTTACATCAAACAAAAAGCATTTCCCAACCCCGAGGGTCAGACAAATGCCAATAAACCTTTATTTCCCCGCTGCAATCCACCGATCATCTCACGATGAATCGGTAAAGAGGAGCACTGATGTTGTGTAAGAAAAACAATAAAAATAAACTTTGTCAATCGCAATTTTCTTTTCAAACATTACCAATAGTTTGTAATAGAGCAGGGGTTTTTCTATCGAAAATAACTTGACAAAAATAATAGTGTTCTTTTCGCCGAATTTAGCTGTCACACTACATTTGGATATGTATATTAACAGTACCCCAATATATTGTGTTTGTAAACAGTCTAGTGACTTTGAAATGCAACTGCGATTATAGCAAAAAAGCCGAGATACCGCAAAGGAAAAGGGATGGAGGATTTGTGTCCAAAGTTCAAAAAAAATTTTTTTCTGTGTGGTTTCGCCATGATACAATATGCTTATCGTTTATAAGAGGATAATCAAAAGGGAGGTTTGTTCAATGGCCATAGCAGAAGTTACTATTATTCCGATCGGAACGGGAAGTACCAGTCTTAGCAGTTATGTAGCTGACCTGCAACGAGTGCTCGCTGAGCAGCCAGGCATTACGTACGAATTAACGTCAATGAGCACGATTATTGAAGGAGATATTTCTGATGTACTCGCGGCGATTGCAGTGCTGCATGAGACTCCTTTTGCAAATGGAGCTCAGCGCGTCTCCACCTCTGTTAAAATTGATGACCGAAGAGACCGGGCCTCATCCAGTAAGCAAAAACTGCAGTCTGTCAGGGAGAAGCTCCAATAAAGGTGAACCGAAGTTCCTTATAAGTCCATGATCTTTACGCAGCTTTATGAGCCTAATTTTTACTTTTTCTCCTTTGAACCCAGTCATCTTACCGAAAACCGCATAAGATAAACTGTACCAAAGGAAAAAGGAGGAATTATAAATGAGTGAAGTTGGATACGGAAGTTATGGTGGAGGAAACTACAGCGGTGGTAACTACGGCGGTGGATACGGTGGTGGATTTGGTGGAGGTTTTACATCCACAGCGGGAATCCTTGTTCTATTCATCCTTTTAGTAATCATCTCTAAAGCGTTCCTTTCTTACTAATATTTGATTAAGATTTCCCGGAACCCGTTATTGCTAATTAGCAATAACGGGTTTTTTTACGCCAATTAAGGGATTTACCAATATAGACTACCTTGATTCAGATTTAATGCTGTCCCAGATGATAAGCAATCCAATAAGAGGAGCGCTTCCGTTAAATAAAAAAATGCCAGAAAGTGAAGCCTGAGCTGTTCATAATGAATCGCTCAGGCTTCACTTCTGGCAACAAAGGAAATCATGTCATCTATGTATTGTTCTGTTCTTTATACTGCTTTGTTAGTTTTTCTCTAAGTTAGAAGTGTGCCGATACAATGGTAGAAGCGTGTTTAATATGATCAAGCGGTACAGGAATCTTCCCCTGATCGCATGTAATCACAAGATTTTTAGTATCATTGTTGATATCTATCTCGCCTACATAGGTGTTCCCGTTCTGCAGTACGAGACACACTGTATAACCTTTCTCCTCTGCGTATCGTAACGAGTGTAACAGCATGTGATCCCTCCATCTCAAAGATACAGACTGCAATATATCTCACCATCTGGTCGTATATGATATTTATGGAACATAAATAAGCCAGTGGATAATATTTACAATATATAATGTACCATCTTTATTTTTGTGAAGTAAATGAAAATTTAAAATATGGATGCAAACGTTTTTATCTCAGCAGATTGATATCTTCACTCTCGTTATAATTGGGATCGTTATTACTAAACTGTTTCCAGGCTACGTATAAACCTATTCCAGAGACAATAAGCCCAAGAATGGCGGCAATGAGGGTAAGCTGGTCCAAGGTAACAAGGTTGGAATCCACATTGTTGTTATTTTTTCTGCTGGCATTTTTGTTTTTGGCAGTGGCCTTCACTTCGTTCACCTTCCCGCATCCCAGGTATTCTTTCTTCTATATCTTATGTTAGGAAATGGTATGAGTTCGTAAAAAGGGTAGTTCCCTAAGCCTTAAAACCAAAAAATGTGACTGTTCATTTTGTAGTCAGATTGTGGGTTGTGAAAGACAGGGATTGAATTATAGGCAGAGAGCCCAAATTAAAGAAAGTTGGATAATGCCCATTCCAAACCCGCTTAAACGACATAAGTTAGGGTATAGCAAGCGGGAAGGAGGAGTTCAAATGAGTGGATACGAATATTGTGGTGGCAACAATGGTTGTGGAAATGTTGGCGGATCTGGCTACGGAGGCTGGACATCGATAGGAGCAATTCTTGTACTGTTCATTCTCTTGGTTATCATCTCTAAAGCATTCTCTTGTTACTAATATTCTCTGGCTTTTAAGTAAAAAGAAGCTGTCCTGTTCTCAGGGCAGCTTCTTTGTTTGCGTCTTGTAACGGATTTAAACAAAATATTCAAGTTCAAGGCAGGAGCCCGGACGCCGGAAATCCTTTTTACATATGTATAGGGAGAAGCCTAATAGGCGATATAAGGGAGGAATATCTAATGAATGAACAATATAGTTATCCGATGAATTCCAATTATATCTCAGGTTATCCTGTTAGCGGTTATGAACGGATGTATCAAACTTACGGAGGTAACTGGGAAGAACCTGTACAATCCTATATTATGCCGCACAGTAATTCTTCACCTGTTCATGAGTATTCTGACGATTTGGCAGGAATCCTCCTCGTATTATTTGTTTTACTTGTTATAATCTCCAAGATCTTTCTCTAAGAGGTGCTAAAATTGGATAGCCCCCGTACCTAGGGTCCGGGGGCTGCTATGTGCAAGGTCGCCCGCGTCGTGTCGATCGCGAACAGCTTGCGATATTTAATTGATTTAACCTGTGGTTGCTAAATGCAGTAGCTGCAAATAACTAACGATTCCTCTGGTGAACGATGTTGTTCACACTTGCCGAGAATAACTGACTTTCACACAACAAAAGCCCTACCTCTCTTTTGTCCTTGCGGCTCCGAAGACCGCGCCAGTTTGAATGAAAATAAAATCTAAAATCTTTGTTTGGGTTATAACGCGATTCTTACTTCATGAGGTTTAATGAAGGAATTATTCTACTTTGAGGAATATGAATGGGGTTAAATACTACATTACTTTTCATTATATCATAGTACATGCTATAACACAAATATATACTGCCTGATATACCGATATGAAATATTTTCGGATTCATGGAAATCACTACGGGTTAATAATATAACAAGCAAGTAACGACATCCCTAGAGCTCAGGGTAATGGATTACAACAGTGAGAAACGACAGAAACATTACTATAAATGACGAGGAGATGAACGATCATGGATAACAACGTATTAAAGGGAAATGGACACAAATGAAGGGTGAAGCTAAAAAACAATGGGGTAAACTGACAGATGATGATCTGGATGTAATCAATGGTGAGAAAGACAAATTGATTGGTAAACTCCAAGAAAGATATGGTCATACGCGTGAACAGGCGGAGACTGAGTACAACAACTGGAGCAACACGAACGTACGCTAATAACATAGTGTGCTTACAAATGAGAAGAGGATTGATTCTGCGGAATCGGTCCTCTTCTTTGTTTATGTAGAATTAAATCTCTACATGGTATGATTTCTTTTATAATCAGAAATATGAATTTGCTTCTAAAGAAGGGACCGATGAATTTGCTGGAACAGACTCGTAAAGCGATCGTTATTGGAGCAACCGGGATGGTTGGTCAGCAACTGGTTACTGGGCTGCTTGAACAGCATCCCTACACAGAAGTCGTTATTTTAGTGAGAGAATCACTGAAGCTTACTCATCCTAAGCTGAAACAAGTGATCGTAAACTGGGATGAACTTGAGAAATATGAATCCGCCTTTTATCAAGCCGATGATTTATTTTGTTGTTTAGGAACAACGATTAAAAAGGCAGGGTCACAGGCTGCTTTTCGCAAAGTAGATCTCGAATATCCTGTAACTGCTGCGAAGATAGCAAAGCGTCATGGAATAAAACAATTTATTGGGATTTCTTCGATAGGTGCCAATGCAAAATCGCGTGTTTTCTATTCCCGAACCAAGGGCCAGTTTGAAGAAGAGGTGAAGAAGACAGGAATCCCTTCTATTCATTTCGTACGACCTTCACTGCTTCTTGGAGATCGTAAAGAACATAGAACAGGGGAGAAGATGGGTGAAATTCTTCTTGGACTCTTAGATCCATTATTGAAGCTGGGAAAAGGGCAGAATTATCGTGCGATACCAGGCTCACTTGTAGCAGCTGCTATGATTCGTATTGCCTTACAGGAACTGAAGGGGATACATATCTATTCTAATCAAAAGATCAGGGGGATCGCAGAGTCGCAGCCGCTGTCTCAGAAATAGACAAGCCTCGCACATTTGACTACAATAACGTATAGAAAAGTATGGAAATATCAAAGGAGGTTCATCCGTATGAGCAAAAACACGATCGCAACTGAAAAAGCACCGGGTGCCATTGGGCCTTACAGCCAGGCTGTAGAAGCAGGCGGATTTATTTTCACATCAGGACAGCTTGGTATTGATCCGGCGACGGGAGAGTTTGGAGCGACTGTAGAAGAGCAAACCCGTTTGTCTCTGGAGAATGTAAAAGCGATTCTTGAAGCAGCTGGGGCAGGACTTAATCAAGTCGTAAAAACAACGGTCTTCTTAAAAGATATGAATGATTTTGTCCGTGTGAATGAAGTGTATAGTTCATTCTTTGAACAGCCATACCCAGCGCGCAGTGCAGTAGAAGTCGCTCGTTTACCAAAAGATGCGCTTGTTGAAATCGAGACGATTGTAGTAAAAGGGTAAGACCTCATTCAAATGATGTAATTACTAAAATAAATGCAGAGAGACCATCGCTTTTTGGCGATGGTCTCTTTTTGCGTTCTTATTTTTTTCTCCGTAAGAAAATCCATACTGCAAATAAGAAAATGACAATCGCGAGCCCGATCGCAGTATAGGAAACTGCCAGGGTATCTGATTGTTTTACTCCGATAGCAATATAGGCCCATACGAACACGAGCGGCAGGATGAAGTCGTTATATCGATAGCTAACTGCAAAGGCAACGATGCTGCCGAGCAACAGTAGAATGATGGCCCAAGTTTGATCTCCAAGGTTGAACCCGCTCCAGCCGAGTTTACTAAGCCATACAGTTATGTTAATCAGCGTTGCTACGCTAACCCATCCTAAATAGATGCTAAATGGAAGTTTGACAAACCAAGTTTCTCCCAGTGTAGGGGAAGGAATATCCCGTGTACGCACATACATTTGAATCAGTGAAAACAATAAAATAAGAATGACAAGTACGGACCAGCCAATCTGGAGATTCTGCCATAGAATGATCCAGCCCGCGTTCGCTAAACAGCTGATGAAGAACCAGATTCCAACCCGTGCTGTTGTATTTCGATTTTTTTGAGAAGGCAAAAACTGAAAAATAACAAACCCGGCAAGGAGAAGATAAATGACTGACCAGATAATAAATGCGTATCCAGCCGGAGTAATTAATACCGGATAAAGTTCAGATACCTCCTGTGTTGTTCTTCCCCCGATCGGTAATATATTCGCGAGTGCGTTGACTACAATAACAAGAATCAAGCCTGCTGCATTTAACCATTTGTAAGAGTTGTGGTTGCTGTTACCTTGCATACGATAACCTCCTGTACTTAGTTTTGGAGAGGGTGAATATGTACTGACCAACGAGTCATGGAATACTTACCCATCTCTTAAAAAATTCAATCAAAAGAAATGCTTTCCTTGCAGGTGGTCTGCCGAAGTATAAGGCGGCAAATCACTTCAGAAACAGGCATGACCGTGCTCTACTTTCTATATTATGTAATTATATCCGTGAAATATCATTCAATTTCCTTTAAGTGGGTTATATATAAAATAAAGTAGTTAAAGAAAGGGGAGTTCATCCATGAACCGAAAATCTTCACAGATGATGCAGCAGTTTATTTTCGTTGGTCCTGCTCTATTTTTCTTTATGCTCATCATCGTAGCACCGTTTCTGCTGGGGATGTATTACTCCTTCACGGAATGGAGTGGTGCCTCAAAAGATCCCGTTTGGATTGGGTTTGCTAACTTCACCAAAATATTTACAGATGACCCGGCATTTCTGAAATCGTTTACATTCACAACTTTGTTTACGGTGACAGGAGTCCTGCTCACCAATCTGATTGGATTTTTTCTTGCTTACTTTTTAACGAAGCCGCTGAAGACGAAAAATCTCCTGCGGACTGTATTTTTTATGCCGAATGTCATCGGCGGCCTTTTACTAGGATTTATCTGGCAATTTATATTTGTCCGCGGTTTTGCGTCAGTGGGCGAAGTGACGGGGCTTGCATTTTTTAATTTGCCTTGGTTAGGGGATGAAAAGACCGCTTTCTGGGCCATCGTCATCGTATTTGTATGGCAGACCGCAGGATATTTGATGGTAATTTACATATCTTCTCTAAATAATGTACCGACAGAAGTGCTCGAGGCTGCTCAGATTGATGGAGCCACCCGTGGACAGATTTTAAGAAGTATTATCGTTCCGCTCATTATGCCGGGAGTTACCGTCTGTCTATTTCTTGCCATCTCTTGGTCGTTTAAGATGTTTGATCTAAACCTCTCGCTGACAAAAGGAGGACCCTTCCGCTCCACGGAGTCGCTTGCGCTGAATATTTATAATGAAGCATTCGTGAACGGAAGATACGGGCTTGGTACAGCGAAGGCACTAATCTTCTTCATCGTGGTTGCGATCATTACCAGCATCCAGGTTCGTCTGACGAAAAGCCGGGAGGTGGAAGCCTAATGGAAACGAGCAAAAACTACCGTTTTTCTACCTTTTTTACCGAAATCATTATGATTTTAATCGCTCTATTGTTCCTCGTTCCATTCTATTTCCTGTTTGTAAACTCGGTTAAAAGTTTTGGTGACCTCCTGACGAATGCGGCAGCATGGCCAAAAGCTTTTGAATGGGGCAATTATCAGCGAGCATGGGAGATTACCAAATTTCCGAAAGTATTATTCAACTCTCTTTTTGTAACGATTGTCAGCAATTTATTGCTTGTCTTATTTAGTTCTATGACCGCCTACCGGATGGTAAGGCACAACAGCAGGTTTAACCGTGTCCTCTTTGCACTGTTTGTGGCTGCCATGGTCATTCCTTTTCAGTCGATCATGATTCCACTCGTTAAGGTAACAAGCACCGTTGGGCTGATGAATAGTCACTATGGACTTATTATTTGTTATCTCGGTTTTGGCATACCGATATCTGTATTTCTGTTCCATGGTTTTGTGAAGTCCGTTCCTATTGAGATTGAAGAGGCAGCAAGAGTGGATGGTAGCAATGCGTATGGGGTATTTTTCCGAATCGTATACCCTCTTATGAGGCCGATGTATGTGACCATCATTATACTGAACACGCTTTGGATCTGGAATGACTATCTGCTGCCGTCCATTATTCTGCAGAATAGTTCACTTCATACCATTCCAATTGCCACGTATGCTTTTTTTGGTCAATACACGAAGCAGTGGGATTTAGCTCTGCCTGCGCTAGTGCTTGGCATTACACCGGTCATTATTTTCTTTCTTCTGATGCAGAAGTACATCATTCAAGGAATTACCGCGGGTTCAGTAAAGGGATGACAGCTCATTTTATAATATACAGGAGGGGTTTATATTGAGAAAAAAAGGGATGTTTGCACTCACCTCATTATTACTGTGTTCGCTGGTTGTTGCAGGCTGCGGTGGAGGTAAGGAGTCTGCAGATGGAAAGAAAACGATTAAAATCTTTCAATATAAGGTAGAAATAGCCGAAGCCTTTGACCGTTTGATTACGGAGTATGAGACAGAGCATCCGGATATCAATATTGAGATCGAAACGGTGGGCGGGGGCAGTGACTACGGGGCTGCATTAAAAACAAAATTTGCCGGTTCCGAACATCCGGATATTTTTAATGTAGCTGGTTACCGTGAACTGGATACTTGGATCGATAGTTTGGAAGATCTCTCAGGAGAACCTTGGGTAAACGATGTGCTCGATGTGGCCAAAGAACCCATGACCAAAGACGGCAAGCTGTATGGTCAGCCTTTGGGACTTGAAGGATATGGATTTATATATAATAAAGATTTATTTAAACAAGCAGGGATTACAGAATTACCAAAGACACTCAGTCAGCTGCAGGCAGCAGCTCAGAAGCTTCAGGATGCAGGAATTATTCCCTTTTCGAACGGATATCAGGAATGGTGGGTACTGGGCAATCATAATGTAAATGTACCGTTTGCAAATCAAGCCGATCCAGTCGCTTTTGTCCAGGGATTGAATGAAGCAACGGAGAAAATTCCAGGGAATCCCGTGTTCGAGGATTGGATTAAGCTGCTGGATCTGACCCTACAGTATAGCAATAAGAATCCGCTGACCACGGATTACAATACCCAAGTGACGACCTTTGCTACAGGAGAAGCAGCGATGATGCAACAGGGTAACTGGACACAGGTGCAAATCGATGGAATTAACCCTGATCTGAACTTAGGTATACTGCCGATGCCGATTGGAGATGATGCAGATGCGTCTGATAAACTTTTTGTCGGTGTACCGAATTACTATGTGGTGAACAAAGAGTCTGCTGTGAAACAAGAAGCAAAAGACTTTCTTGAATGGCTTGTGACGTCCGAGACAGGGAAGAAATACATGACCGAGGAGTTTAAATTCATTCCTGCATTTAAGAGTATTACGACAGATTCCGAAGTGCTTGGCGATCTTGCTGCTGACATTATTCAATATAGTGATGATAATAAAGCACTTAGTTGGTACTACAGTCGCTTTCCAGAAGGAGTGCCGCAAGAGTTTGGTGCTGTGATGCAGGCCTATGTTGCGAAGCCCGATCCTGTTAAGTTACTTGAAGATCTGCAGAAGAGTTGGGACAGCCTGAAAAAATAAAACTTATGAAAATGATCTCGTTTATTCGGGATCATTTTCCTTTACAGTGTTTTTATTTCTCCTCATTGAACATACTAAGCTTATCCATTTTGTTCAAAAGCTGGAGGAGATGATAAGATGAGAAAGTTTGTTTTTATATGTGTGGTTGTGGTGCTTTTATTCATGCAATCCGCTAATGTCATGGCAGAAGAACGCACCGATCATACGAATTATTTAAATCCATCACATGTGAACTTACTGCGGCAGGGCGGATATATTTTGTATATAAGGCACGGAGAGGCAACGGTTGGAGAAGATCAGCCTAATTACGTACTCAGTGATTGTGCGACTCAGAGAAACCTTTCAGCACAGGGTAAACAACAAGCTGTCCTTTACGGACAGAAGGTGAGGGATTTACAAATTCCATTGCAAACACCGGTGATCGCAAGTCCTTTTTGCCGAACAAGAGAAACTGCTGGACTCGCTTTTGGAGTTGGAAATGTTCAAGTAGATCCTTTTTGGACGAAAGTTTATAAGCTAAGCGGTCAAGTCAGTGCTGAAGAACGAGACAGTACATTAGCAGAACTGACTTCCATTTTAGAGAAGAATCCTCCTGAAGGCATGAATAAAGTCATCGTAGCCCATAGTTTTCCGCCGGGGGTTGGGCTTGGGGAGATTCCTTACTTAGGAACGGTTATCATCAAACCAAAAGGACAGGGAAATGGATATGAAATCGTAGACCTAGTTTCCTTTAACGAGTTATTAGGTTTATAATGTAAATTTACAGCATGAAATTACTTTTCAATGTAACTCATAGATATCACATAAAAATCGGTTCAAGCTTACAGGCTATAACCGATTCTTTTTTTGTCTTCTATAGAAAAAAAGTAAGGTTTTGATTTTTAAATTGAACGATTTTCGTATATGATGAAGAGTAACAATCTAAAAGGGCTAACGGGTGACTTGCGATGAATCAACCATTATATGGAATTTGGCTCGGAGACGTATTTTTTTGTTTTTCTGGAGAAACGTCGGAACCCAGGGTCGATGCCTGGAGCCATGGAATACGTAAAATGAAGCTAAAAGGCGGTACTTACCGCCCGTTTCAACATGCAGCCTTGCGTCTTGCGGAACTCAGATGGCAGACGAGCAAGGTACAGACCTCAAGTGCAGATCCAAACAAGAAAAAACGAATGGGAATGGGACGGACGCTCGAGGGACTCGCGCTCAGTCCGAAAGACGCATTTGAATTATTAATACACTGGAACAAAGAAGAAGCAGCCGGAGCAGGGTTTGAAGCCGGAGAAGAAATGGAATATTGGTCGAAAGCAGCTTTATTTGCTTTGGAATTACTGCTCCGAGGTCAGATTGCTCCGGGGGTCGCTCCGGTGACAGCAACAGGCGGAAGAAGACGAGGGAATCAATCTGCTGTAAAGGGTGCTTGGCACCCGAGACTTAGAGAGAAAGAAGACATAGAACGCTTTGCGATTCTTGCAGAATCCATCCCTCCAATTGCACTGACTGCCACCGTTGTTTACGCGGATACGGAGGCAGGGTCTGTGAAGGAAGCAGGTGCTGCCGTGCTTTACTCTTTCCTTAGTCAAATGATCCATGCAGCAGTTTCCTCCGAAATTGCTGCGGTGGAAAGCAGCTTGTCTAAATACCGCGTAAATTATCGCAGAGGATATTCCCCATTATCAGAACTATGGTGGAACAGTCTGCTGACCGGTTCGCGGGAACTAAGCGTACAAGGAACAATTCAAGAAATCGAAGAATTGTCTGATGCGGTTAGTGAAGCAGGAGAAAGTTCTCCTCCGTCTATAGAGAATGAATCTTCGGGTCCTGCTGCCGGGAAACTGCGGCTTGGGCTTCGGTTAGAGCCCTCAGAAGCAGGTTCTGAATGGAACGTTAGTTTTTGGGCTGAAAGTGAAACCGAGTCTGATTTTCGGGTTCCGATTGAAGCGATATGGTCCCACCCTTCTCAGGAGGTAGACCGCGGTACAACCTTGTATGAATCCGTACAAGAACAGATGTTAAGGGAGTTTGGCAAAGCATGTGAACTCGCACCTGCGCTAGGGTCCGGATGGAACGGACCTCCCACATCTGTCAGAATGAATACCGAAATGTTCTATGATTTTATGGCACATGCTGTTCCTAAACTGCAGAAGAGCGGTGTGACGGTAATGATGCCTTCAAGATGGAGTAAGGAAGGGAAACGAAAAACAGGACTTAAATTAAAGATGCTTCCACACCCAGGACGCCTTGGATCTGTAAAGCGATCCTCGACACTCGGGATGGAGCAGCTGGTTGCTTTTGAAGCAGAGGTCGTACTGGATGGGATTCCGGTCTCACAAGAAGAACTTGCGAGACTTGCGGCATCCACGTTTCCTTTAGTCGAATTTCGCGGAGAATGGATTGAGATTGATCCTAAAGAAATCCGTCAGGTTCTTCGCTTCATGAAGAAGAATGAAGAAGGTACGATGGCATTATCCGAATGGATGCATCTAGTCGCAGAGGATGAAGAAGATGCGAACTGGAAAGGCCTTTCTATCTTTGGTGCAGAATCCTACGGAATGTTGTCCTTCTTGCTTGAAGGGCAAGTACTAAAAGGAATAGAGCCTAAATCGGTACCTCCTTCTCTACATGGTAATTTAAGACCTTATCAAGAGCGGGGTTTCCAGTGGCTGTCTGCTATGCGGGACCTTGGGTTTGGGGTGTGTCTTGCTGATGATATGGGCCTTGGAAAAACCATTCAGGTGATTACCTGTCTGCTTGACTCCAAGCTCGCAGCGAAGGAGATCAGAGAAGCAGAACGTAAGCTTGAAGGAATGGTAGAAGATGAATTTGATACAGAGGGTCCTGCACTCATCGTATGTCCTACCTCACTGCTGGGCAACTGGCAGCGGGAACTCGCACGATTTGCTCCGGACTTCAAATTATATATCCATCACGGTACCCAGCGTTTGCACGGCGACCGCTTCCGTGAGCAGGCAGAAGAACATGATATTGTCCTGACGACGTATCATCTGGCTGGCAGGGATGGGGCAGATCTTGCTTCCGTTCATTGGTCTTCTGTGGTGCTTGATGAAGCGCAGTACATTAAGAACTATCGCACGAAGCAGGCGCAAAGCGTGATGAAACTGTCCGCACCGCACCGCATTGCGATGACAGGAACACCAGTGGAGAATCGGCTTAGTGAGCTATGGTCTATTTTTCAGTTTCTTAATCCAGGATATCTCGGTACGGCAGCTTCATTCCGGCAGCGTTATGTAACTGGCGGCGAGGAAGGGGCACAGTCCCTTCGTGAACTGCATAAGCTCGTGTCTCCGTTTATGCTTAGAAGGCTCAAGAGCGATCCTGATATCCGTAAGGATCTTCCGGAGAAGCTGGAACTGAAATCTTATTGCTCCTTAACGGTGGAGCAGACGGCCCTTTATAAAGGGGTAGTTGATCAATTGCTTACAGGGATTGAAGGTCAGACTGGTTTTACACGAAAAGGGGTGGTTCTGTCCTCTCTAACTAAACTTAAGCAGATTTGTGATCATCCTGTACTGCTGGAGCCAAATCGTAAAGAACAGAGCGGACGGGTGGAACTGTCAGGCAAGCTGGAACGTCTGATGGAGCTTACCGATGCAATTCGAGATAATGGAGAGTCAGCACTTATCTTTACGCAGTATGTCTCCATGGGAGATATACTGGTGAATCAATTGACTCAGCGTTACAATGAGAAACCGTTCTTCCTTCATGGAGGAATCTCCAAAGCGGAACGTGATGCGATGGTGGATCGTTTCCAAAAAGGCGAAGGTCCGTCTATCTTTGTCCTCTCCTTACGTGCGGGCGGTGTCGGTCTTAACCTTACTCATGCGAGTCATGTCATTCACTATGATCGCTGGTGGAATCCTGCCGTAGAGAATCAGGCAACAGACCGTGTATTCCGGATTGGACAGAAGAGAAACGTTCAGGTTCATAAACTGATCTGCCAAGGTACGCTGGAAGAGCGAATTGATGAACTGATTGAGAGTAAGAAACAGCTGTCTGAGCAGGTTGTAGGTTCAGGTGAAAACTGGCTTACAGAAATGTCGGACGATGAACTGAAAGGGCTTGTTACCTTACAGGGAGAAATGTGGATGTAAGTCAAGGATTTTGATTTAGGAAAGGGTGAGGTGAAGGTGAACATCGAAGTAAAGGAATTTCAGCTGGAGCCTCACGGATGGAAGGCAATCGTATCTAGTAGAGTGAGGGATTCAGAAGATAACGATATGGAATGCAAAGGGCATGTGAATCCCCTTGATGACATGGAGAAAAGAACGTTGCTTGAGCAGTTAGCAGAGTCTGCATATCTTGTGTACACACTGATGGAAAATAAGCCGTTGACGCCTGAAGAAGCGGCAATCCTAATTCCCTTCGCTACAGAGATGCAGGTGACCTGCACCTGTGAGAGCGAAGTATGCGAACATGCAGAAGCCGCTAGAATAGCAGCTGCTTCCTGGGCAGCCCGTGAGCCGCTAGCCCTCTTAAGCCTGCTAGGCATTACACGCACAGCGCTCCTTGACAGTGTATTCGGCTCATGGGCAGCCGAATCAGAAGGGAAAGCACTGCCTCAGGCAGCGCTGCTGCAGCGACCGGCTGCGCGAGCGGGCGGCAACGTCTCCGCGATTATGGATTACATCGCGGAGAGTGTCCAAGACAGCGCGCTCCACAAGCCTGGCCAACGGCTGACAGAGGTGGAGCTGCATCTGAAGGCACCCTCCAAAATGGTGCCTCCCCCAAGTCTTGCATCGTTGCTGCCTCAGGCACCTACGGATGCTGCGCTGACTCATTTACGAGAACAGCTGTCCAAGCGGGCGACAGAATGGGCACCCCGCTTAGCCCAGACAAAGTCCGGGAGCAAGACGAAGTAAATACGATCATGACAGAGCATAAGAGATCTGAGTCTCATGACAATCCATGTCAGGGGACGTCAGCGTTCTTTTGCTCTGTTTATTTTTAGTCTACAATAGAGCGTGGACAAGCTATTTGTGGATGGGGGAGTAATCGATGATAACGACGAAGAAGAAAAGACACCACTGGACAATTGCTCTGCTGTCTACCCTGTTGGTCAGCACCGTTCTACTTACAGGCTGTGAAGTAGGTGGACAAGGTCAGCAGGAAGGACAGAACCTGAATGCTCCGGCGACAGGTGATACTTCTGAGGAAGTAACCCCAGATGGAACAGATGACAATGTGGACGGTGTAGAAACCGGTAAAGAAGATACAGAAACAGACAGTGTCATGGCTTTGCGTGCACAAAGTTCACTGCAGAGCAGTATTCAGCAGGAAGGTGACCGAAGTGTTGTAACCAATGCGGAAGCAGTGACGGTCATTGTGAATAAAGAGCGGAGTCTGCCGGAAGGGTATGAACCGGATGATTTGGTTGAACCGAATGTTCCTTTTTCTTTTGACGGACCTCATGAGAAACGTCATTTGAGAAAAGAAGCTGCGTCTGCCTTAGAGGAACTGTTTGCAGCAGCAAAAGAAGACGGTATAGAACTTCGAGCTGTGTCTGGGTATCGTTCTTATAGCCGCCAAGTTTCCGTGTATAACAGCAGTGTAGAGCGTAACGGTGAAGAATATGCGGCAAGAGTAAGTGCGAAACCAGGTTACAGTGAACATCAGACAGGGCTTGCGATTGATGTATCCAGTCCAAGTGTCGGCAATGTAATCGAAGAAGTGTTTGGCGACTCAGAAGAAGGCAAATGGCTGGAAGAACATGCGCCCGAATACGGTTTTGTGATTCGGTATCTCAAAGACCGGGAAGATATTACGGGTTATGTATACGAGCCGTGGCATATCCGTTATGTAGGTAAAGAGTTAGCGCCGGATATCGCAGAGAGCGGTCTTACCCTGGAAGAGTACTTTGATGAGTCAAATATTAAACTGTAATTTGAACAAGAGATAGAAGAAGGCAGCCCAGCGGGGCTGCCTTTTTGAATACATGGACACACGAGATATCAATGAGTCCCTATTCAGAATGGTTTGTTCAAGTACGATGTTTCAAAAGATAGACGAATACGGGTTTATTCAGTTGCTTGTTCTACAACCAGTTTCATCGCGTTCGCAATAGGAGGGAGGCTGCGAGTCGTAATGCCGTTATAAACGCCAATTACGTAGTCTTTTTCCTTAAGTGTAGAAGGATCAATTGCTTCTCCTTTGGTATCTACTACTTTCGTTTCTGAACTGATGTTAAATACGATACCGCTGGACGGCTCTTCTTCAATACCTTGACCTTTAAGGAGGATACTGCGTTCGCCATTTTCGTTAGTTGTTATTTCACTGATTGCACCTTCAGCAATAACGAGATCCGCTTTTGCTTGTTCGGTTACAGTGATCTTGTATACCGGTGATTGCGGAGGAAGGCTAAGCGTTGCAAACATCGCGTGTTCAGCTTCAACCTGATCGCCAACTTTGAGATCTTTAAATGCAAGGGCATCCCCGTTTGCAAGTGCAAACTTCGTATCGTCACTCACATGAAGAATGATTCCTTTCGCACCATTTCCATTGATATGGACGGAAAGTTTACCTTCTTCCGAAGACAACGAAGTGATAATTCCGCTTGCTTTTGTTACTTCTTCTTCTGATGCATTCGCTTGATCTGTAGTAATTATAATTTGACTCCCTTCTACCGATACGTTGCCGTACAGAACCTCGCTGACAAAGTTCAGAGGAACATACTGCGTGTTATTGACTATCTCAGGTGCTTGTCCTAAACGAACAAGCATCTTATTTACATTATAAGCATCTTCCCCTGTCATAATGGAAGTCCATTTAATTCCTTTGGTAAGCTCGCTTGCTTTGGTGTCTGGTACCCATTTTACTTCCATTCCAAGTGCTTCTGCTAGAGAACGTACAGGAATCATGGGTTGTGCAGCAGTTGATACTTGGTAACCATCCTCGATAGCCTGTCCATTCACCGTAATCGTAAATACCTCTTTAAGATTACTTGAGATCGGCACTGGAGTGCTCGCATCTGCATATGCGTAGAGGGAACTACCGCCTAGAGCAATAGTTAGGGCTGCCGCAGCTACGCCGGTTTTCATTCTTTTGTTCATGTGTCTTCTCTCCTTTGTTGTTGTTTTGTCATAAGACGATGACATCTTTCAGACGAAAACCACGGGAGTAAGGTTGCACTAGAGTAAAGGGCTTAGTACGCAAAATCTGGTTTCTGCATTGACCAACGATTAAGCTTAAGGTTCAATTTTTACATTAGTAGCATACCAATGCCCATTCTTAAGCTTTAAATCCATGGTCAGCGGTTCCTTAAATCCGAAGTCATTCTGATCGTATTCGTGAGTTACAAATACTTTGGCAACAAAAAAGAAATGGAGCGGAACCACGATCCCTACGTTATGTTTGGAAGAATCATAGGAGAATTCAGCAGTAGTTGCTCCATTTGTAATCGGATTTATTCTATTAAAGACAGACGGATCCATGTATTCTTGCTCATTACGATCTGCTGCCATAGTTTTTTCCAGAATAATTTTAGTATCCTTCGCAATCCAAAAGCCAAATAGAATGTACAGTAGTGCAAATGAAGCGATAAAAACCATAATCCACATTTTTTTATTCATATTTTTCCTCCTTAATCATTAGTAGAAATTATAAACTACACTAACTTCCCGATCAAATTATATACTGTTTTATAAAAATATGGGTATAAGCACTAATAAACGGACTTGCGAGAAATAGTTCAATGTCATAAACAAAGGAATATCACAAACAAAGGAATGTCAGAAGCCAAGGAACATCAACATAAATAGGATACAAAAAAAACAAGGATCCCGGGCTTTACAGCCAAGGCTCCTTACTTATTTTACAGTCATAAAACAATCATAGAACCCTAGGGTTCCCAAACTACCGTGGTATAAGGAAGTGTGTCATAGCTGCTGGCCCAATAATACCCAGGAGCCATAATTCGGCGAGGCTGGAACCCGATCTCTCCGGAAGGAGCGCTTACCGTTTCGGAAGAGGATTGGAATATCCCATCTGCGGTAGCCTTGGCGGTGACGTATTTTCCAGCCATCTGAGTGAATCTGCCGCTAACCGCAGCACGAAGCGGTGTCCCGGTTTCAAGATCCACGACTCGTAAGGTCACGATAGCTTTGTCTCCTGTATATTCAAATGTCTTCTCATTGATAATCATCGGTTTCAAAGTGGTAGAGGTCGTTGTCGCAGAAATGGCTTCGCTAGGGTAGCTTTCATTTCCCGAGAGATCGACCGCTGTGATTTTGTAATAATAAGTGGTATCTGCAAGCAGTCCTTTATCTTTGTAAGATAATCCTTTAGCAGTTCCTGCATAAGTAAGAGGTCCTGTTGCAAAATCAGGTTCAGTGCTCCGGTAGATCCGGTAGTCATTCACTGCGGCGTTGTCGAACGCCATACCATAACGCACATCAATCCGTTCGTGATCAAAAGCTGTCGCAGAGAGAGGGCCGCTGACTATGCTTGGCGGTTCCAAGTCGGATGGAGGAGCCCACTTCATTCCTTCCGGTCCCCACTTGCTTGGGAAGTCGATGAACGAAGTGTAGTGGTGAATGGCGATGCCGCCAAACGCCGGGCTCTCTTGCATAGCCGCATACACTTTATTCAGTTCATCCTCCATAAAGGTTCTGCCTTCCTCATGGAAGCTGATCGTTTCGGGATCTCCGCCATCGGCAATATCTTTGGTTTCTACACCGATGATGACGGAGTTTGGCTTACCTATGGATTCAGCGTAGGCAATCTCCCCGAGTGCTTGTTGGATAATGCCTGCACTTCCGTCTGCCTGATCACGGTAATTCATAATCGAAATATAATCAGCGGTATCCTGAATGTGTTCAGACAGCCATTTTGTTGATCCCTTCCACGGAATTGCACTGGCATCAGCGGAACTGTCATACCACCTTGGAATGGCTGCGCCTACGGGGAAAGTAATCCCCGCCGCATGTTTCCGTTCCATCAGTGCTGCGAGCATATCTAGGTACTGAATCTGGACAGACGGTTTTTCCGTCTTAAAATCAGGCAGAATATACGGCTCGGTATCGAGATTAATGCCATCAAACATAGCGGAAGCTTCAGAAGCCAGATTATAGTTCAGTACTTTTTCAAATTCCCGAACTGCTTGGGTACGGTATCTCTCGTAAGCTCCATAGTAGGGTGGTGTTGTGCCGCCGGCAATTAGTGCCTGAACTTGATACCCATTCGCATGTGCCCAAGTAACAAACTGCTGTACTTTTTCACGGTAGTCTTCCAGCATCGAAGCTCCATTATAGCGATCAACGCCTAGATAGAGTGTAGTGATGGGACGGTCACTAAAGGTGGTTGTATCAGAGGTGAATCCGGCAAAAGTATCCCAGGAATTCGGATTCAGTATCAGGTGATAAGATGCCGTTTCCCAAATCCAGATTGCTCGATCTTGAACGGGGAGAGGCTCGGTAGCTCTATACACACTATCCATCACGGTACCGGAATCTCCAGAATTCTCAGATTTAGAGGAGGAGTTCCCTTGACCGATGGCTTGTGGATTGGGGGCTAGGTAGGTGGTGAGGCTGTATCCTGTGTTCCCGTTCTGATCGGTTGCCTTTGCCTCCAGGCTATACTTTTGTTTTTTGTCTAGATGTGCAACTTCCCAAGCATATTTATAGAATCCTTCTGTTTCATTGTAGGAAGCAGGTTCCCAAGGACCTCCATTAACCCGGAGTTCAACCTGAGTGATTGTATTTTTACCTACTGCAGAAATATGAATGGGAATGGCTCCTTTGTCACGAGGCAGGGGAGCATCTGTTTCGCCTGGACTTACAATACGTACTTCGGGTACATTCGCGGCTGGATTATCTACATGGAGATGAATAAAAGGAGACCAAATCCCGTATCTCGTTCCGATATCTTTGGATTTAAGCGCAATTTCAATAGTGCCGTCTAATGAGGATGTATCTAATGAATAAGACCATGTTCCATGGTTATCAGCATCAGGGTCATCCATATGCACATCATTTACCAATTGACCATTGACCACAATTTCGATGTCAAATACATCGGTGTACGTACCATGAAGTTCTACGAATCCTGGGGAAATGTTTTCCCCATCTTGATGGGAATCCAGAGTAACACGAGCAGCAGCTTTTACGGAAAGAGAGGGGAGGAGCATTGTAACGAGGATGAATACCAAACAAAGTAATCCACATTTTCGCAAAAATGAAGTCATGTTCATCTCACATCCTTGTCAGTATGATGTAAATCTTATTGACGACATCTACTGGATAAATTACAAATATGGCGAAGATGCGAATTCAAGTGTCAGCTTAAAGCGGTTACTTTTAATTATTACAAGAAAATAGGGATTAGAACCGACTGGTAGATCTATGGCAGGTTATTTTTGCGAAAACGTGAAAAAGCCCAGTTCATAATGATGAACCGGACCTCACTAGTCTTCTAATTTATTTCTCTACTTATTAAGGGGGGAATCTTCATAACCCGTATCTTTGTAATCCGTATGATCGAGCTTATTCAGCACCTTTTGCTGACGAATGATTTCCTTCGTTTGCTCCGTTCCCGTGTTATAAATAAGCTGATACAGTTCTTGAATGCGGTCCGTAAACTGCTCATTTGCATCATCATGATCTGCTGATTTGTAGGGAATCGGTGTGCGCTGAAACGCATATTCGTCCTCTTTGCTAATCAATGACATCAAATCCTGCATTTGAGCAAGTTTATCTTGAGTCAGCTTTACCTCATAGTCATTCGATTCAAGCGGTTCTTGATGGATGAGCTGCTGTGTGATGGAAACGTAATAAGTGTCCATTGGCTCTTTCTCCTTTCCATTTTATATATCCAGATAAAAGACAATTTACCTGTTTTATACACTAGTAGGGCAGGGGATGAATCAGCCGCATAGATAGATTATTTCAGATGTCTCGGTAAAGCAGGCACTTCTCGCATCGTTTTTTTCATTTTTGACTTACAGAGCGGGCAAGGCGGTGCTTCCTCCTTCGATTTGCCGGTGTGCTGACGAATCCAGGCGGGACAAGTATCTGATGTACATGACCATACCGGTACAGTTTCCATCCGCTGCGAGCTTCCTTTCATAAGAGAGGAAGAAGAGCTGTGTATCTTGCCTTTCGAGTGGAAGCGGTCTTTGTCCGGATTTAAACGTTCTTTGGCACTCTGTTTCTTGTGGCCTGTATCCTTGACGCCGAAAGCTTCCAGCAGAAATCTAGAGACAGGAGCCGGCTTCCCATGCTGACTAGCAGGAGAGGTAATGAATAATCGCTGCTTCGCACGCGTAACAGCAACATAAGCAAGTCTGCGTTCTTCCTCTAGCAAAGCTTCGTCCACTTCTTTGGCAGCTGCGCCCGTCAGTGCCGCTTTTCGGTCCTCGGGCACTTCTTTGGTTAGAGCAGAACTATGCGGAAGAATTCCTTCACTTGCACCAATCCAGTAAACGCAAGGGAATTCAAGCCCTTTGGCTCGGTGAATCGTCATCAGCTGTACGGCATCTTCATTGGCTGCTTGCAGAGCTTCCATCTCTTTATGTCTTCGGGATAGTTCATCTGCAAAGGTAACAAAACTCTCCACAGTCTCAAACCGTTTTACAGATGCCTCAAGCTCATCCAGTGTTTCCATAATCGTTTCTTTATAATGTGTGTAGATACTTGGATCGCCGCTCTCAAGATACGAATCGTAGAACTGTCTTCGCATTTCTTGGATCGCCGCAAGCGGAGTCATCGTCTGCAGCTGCTTAATCAGTTTAATTCGTTCCTTGACCTGCTCTTGCTGAAAAGGTTTCAGACGATCCCATCTCGAAAAATGAATGAGCGGATATTTTTTAGGCTGCAGCTTCTCTTGCCCTGCCAAGTATTCGAGACCTGCTTCACGCGAGATATATAAAGGTCCGAGTGTACTTGGAATCGCATCAAAATTACGCGGGTGAAGGGATAACCTTAGGTGATCCATCAGCGGCTTCACTAAAGTCTGATCGTAGAAGACAGGGGTAGCCCCATATTGTACAAATGGAATCTCTTTTAGAACAAGCTGTTCAAAAATAGCACGGCTGCTGCTTGCTGTCCGGTGCAGAATCGCAATATCTTGATACGATAAATGTTCTTCTTCTATCATCTCCTGAATATGGCTGACGACCATCGCCGCCTCTTCTTCCACTCCAGAAGGAGTGGCGAACAACGGCTGATACCCAGGCTTACCAGCGGACACTAATTTCTTATACCGGCGTTTTTTGTTATAACGTACAATCTCTGTGCCAAGACCAAGAATGCGAGCGTCGGAGCGGTAATTAATATCCAGTGTAACGATGGATGCCCGAGGATAGACTTTATCAAAATCAAGAATTGCTTCTTGTCTTGCTCCATTAAAGGTATAGATCGTCTGGTCGTCATCACCGACTACCATCAGGTTCCGGTGGGAAGCTGCGAGTTTACGTACAATTTCGTACTGAAGACTGTTGGTATCTTGGAATTCATCCACCATAATATATTGGAATCGTTTTTGAAGCGGGCGCAGAATGGCAGGATCATTCAACAGTTCCGCAGCTCGCAGCAAAATATCATCAAAGTCCATCTTGTGACGTTCTTTCTTCCATGCTTCATATCCGGTAAGAATCTGTTTTACCTCTCTTTCTTCCTGTGACGTCTCTGGAAGATCTTCGGTCCGTTTTCCTTCCATCTTCCAGGTAGAGAGAGAAGAGAGCAGGCTTTCCGGCTGAAATGCATCGCTTAATCCATGCTTGCGCTGAATCATTTTTATTACGGTATGCTGTGCTCTCATGTCACCAAAAATATCTTCCGTTACCCCGTAATGACGCAATAGCATTAAAGCGAAGGAGTGGAATGTTCTTGCTTGTACAGCCCTTGCAGCAGCAGAACGAATACCAGGAAGTGTCGAAATACGAGATTTCATCTCTGCAGCGGCTTTACTAGTAAAAGTGACGAGCAGGATACTGCCGGCAGGTACGTTTCGAACTTTAATAAGGTAGCCGGCTCTTGCCGCAAGAACCGTCGTTTTACCACAACCAGCACCTGCCAAAGTTAAAATAGGACCGTCACCATGCCTTACGGCTTTAATCTGTGGTCCGTTCAGCAGAATACCGGCTTCCTCCAACGACCTGAAGTATTCGGCATCTGGTTCCGTATCATGAACAAGCTCCAGGCTTGTTTGTTCGGGCGCTTCCTTTGCCTTAGGCATTCGGGCACTCGAAGGGACCCCTAAAGGGCGAGGATAAAATATAGGATTTGTGCTATACATAAATGGTGTACACCTCATCTAAAATCAAAGTAAAACATTGCCCTTTTCACAAGAGGGTTGTAAATTTGGTATGATAGAGTCATAAAAACATCTGACGAATGATAAACTTTAAGGTAGATTACATATAAGATGGTTACTTGTCTGCATGTAACAGACTGTTCTATTATACCGAAACTATCAATTCAAGCGAAGTATACGGTATAATTTGACGATAAAGTTTAGCATAGGGTGTTATTGCTGTAATAAGGTACTGAAAGCTATAAGCTGCAATGCTTGCAACATGCAACTTGTTACATGGAATGAGGAGGAATGAATCGCATGAACTTTTTACAACGAATTAAAGACGGGGCAGGGCGTGCGACTGAGAAGGCGCAGCATGCTGTAGAGATTAACAAAATTAATTCGCAAATTGCGAACATTAAGCACGACATGTCCGTGAACTATACAGAAATGGGCCGTATCTTCTATGAGGGGTATCGTGCACAAGATATGTCTTTAGCGGAAGAAAGAATGATGGAACTTTCGGCAGACTGCGACACGCTTCAGGATGAGATTGATGAACTGCGCGAGAAGATTGCTCTGCTGAAAAACGAGCGGGTTTGCGTCTGTGGTCATGTATCGGATCTGGATGCTAATTTCTGTCCCAAATGCGGCCGTGCTTTAACAGGAAACGAGAAGCCGGCTCCGGCAGCACATGCACAAGCTAAACCGGAAGCAGCAGCTACCGTTGCTGAAGAAGAGGTAGAAGAGGAAGAGCTTTTCCCGGATCTGCTTTTGGCTGAGGAAGAGATTCCTAGTGAAAATTATGATCTAGGAGACTTTCTGCCGGAAGAGAAAGAAGAGTTTGACGCAGAGTGGGAACGCAGACGCTTGGAAGAGATGCAGCGCGAAAGCGAGAGGCAGCAGGAGCTGGATGAGCGTATAAGGTATTGGAAAGAGAACAATCAGCACCAAGAAAAAGTGGAAACGGAACTTCCGCGAGAGACCGTAAAGTGTCAGATTTGTGCAGCGGAGCTGCCAAAAGGCTCTAAATGGTGTCCGCATTGCGGAGCAGAACAGATTTAATCTCCGGATTCGGAATAAGTATAGGTAACGTCTAAAAAACCCTTCTATCCTATCCGAATAAGGATAAAGAAGGGTTTTACCTGTTTTGTGCAGTCGATTAGGTTACATTTCCATTTCCTTTAGTTTCTCAAATATGGTGAGATAGTAACTAGGCTGCCTAGTCACAAACTGATCTGCTCTAATGGTTTCCATGAAGAGCGCTTCTGGATTACCTTCATTCTGACTATGAATTCCAATGGCTTGCACTTCTGATACTTTATTCTCGAACAACTCCATCATATCGGATAGAAGAGCTTCGTAAAGTCCTTGTACTTCACTTTGCTGCAGATGATATTGATATAGCGGCTGAGCATGAAGATAGCCAAATACGGAGCTGATTTCTAGGTCTTTGAAGGGGATCCCGTTTACTTCACCATATAACTCATCCTTTATCTCAAGCAGAGGTGTAAGCTGAGAGTAGGGAACAGCAAGTCCCAGTTCTTCCTCTAGTTCTCTTGCGGCATCTTGCACCGTTTCACCTGCAGACAGGTGCCCTGCTGCGGTAATATCATAGCAGGAAGGAAAGGTATCCTTACTGCCCACCCTTTTTTGAAAAAGTAGTTTACGCCCTTCTTCTGTATCTCGTATGAGCCAGCAGTGAAACGATTTATGCCAGTATCCTTTTGCGTGTACTTCAGAACGGGGGGCGGTGCCAATCCACTTTCCATCTTGATTGTAAATATCAAATTGCTCTTCTTTTATCATAAGTTTTGTACCTCCCGTGTAATAATAACGTCTTACTACAGATTTACTGCGTTTTCTGTTAGCATGATTACATACAGTTTGGGGCAATGTAGTTATCATATAGGTTTAAACGAATAAAGGGGAGATAAAGAATGGAATGCATCGTTCGTTTTCAGGTCATCTACAAAAATGAAGAGGCCAAGAATCTAAGAGGTCTTATTATGCTCGGAGATAAACAAGAAGCATCTACAGAACAATTAATCCCAATGTTTAAAAAAATAGGATTTGATGTCATGGTCGAAAACCAAAATGATCTTACTTTTAAACCGGTTCGTCCGGATGAACCGTATACTCGAATTCGTGTCACGGAACTCGATACCGGGGAAGAAGTCTACCGAGAAGATGCAAATCTGAGACAGATCCTCGAAAACCTCATTCCTAGATCGCCGGGGCTTTAAGCTTTAGCATTTTCTGACTCAAGCATTGGATCTACCAGGGAGGTACAGTGTGAGCAACGCGTCGCTTCAAGCGGTATATCGGATATACAATAAGGACATGCCCGCGTCGTTATCTTCGGCTCGGGTTTTTCTTCTTTACGTTTAAATCGGTTGATCGCCTTGATGAACATAAATATGCAGAACGCCACAATCATAAAATCAAGAACAACATTAATGAATTGACCGTATCGGAGTACAGGAATTCCGTCTGCTTCTGCCATAACAAGCGTTGTATATTTGCTTCCTTCAAGGGTGAAAATCCCTCTTTCCAGCGGCAAAAACAGCTGTTCAAAACTGCGATTTCCTAGGATTAGTCCGATCGGCGGCATGAGTATATCGTTAACGAAAGACGTAATAATTTTTCCAAATGCCCCTCCAATAATGACACCAACTGCCAAATCAATGACATTCCCTCGTACGGCAAATTCTTTAAATTCACTTATGATTCCTTTCAAGCAGATGCACTCCTAACATCGAATTATCGCAACCTTCATCTATTTAATCATCTGATGGACTCTCTTGAAAAGCGATATGTGAAAAAAATACTGAAAATAACACTTTCTTTTGCAGTATCAATTCGGTATACTTCTACCATCGACCTAACATAAGCTGTCCGCACCTGAATCCAGGTAGATAAAGAGATGGTTTACATTAATTACTAAATGCACTTACGTTATCTCGTATATGTGCTGGAATAGGCCAGCATGTCTCTACCCGATCACCGCAAATGATTGGACTACGGGAGAATTAATATAAGGTTACGATAGATAGAAGAGAACTATCTCTAATGTACCGTCAGTCCTGACGATTAGGGATGGATTTTTGCTTGTATCAGATACCTATGTTCTTCTCCCTTGCTTTTCTGCCGGTTGGGACGGTGGAAGAGAAGGGTCTTTTTTGCGTTTAGAGATTACAAAGACGATAGCACCAAGGAGGAACAGATGATGAAGCTGTTAAAAGAGAAAGTATTAAATGAAGGAATTGTATTGTCGGATCAAGTATTAAAGGTGGATTCTTTCCTGAACCATCAAATGGATCCGATCTTGATGAAAGAGGTAGGACGTGAGTTTACGCGAAGATTTGAAGGAGAAGAAATTACTCGTGTACTGACGATTGAATCCTCTGGTATAGCACCGGGCATTATGACAGCACTGGAACTTGAAGTGCCGCTTATTTTTGCACGCAAACAAAAATCACTGACTCTTCGTGAAGATATTCTGGTTGAGAAGGTATACTCTTTTACAAAACAGGAATCCAATGAAATTACCGTTGCCAAAAAATTTATGAAGCCAGGCGATCGCGTACTTATTATTGACGATTTCTTAGCGAACGGTGAAGCTGCTTTTGGACTTGCTCGGATTGTGGAACAGGCGGGAGCAGAAGTTGTCGGCATTGGTATCGTAATTGAGAAGGCATTCCAGCCCGGAGGCAAACTTTTGAAAGAGAAAGGGTACCGTGTAGAGTCACTTGTGCGTCTTGCTGCGCTTAAGGATGGACAGGTTACTTTTGCTGAAGATGAGGTTAACGTCTAATGTCCCGTGAGCGAATATTCGATCGTCATCGTCACCCAGCGAAGACATTTTCACTTGGTCTTCAGCATGTTTTGGCTATGTATGCAGGGGCTGTTATTGTTCCGCTGATCGTGGGCAGTGCGCTTAAATTATCTTCCTCTGAACTAACGTACCTCATTGCAATTGACCTGCTGGCCTGTGGGCTTGCTACGTTACTGCAGGTCTGGGGTGGTAAATATTTTGGTATCGGACTACCGGTTATGCTTGGCTGTGCATTTCAGGCTGTAGCTCCCATGATTCTGATTGGACAGAACTTTGGCATGTCCTATATTTATGGAGCGATTATCGCATCGGGATTATTCGTTATGATTTTTGGTGGATTCTTCAGTAAGCTGATTCGGTTCTTTCCGCCTGTTGTAACCGGATCGGTAGTGACGATTATTGGTCTTACCTTGATTCCAACCGCTTTGAACGATCTTGGGGGAGGTCAAAATGAGGCCGATTTCGGAAGCATTCTGAATTTATGTATCGGTTTTGGAGTTCTTATTTTCATCATTCTCATGAATCGTTTCACAAAAGGTTTCTTGCAATCTATTTCGATTCTGCTCGGTCTTGTTGTAGGTACGATCGTGGCCGGCTTCTTCGGCAAGGTAGACTTGACGCCAATGCTAGAAGCAAGCTGGTTCCGTGCACCAGAGCCGTTTCACTTTGGCACACCCAAATTTAATATTTCTGCCGTTCTGACGATGATCCTAGTTGCAATTGTCAGTATCGCAGAATCCACAGGGGTGTTTATGGCTCTCGGTAAGATTTTGGACAAAGACTTGAACTCGAAAGATCTAGCCCGCGGATATCGCGCAGAAGGTCTTGCGATTGTTATTGGTGGTATTTTTAATTCATTCCCTTATACAACGTATTCTCAGAACGTAGGACTTCTGCAAATGAGCCGCGTAAAAACACGTGACGTCATTGCAGTGGCGGGCGGACTGCTCATTATCATTGGCTTTGTACCGAAGATTGCAGCTACCGCACAGATGATTCCTCATTCGGTACTCGGCGGTGCTACGGTAGCCCTATTTGGTATGGTGGTATCCTCTGGTATTCGTATGCTTGCTGAACAGGTGGACTTTAATCGGTATGAGAATCTGCTGATTATCGCTTGTTCTGTGGGAATGGGACTTGGTGTTACGGTCGTTCCTGATTTATTTGCACAGCTGCCAGAAGAGGCAGGAATTCTACTAAACAATGGAATTGTAGTGGGCAGTTTTACGGCAATTTTCATGAATCTCATCTTCAACGGGCTGGGTCCGGCGAAAGTAACCCCTGGAACGAAGTCTACTACTAATGAAGAAGTAGCTTAATGAATATGTATATAGCAAAAGCCGGTTACATGATCTCTTGAGATCATGTAACCGGCTTTTTAAATACATTAAACATTTTATTTGATAAAAGGTGTTTAATGATTTTCTGAGATTATTGAATTAATTGAAATGATTGAGATGATACATTCTCTATTAAAGTTTACGCATTTGTTTATCAGCTAAATCCCCGACAATAGGAAGTTTTAGCCACTTTCCTTGTAGTGTCGTCACTAACATTACAATCCATATAACAAAGCCGAGAAGGGATAACAGAGCTGCGAGCAGCGGACCAAATAAGGGAACAAGCCCGCTTAGAATGTGTCCTACTACGATAAAGCTAAATGCAAACAAAGATTGCAGAGCATGGAACATTACAAATCGGCTTCGTTTCTCCAGTGCAAGCATCACAATTGCTCCTATAAAGGTGAACAGGTAGCATATTGCAGCAGCAATATTCTCATCAAGACCTGTAGATGATTTGAATGGAGACATTGTTCTTCCTCCCTTTTGTACAAGATGCTATAAGTTAGCATATGACGGGATAGGAGAGATTTGAACAGAATGCTGGAAAATTAATTGCTGAACTGAAACAAAAAAGAGTGAAATGAATAGGGGTAACCCGTAAACCGTGAGGCGGCTTAAGCGGGATACCCCTAATTTCTATAATTTCTATAAAAGTAAGCTGACCCTCACCTAACAAAAATTAATTAGGAAGGATCCCCGCCTTGTTGCTGACGTCTCGGACTCGTAATTTTCTCTTGTTTATCCGTGTCATTTTCTTTCGGAACCAGTCTAGGATCGGTGGTACCGTCATGATGATTATCGAATGCAAACTCGGTTAGTTCCCATTCTGTAGCACCCAAAACGGGATCCGAAGGGAATTGTTGACCTCTGTGGAGATGTTCAGTAAGTCCTCGTTCATTCGTATAAACTCCGTCAACCTCAACTGTTTCTTTGGATATCGGGAGCATCTCCTTGTCTTTTCCGCTCATTAATGGAATGCCTCCTTGAAAGAAATAGTAAATCATTATTTCATTATTTTCGTGAAGCACCAGGCTTCTGGCTTAAGTTAACCTGAATTAGACATAATTATTCCAAGTCGAGAGACAATAACCATAAAAGAAAGCCTTCTGAGGCTAAAATTCGAACTTTGGTAGATAAAATGTAAATTAATTACTTTTTATAAAGTTGTAAAGCTGTACGACTGCTTTGAATATGATACAATGGGAGTGTGATTCAATAAGAATCATATCGGGTAATCATAGTGTCAGGTACCTGTCTTCTCAGGAGTCCCGGCCTAAAGCTGAATATTGCCGCGCACACTTCTTCATGGTATCAATTTAGATCTTTCTTTTTGCATTCTCTAAACGGAGCATTCACTTTCAACGTTTTGGGAGGGAGTTATCATGGCAACAAAAGGTCATAATGAGGTCAAAGAAAGTTTACGGGAAATGACTCGTATATTCAGGCCGAAGGATCCTAAAAAATTCGTGAAGGAGTATGTGAAAAAATACCGGATAACAGGAGGGTATGAAGAGGAACTGACGCTTGTAGTTGAGCGTGAATTAACTAGACTGAACTCCTCAGTCTCCTGATTCGTTTTTTTGTAAGGCATTCCCGTTGTATTTGCTGATTATATTGCTTTGTTGTTTATAGAACCGCCACCCTGATGAAATTGAAACAGAGAGGCGGTTTTTTTTGCGTCTTCCTCAGCATATATATGGTAAAGGTTCCATGATTATAGAGGAGGACGGCCATATGTCGGTAAAACTTAAAACAAAAGAAGAGATCGGTTACATGCGTGAGGCCGGACGAATCTTAAAAGCATGCCATCGTGAAATTGAGAGAAAACTCGCGCCAGATACGACAACCAAAGAGATTGATGAATTTGTAGAAACCTTTCTCGCTCGAAATGGAGCAGTTCCCGAGCAAAAAGGCTATAAAGGGTACCCGTATGCAACCTGTGCGTCAGTTAATGATATCGTGTGTCATGGATTCCCGAGTAAAAAGCCGCTTAAATCAGGTGATGTTGTCACCATTGATATGGTTGTTAACAAGGATGGATGGCTCGCAGACTCTGCATGGACCTATGCGATCGGAAAAATCGATTCAAAAACCCAGCGTTTTCTTCGTCGAACCGAGAAAGCAATGTTACTGGGTATCGAAGAAGCCGTACCAGGTAAAACGATAGGGGACATAGGATACGCTATTGAAAAAAATGTAAAGCTATGGCGTTACGGCATTGTTAAACCGCTCGTAGGACATGGAATTGGCAGATTAATGCATGAGCAGCCTGATGTTTTTCCTTATGGAAAAAAGGGAACTGGAATGAAGCTGGTTGAGGGTATGGTGATTACAGTTGAACCTGTTTTGACCATGGGAAGAACAGGCGCTGTTTATTGGGAAGAAGATGGCTGGACGGTCCGATCAGCAGATGGAAGTATCGGTGCTCAGTATGAGCACACGGTAGCGATTACTAAGGATGGTCCGTTGCTGCTAACGAGCTAGACAATCAAGCTGCAGGGAAGTGGTTAGGAATCCCGCTCTATCACAAAGCGGGTTTTCTTTTTTGTGGTAAATGATGGATAAAAATAGAATAAAGCTCTGAGATAAATGTGCATCACAGCATAGAATAGGGATTAGACTCTATAAAATGTTACTAGGTTTCATATCTAATTGTTTGCACTAATATACATAAATTAGCCCTATGGAAAAACAACTCGAATCCTCCCGTTTTATCCGTATATTGGAAGAAAACAATAAACAAACTCCAGCTTATATTAGACTGAAATCGTTAACAAGTCGGGCAGTGGCGCGGTTTTTTTCGACTTAGTGAACAATTTGTGAACATGTGTCTAAAGATTGACAAAAAGTTGACATCAACTTATATTTAATAAGTGATTGTATTAATTGACAGGATTACAACAAAGGTACTAGAACAGTAAGAATAATCGCTTTCTGGAACCAGATGGTAATCAGCGAAAACGGGAAAAGTGGGGTAGATAGGTGATGAAAAGGTGGCAGTACGGAAAACGGATCCTCCTTTTACTGACAGCATTCTCTTTATTATTGTTGTCCGCTTGTGGTCGAGAGGATTTATCTGTAATGAACCCGCAAGGTCCTGTAGCACAAGGTCAGCTTGATTTGATGAAACTTGCTATAACGATCATGGTCGTCGTATTGCTTGTGGTATTTGCCATCTCAGCTTACGTATTGGTCAAGTTCAGACGCAAAAAAGGACAGACTGAAGTACCGGAACAAGTGGAAGGCAATTTCAAGCTTGAGGTGATCTGGACTGTGATTCCGCTCATTCTTGTTATTGTACTCGCTGTTCCTACGGTTGGACAGCTCTCCGCACTTGGTAAAGATTACACCAAAGACAAAAATGCCCTTCAGGTTAGAGTAACGGCTCACCAGTACTGGTGGGAATTTAGTTATCCTGATTTGGGTGTGACGACCGCACAAGATCTTATCATTCCAACGAACAAGACGATTTCTTTTGTCCTTGACAGTCAAGACGTAATTCATTCCTTCTGGGTCCCATCCCTTTCCGGTAAGATTGATACCAACTTTGCAGGGGATGACGATACAAAAGGGACAACAAACAAGTTCCATTTTTCCGCACCGAATGAAGGCGTTTACCGGGGTAAGTGCGCAGAGTTATGCGGACCATCTCATGCTTTCATGGAGTTCAAAGTTAAATCAGTAAGCCCGGAAGAATTCGAGAACTGGGTTGCTTCTATGAAAGCACCGGCCGTTCTTCCTGAAGATGAGCAGCTTGCAGAGAAATTCAGATCTGCCTGCCTGACGTGTCATGCCGTGGGAGATCAAGGGACTCCAGTCGGCCCAAATCTCACAGGAATCGGCAGTAGAGAAGCAGTAGCTAGCATGCTTCTGAACGAACGTGAAGGGCAAGCGGGGGCATCTGTTGAAGATAACATGAAACAGTGGCTTCATGATCCGCAAGAAGTGAAACCAGGCAACAAAATGCCGAATCCTAGTGATCTTGGACTCACGACAGAAGAAATTGATGCCATTGCTGAATACTTGGCGAGTTATAAGCTTGAATACGAAACGAACAGTGCGGATTGAGAAGGAGGTACACAACGTTGGCTCACGCTCATACGGTTAAACGGTATACCGGACTGATGGATTGGATTACGACGGTTGACCATAAGAAAATCGCAATACTTTATTTGATGGCAGGAGCTCTGTTTTTTGGTATCGGCGGTATTGAAGCGATCTTGATTCGTATCCAGCTGATGGAACCATACAATCAAATCGTTAGTACACAGATATTTAATGAACTGATTACGATGCATGGTACAACGATGATCTTCCTAGGTGTTATGCCGATTATCTTTGCTTTTATGAATGCAATCCTCCCTCTTCAAATCGGAGCCCGGGACGTAGCATTTCCATTCCTTAATGCACTGGGTTTCTGGACGTTTCTCTTCGGAGGAATCCTGCTGAACCTGAGCTGGCTCATGGGCGGAGCTCCGGATGCGGGATGGACTTCATATGTGCCGCTGGCAAGTACCGCATACAGTGATACACATGGGGTTGACTTTTACACCATTGGACTGCAGATTGCGGGTCTCGGTACGCTGATTGGGGGGATTAACTTCCTTGCCACAATTATTACGATGCGTGCTCCAGGCATGTCCTTTATGCGCATGCCGATGTTTGCTTGGACGACATTTATTACATCCGCTATGATTCTATTTGCTTTTCCGGCGATTACGGTTGGGCTTGTCCTGTTAACTTTTGACCGGATTCTGGGTGCAAACTTCTTTAGTATAGAAGGCGGGGGTAACCCTGTATTATGGCAGCATATCTTCTGGATCTTCGGGCATCCCGAAGTATATATCTTGATCTTGCCGGCCTTCGGTATTATTTCAGAAGTTATCCCTACATTTTCAAGAAAAAGATTGTTTGGTTACAGCTCGATGGTCTTTGCAACGATCTTGATTGCATTTTTAGGATTCATGGTATGGGCGCATCACATGTTTACGACCGGCCTCGGTACGATTGCGAATGCACTTTTCTCTATTTCTACCATGCTGATTGCCGTACCAACCGGGATCAAAATATTCAACTGGCTCTTTACGATGTGGGGAGGACAGATTCGCTTTACAACAGCGAACTTGTATGCGATCGGTTTCTTACCTACCTTTGTAATGGGCGGAGTGACGGGTGTTATGCTCGCATCTGCACCTGCGGACTTCCAGTTCCATGATACATACTTCGTTGTAGCACACTTTCACTATGTTATTGTGGGTGGTCTTGTACTGGGTATATTTGCAGGACTCACGTATTGGTGGCCAAAAATGTTTGGACGTCTTCTTAATGAGACGCTTGGCAAAATTACATTCTGGTTCTTTATTATTGGATTCCATCTCACCTTCTTCGTTCAGCATTTCCTCGGTCTTTTGGGAATGCAGCGCCGGGTTGCAACCTATGCGCCGGATCAAGGTTTGGATGAACTGAACTATATTAGTACCATCGGAGCATTTTTGATGACGATCGGCGTTATTTTGTTCTTAATTAATGTGGTTATTACTTTCAGAAAACCAGCCGATGCACCGAACGATCCTTGGGAAGATGGACGTACACTGGAATGGTCCATTCCATCACCGCCACCTGAACACAACTTTACACAGATTCCACTAGTGCGTGGTCTTGATGCTTGGTGGAAAGAAAAAATGGCAGGCAACACGGAAATGACACCTGCAGAGCCGCTTGGTCCGATTCATATGCCTTCTGCCACACCGCTTCCGTTCCTGATGTCTGTAGGGATTTTCATCGCAGGTCTGGGTTTCATGTTCTCAAACGACGAGTTTGGCAACGGATTTATGAACTTCTTGTTCAATAATTATATCGTGGTTATCATTGGTCTTCTCATTACATTTGGATCTATGGCCGCACGTTCCTTGTTCGATGATCATGGATGGCATATTGATCCCGAGGAACTGGAAGATAAGGGGGCTAAGATATGACATCGCCACATACAGAAGCTGTAAATGGTCAGCTGCCTCACGAACCTGAAAAAGCGACACTGGAAGGACGCAACAAGGTCCTTGGTTTCTGGCTCTTCCTTGGAGGAGAGGCGGTACTGTTCGGTACTTTGTTTGCTACATTCCTTGCGCTTCGTAATCAGACCGTAGAGGGTCCTACAGCAAATGAACTATTCCATCTGCCCCTTGTGGGAGCTGCTACTTTTATTCTGTTAGTAAGTAGTTTAACGAGTGTTTTCGCGATTCAAGCCATGCACAAACATAATGTTAAAAAGCTGATTTTCTGGCTGATCGTTACGGTTATCCTTGGTCTAGGCTTTCTTAGTTTAGAGATCTATGAATTCTATGAATATGTTGTTCACAAGAACTTTGGTATGACAACAAGTGCTTTTAGTTCCGCCTTCTATACGCTTGTTGGATTCCACGGTGCTCACGTCGCATTTGGTATTGCTTGGATAGGCATACTAATAGGGCAACTGTACAAAAAAGGGTTGACGGTCGTCACCGCGCCAAAGATCTATGTGTCTGCAATCTATTGGCACTTTATCGATGTGGTATGGGTATTCATCTTTACGGTCGTTTATCTACTGGGAAAGGTGGTTTAATCCATGGCAAGTCATGAACAGGCTGGCAATAACAGTGTCAAGCATCGTCATCGCCCGGAAGGGCCAGAAAAACATGTGGTTGCCTTTATTTTCTCCATAGGTTTAACTTTGATCGCTTTTGGAGCAGTGGCTGCAGGCGGAGTGAATACTGCCTTTACGGTTATTCTCTTGCTCACCATGGCCGTTCTGCAAGTGATTATCCAAATGGCTTACTGGATGCACATGAAGGATAAAGGACATCTTATTCCACTCATTTTTATGGCATTCGGATTTTTCGTGGCCTTTACGGCCATTATTACCGCTTTATTTTGGGTATGGTGGTAACGACAGTAGAAGGCGGCGAATCTTTTTCGCTGCCTTTTCTTCTTTTCATAAAGCCATTTATTTACTGTCATGAAGTAAGGCAGGAGGGGAATTATGCTTGGACTAGAATACTTTAGTTTCGCGGACGTTTGGAGTCCACTGTTTTTGGCTTTGATGCTTATACTGACAGCACTTTATTTTGTAATGGTTGGCCCGCTTGCTTATAGTGCAGGAATAGCGGAAAAGACGACCCCAGGACAGAAGATTATGTTCGTATGCGGAATGTTTATTCTCTATATGGCACAGGGAGGCCCAATTAGCCTGCTGGGACATACCATGTTCACCTTTCATATGATTAGTATGGCGCTGTCCTATATCGCTGCACCGCCGCTGCTGATGAGAGGGATTCCATCCTGGGTATGGCGTAAAGTGCTTGACTATCCATTAATAAAATCCTTTTCTTTCTTAGGAAAACCTATTGTAGCGGCACTCATATTTAACGGACTATTTTCGATTTATCATATACCGCTCGTGCATGACTACGTTATGCTGAACTTCACGGTGCATCGACTTTATTACATCATTCTATTCATTGCGTCACTTCTGATGTGGGGATCCTTAGTGCATCCTGTTCCTGAGCGGGATAGGGAATCGAGCCTTGCTAAGATCGGGTTTATTTTTCTAAACATGGTACTGCTTACACCGGCCTGCGGACTTATTATCTTTGCTCCAGAACCGCTGTTTGCAACGTATAGTGATCCAAACGTTTGGGCGACTGCGATGGGGTACTGTTACTCGGGTGATCCTCAGATCCTTTTGCAATCTGTCGGCGGACCCTCTTACTTTAATTTGTTACCCAATGCACAGCAGGATCAGCAGGTAGGCGGAGTGATCATGAAGATGATCCAAGAATTGATTTTTGGGGTTATGCTCGCATATGTCTTTTTTCAGTGGTACAAGAAAGAGCGGAGTGAAGAAGAAGAGATCATACCAAACGTATCCTAACCAGGTAGACGAGATACAGGCGATTGCGTAAGATTCACCAGCATGAAGAACACGGGGGGAAAGAACATGGATTTATATTTTTGGCTGCCTACACTCAGTACGGCTTTTATCGTAATCAGTGCAGTACTAGTGGGAATCGGATGGGTACTTATTATCCAAGGGAAACGAGCAGCACATAAGAAAATGATGCTTGCCGGTGCCTGGGCAGCAATTCTGTTCTTCATAATCTACAGTTCGCGGACAATCATTGTAGGGAATACAGCTTGGGGCGGTCCAGATGATTTGAAATTATTCTATCAAGTGTTTCTTATTTTCCATATTGTCATGGCTACCGTGGGAGCTATATTTGGCATTACAACCCTCCTATGGGGCTACAAAGAAAAATATGCGAAACACAGGCGGCTCGGCAGAGTGACTTCTATGATCTGGTTTTTCACTGCCACAACAGGGGTTCTTGTGTATACTCTGCTCTATATCCTTTATCCAGGAGGACATACGAAGCCTGTTTGGGAAGTTATTATAGGGGCTTAAAGATATAAGACATGAAAGATTAATGATGTGAAATAAACAAATTGAAACAAACAAAATAGTAATAGAAAATATGAGAAAAGGAGACAAGCGTCTCCTTTTTTTTGTGTAAAAAAGTCATGAGATCAAGGTGTGGTTATCATCATTTTTTACTTTATGGAAGAAAAAGGTTGACGGAGGTAAGTTTTGGTTTGTATACTGTGTATAAAGATATATACAGTAATCACACCTAGTTTCAGTGGAGGGGATGGAATCATGAATTCGACAATATGGAAGCAAGCATGGTGGTTGACCAAAACAGATTTTAAGCGCGATCGGCTGAACTGGATCTGGACAATTCTATTCACTCTATACATTGCGGCAATTTCCGGAAGCTTCCTTACTGGTACGGGGTTAAGAGAAATGAAAATGCAGGACTACACGTTAGTAGTACATAATATATTCCTTCTGCTGATCCCATGTTTAGGTTTCTTCCTCTCAAGAAGATCATTCCGGTATTTACAGGATGACTCTTATTCACAGATGTTATCGTATATGCGAAGATTACCCATTCCTGCATCAACCATTTTATGGAGTCGTATATTTCAAATGTTGGTTACTTTTGCTATAAACGGTGTAATTTTTTTCACTGCGATCTATTTTCTCACTCTGCGGGCAGAAAATTTCAGGCTAGATCAAGTTCTCGCTTTCTCACTACTATGGATCGGGTATGGAGTTGTTGCAAACACCTTATATATATACTCGGAGTTCGCAATGAATGGAAAACTTTGTTTTTTGTTAGGCATCGTTAGTTTTATAGTACTTTCTTTTATCGCGCTCACGATATCTATACTTGATTGGAACCTGATTCAGTTTTCGATAGAGCACAGTCAGAAGTGGGGGTTACTTGCTCCCGGAATGTGGATCATGCTCATATCTGGAATCCTCCTCATGACACTCACTTTTAAGCATACGAAGAAAAAATTATTACTACGAGATGTAAGTTAATCTCTGTTTCCACCTTGTTCATAAGCAGGGAGTGAGCATCGTAGAAAATATCAATTTATATAGAGAAGGGGGAGGCATCGCGTGCACATACCTATACAGATCAATGAGAATAGCGCTGAACCCTTATATTCCCAAATAGAGAATCAATTGCGTTCGCTTATTATTACAGGCCAAGTCAAAGAGGGTACATTATTGCCCTCCATTCGTGAATTTGCAGGCAATCTTAGCTGTAGTGTCATTACGGTCCGAAGAGTATATCAAGATCTGGAGAATGAGGGCTTGCTTCGTACGAAACAAGGTACAGGAACCTTTGTTGCTCAGGTTGGGATAGATAAAAAAGAAGTTTATAAACAGGGGGCAGTAAGAGAGGCATTGACTCAGGCCGTGAAGGTTGGCAAATCTGTTGGCAGTACTCGTAAAGAACTGGAACACTGGTTTTCTGAAGTGATGAATGAGTTTTATACGGAGAAGGAGGAGACAGAGAAATGAACGAGTACTCAGTAATCTCCATGCATGGAGTGTATAAATCAAGAAAAGGAAAAGCGATTGGTCCCATTCATCTAGACCTTCATGAAGGATATATTTATGCCCTTGTCGGACCCAATGGTTCAGGAAAAACGACACTTCTGAATATGCTTCAGAAAGTTGTACTCCCTGAAGCAGGACACATTTTATGGTTTGGCGAGCAGTATGATAAGAAGGAACTTCCACCAGAGATACGTGAAAAAATAGGATCAGTTGCTGAGTATTCAAGTCCAGAAGAGGATCGACTTACGGTGGAGGAAGCAGCCGAATTCCGAGCTTTCTGGTATCCGAATTGGGATGCCGCTCTATTCGAGGGATTGCTTACTAAGTTTGATGTACCCCGAGGCAGCAGATTAAAGAAAATGTCCAAGGGAGAACGGCGCAAGTTTGAGTTAGCCGCCGCGCTTGCGGTTCGGCCTAAACTGCTCATTTTGGATGAACCATCTTCTGGGCTCGATCCTTTCGCATGGAAACAGATGCTTGCGGAGCTTCAGCTATACATGCAGCGAGGGGATACTACGATTATTATTGCGACTCATATCATTGATGAGATCCGAAAGCTGGCAGATTACATCGTGCTGATGCACAAAGGGCAGACGCTCGGTATGGTGGAGAAGGATCTTTTGCTGGATAGTTGGCGAGAGATTTGGTACGAAGGAGAGATCAAACCGGCTCATTTGCCTGGAGTTTTGGAATGGTCAGAGGAAACGGAACGGATTCGTAGAATAGTAACAACGCGTGCAGCAGATGTACTTGAAGTGTTAGATGAAGCGGCGATACTACCACTAAAAGCAAGAGTACTTGAGCTGGAGGAAATTTTAATGTACTGGATTCAGGGGCATGGACCTGCAGGATGGGAAATGAAAAAGGGGGAGCATATCAAATGAATCGACTCGAACTGAACCAAGTAATGAAGCAGTATGGAGACAAACTTGCAGTTAACGGGGTAACTCTTTCGGTGAAAGAAGGAGAAATCTACGGATTGCTTGGTGCCAATGGGGCAGGAAAAACGACAACGATGCGTATGGTGCTTGGACTTATTTATCCTGATGGGGGTCAGATCAGCTACAACGGCAAATCATTCAGTCCTGAACTTCAGCATCTGATGGGTTACTTGCCTGAAGAACGTGGAATGTACCCGAAGGTTAAGGTAAGTGAACAGATCAATTACTTAGGTCGTCTACGCGGAATGTCAGCAAAAGAGGCAGACGAGAGCTTAAAATACTGGCTTGAGAAATTTGAGGTGCCAGAGTACTACGACAAACGAATTGAAGAACTTTCTAAGGGAAATCAGCAGAAAATGGGATTTATCGCTGCTGTTGTTCATCACCCGCAAATTCTGATTTTAGATGAAGCATTTAGTGGTCTTGATCCCGTGAATGTGGAGCTGCTGAAATCAACAGTAAAAGAAATGCGAGATGAAGGAACAGCCATCTTGTTCTCGACACACCGTATGGAGCATGTTGAAGAGCTGTGTCAGAATATCACCATACTTCAACGCGGTAATTCCGTAGTGGAAGGAAGCATTAGAGAGATTAAATCTAGATATCCTCGTGAACAGGTACGTTTGATCACTTCAGAAGAGGTGAGCGGACTGGAGCTATTGCCGGGTGTTACGAAGGTGGAACGAATGGAGCGTGGCTATCTAATCACGATTCGTTCCATGGAGGCGGCCCAGCTTGTGCTGCAAAAAGCATTAGAAACCGCTACAGTGGAGCATTTTGAGATTAAAGAACCTACACTGAATCAAATCTTTATCAAGGAGGTAGGAACAGGTAATGAATAAACTTGGGACGATTATCGGATTTACCTACAAGCAGAAGGCGAAGACCAAAGCTTTTAAAGTGACGACCCTCATCCTTGTGATTCTGATGACGATTGGTATGAATCTTCCTTATCTTATTTCCTCTTTTAATGGTGGAGAAAAAGATAATGGCGGAGCGAAAGGAGCAGACGTTCCCTCTATTGGTCTTGTGGTATCGGATCCTGAACAACAGGGAGTAGGAGAAGAACTAAAACTATATACAGATGGTCTTATTAACCCTGTATTTAAGCTTGTATCCTACGAATCAGCCGACGAATTGAAGCTAGACGAGGATGTAAACGATGGAATTATTGACGGCTATGTAACGCTTGAGAATATGGAAGGATCTGTATCACCTATAGCAACCTACTATTCTCCGGGTGGGGATGTATCTTCCGAAGTGGCAACGTGGCTGCAACTTGCCATTCAAAATGCAAAAACCAAAGTAATCGCACAGAACTCCCTTACGGAACAGCAGATCGCAGATATTAGCACACAGGTATCACTGATTACGAAGGAAATAAATGTAGAAAATAGTTCAGGCACTGCAGATACAGAGGATGCCGCTTCACAAGGTGTAAACTATGCATTTGTCTATGTGCTCATGATTCTATTCTTCTTCTCTACCGTGATGACAGGGAATATGATTGCTTCCGAAATTACCGCAGAGAAAAGCTCACGGATTATGGAGATTCTCATCACGAGTGTGTCTCCAATGACGCAAATGTTCGGTAAAATCATCGGTATTTTCTTGCTGAGTTTGACACAGATTGGGATCTTTGGACTTACGATCTTCGCAAATCTCATGTTGCCTCATAATAAAGAAATGCTCAGTTCCATGAACATTGATTTAACTTTACTGAATCTCGATGTACTTTTTTATGGACTATTATTCTATATATTTGGTTATTTCTTGTATGCCGTTCTGTTCGCTGCGATAGGTTCCATTGTCAGTCGTACGGAAGATTTAGGTCAGGCGCTTACGCCAATGACGATGCTGTCTCTAGCTGCTTTCTACATCGGGATCTTCAGTATGGGAACGCCGAACAGCTTACTTGTTCAAATCTCAAGTTATGTGCCGTTCACTGCTCCAACGGTGATGATCCTTCGGGTCGGAATGGGAGAGATCGCGGTATGGGAGATATGGGTATCCTTAATCATTCTGATTGCAGCGATCTTAGGTTTTGGATGGTTGTCAGCGAAGATCTATCGTACGGGCGTACTGATGTACGGGAAACGTCCGAGCGTAGCGGAACTTCGTAAAGCGATGAAAGCTTTTAAAATGTAACTAGAATACAAATCATTTATTTATTTCGTTAGCCATTTATAAGAGTTGATTTTTATTTAAGGTACTACTGGATTACATTCTATTATTCATAAATGAAGGAGAATCTAACATGAACCATTGGAAAAAATCGCTCTTATCGCTCATTATTTCAGCGGGTATGCTCGCCTCAGCAGCCCCTGCATTGGCTGCACCACAGCAACCGGTACTAAAGATAAACGATCAGAAAGTTAAATATGCAACAAGTACACCTATTGTTGACCAGGGCACAATGATGGTACCGCTGAGAACAACATTCGAGGCGATGAATGTTAAGCTGTCCCATGTCCAGAATGGAACCATTCAAGCAGTTGTTGACGGTAAGCAGATTACATTGAAAAGTAAAACAAAGCTGATTAACGGCGTAACCTATGTTCCCATTCGTACCGTGGGTGAAGCCACCGGTTACGAAGTGCATTGGGATAAGAAGTCCCGAATGGTGCTTTTGGTTTCCAAAACAACGGGAGAAGCTGCCCGCGGTTTCATGTGGGAAGTGAAGAACAACGGGAATACCGTATATCTCGTAGGATCGATGCATATTGCGGATGATAGTTTTTACCCACTGCGTTCAGAGTATGAGGAAGCTTTTGCTGAAGCGGATTATCTAGGTGTAGAGGTCGATATTAGTAAAGCCGTAGATGAAGAACAGCAAAAATTGATTACGAATATGGGAATGTACCAGGATGGAACTACGCTGAAGGACCATGTGTCCAAGGAAACCTATGCGAAGCTTGAAGAAATTCTAAAGCAAAATGGAATGGAAAAGAACGCACTAGATGCATATAAGCCTTGGGTAGTCGAGACAACGATCAGTACACTGAAAACAATGACAGCAGGGTACGAAGCAGCTGCAGGTATTGATCTGTATTTCATCCAGAAAGCGATGGAGCGCAAAATACCAGTTCTGGAGCTAGAATCCTATGAGTCCCAACTTGGCATGTTTGATGATTTCTCCAAGGAGTTGCAGGAGCGGAATTTGAAGACTGCGCTAGACGATTTTGATACGCTTGATGATAGTGTGGACCAAATGGCCGATATGTGGAAATCAGGGAATGATGAAATGTTACTTGAATTCACCAACAGCATGGCTGTCGAACCTGAGTTTTATAAAGCGATGCTGATTGATCGAAATATTGGAATGGCAGATAAAATCGACGGTTACCTGAAAAGCAACAAGAAAGAAGAGTATTTCATCGTTGTTGGCGCAGGACACTATCTGGGTGAATACGGCGTTATTAAGCTGCTTCAGGATAAAGGCTACACAGTGGTTCGCAAATAAAGCGTGTGATTGTCACTGGCTTTAAATAACCAGCACACACAGTGAACTAGACAGCCAAGTGCGAGGGGAGTCAGGATACAGCACATGGCGGCATCCGAAAAAAAGTTACAGCCAGGCGACGTAATTGTTGCCTGGCTAATTGTCGTATTTATAATTCTTATTCTCTTTCCAAGTCTATAGATATAAACATATTCATATAAATGTTGGGATTATGTGGATTTTAGCTAAATAGTATATTAAGATTGTAACTGTTGTAAATTTTGGTAAAGGTATTTAATTTCATGTAGAATTTACATATATAAATCTTGCGAAACGCGAATTATCTATAGGAGCAGAATATTTTAGGAGGAAAAAGGAGTTATGTCACTAGAAACGCATAAAGAAAACAAAGCAATACCTCAGGTGAATAATTTATTTTTGTTATTAATGAGACAATTACGAATCAAACAGTGGACGAAGAATCTACTTATTTTTGCAGTATTACTATTCTCATTGGATCATTTTAGTGTGATGAACTTGGTGAATACTGTCATTGGATTTATCCTTTTTTGCTTTGTTTCTGGGAGTGTCTATATTCTCAACGATTATGTTGATATCGAAGCTGATAAGATACATCCGACGAAGAAAAATCGACCGATGGCTTCTGGCGAACTTAACCCTACGTTTACGTTATTATTTGGGGTGGCCTTATTAACGTTTTCCCTTATTATGTCTCTCTTTTTAAGTTATTTATTTACGATTGTTCTTGTAGTCTATTTCATTATCAATGTGCTTTATTCTCTAAAACTAAAAGAAGTTGTGATTATTGACATTATGATTATTGCTGCCGGGTTTGTTTTACGAGCTTTAGCAGGCGGACTCATCATCGATGTGAATATCACTCCTTGGTTTCTACTTTGTACCCTTTTACTCTCTCTCTTTCTAGCGATCGGAAAAAGAAGAAATGAGCTGTTCATTTTGAACACCGAAAGCACCTCACATCGAAAAGTACTAGCAAAATACAATATGATGCTGCTCGATCAACTCATGGTTATTGTGGCTACGTCAACGATTATATGTTATTCGATGTTCACGTTTAGCTCTGGCCGAACAATTCACCTAATGTGGACCATTCCACTCGTCATCTATGGTGTTTTTAGATATTTATATCTCGTTCATGTAGAAGAAAAGGGAGGATCGCCAGATCGAATTCTCTTAGAAGATAAACATATATTATACACGGTGATTTTATATGTTTTGGTTGTTCTCGTTATTCTTATAACTTTTGAATAGTGATTTATTTTTTTCCAAGGAGATTTTAATAATGAAGAGGAATTTTGCCATATTCGATGTGGATCATACGTTAATTACAAGAGACTCGATGTTTCTATTTTTTTGGTTCAGTCTTAAAAAGAAACCGCAGTATGTTTTAAACATCATTCCTGTAGTATGGAATACCGTATTGTTTAAACTTGGCTTGATTCATGTTGGTGAGGTAAAAAAATACTATTTCTACCTCATGAAGAAGCTGACAGAAGCTGATCTAGAAGAGTTTTATGACAACAAATTGAGTAGATTCATATGTGATCATGTTCGGAGCGAACTTATTAAAAAGAAGGAAGAGGGATATCACATCCTTTTGGTGTCTGCATCACCTTATGCATACCTAAAGTATTTTGAAATCAAAATGCCTCAGATCGACAAGGTCATTGCGACCGAACTGAATGTGGATACAGAGGGGAAATACATAAATACAATGAAGGGGGAGAATTGCAGCGGCGAGGAAAAGGTGAGAAGGATTCATCAATATCTAGACGAGAACCATCTCTCTATACATTTTGAGGAATCCTACGCCTACTCTGACTCAAAAACAGATAAACCCATGTTTCAACTAGTTCAGCATAAAAAATGGATAAATAAACGTCTTAGGCGGATTGAGGATTTTAAAGCATGAACAAAACAAAATACACAGGAATAAGTTTGATGATCCTTTCCTCATTTATGTCTGCTACAGGACAATTGTTTTGGAGATGGGGACATACCGAAGTCATCTATATTTTTATCGGTTTCTTATGTTATATGATTGGCGCTGTACTGATGATTAAAGGTATGGAGTATATCCCACTGTCTGTGGCAGCCCCGCTCATGTCGATCAGTTATATTCTAGCGTTAGTGTATGGAGTGACTCTCTTTAATGAAAGTATAAATATTCAAGATCTATTTGGCATTGTTTTTATAGGTATAGGAGTGACTATGACTTCTTATGGAAAAAAATAGTTTAGCGTATGTACTGGTAGTCGTTATGACCCTATGTGGCTCGCTTGGATCGGTCTTATTTAAAAAGTATTCTTTTGATAAAAAATGGCTTGTACTGCTGCTGGGTTTATCTTTTTATGGAACAGGATCCTTAATAAATATTTATTTATTAGGCATTCTTCCCTATTCTACGGTCGTCATTTCAAACGGTTTGACCTTTATATGGACCATCCTGTTGTCCTACGTGTTTTTCAAAGAAAATATTAATTCGGTTAACATTGGGGGAGCTATTTTTATAAGTTTGGGATTGTTTTTAATTATTTACTACTAGTACAAAATAGGATGGGTGAGTATGAATTTTTTAAAATATGTAACGAAAGATAAAAGACAAAATTATACGGCATTGATTATTATTTTCGTTTTTACAGCGCTCTATCTTTTATTGAACTTCCCATATATTACGTATATGAGCGATCATGCAAGTCTGCTTCAGCGTTTCAGCCCGTTTTACGGCGTACCCTTTACTTTAAATATTTTCAATTTCGATCCTTCTCTATACTATTCATTCAATCATGGGTCTGTAGTGCATCCTTTTATTAACTTTCTAACGGTCCCCTTAGCTTATGCAGCCAAGATGACGGTGAATAATTCTTTCTTTCTGATTCTTCAATCGGTAATCAATGCGGTTAGCACTGCTGTGTTTTTTATTTACTTGTGCAGACAAAAAGTATCTTATACATATGCTGTAATCTTCACACTTCTCTTTGGATCGAGTTCATATTTAATCTTTACCTCACTTATTCCAGATTCCTATTGTTATGCTCAGTTTGGACTTCTTGTCTCTATCCTGTATTTACAGTACTGCAGAACGCATGACAGTTATAAAGTAATACCAATCGCACTATTTGGCTTTTTAAATTTTGCTATCACATCGACGAATATCGTACCGTTTTTTATTGCTGTTTTTATTAGTGTTTATAAGAAAAAAGAATTAAGAAACAACCTGTTGTTAGTCTTAAGGATAGGTGTCACATTTATACTGACAACAGTCTTATTTAGCTTAATTCAGTATATCTTGTTCGATGGGCATACATGGTTTGAGAAAATGGGAACAAATTTAAATAATGCAGGATTCAGTTACGTTGCTCCATTCTCACTTCAACATCACTGGAAAGCTTTTTACATGTTATTCGTTAGTCCGATTCTTACCCCATCGATCACTTTAATAGATCAGGGGATTGTAGCCTTTGCAACAGACATTACCGCAGACTATTCTATTTTTTCTCACCTATTAGGAATGGTCTTGCTGATCTCAGGAGCGGCTTCTATTTTTTATAGAAGAAAAGAAAAAGATACATGGACATTAATGTCCTTTGTCCTTTTTGCTGTATTCCTGCATCTTGGTATTGGCTACGGCTTGGGTGCATTTAAGTATGATTTATATCTTTACGCAGGGCATTACTTATTCGCTCAGTTATTGATTATCGCTCAAGTTACGAAGATCATAAGACACAAAAGATGGACTTCATTCTTTATGGTGATCATGGTACTCATTCTAATCCTAACGATAACAAACAACATTATTCTTCATTCGAACACACTTGAAGTCATATCAGATGCTTATCTTCAAATGTGATAAAAGAATTTATTTATGTAAACCACCTCATTTTTATGAGGTTGGTTTTTTTATTCTGGAAAAAAACTCTTTACTTTTTTTAAAAAATTTGGTTTTGTGTATAAAGAAAATCATAAGGAAAGAGGTAAGCCATGAAAAGAATGAACGTCGAAGGGTATTTAATAAAAATGAAAGGAGCAGGCAGCAGTCCACTGCAAATTGATGTAAAAGATTCACTGACTGGACTGATCGGAGGTTTCATAACGATCTCGATTCTAGCATTTCTCACCAGCATGACCTCTTCTGAATGGTTAATGGCTCCTTTTGGAGCAAGTTGTGTACTTGCATTTAGTGTATGGAATGCTCCTTTATCACAGCCCCGTAATATTATCGGCGGTCACTTTGTATCGGCACTCGTTGGGTTAGCAGCTTACCATCTCATTGGCGCAAAACCTTGGGCGATTGGACTTGCAGTAGGCTTGGCCATTTCACTGATGATGTTAACGAAGACGACCCATCCGCCAGCGGGAGCAGATCCCATCATTATTATGCTGGGCGGATATGGTTGGAGTTATCTTCTTTCACCTGTACTTATTGGTTCTCTGATCATTGTACTCATCGCACTCATCATCAATAACATGCGGAGTAATCGTGCATATCCGACTTTTTGGATCTAGTTATAAGAAGATATAGATGAAGAGGAAGTAAGTAATTCAATTAGTTTTTGAGCAGACTTACTGAGATAATGTTGCTTTAGCCAGATCACGGCAGAGCTAGAGGTGGCTTGAGGACCATTAATTTCATATGTCTGAATATTACGGTTATCATATCGGTGTAATGAGGAACGAGGAAGTATAGACGCCCCAAAACCGGAAGCCACAAGTTCTACCAGAATCCCGATATCGGAACATTCTCCAACAATAGCAGGAGAGAGTCCCCGAGCATGAAATTGATCCAAGATTAAGTGATACAGTCCAAGCCCCTCCGTGCTAGGGAGGATAAGTGGATATTCCGAAATGGCCTCATAGGAAATAGCACCGTTTGCTGTGACCGATTGAGGCGTGGAGTCCTCTTTTCCTGTGACAAAATATAATGGTTCTGCGCCTACAATGGCGTAATCATAATCTTCAAGTGAAATGGGGAGGCGCACAATCGCTACATCAAGAATCTTTTCTTTTACTAGTTTGGCGAGTACGTTTGTCTCGTTCTGCTGAATTTTGAAGATGACTTTGGGATAAAGGGTGCGAAAAGTACTCAAAATCTCAGGGAGCCGCTCATCAGATAATGTATTAATTCCAATCGAAAGTTTACCTCGTACACCCATTCCCGATTCTTTCACTTCAGCTTTTGCTTCTTCCATCATCCGTGTGATGCTGAGTGCATGCTCATACAGTGTTTTACCCGCAGAGGTAATCTCAAGGTGACGTCCATTCCGATGAAACAGCGGTACACCGAGTTCCGTTTCCATCATCTTTAGCTGCTGACTAAGCGGAGGCTGAGACATGTGAAGTCTTTGTGCAGCGGAAGTCACCTGCAGTTCTTCTGCAAGCGCGATAAAATAACGTAATTGTTTAATATCCATAGGTATGCTCTCCTTGTCGATATCTATATGAATTCCATATACTTTTGCAAGGTATTAAATATTTTTAATATAGTTATGCTCATGATACCATACAAACATAGCATAGGGATGGAGGGATAATGTGAGGTTGCCTGGAGCAGGATTCATTTGTGTACTTGTACTCATGCTTTTAGGTTGTAATCATCCTTCGAACGAACCATCCAGGGAAGAAGTAAAGAAGGAAGGTGGAGAAGGGATGCCATCAGAACTAATCAAGGCAGCTGAACGCGGTGAAACCGACCGAGTCTTAGCATTAGTGGAATCAGGTGTAGATATAAATACAACAGATGCCAAGGGACGGACAGCGATCCTGGCAGCGACTCATAACAATAAGCAAGATACGGTAAAAGCATTGATTGAGGCAGGGGCTGACCTTAATATCCGAGATCAGCGGAACGACAATCCACTGCTCTATGCAGGTGCCGAGGGAAAGTTAGAGATCGTGAAACTCATGGTGGAAGCTGGAGCGGATACCGGAGTAACCAATCGTTTTGGAGGCACTGCTCTTATTCCTGCTGCTGACCGAGGTCATGTGGAGGTTGTGGAGTATCTACTTCAGCATTCGGATGTAGATATTGATCATGTCAACAATTTAGGATGGACTGCTCTGCTTGAAGCTGTCATTCTAGGCGATGGCGGGGTAAACCATACTCAAATTGTGAAACTGCTTGTCTCTCATGGAGCGGATGTTAATCTGGCCGACAGTGACGGGGTCACACCTTTGCAGCATGCTAAGAGGCATGGATACAACGAAATCATATCCATTTTAGAACAGGCAGGGGCTAAATAAAGATATACAAAGATTACGTAATTATGATGGTGAAAGATGGGAAATAGAAATGATGGATCAGTTGAAATCAAGATATTCATTTAGTGTGCTGCTTGCCGGTGTGCAGTGGCTTTTCTTTTTGTTTACAAATACAGTTATGGTACCCCTATCCATTGGTCATGCACTCGGGCTTGCGCCGGGTGAGATTGCTGGATCGATGCAGCGTTCCTTCATACTGACCGGAATTCTCTGTATCATACAAGTGATATGGGGACATCGTTATGCACTGATGGATGGGCCGGCTGGCGTGTGGTGGGGACTTGTTCTCAGTATATGTGCGTCTGCACCTGCGATGGGGCTTTCTCTTAGTTCCGTAGCAGCCAGTCTGGCCAGTGGTTTTATTCTATCAAGTATACTGGTTATTATCCTTACGCTGTGCGGCTTTATAAAAGTGCTCCAGCGTATTTTTACGCCAATTGTTATGGGTGTCTATTTGCTTTTGCTCACTTTTCAGCTGGCGAACACCTTTTTTAAAGGCATGATCGGATATGATCAGACAGGGAAGTGGGATTTGTCGCTTGCCGGTTTGTCACTCTTCATTATTGTGGTTGTCGCCATTATTCATATTAAAGGAAAAGGTAAATTCGGACAGTTCTCTTTGCTGAGCGGAATTGTTGTAGGCTGGATTGCTTATGCTATTCTCTTCGGAGGCGGAGAGAGTGCGCGCTCTGTTGCTGAAGGAGCAACTGGGGTATGGCACTGGTTCCCATGGGGAACCCCGCAGCTAGAGCCTGGAATTATCTTAGTTGGTCTAATCGCCGGCCTCGTAAATATGACGAATACCTTAACGAGCTTAATCGCAGCGAGCAAAATGTATCAGAGAGAGACAACCGAGAAACAGTACAGAAGATCCTTTTTGTTTACGAATATCTTCTCCATTCTGGGCGGTTGTCTCGGACTCATTCCGTTTGGTACCTTTGCTTCCTCTATTGGTTTTCTTGAAAATACGAAGGTGCTGCGCCGAGCTGCTCTATTCGCAGGCTCCGTCATGTTTATCTTGGTAGGGGTATTTCCTTCCCTCAGCGGATGGTTAGCGCAGCTTCCTTTATCCGTAGGAAATGCAGTGCTCTTCGCAGCTTACTTGCAGATGTTTGGTACAGCGATTCGGACGTTCCAAGGGGCAGTTTTCAATCCCAAAACGATCTATCGTGTGGCTCTTCCGGTACTCATAGGAATCAGCATCATGAATATTCCTTCTTCTGCGTTTACCGAGTTTCCACCGCTCTTAACCCCAATTCTGTCTAATGGACTTGTGATTGGTGTAATCATGGTAATTATCCTAGAGAATTTTGTGCGCTGGGATAAATACGAGACAAAAGCAGCGACAACAGCAACTTTGTCTAAGACAAAGACAGCGGCCAATTCTTCCGCTAACTAATACATGATGACAAAAGCCATTACCCCGTAGAGATACCGGGTAATGGCTTTTTTTAATAGGTTGAAATTGCTTCTATATCTTCTGTATCTTCTTTATTTTCCACATCTTCTTCGTGATCTACGGAAGCTTGTCCGGAGCTGAGCACATCTTGAACATATGCTTTTAGTTCAACTGGGTCTTTGACGGTAAGAACAGCTGCACCGCCAATCTTTGTCTCTTTAATTAAATTCATAGGAGGTATTTGCTCAGTAGCTTGGAAATTACTCTGAATCCCAAGAGCGGCAAGCTTCCAGATATCATTAAAGGTAAGGTTCGTATCAATATATGGGCTCACTTCCTTTAGGATCGAGGGAAGCCTTGCAAGGGATGACGTTGTTTTCAGTTTCTCAGCAATGGCTCCCAGCAGTTTCCGCTGCCTTTCTGTTCTAGAAAAGTCCGACATCGCATCATGTCTAAAACGGACATACATTAATGCTTTTTCTCCATCAAGATGCTGAAATCCCTGTTTGAGATCAATATCGTACTCATGGTTATCTGCCTTGCTTACATAATATAGATCTTTTTCTACTTCGATATCCACACCGTCCACTGCATCAACGAGTTTTATGAAGCCTTGGAAGTCAGTGTACACATAATACTGAATGGGGATTCCTAAAAGGTCACTTGCCGCTTGCATTGCTACGTCTGGACCATGGGTAATGGCCGTATTAATTCGGTTGTTTCCATGATTCGGTATTGCGGTGTATGTATCACGTAACAGAGAGAACAAGGAGATTTTCTTCGTAACTGGATCTATAGAAGCCACGAGCATCGTATCAGACCGCGGGATTTCCCCTTCAGAGAAACCTCTCGCATCCACACCCATAAGAAGCACGTTTACAGGCTCATCGCCTTCCCAAACCGGGGGCTCTATGGAAGAGTCCTGATCTACCTTTTCAATATTGTAAAAGGGCGAATCTTCTCCTGTCTTTTGCAAGTCTCCAAGTTCATTTGCAATAGAAATAAAATAGTAACCCCCCGCGAGTAAAGCAACCAGCGCAGTCAATGTGATAACAGTAATCAGGGTTTGTTTTGTTTTCTTGGTCATCAGGTATTATCCTTTCAAATCAAGTAGGATTAAAATCCATAGGTTAAGGGTCATTTATCAAATTTAATTATAAATAAATGTAAAGATGGCGTGCTAATGTTTTAACTTACAGTTTTCTTACGAAATTGTAATATAGGTAAGTTTAGAGATTTTTAGATTATATGGTATCGTTGAAACAAGTAAACCGTTACGTTGAGCTGTATGGTTTTCTTGTTTTAATTCAGTATGGATCACAAAAAAGGAGGTAGAACTCATTGGGAAGGCGTTTTTGCATTTTTATCAAATTGCGGATGTAAACCGATTCAGAAATGGGCTGTGGAATAATTTATATGCATCCACATACCAGGCGGGTAGTCTTCTTTATGCTACCGACAGTCCAAAAAGGATAATGAACTCACTTAGAATGAAACTATTTTTGGAGGTGAATCCCTCAGCTGAGGGAAGTCATTGGACATTGTAACCATTACGAATTTATTTTTACTTGTTATATTGATTGGACTCACTGCTTTTTTCGTTGCATCCGAATTTGCTGTTGTTAAAATACGTATGTCTCAGATCGACCAACTCATTGCCGAAGGCAATAAGAAAGCGGTCTTAGCGAAGAAGGTCGTCGCCGATCTAGATTATTATCTTTCAGCCTGTCAATTAGGTATTACGGTTACGGCGCTCGGACTTGGGGCTCTAGGAAAGCCGACGGTTGAACGCTTATTATATCCATTATTTGATTATTTACAGGTACCAGGATCAATTGCTTCTGCTGCTTCTTATGCGATTGCTTTTATTTTCGTAACCTTTCTGCATGTAGTAGTGGGAGAGATGGCACCTAAGACGGTAGCGATTCAATACGCCGAGAAGATGACGATGTTGCTAGCTGCACCCCTTTATGGGTTTGGTAAGGTGATGTATCCATTCATTTGGGCATTAAATGGGGCGTCACGTGTCCTTCTTCGCGCTTTTGGTGTAAAGGCTGCGGAACATGATCAGGCCTATTCGGAAGACGAGCTGCGAATTATTATGAATCAAAGTTATGAAGGCGGCGAGATTAATCAGACGAAGCTTGCCTACATGGAAAATGTTTTTTCATTTGACGAGCGCGTTGCCAGAGACATTATGGTTCCTAGGACGGAACTGATTACTTTAGATAAGGATATGCAGTATGCAGATATCATACCTATTCTAGATCAATACAACTACTCCCGTTATCCTGTCATTGAGGCAGGGGACAAAGATCGAATCGCTGGGGTAGTGAATGTAAAGAAGATGCTGCCCTATATTGTTTCTGAAAAAGAAAGCACGCTTGCGGATTTCATCCGGGAACTTCCTTATGTTGTTGAAAACACAAGAATTCAGGATGCCATGATCAAAATGCAGCAGCAACAAGTGCATATGGCCGTCGTTATTGATGAATATGGAGGTACATCCGGCATTCTTACCATGGAAGATATATTAGAAGAAATTGTAGGCGAGATTCGTGATGAATTTGATGCGGATGAAGTAGCCGATATACAAAAAACAGGGGAGCATGAGTATTTGATTAACGGGCGTGTCCTCCTGGACGAATTGGAGAAGCAGTTTGGTTTCATCTTTGAGGGCGATGAAGAGATGGACACCATTGGAGGTTGGATTCAATATCAAAAAGGTACGACGGTTGAGACCGGTGATGTGATTGAACATGGAGAATTTACATGGACTGTAGCTGAGATGGATAACTTTCAGATTAAACAAGTTATTCTTCAGCGTGTTCATCATAAATAGAGGGATTCTCTTTTGATGAAAGAAAGTAAGATCAATTTCTTGGAGGTGAATCCCTCAGCCTGAGGGAATGAATTGGACGGAATAATTGCGTTAAACTTAGTTTTGGTTGCTGTATTTATTGGACTCACCGCTTTCTTTGTCGGAGCTGAATTTGCAATTCTTAAAGTACGGATGTCCAGAATCGAACAACTGATTGCGAATGGGAATAAAAAAGCGATAACTGCTAAAAAAGTAGCACATGATCTTGATTATTATCTATCAGCCTGTCAGCTCGGTATTACCATTACTGCGCTTGTACTTGGTGCGCTGGGTGAACCGACAGTTGAAAAGATACTGCATCCGATATTTGAACATTTTAGTGTACCAGAAGCTCTAGCAACTGTGCTATCATACACTATTGCCCTCGCTATTATTACATTTTTGCATGTTGTTATCGGTGAATTGGCACCAAAGACACTAGCAATTCAGTTTGCAGAAAAGATGACATTACTACTTGCTACACCGCTTTATTGGTTCGGTAAAGTCATGTATCCGTTCATTTATGGACTGAATGGTTCTGCTCGGATCTTGCTTCGTATATTTGGGGTGAAACCTTCTGGCCACGATACTGTGTATTCTGAAGAGGAACTTAAGCTGATTGTGAATCATAGCTATGAACGCGGAGAGATCAATCAAACAGAACTTGATTATCTGGAGAACATTTTTGCATTTGATGAACGATTGCTTAAAGAAATTATGATCGAACGCGAGCAGATCGTTATTTTAAGCAGCGGAATGTCCCTTAACGAGATGATGGAAATTCTGAACCAGAATGAATACACGCGGTATCCCGTTAACGAAGAGGAAAATAAACATAGATTTATCGGATTTATTAACACGAAAGAAATGCTGACAAGTTTGGCTGCAGGAAGAGAATGTAGAATGAGTGACTTTATCCATGATATGCCTCGCTTCTCGCAGAACGCTTCAATTAAAGATGTTCTCATAAAAATGCAGCAAAGTCGTGTTCATATCGCGGCAGTAACGAATGAAGAAGGGATTACGATAGGGCTCGTTACGATGGAAGATATCTTAGAAGAAATTGTAGGAGATATTCGTGACGAAGCGGTGCTCATCTAATCATAGCCTGCCTAGATCTATTGTGATCGGGCGGGCTTGTATTTTTGAAGCAAATCATATATCTTAAATTTAAGATAATATAATCATTAATCAATCGGAGCTTGCAGCTACATTAATTAATAAAGGAGAGCTCATTATGTATACGATTGCAGGTCATCATCATATTTCTATGCTCACAAAGGAAGCGAAAGAAAACAATCAATTTTATACAAAGGTACTCGGTTTACGCAGAGTGAAAAAGACGGTTAATCAAGATGACCCTGGTATGTATCATCTTTTTTATGGTGATGTAACAGGAAGTGCAGGAACAGAACTATCTTTTTTTGAAATGCCTCACGTAGGCAGTACGATTCGTGGAACGAATAGCATTAGCCAGATTGGGCTGCTTGTCCCATCCTATGAGAGTTTGGTTTTTTGGAAAAATAGATTTGAGATACTTGAGGTACAACATGGAGAAATCACCCAATATGCGGGGAAAGATGCACTGCATTTTCAGGATAACGAAGGTCTCCGAATGGTGCTGCTGAACAATAACGGATTAGAAATTCCTGAATACTGGTCAGCATGGGAAGAATCTGTGGTGCCTGTAGAGCATCGTATATTAGGAATGGGTGCGATTGAATTAACCGTACGTCATGCAGATCAATTAGACAAAACCTTAAAGGGACTCCTCGGTTATGTAGAGGCATCTCGTTCGGAGCATGAAGTAGTGTATCAATCCATAGTTGGACAGTCCTTTGGAGAGTTTGTAGTGAAACAGCAGGATGGCCCTACGGAAAAACCCGGCAAAGGAAGTATTCATCATATTGCGATCCGTGTGAAGGACGAAGAAGAATTGCGTTATTGGGATAGGGCTGCAAACGAACAGGGATTCCGCACTTCTGGGATCGTAGATCGGTTCTACTTCCAAAGTTTATATTTCCGTGAATTAAATGGAATTTTATTCGAAATGGCGACAGACGGTCCTGGATTTACAGTGGATGCAAGTGTGGAGTCGCTTGGAAAAGGATTAGATCTGCCTCCTTTTTTAGAAGAGAGACGTGCCGAGATTGAAGCGAATTTGCAGCCCATTGATTGATTACTTAGTAGGGATAGAGATGGAAAGCTTGTTCTATACTGCAAAGAATTTATAGTATGCACTACGCGAATATTACCCATACTTTAATGCTTAAAAAGAAGAAGAGCCAAGTATAGACCTGACTCTTCTTTAGGTGGTACGGAGGTGACGGCTCCAATTCGGCTCAGTACTCATCGTAATCTGACCGAAGGAGATAGCTTTTTCTTACGTTCCCCTAGTAAATTTCTCGTGATTGAAAGGCTATATTTTAATTAGGACTGTTCTCGGATCCAGACCTGCATCTCACCTGGTGTACGGTTCCCCCATAATGTGTATGGAACAGCTAGCAGCCGCTGAGATTCCTGCTTCGGCGGTGCACTAGAGTAGAGAGTATCTTTCTGTTCTTTATCTTCTTCTTGGCGGATACCGTCCATTTCAAGGAATACAATTTCATCATTCCATATGCCGGTTACTTCGCGAATTTGAGCATCTGCTGGCAGACGAACAGATGTAAGCGGAGAGACGTTATCCATCTCTTCCAGACAATAAACGAGCGGACCGCGCTGCAGGGCCACCCGGCCTGCATTTGCTCTTACGTTTGAATGAGAATACAGACGCCGTGCTTGCATATCAAAATGAATGGACAGCTGATCGCCTTTCTTCCATGTGCGTTTGAAGTAGGCATATCCATCACGAATTTCAGCCGTAATTTCTTCTCCGTTTACGCGGAAGGACGTGTCCTGAGACCAGGATGGTACCCGTACAGCAAGAGTGAACATTCCATCGCCTTCTACTTCTTGAACTTGTAAGCTCGCTAGTCCATTCCAAGGTAGTTCACTTGTAAGCTCAATTGTTGCTTTACTAGAGCCAAGTGTGACCTGGGTTTCATTACCGATATATAAATGGGTATAAAGTGTATCCTCGCTTGCAGTAAAGATATATGAGCCAAGGGAAGATAACAAACGGGCAACGTTAGGAGGACAGCAAGCACAGCCATACCATTTTTGACGAACGGCTTTCACATGATGTTTTCCTGGATTTCCTTTGCTTGCTTCCGGCCATACTTCCATCGGATTTACATAGAAATAATGTTTTCCATCCTCAGCAATTCCGGCTGTTACCGTATTGTATAGTGCACGCTCCATCACATCTGCGTATTCACCTTTCATCTCTGCTTGAAGCATGCGTCTAGCAAAGAAAATAAGGCCAATGGATGCACAGGTTTCGGAATAGTTTGTATCATTAGGCAGGTCATAGTCAAAAGTAAAGGCTTCCCCGTGATGGGTTGAACCAATGCTGCCATTCACATACATTTGTTTATGGACAATGTTATTCCATAATCTTTTACAAGCATTCAGCAGTTCCTGATCCCCTTTGAGAATGGCTAAATCCGCCATTGCGGTATACATGTAAACTGCCCTTACTGCATGGCCTACCGCTACTTCTTGTTCCCGAACCGGTTTGTGCGCCTGCCAGTATTCGAGGGTAGGAAAATGTTTTTGTACAACATCACCCGTCCAGAAAGACTTCCGTCCCCGGCGCTCCCATTCTTCGCGGAAGAAACTTGGCTTTTGACCTCTCTCATCGATAAAGAAAGAGCTGAGATCGAGGTATTTTGAATCACCAGTTACTTGGTACAGTTTAATGAGAGCAAGCTCTATTTCCTGATGACCATCATATCCTCGGATTTGACCGGGCTCTGGCCCATAGGTAAGGCAGATGAAGTCAGCAAATTTCTTTGCTACATCCAAAAGTTTGGTTTTACCTGTACCTTCGTAATAGGCAACAGCCGCTTCAATTAAATGACCAGCCGTATAAAATTCATGACAGTCATGAAGATTGGTCAGCCGTTTATCTGGAGCAGCCACCATGAAATAGGTATTAATGTAACCGTCCTCATCTTGTGCAGCAGCAATCAGGTCAATGGCTTCATCAGCGATCTTGGCAAGATCAGGGTCAGGAGAAGTGGATAGAGAGAAGCCAACGGCTTCGAGCCATTTGTATAGATCAGTGTCCTGAAATACAAAGCCATGGAACTCACCTTCCTCAAGTCCGGCAGCAATGCGGAAATTACGAATCGCTCTGCTTGGCTCAGCGTCAGGAATTGCATCATTTAATGCATCCCATTGGTAAGGGATAACCGTATTTTTAACAAGTTCAACATAAGGAGTCCAATAGGAATCGTTAATGGCAATATTTTTTAGCGGTAAAGGTTGAGATGGAAACGCACTGGTTACTTTATTCATGATCTCACTCTCCATTTCATGATCTTTTATTTCATCATAGTGCAGAATGCTGCCCTTTGTCGGTAGAAGGTAAGGTATAATAGGTGTCAAAAACTGACCTCATCATGAGGGGAAAGGAGAAAATGAATTTGTTATCCCTTTATTTGCAGGAACCTTATACTTTTGTGATGGGCGGACGCTTCTTATCGGATGAATCCTGGTCTCATATGGACCGGACAATTGAAGATTATGAACTGATTATTGGCGTATCCGGGGTCATTTTTATTGAAGTGAACGGGTTAATGTACGAAGTGAAGGAAGGGGATGTTTTGCTGCTTGAACCTGGAGAGAGGCACCGCGGGTACAAGCTTTCCCAGCCTGGGGTTTCATTTTACTGGTTCCACTTTCTATTACCTGAACAGGCATCCTCTGCTGAAGCAGAATCTTACGGACAAATTCCAAGGTATGCAAGATGCCCAAATCCAAACCGAGTACATATTCTCGCACGTCAGCTTCTGCATGCAGGGAGCGGCGGGTATCGAATAGGGAGAGCAGGAGACTATTTTCTGACCACGCTTCTCATTGAACTCGCAGAACAGCTTCAAGACGCAGATGAATATTCGGCACTGAATCCGCAGCTTCCCGAACTCCTCGAATGGATTCGTCTGCATGCACAAAGTAAGGATATTTCAGTTGAGAAAATAGCAGATCAAATGGGATATAACAAAGATTATTTATCGCGTATGTTTAAGAAAAGGTTTGGTGTTGGCGTGCTGGGTTACATTCACCGATTAAAGCTTGATGCTGCCAAAGAAGCACTGACAGGTACAAACTTACATATTAAAGAAGTTGCCGCGCTCGTTGGCATAAAAGATGATAAACAGTTTGCCAAATGGTTCAAGCGCTTAGCCGGTGTGACGCCTACATCGTACCGAAGGGAATTCCGTCTGACCAAGCTGAATAAGGAGTAAGTGAATAAAGCTCCTATCATGAATGAAAACAAATGGACCAATAATGTGTTAAAATGAAAGAAAACCGAGAGTGTCACATGGAATTGAAAGGGTAGATAAAGGATGTCATATACAGCTGAACAGGTAGCCGAATGGATGGTAGAGGAAATTCGTTTTAAAGGGAATTTATATCAAGAAGATGCCATTCGTTATGTACGTGAACATTTTGGAGAGGAATTCGTATTTGTTAATGAGAATGGGAATGCCTCACTAGAGAAAGAAGTGAAGAAAGCTTTCCGTAAACTTCATAAGGGACGAATCGCCTGGGATCGTGATGGATTTATGTGGGGCTGGACCTAAGAGAAATATAAACACGATCCGTGTAATGGGTCGTGTTTTTTACTTGCATCATTGAATAGAGGCGTTAGGAACTAGTTGGAATTTTTTTCTTGTAATATAATCATTATAAAGATTTATCAACAGGTAATATCTATAAATATAGTGTATACTTTTGGTAGGTTTCATCGCGTCGTATGAAATAGAGGTGAACTATGATCAAGGATAAATCACGTTTCTTTCAAAATTTTGAAGAGGCTGCAAGTCATATTATTGATGTTTTGAAGTCTCTTATTCAAGCAGAGACTATTTTTATAGCTACGAATGATGGTGTAACGAATAAGATATTGAAAGCTTTTAACAGAGCGGAGATCCTCGTAGAGGAAGGGGGTTCGCTTCCTTACAAGCAATCGTATTGCAGTTTGGTTGGCAGAGAACCGGTTGTTATCTCGAGCACTCTGGAGCATTCAGTAACGAAGGAATTAGATATTACAGTGCAGATAGGGGACCACTCCTTTGTTGGAGTGCCGATTAGTTATAAGAGCGGAAGACTATTTGGAACGTTATGTGTGCTTGATAGAAGCTCAGCGATAATTAAAGATGAAGATATACAGACGCTGTCTTCCATGGCGATGTTCTTGTCTTATATTATTGAACTAGAAAGAATTATTGACCTTGAAGTGAAGCGGAATGAAATGCTATATCGAGATAAGAAAGAATTTGAATTGAAAGTCCAGAAATTACGTAATGAAGTACAAATGGCTGATCAGATGACACAACATAAATCAGAATTTCTGGCCATAATCACTCACGAACTTCGTAATGCAATAAATGGAACGATCGGCATGTCCGATCTGCTAGAAACAACGGAGCTTTCGGAGCAGCAACAGGAGTATATGGATCTATTGAAGTCAAGCAACAATTCGCTGTTGTCACTTGTTAATAATATTTTAGACTATAGTAAGATTGAAGCTGGCAAAGCTGTACTGGAAGAGGATCCGTTTGATCTTGTTTCTACAGTAGAAGATTCCATCTATAGCGTTGCTCCTAGGACGCTCGGCAAGCCCGTAGAAGTTATTCTTGATGTAGCTCCAGACATCCCCACATATCTCCTCGGTGATGCTGAGAAAGTACGGCAAATTCTGCTTAATTTTCTTAGTAACGCAGTGAAGTTTACGCATGAGGGTGAAATCCTTGTATGTCTTCGTCTTTTGAATTCTTCGGATGAGGATCAGGTGTATATTCAAATTACCATTCAGGATAGCGGTGTAGGTATAGCAGAAGAGAAAATATCTCAGTTGTTCCAGTATTATTACCAGGCTCATGAAAACGACCATATTCATCACTACGGCGGAACAGGACTTGGTCTTGCGATCGCACAAAATTTAGTGAACCTGATGGATGGCTCTATTGAGGTAGAGAGTAAGGTCGGAGAGGGTACAAAAATCAGTATCATACTTGGATTTAAAGAATATGCCGGCTATGATAATTTACCATTCTCCTCATCTGTTCTTAAACAGATGAAGATCCTGATCATTGATGATAACGATACAAGCAGGCAATCACTGGGGAGGCTCTTGAAGAGCTGGGGGATCGAACAAACAGAAGTATCATCTACAGCGGAAGCGATGATCCAGATCCAGTCGGGGTTAACTTATGATTTGCTATTAATGGATATCAGTATAGAAGAATCATCGGATATTAGAACATACCTCGGCGAGGATGTGCCAATTGGACTTCTAGCACCCATTGGGACGACATTGAATGCCGAGCAGAAGAAGAGGTATGCGTTCTTAACTTTTAAACCTTTCCGAAGATTGCAACTATATAATGCGCTTATTGCCTGCCAAACAAAAAAATTAACAGCAAACCTTATCGATTAGATCGAGGAAGCTATGCTCTGAACTTTCCGTAATGGAAGGCTCAGAGTTTTTTTAGAATTAGCAAATAATAGATTGACAGTAAATAATGACCTCTATACAATGATATAGTCTGAAAATAAGTAGACCAGTCACTATATTTTATGAGAAGTGGGGTAAGAGGTTGAATTCAAAGATTGACTCAAGAGATAATATCCTTGCCACAGCAACACGTCTTTTTCACTTGCAGGGTTATCATGCAACGGGTCTGAATCAGATTCTGAAAGAAAGTGGAGCACCAAAAGGTTCCTTGTACTACCATTTTCCGAATGGAAAGGAACAACTGGCTATAGAAGCTGTACATAGGATGGCTGAATTTGTAGAAGCGGACATCTTGAAAAGTCTGAATAAAGATGTCAGTGCGGTAACGGGAATTCAGAATCATATTTTAAAAATGGTAGATTGCTTTAACGAGGTGGATACACTCGAAGGGATTCCCATCGGTATCGTTGCTGCAGAAACATCGCTGATCAGTGAACCGTTGCGACTCGCTTGTCAGGCTGCTTTTGAAAAGTGGGAAGAAACATATCGCATATGTTTAATAAAAGAGGGATTTGAACTTGAGCATGCTACGAAGCTATCCATGCTCATTATCAGTATGATTGAAGGGGCCATTACACGTTGTCTTACCAATAAGAATGGACAGCCGCTGCAGGTGGTCGCTGAATATATACCTATTTTGCTTGAAAAATAGAGCAGAAGTCTCTCATGTTTTGCAGACATATTATATAGACTGGTCTAAATATGGATAAAAAGTGTTAAGAGGAGTGTTTTTTTGAGTCAGCATACGATGTCATCTTTAGAAAAACCGGCAATTAGGCCGGTTCCCATTACCATTGCACTGATGATTGGTGCTTTTATTGGTTTACTTAGTGAAACAGCACTCAACATGGCATTTACTGAAATTATGAGTGACTTTGGTATTGAAACCCATGCTGTACAGTGGTTAACTACAGGTTATCTGCTTGTGCTTGGAATTCTTGTTCCTATCTCTGCTTTATTACTGCAGTGGTTCTCTACGAGACAACTGTTTAGTGCGTCATTAGTATTCTCGATTCTAGGTACGCTTGTAGCTGCCATAGCACCTAGTTTTGCCATACTGCTCGTTGCTCGTGTGATTCAGGCTATCGGAACAGGACTATTGTTACCGCTGATGACTACGGTAATCCTTGTTATTTTTCCGGCTCACAAACGTGGAACAGTAATGGGGACTATGGGTCTTGTGATAACGTTTGCTCCGGCTGTCGGCCCGACATTGTCTGGTCTTGTTGTTGATAAACTCAGCTGGCACTGGATCTTCTGGTTCTGTCTGCCGCTGCTTATTTTCACTTTCCTTTTTGGCTTGAAATTCATGCAAAATGTATCTACCATTACGAAACCGAAGATTGATATTCTATCTGTGTTGCTTTCGACAATCGGATTTGGCGGTATTGTATATGGATTCAGTAATGCAGGAGAAGGAGCTGGTTCATGGGGAGAACCCCACGTCATTATTCCGCTGCTTCTGGGAGTCATCGGACTTACCTTATTTACCATAAGACAATTCCGTATGGAAAAACCTATGCTTAACCTGCGTGTATTTAAATTTCCGATGTTTACCTTTGGCGTTATCATTGTATTTATCTGTATGATGCTTATATTGTCAGCTTCGATCTTGCTGCCACTGTACTTAAAAGGTGGACTATTGTTAGCTGCTTTCTCTGCTGGTTTATTGTTGCTGCCGGGGGGAATTGTGAATGGACTGATGTCACCCTTTACGGGCCGACTGTTTGACAAGTATGGTCCAAGAGCACTTGTATTCCCTGGATTCATCATTACTACGCTATTCACATTCTTATTCACGAATGTAACAACCGAAACTTCGACGATTGCTGTTATTCTGATGCATACCGGTCTCTTTATCGGAGTGGCGATGATAATGATGCCAGGTCAAACGAACGGTCTTAATCAATTGCCGAAAGAATACTATCCAGATGGTGCCGCTGTAATGAATACACTGCAGCAGATCGCAGGTGCGATCGGTACAGCGATTGCGATTAGTATTATGTCTGCGGGTCAAATGACATATATGGCTGATCATGCAGGTGACGTGAATGATCCGATCTTTATGTCAGGTGCTCTGACAGCGGGCGTACAAAATGCATTCATGTTCGCTTTTATTGCTTCGATTATTGGACTCATCGTCTCTCTGTTTGTACGAAGAGTGAAAGTGTAAATAAAGTGATAGAGAACCCTGCTGGCTTACAAGCCAGCAGGGTTTTTTGTGCTTTAGATGTGTGTACACACCCTTGAAGAAGAGAATTAGGAAATGATTGACACCTACCGATTACAAGTGTAAACTTTATTCAAATACTATCGATTACAAATGTAATTTAATAGAATGGAGGCGATAATAAATGAATGATATTCCACGAATTTCTGAAGCGGAGTGGGAAGTGATGAAGGTCTTTTGGAAGCAATCACCTGCTACTGCAAATGATGTGATGAATGAACTGCGTAATGATAAAGAGTGGAAACCCGCCACGGTAAAATCACTGATTAATCGATTGCTGAAGAAGAAGGCACTTGAATTTCATAAAGAAGGTAAAACGTATTTATACTCTCCACTAGTAAGTGAAGAGGAGTGTGTAAAGGCAGAAAGTAAGTCGTTTTTACGGCGGTTATATGGTGGAGCACTGAAACCGATGTTTGTACAATTCCTGAAAGACGAGAAATTAACGGAAGAAGAAATTAAGGAACTGAAATATTTACTGGATAAAAAATCAGGTGAAAAATGACTATAGTGAATCTGCTTACGGAAAGGGTTCCTTCCTTCTTATTATGGCTCGGTAAGACGTCCCTTATGGCTTCTGTGGTGGTGATTCTCATACTGGGGATAAAAACACTGCTACAGGATCGACTCCCTGTAAAATGGCAATATGCTTTATGGCTGGTTTTAATTATGAGACTTATACTGCCATGGGCTCCAGAGAGTTCTTTTAGTTTATACAACCTATTTCCTAAGGCAACAAACTCCTCTACAGAAAACATGTTTATAAATGTGGGTGATTACGAAATCACTTCTTCAGCCTTGTTGACTGAAGATGAGGAGATGAACGGGAGTAACCATAGTACTGGAGTCGTTGCTCCAGTGGAGGACATGCTAGGTGAGGATACGGTAGGCGTTGAAAATGCTGGAGTTTGGCAGCAACAAGCTCTACTTTTGTCAGAAATTCCATGGCTATATGTGAGTGTTTTCCTGGTTTGGTTGTTTGGTGTTAGTATACTAGCGTTTAAAATATGGAAGATGAATCGAAAGTTTATTAGGGTTCATATTCGGAATGGGCTTAAAGAGGATGCACATACGCTGCAGTACCTAAAGGAATGTAAGGAATCCATGGGTATCAGAAGAGCGATTGAGCTGAAAGTTACGGATGCAGTAGAAGGACCTGCCTTGATTGGGGTTTTTCGGCCTCAAATATTACTTCCTGCATCTGTTGAAAAGGAGTTTTCAGAGAAAGAATTAAAGTACATTTTCCTTCATGAACTTGTGCATTACAAGCGTAAGGACATTCTAGTGAACTGGGTTATGTTATTTCTACTCGTAGTACACTGGTTCAACCCCGTTCTCTGGTATGCCTATCGCAGAATGCGGGAAGATCAGGAGCTGTCATGTGATCACAAAGCGATTTCATATGTTAAGGGCAGCGAAGTGAAGGAGTATGGGTACACGATCATTAAGTTACTGACAAAGAGGTCAAATATACCAAACTCGCATCTGCTGGTTACTGCTAATTTCTCATCAGACAAGCTGCAGATCAAAAGGAGAATCATGATGATAACCAAGTTTCGAAGAAAATCGATCTTATGGTCTGCCCTGGGATTAGTAGTCGTTGCGACTTTCATGTTAGTAGCTCTAACGAACGCGAAAGCAGATAGTAAATACGCCGGTTTAGAGAAAGAAATTTTAGAGATGACCAAGCAAAATGCTTCTCTTTTAGATAACGTAGATTCATCCATTCGTGCTGCTGCAGAAGAATCAATCCAGGAGATAATGAGATACTTGGGAAAGCCGCTTCCTTTAATTGAAGTGAAGACGGTTATCGAAACGAATCAAGTCTCCTTTAAGTTTAAAGGAGACGGTACAGGCATGAATTATATATGGGTAAATGCAGATACCGGAGAACTAGAAAAAGCCATGATGAGTTTAGATCTTCCCATAGAACGTCTTGAGCCAGGTTTGGTTGAAAGAGCTGAACATACCTTACAGGAAAAAGGATATGATGGTGTTCCGGAGTTCGATATCCCAGTGCATCGTCATCTAAAATACGACACTCATGGTTTGGAACACTATACAGGAGGTGAGACATTAGGGATACAGACTGTTTTTAAACAGAGTCAATCCACTGAAGTTATTTTTACAAATGATGAGGTCTATCGGATTTCATTTAAACTGCCTGCTAACAAGGTCTCTAATGAAAAGATCGAAGCCGCTAGGCAAGCATTATTTTTATTACATGCGGATGTTCTTCAGAACGATGCAACAGATGTTTTTTATTCCTATGACAACTTTGGTGCAAATCAGAGTCTAATGTTCAGGTTCGGTGAAGCAGGAGATGTATTCATGCATCCGGATCGGAATGAAATACAAAGAATTCGGGATGGTTCTGTACCTGTCACAGGAACGGAAGGATACTCGAAGCCAAGACTTAGTTATGGCGATGAACAGTTTCGAAGAGAGTTCTCTTACCTTGCCGAACAATTATTTCATATCGATTTGAAGGGATACGATTTAAGTAGAGTAACAAAATCTCCCGGTTCATTTACGTTTAAGAAAAGCGGGGAGCGTACTGTTCATATGGCTATCAACCCCTATGGTGAGATTATTGGTGTGAGCAGGGATGAGGGCTAAATAAATTCATTTAAAAGAATGTTCTACATTTTTCGTCATATCTGGAGAATAACTGATTCGTATAAGCAATAGACTGAAAGAAGTGATGCCAAATGGATCGAATGAATGCTTGATTCGGAGTGAATCATTTCTGGAGGGATAAATTATGGCGGTGTCTTATATGGATTTTACATCTCCGGGTGTGCAGTATTTTTACGATCTGAGTAATAACAGAAATTTTACCAAGGACAGTGGTAACTATATTAATGCACTTGGTGTTAAGCAGCTGAATACCCTCGGTGACAATTCTTTGCTCGATATTTATTTGACGCGTGGCAATATTGTGGAGCCTCATATTCATCAGAATGCTTCAGAACTTGTATATTGTATTTCCGGTGCAGCCGTGATTTCCATAATTAATCCATTTACGAAAGAGGTTATTCAAGTACCAGTCTCTCCAGGTCAGGTCGGGAACGTGCCGCAAGGATGGTTTCACTGGGAGATGGCCACTGAAGATAACACTCACTTGCTGGCGATCTTTGATGCGCCAACACCGGAATTCATTGCTGTATCGGATTTTCTACGACTTGCGCCACCGGAAGCCGTTGCACATACGTATTGCTTGGATGAAGCTGCGTATAAGGCTGCGATTGCTCCCATTAGTGATACGGTTGTTATTGGTCCTCCTGCCAATTGTACAAAGTATCACCAGCCTCAGCCTAAGCCTCAGCTGTATGCCCAGAATAACGGTCCAGTGTATCCTGATTATGGTCAGAGGCACGGAAACTACCCGCAACAGGGACAGCAGAGAAACACCCAGATTCCCCATGGATATACGAATCAGGGGCCAAACTACGGAGGACCTAGCCCTTATCGACTTCCTTAAAGTAATAAGAATGGAATCAAACCGTGTCCCTCGGACGCGGTTTTTACGTAGTCACAAGTTAGGAACGGGCTCCTGTTTTGTAAATCTAGCCTCAGATGACTCAGGTTATGTTATCGAGCAAATTACGCATGTAAATAGAGGAAAGGTCGTGGGCTCTCAAATCACAAATCACAGTAATAAATGATTAGAATCATACTTTCTCTTTAGAAGCGAATAGGATTCAGATACAATTATTCTAGAACTAGAAGCACGGGATCATACATAGAGAAGGGAAGGAAGAGGACATGGAAGAGAATTTTATACCCAAGGTGTTACAAGGGAAGAAAGTATATCTTAAACCCTTAAATGCAAGTGATGCAAAAACATATTATAAGCAGCTTTTTAATGAAGAAACAAGAAGACTGACCGGCACGAAGGCAATTTTTAATTATGAGCAGATCGTAGAATATATAGATAGAAAGCGAGGGGATGAGTCATCCGTAATTTTGCTGATTGCCTTGCAGGAGACAGATGAACTCATTGGAGAAATTGTACTGCAAGACTTGGACTATACGAACCGGAGTGCAAATCTCAGAGTTGCGATTGAACAATCAGCCCACCAAGGGCAGGGTTATGGCACTGAAGCACTGTGTCTTATGCTGGATTATGGGTTTGGTATATTACAGCTGCACCGGATCGAGCTGAATGTATATGATTTCAATGAACGAGCTCTGCATGTCTATGAGAAAGTGGGTTTTAAGGTAGAAGGGCGCCAGCGTGATGCTTTGTTCTACGATCATAAATATCATGATGCGATTCTCATGAGTATGCTCGAAGGTGAGTACCGGGAGAAATATCGGAATGAAAAATGAAAAAACGGCACGAGTTGATAAGCCTTTATGCTGATCAACTCGTGCCATTTTTTATATGTGACTATATTTATGCTGAGATAGCAGTCTGTGCAGGACGACTTGAATCCTGCTGTTGATGATGCTGCTTCTTATTTTCCTGATTTTTTTTCCATAGGAATGCAATGACGATGATTGCGGAAAAGAGAAGGAAGAAAGTAGGAACGATTAGTAACGCCTTTCCTAGCCCAGCTTCCATATTACCGCCGTAATAGAGTAATGAACGCATGCCATCAATCATGTAACGAATAGGCATCATATTGCCAACGATGCGGTGGAAATCGGGAAGGTTTGTAACCGGAATTGCTCCGCCGCTAGCAAAGATTCCTAAAATATTGACCGGAAATGCTGCCAGCATAGCCCATTTTCCGAATAACATGCCGATCATTTTAAACATAGCGAACATGGTCATCGTGCATAGCAAAGTAAATAAGAAAATTGAAATGATGCCTGATGAGTGGTAGCTTCCATAGAGTCCAAACACCGCTACTGGAATTACGGCTGCAACAGCAATCATTAAGATGGCACTCAGCAGAATCTCCGTTGCAAACACCTTTGAATAGGTGAGAGGAACGCCATGGCTCTTCAGACTATCGCTAATACCACCTAAATACCCATGAATCATCTGTGTTCCCATAAGCCCGGTAATGGATGCGATTAAGACGATCATAAACGGGGTCATTCCTTTGTTGATATCTGAAGGAAGTCCGAGCACGCTTGTCACCTTGAATTCGATAGGGTGGTCAAGCTGAGATGCGACCATAGGAGATAAAAGTGCTTGTTGTTTTGTCATTTCCGCTTTTATTCCGCCGCTAACCATATCAGAGATTGATGAAGCTAGGGTTTGTAATACCGTTGTTGAGATGCTGGAAGCCATCTGTGAAGCTCCATCATTTAATAAAATTTCAATAGGTACGGCAGTAAGATCAGCTTCTCCTGATAAGAACGATTGCTTTAAGGCAGAAGTCTGTTCACTGAAATTAGCGGGAATAACCAAAGCTCCGTTTGCTTTATTTTCTTTAATCGCCTGTATAGCGGTTTCCTTTGAACTTTCAATCTGCCATACAAATGAGTGTCCATCTTGCTGTTTCACAAGGTTAGAGATAATTGCTTTACCTTCCGGCGAGTCTGCAAAACCGGAGTCCTCACTCACCAGAATGAGCGGAAAATCGTGCATCCGCTGATCGGCACCGCTAAATACGGGCAAGTAAATCAGGATCATGCTCAACATTAACACGGCTACAGACCAGACCGGAAACCACGCAAATTTAATTTTTAATAAGTTTTTCAATTGAAGCAAGCTCCTTTAATTTACTTTAGTTTACGATTTAGTAAACGAATACTCAGGTATACCATTTCTTTATCCTCTTCATCTAATTGCTCGAATTGTTCCTTGACTGACAGATCCATCTCCGGAATAAAAAGGACATCATTGCCTTTATCCGTCAGTGTAATTCGGTGACTTCGCCGATCCTCTGGATTATCTATGCGATTGACATAACCTCTTTGTTCAAGTGAGTCTACCAAATAAGTGATCGAAGCCGCCTTAATTTCTAGATACTGGGCTAAATGTACAGATAGACAAGGTCCTTCTCGTTGAACTTTTGTTAAAATGGCAAATTGATTCAAAGTTAAATCGTATTTTCGCAAATGATCTACGAAAGCCTTGATCCGGTAGTTCGTCAATTTTTGTTCCAACTGATTATAAGTGTCCATTAGCATGTCTAGAGAAATTTGATGATCCAAAAGTATTGCTCCTATTCGTAAAAATAGTATTAGTGAAGAAGTATTATACTTAGGATGTCCTAAATAGTAAACCGTATTAACGACAATTTAGTTAAAATAATCAAAATTATTTAAATTAAATATCTTTTTTGTGAACATTATCATTGCTATTAGAGGTGAAGCAATGAAGGGGTAAACCCATATAATGGTTAGGTGAAACTAATAGTATAAGGTAATATAAAGGAAAATATCCTAATATATATTGAAATCATTAATATTTATCTATATAGGATATAGACGAAATGAATGGTGGTGAGCTTTTGGGAAAAACAGTTTCGATGTGGATCATCACAGGATCCATATTTCTGATCATCTTGTTTTCGCTACTCATTGGGAAAGAGTACGATATCCAGAAAAGACAACAAAGTAGCGGCAAGGCTTTTACGTATTCTTATGGTCTCACTACATCCTCATTACATGCTTCAACCTATTATACGGACACTGTCTTGAACAGAGCAGGGCCACCAAATCGGGATAGCGCAAGAGAGTTATTTTTAGGATACAATCGTTTAATCAGGGCAGCAGAAGAGGTCAGACAACTCCGTACTAATCATTCTGAAGGAGAAGATTTGAGTACAGAAGCTTTAGAGAACAAGCTTAAGGATCTCGGAGCAGAACTTTTATCACATTCCTCGAAAATACTTGAAGGGACAGGCGACCGCAGGGAATTGAAGAAAACGCGTATGGTTATTCACGAACTGGAGGAGCAAATTCCTGACCTGCCGAGTGATACAAATTATCAAGATTTTCCTGAAGAGCAGAAACAGGAAATTATTCATCTTTTGAATCGCATTTCGGCACAACTGGAGAAAGGGCAGGGTGATACGTAAGTGAGGAGCTTCTTTGCCAAACACATAGGTATAGCCATTATCACTTTAATTTGTGCTCTAGTAGTGGGGGGATGGTACGGATTTTTGCTGGTGGATGGGAAGTCTCTCATCTCGGATGGGGTGAAGGAAAGCGAGGTGTACGATCAGTTTCGTACAGAACTTGTACGTACGAGTGAGCTACTGAGGGAATTTAACGAAAGTGAGCAAACAGAGGCTGATGTCTCTGTATTGCTGCAAGCAAACGATCACTTTAAACAAGCGGGAGTTCATTTGGATCAATTTTATTCTTATTTTTCATATCGACTCACAGACACCTATGTTTTGTATGAAATACAGTACCAAGGTGAAGATAAGATATCCAATATAATTGTCAATTATATAATGGGAAAAGGAAGAGAGAGTGATATTCTATATCTTATGGAGTATTCAAGTTTATTACTAGATGCATTCCCCTTAGAGTATACGAAGAAGGATCGAACTGATTTCTTTATCCAATTTAATGACGTGAATGATCAAGTAAATAAACACGATTTTAAAAACGAATATATTTGGTCGTGAAAATATATCTAAAGGAATCTCTGAAAAGACGGAATAACCGTTCAGTCCAGAGATTCTTTTTCTTTTTGGGAGAGGTCATAGATTACATCAGCGATGGAGACATTCGCAAGCTGATCTTCCATTGCTTTTTGAGCAGAAATAAAGATAGGGGAGATCGCATTCTGAATATTACGCCCTACCACACAGGCAGGATTCGGAGAATCATGTACAGAAAATAGGGCATCTTCTTCCACCGCATTTACCGCCCGGTACACGTCGAGTAGAGTGATGTCTGCTGCCTCTTTTTTAAGCTTCGCCCCTGCAACGCCCGGTTTCACATCAACAAGTCCTGCTTTGCTCAGCATACCTGTAATTCGGCGAATGACCACGGGATTGGTACCCACGCTGCCCGCGAGAAAGTCTGAGGTGTTGACGGTATCTTTGTTGATCTCAAGCAGTGACAAAATATGAATGCCAACAGCAAATCGGCTAGTAACCATCTTTACGTTAACTCCTTTATTCTTCTGCTCATAGCAGAGTAATTCTTCTATTAATAGGTATATACGTCTTTTATAGTGTAATCTATTGTACCCTGAGTGAACAGTTGTAAACAAAAAGACCCTCCGGGTGGCGGCCCAGAGGATCTGAAATCTGAAAAAACAAGGAGATTATATTTGTTCGCCAACGACAGTGAAACGTTCACCGATATGTGCTGGGTTTTCAATTTCATCCACAATCGCAATTGCATAGTCCGCGTAACTGATGTAGCTGTCCCCTTTGGAGTTCACAATTAGAGTATCTTTTCCTTTTTGATATGAACCACTGCGTGCCCCTTCTGCATCGAATGTCGCCGCTGGGCTTACGAAAGTCCATTTTAGGTCTGTAGAAGCTTTCAGATCCTCCAGGTTTTTACCTTGACTGCTTGCGGTTGGTTTATAGAGGTCAGGGAATTCTGGTGTGTCGATCAGTTTGGTCGTTTTCGCTTCATCAACGTACAAGCTTCCTGCACCGCCGACTACGATCAGCCGAGTGCCTTCTACACCGCTTAGTGCCTTAATGAGTGTTTTGCCTGCTTCAACATGTTTATGTTCTTCACCTGGCGCCGCACCAAAGGCATTCACAACAACATCATATTTATCTAGATCTTCCGTCATTAGTTCGAAGATATCTTTCTGGGTGGCAGGAACTCCGCTAACCTTAGATGCATTTCTTACAATCGCTGTGACTTCATGGCCGCGTTTTCTTGCTTCGTCCATAATGAGTTTTCCTGCTTTACCGCTAGCACCAATAATTGCAATTTTCATTTTAATTCCTCCCATGTAGTTATGTAAAAAACGTTTTTTCAACCTGTAACCATTATAGTTACAACCTTGGAGATTTGTCAACAGGACTCATGATATAGGGGTAAGATATCTCTTGAAGGAAAGATACGCTTCATACTTAGCAGGTGTAATATCTAGGAGAGAATAGCTGAGGTTGGAATTCAGTCCAGTTGTATAATAAAATGAAGTGTAATCAATTTTGCATAATAAAGGAGCGAGACAGGAACCAATGAAGTTTCCCTTTCGAATGATAGTGAATACGTTACTTGTACTCCTTATGTTTATTGGACTGCAGCTGTATATCGGCTGGAATATGTACTTGTTTCTTTCTTTTTATGTTTCTGATATCTCTATTTTTATATTAGGGATCTCTCTGACTGTGGTCTCACTTGGATATGCAATCGGACGGATCAAGTGGCTTGGTCCTATAGGGCGCTTCATAAAAGTGATCGGTTCGTACTATTTTGCACTGCTCGAGTTCTTCATACTTGTACTTCCGGTGATGGATCTGATCGGATGGATATGTCATCTTGGGGGTGCGGATTCCAAGGCTTATATTCCGATACTTGGCTGGGCAACGGTAGCTCTTCTAGTCATTTTCCTGCTGCGCGGGTCTTATAATGCTTGGAGTCCTATTGTAAGAAAATATGAAGTGACGGTAGCAAAGAAGCCAGAACCAGGTGCGCCTAGAAAGTACACCATTGCAGTAGCTTCTGATATCCATCTTGGGAACATTGTGGGCAATCGATATCTGAGAAGGCTGACCGGACTCCTTAATGGATTAAACCCTGATCTGACCTTATTGGTAGGGGATGTGCTTGATGATTCAATTGAACCTTTTTTGCGAAATAAGATGTCATATGAGATGAAGAAATTATCTGCCAGATACGGTGTTTTTGCAGTGCTCGGTAACCATGAATATTACGGAGGGCATATTGATCGTTATGTGAGAGAAATGAGCGAGATTGGAATTCCTGTCCTTCGGGACGAGGTCGTCAGCGCAGCAGGCGGAGCTATCTACATAGCGGGACGTAAAGATCTGACTGCAGAACGTATGGATTCAGAAGGACGTTTATCTGTATCAGATCTGCTTACGCCGCTGGATCATACAAAACCGATTGTTTTGCTGGATCATCAGCCATATGCGTTTGATAAAGCTCAGGAAGCGGGTGCTGATCTACTGCTATGCGGACATACGCACAGGGGACAGTTTGCACCCAATCATCTTATTACAAAACGGCTTTTTGAACTGGACTGGGGCTATATGCTGAAAGAAAAAATGCATGTTATTGTTTCCTCTGGTTTTGGTTCATGGGGACCGCCTATTCGCCTAGCAAGCAGATCAGAAGTCATTCATATTGAACTAACATTTACCGAAGAATAAGTAAGTGATTTGAAAAAGACATTCCCTCTTTTTTTATGAGGGATGTCTTTTTTAGTAGCCCTATGATTTACATTATTCTGAATATGTTATCTCATGGGGTGAATAATTAATGGGACAAAATCAACTATGATCTTAATGATTTATCCAATTAAACGTTAATGAGTAGAATAACTTAGAGAGTGAAGTTATTACGCCATCGCTATGGCTATGTTCTTACTTAGAAGTCTTGATGGTTGTAAACTGTCAGATTTATTGTAAAATGAACAAGGGATTTATGAAAAACATTACATAAAGAGCTATTTTTGTACACACGAGCTCTACTATTTCTATCTAAAAAAGGAGAGAACATTCATGACCCAAGCTCAGGCGATCCAGGAAGCACCGGATCGTGCAAAGCGGCTTTGGCTGGCGTTTATACTCGGAACACTGTCAGCTTTCGGCCCATTCTCACTTGATATGTATCTGCCTGCACTTACCATTCTGGCAGACGATTTAAACACGACCGCATCATATGCTCAGCTTAGTCTTACTGCTTGTATGCTGGGACTTGCTCTTGGTCAGTTAGTAGCGGGACCTATCAGCGATGCGAGAGGACGACGTGGACCGCTGCTTATCGGTCTTGGTGTATTTACACTTTCCTCGATTTTATGTTTTATTGCCCCATCTATAGAAATGTTTGTCGTCATGCGTTTTATTCAAGGAGCTGCTGGTGCAGCGGGAATTGTTATCTCAAGAGCCGTGGTTCGTGATTTGTATTCGGGCACAGAGCTCACGAAATTCTTTTCCTTACTTATGCTCATCAATGGAGCAGCGCCCATCCTTGCACCAATTGCAGGTGGTCAGCTGCTCACGGTGACTTCTTGGCGAGGTGTATTCGTCGTCCTCACCATCATCGGGGTATTATCCCTGATTGGAGTTATCCTTGGCCTTCCTGAGTCCTTATCGAAAAATCAGCGTACCCAAGGCGGACTGCAACAGACGTTCCGTGCTTTCGGTACGATTATGAAAGATCGGGTATTCATGGGCTATGCTCTTTGCCAAGGATTTGTAGGAGCTGCTATGTTTGCCTATATATCAGGTTCACCCTTTGTTCTTCAAAAAATCTACGAAGTCAGCCCTCAAACCTATAGTTTGATCTTTGCTATGAATGGAGCGGGTATCATTATTGCGAGTCAGATTGCGGGAAGACTTGCAGGACGTGTGGGAGAATCAAGACTGCTGATTGTAGGCTTGTCCCTTGCCGGGATCGGCGGAATCAGCCTGCTTCTTGCCATCTTAGCAGATGCTCCGTTGGTTGGTATTTTGATTCCTCTTTTCCTGGTGGTTTCTTGTGTTGGTATTGTAAATACCGCAACATTTGGACTTGCGATGCAGAATCAGAAGAATTCTGCGGGCAGTGCATCGGCTTTACTTGGTGTTCTTATGTTCCTATTTGGAGGACTGGTAGCCCCTCTCGTCGGAATTGGCGGAGAAGATACGGCAGTACCGATGGGGATTGTAATTGCATCTGCTGAACTTCTTGCCATTGCCCTTTATATACTCATGGTCAGATCACGTTCGCGGAAATAGGACTATTCAAATCTCATTAAAGAAGAGGGGATTATTGATCCTTTCTTCTTTTTGATTTAGCCTTTTGTAGTGGACTATTTTAGAACGTGCAGTGATGTTACCAACAATATCGAGCTTATTTTGCTCGTGAAAGTTGCTTTTTGTTCATAATTCATCCCGTTTCTCCTGCTTTTTAGGAAAAGTATGACCCGTCTGGGCTATTCTTTTGCTCCGAAAGGATGGGTTATGCTGAGTCGTAAGGGAGTGTTACATAAAACTACTCGAAGAGAAAGGATCGATAATGAAAATGATGAAAAAAGGAATTCTTACGCTGGTTCTGTTTTTAGTGCTGCTGCCAGGCGCTGCTTTTGCACATACGGGTCTAGAAAGTGCGGTCCCTGGAAATGGAGATACGGTGACTTCTACGCTGGATGAATTAGTCCTTACGTTTGAAACACCAATTGAGCCGCTTAGTGAGATTAAAGTAGTAAATGAAGAAGGCAACGTTATGGACCTGGCGAATATCGAGGTCAAAGAAAACACGCTGACAGCTAAGTTAAATGAACCATTGCCGAATGGAGCTTATAAGGTAGACTGGACGATTGTCGGGGAAGATGGTCATACCATTAATAACGAATACGCATTTACCGTAGATGCACCAGTAGAGCCGGAACAGCCGGACAATACTGCTGTAGAGGATGAAAATACAAACACGGATACACCTGTAACAAGCGAAGATACAGTAGATGAACAAGTTAATACGGCAGCACCTGCAGCAGACGATGTACAAGAAACAGAAGCTGGCAATACAGGAAATGCAGGAATTTGGATTGCGCTCATCGTCGTTGTTGTTATTGCAGGTGTCTATGTAGCCGTAAGACGTAAAGGGAAAAAATAAAAATGGGCTTTCTTAGCGAAGGTCTGCTATACATCTGTTATGCGTTTCTTATGGGAAGTTTGATTGTTCATCTTGTTCCGGGTAATGCAAGACCTGTGCTCCGTATCCCGCGTCAGGCGGTGATCTGGAGTATCGTGGGGACGATGGTTTTATCCTTTGCACCGCTGCTCCAGATTATTATTCGTTTTGGTTCAGGAATTGGATATGGAAAAGCGCTGTCCACCGTCCTATTCTCTTTTAAAGAGGGGAAAGCATATCTCCTGGTATTTGGACTCTGTTTATTATTACTCCTTACCTTTTTGCTGATAAAAGATGCCCTTCACAACAAAAAGATTCTCTATCCATCCTTGCTGGTTGTTCTGTGTATCATTGCAACATTCGGCTATTCCAGCCACTTAGGTGCTATTGGAGGGTTTAAGGGAGCTGTCATTCAGACGGTTCATATGCTTTCTATGGCTGTATGGGCAGGAGTGCTTTTTGCTATTGCGTGGTTTACAGCAGAAGCGCGGAACTGGGATCGTTTTCTGAAATGGTTCACCCCAGTATCGATCGCTTGTGTCGTGCTTATCTTGGGATCGGGACTGCTTACGATGAGCTACACGGTACCTGAATATGTAAACTCCTGGATTCTGCCGTATGGGCAGGCATTGTTAATGAAACATTTACTGTTTGTTCCTATCATTATTTGCGGATTGTGTAATGGATTTTTAATTCGGAGTAAAACGAAACGCGATCAAGGGTTTGCCGTAATTCCTTGGCTCAAAGCAGAAACCATTCTTATTTTATGTGTGCTCCTCTTCACAGCCTTAATGTCACAGGAAGCGCCAGCTCACACGGTAGCTGAAACACTGGAGTATAATGACCCGTCGGCAGTTTTCATGATGCTTCATCCTGAAGCTAGTTTACCGCTGAACTGGGGAGTTACGATCCCGTCGGCTGCTCTTGCAGGGGGAGCTCTGTTAATCCTTGCTGGGATGATAATCTCATTTACGAACAAAAAAGCAAGCCCTGTAATGTTACTGATTCTTGGATTTCTGTTTGTACTCACTGCTTACGGAAGCCTAATGTTAAGTGTAGAGTAGCGCATACTGGATGAAAGATAGATTGGTTATCGATACCGCCTTTATTTCAAGGATAAAGGCGGTATATTTATTTACAAATAGATAGGAGCATATATAATGAAGCTTATGGAACCTATAATGATTCATAAAGTGTTGTCGAATGAGACAAGGCGGGATATTCTTGAATGGCTCAAAAAACCCGAAGAACATTTCGGTGATCGGTACCATGCTCCTCCTAATGGAGATCGGACAAAAGGAGTATGTGTAGGAGATATTCAAGCGAAGGCAGGACTTGCACAATCCGTTATTTCGAATTATTTATTATCAATGCAAAAGGCCGGCCTGCTCTTGTCAGAACGTGTTGGTCAGTGGACATATTACAGACGGAATGAAGAGGTCATTCAGCAGTTTTGTGATGAACTCAAAAAAAATCTATAAGAAAGGAGTTTTTTTCTTTATAATTATCTAGATTCCTAGATATAAAGATGCATAAGGAACTAGCAAAATCTCCTCCTCCTATTTATGATACAATGACAAAAAAGAAAAGTGACGAAGAGGAGGGGTAACGTGGTACGCTTCGGTATTATTGGAACAAACACAATTACAGACCGTTTTCTGGAGGCGGCAAGCACGCTCACCGATTTTAAGCTTACAGCTGTTTATTCACGGACGGAGAAACGTGCTAAAGAATTTGCTGAAAAACACGGTGCGGAATTTATCTATACGAATTTAGAACATATGGCTGCGAGTGAAGAGCTCGATGCGGTGTACATCGCCAGCCCGAATTCATTACATAGTGAGCAAGCGATCCTCATGATGAATCATGGGAAGCATGTTTTGTGTGAAAAACCGATTGCTTCTAACAGTAAACAGCTTCAAGATATGCTGGATGCAGCTGCAACGAATCAGGTTGTGCTAATGGAAGCGATGAAATCAACACTTCTTCCGGGTTTTGCAAGAATCCAAGAGGAGCTGCCTAAGCTGGGCATCGTTCGTAAATTTAATGTGAACTATTGTCAGTATTCCTCTCGCTATGATGCGTATAAAGAAGGTAAGGTTCTTAATGCTTTTAAGCCCGAATTCTCTAACGGGTCCCTGATGGATATTGGAGTGTACTGCATCTACCCGATGGTTGTCCTGTTTGGCCAGCCTGAGAATATCAAAGCAACCAGTGTGATGCTTGATTCGGGTGTAGATGGTGAGGGAAGTATCGTGTTGCAGTACAAGGAAATGGAAGGAGTTATTACGTACTCCAAAATAACGAACTCTTATCTGCCATCCGAAATTCAGGGGGAAGCGGGAAGCATGGTTATTGACCACATTAGTACCCCTGGAAAAGTGCAAATACATTATCGACAGGGTGAAACAGAGACGATCTCGGAAGTGTCAAATGAACCTGCTATGAAGTACGAGGCAGCGGAGTTTATCCGTCTTGTACAAAGCGGAGAGCTCGAATCACCTGTGAATTCACATCATCATTCCAGTGTAACCATGGCGATCATGGACACGGTTCGCAGACAGATCGGGCTTGTCTATCCTGCGGATCGCTAAAGTAGAGAACAAAAAGAGACCCGGTACGCAGAAAAAAAGCGACCGGGTTATTTACATCTTTTTATTTTAGGAATAATTAGTGTACCGCATGAAGGGTGTTATCGAGTAGAAGAACTGCTTCTTCAGGCGAAATATTTCGAGCGGTTATGAGTTCGCTGATGACAAGTTTACGTGCATTGTTCAGCATGTTTTTGTCAGTCCAGCCAAGTGTCTTTTTTGAACTCAAGTGACTCAAATCACGGATGACTTGCAGCTCCATAGTAAGTTCACCTGTTTTTAGTTTATTCAGCAGATTTTGCTGTCTTGCCGTAGGATTGGAGGGGAGTTCTGAACATTGTTCCAAAAGTACGGATCGTGCGCTTTCCAGCATTTCCTCATCCGCAATACTCCGAATGCCGAGCGATTCAGCATTATGGATCGGAAATGAGACTTCCATGACCGGATGCTCAATGGTCACCTGGTAATACCATTTTTTCTCCCCGAGAAATTCCTTCTCTTCCATAGCCTCAATATGACCTGCACCGTACATGGGATAGAAAATATAATCGCCTACTTGAAACATAGATAAAACTTCCTTTCCGAAGACCTTGAAATAAAAAAAGACCCTGATTTAGTTGGGTGTTCGCCGTGAGTTCTTCTTCTATTATAGCATACGTTTGAAATCGGCCTGGTTTTAGTCGCGTTGGAGTAAGGGGAGTGCGGTGTTTCCAAGCTCCCTGCTCCACTTGTTTTGTTTGGACATAAGTGGGTTCGAAGAAGCAATGGTCCAGCCAAAGCCAAAAGTCGCAGAGATCTAGGAATCACCTTGATCCCCCGATGTCGAAGCCTGACTTTCAAAGGGCCGAGTTCAAAGTATGCGGCAACGCAAAACCGGCTGAATGGTTTGGGAAACCATTCAGCCGGTACGGAGGAGAATGAATTAGAGGGGGAGGTTTGATTTTTTGATCTCTGCGGAGAGCTGCTCTGGGTATCCATAGGTTCCGTGTTCACTCATATCAAGACCAACGAGTTCTTCTTCTTCAGATACGCGGATACCGATCGTTTTCTTCATGACCCATAGAATTGCGAAGGATACTGCGAAGGCGTAGATTGCGCATGTAACAACACCTAGTGCCTGAACTCCCAACTGTCCGAAGCCGCCGCCATAGAATAGACCCGGATTACCTACCGCAAGTTTTTCGACCAGTTCAGGGGTAGCGAAGAAACCAGTGGACAGTGTACCCCAAATTCCCGCAGTACCGTGAGCAGACAAGGCTGCGATGGGATCATCAATTCTCATTTTCTCGAAGAAGCGGATGCTGAAGAAGACGAGGATACCGGCAATCAGGCCGATCACAATGGCAGCCCAGGAATCTACATAAGCACAAGATGCGGTGATGGCAACGAGTCCAGCAAGCGCGCCATTTAACATCATGCCTACATCAGCTTTTCCCATAAAGGCCCAAGCAACGAGGAGAGCAGCAACGGCACCTGCTGCAGCACCAAGCTGTGTATTGATGGCAACAAATCCGAAGAAACTTCCATCTTCCACGGTTAGTGTACTGCCTGCATTAAATCCGAACCAGCCTACCCATAGAATCATCACGCCGAGTGTCGTAAAGACTTGGTTATGACCTGGCATATGGCTTGGTTTACCATCTTTATTGTATTTACCGATACGTGGTTTTAACAGGATGGTTGCTGCTAAAGCTGCACAAGCCCCTGTTAAATGAACTACTGTGGAACCAGCAAAGTCTTGGTCTCCATGTTCAGAGAGCCAGCCGCCGCCCCAAATCCAGTGAGCAATAACAGGATATACAAGTACGGAGAAGAGAACAGCGAAGATGAGATACGCGGATAATTTCGCTCTTTCGGCAAAACCGCCCCATGCAATGGACATGGATACGGCAGCAAAAGCAAGTTGAAAGATGAACATAACGCTTGGGGCTATGATGTCATCTGCAGAAGAGCCTGTGACATTAAAAGCGAAGTAATCGCCCCAACCAATGAGTGCATTCCCTTGACCGCCAAAGATCAGCGCATAACCCACTGCCCAAAATACGATGGATACGATCCCGACTGTGAAAATCGTCTTGCCTGCAACGTGACCGGCGTTCTTCATTCGAGTTGAACCTGCTTCAAGAAGAATGAATCCGCCTTGCATGAATAATACCAAAATGGCTCCCAGCATGACCCAAACACTGTTTATTCCGATGACCTCCATCTTGAACCACTCCTTGTTTGTATAAAATGACTTGCATCACGCTGCTGACTGCAATATGAGAACGAGGACAATAACCTTCTATTCTCACAAATGGTAAAGTTTGTTTGTAAGGCTTTGACCGTATTGTAGAGGGAAAATTACACTTTGTCAATATATCTAACATAAGATTCTTTAAATTTTATTTTGTGCACACATTATTTGTATTATTATTTGCACTTTATTACATATATAATATATGGGATGCAATAAATGAGCGAAATTGAATAGATATTAGGATGGTTAAGCACACAAAATAGTATATTTACATTGAATAACTAATATATAACATATATATAACACAATCAGTTTTTATATAACTTTTGATTTTGGAAACGATCATCTTAGAAAAACGTATGAAAATTGGGCTTTTTTCATTAATATATATATAGGAGCTATTGGATCGTAAGAAAGGGATGCATATATGGAACAAGAGAGAGTTTGGCCAGACAGATTTAAGCGTTTATTTCTCAATAATAAATTTGTTCTTTTTTTGTTGATCATCTTATTGATTGGTCTCAATATTATGGTCTTTACCAAAGTTTCATTCGTTTTTCGGCCTTTAGAAGTTTTGCTTAGGACCATTGTGATACCCATTTTATTAACTGGTGTAGTGTATTATTTACTGAATCCGCTGGTGGACATATTAGAACGCCGAGGTTTAAAAAGGATATATTCGATTCTGATCTTATATCTTCTAATTGCAGCTATTATTACGATTGTGATCCTTGCGGTCGTTCCCGTTGTACGGCAACAGATTGAGGACTTAATCCTTAATTTTCCAAGATATTATGAGAATGTAGCCTTTCAGTTTGAACAGTTTATTGGAAGTCAGTATCTGACACAGATTCAATCCGCGGTTAATTTCGATCTGGATACGATGATTCAGGACTTATCTAAACAGGCGAGCACTATTTTGGATACGACTTTTTCAGGAATTGGCGGTTTCTTAGGAATCCTAACAGAGACCGTGCTTACCATTGTCACGGTGCCGTTCATTCTTTTCTATTTATTAAAAGACGGCAAAAAACTGCCTAATTATCTGTTGTCCTTCCTGCCAACAAAGATGCGGCCAGGGACAACTCGAATTCTTGCCGAATCCAATCATCAGATTAGCTCGTATATTCGCGGACAGATTATCGTAAGCTTCTGTATTGGTGTTCTGCTGTATATTGGCTATGTCATTATCGGTCTTGATTATGCGCTGATCCTTGCTGTGATTGCTGCCTTTACGAGTGTTGTTCCTTATCTGGGACCGGCAATCGCGATCACACCTGCGCTTCTCGTTGCCGCCTTTACGTCACCGGTAATGCTGCTGAAAATGATCGCAGTTTGGACGATTGTTCAGCTGATCGAAGGGAAATTCATATCTCCGCAGATTATGGGAAAATCGCTTAAAGTGCATCCCATTACCATTATTTTTGTCATTCTGACAGCGGGGAATTTGTTTGGAGTGGTTGGGATCTTGCTGGCCGTACCTGGTTATGCCGTTCTTAAAGTGCTCTTCACCCATTTATTTAACTGGTTCAGGGATGGTTCGGGGCTCTACGATAAGGATATAAAATAAAAAGAAGCATTCTTGCAGACGTTTGAACTGAACCCCGAATGGTAGACACTTTAAAAAAAGTGACTCCATTCAGGGTTTTTCTATTTTCTTTATAGAAAAGTCCCGTTATACTGACATTACAATTTTTAGAACGGAGTATTTTTCATGAGTAAGATTATCTTTAATGAA
>NZ_WTWX01000057.1 GCF_009870785.1 Paenibacillus sp. An7
TCAGCGTGGTGCTTACTGGCTAACTTCTTGGCCGGAATTAGAATATACCATGCTGATAAAAATTATGCAAGTCTTTTATTCAAAATTATTAGATTTTAATGTTGTTATTTAAATCTATTATTTACTCAATGTAAAGGATCTTCTCAGAATTAACTCCCTCGTGCAAAAAAATATAGAAATAATTACTTATATGCTCTCTATTTTCGATCTTCTACATATTAACACCCTTTCTTATGAAGAAATGTAGGCAAGATGTGTAGAAATCTTTAGTAATGATTTATAGTCGATCCTATAATCAATGTTTAGATAACATAATTAATGAACATAGCTGCGTACTCTCAAACTCCGTAACGCGACACCAAATTACTTATACAGATACACAAGATACAGAATTCCAAATCCACTCTCTTAATATAAGCTAATATGATTGTAATAAAATTAATAGCTTTCTCATTGCAGAATACAAACTGATTCTATGACTTGCGTTAATTTAGTTTTTTATTTTCGAGGAAATTCTTAGGTTTGTTTTTATAACCTTTCTTTAAGTTAATGAAGCTATTACGTTCGAATTTAATTTTTAACTTTTTAATTACCCGTATAACTACTGCTTATCTATTAAGAAAACTCTTCAGGTGCACTTAGGATTTAATCCTGCTGATTTATGGTACATATATAAATTCACAACCACGGCAGACTTGTCATCTATAATGTTTGAACATCCTCTTCAATACATATGTATTATTCAGGCAGGTTGCTCGGTGAGAGTGATTTCCTTTAAAATTTCTTTAATCTTATGTTGTATTCCTGAGACATGTATTACAAGTCCTAATTCAAATAGAGCACTATTTCTAATCCACTTTTTTTGATTTCTCTGCATGACAGTGTCTAATATAAGGGGTCCCCATTACTATATCTAGAGGCATGCCAAGTTTTAATCTCATTATGGGGTATTGGTGATTCTCGTAACCCTCTCCCAGGGCAGTAGTAAGAAATTTACGTTTGAGTCAGATATGATTCACTACGGTTGATATAACTTGATGATTAGCTTCTTTCGGATTACAGACTTAATTGACAAATTTGGCTTCAAACGCCTTACTCTTTCTTGTTTAACAAAGTAGCCTGCTTCCCTCTGAGCGTCCCCACATCCAAAGGTTAACTAAAATACATGAGTCATATAGTAGCCTTATGTTTTATCTGACCTCTTGATCTAGAATCTAGAGCTGCTTTTCAGCTTAGGCCGTTGACCGCCAACTGTATTAACTGGATCTGTACTTCCTGCTATAGCTAATAACCTTTTAATACTGTGTAACTTCCTCAGTTTTTCAATGTATTTGTAATTTGACCACTAAGATGTCTCCTTTAATAGACAGGAAAACCACTTGTTTTACTAGTACCTGACTTATAAGATAATTCTATTCTGCAGCTTCACAGTCCCCTTGTCTGCTCCAGCTAGATAACTCTTCGTCCCCTCGATGTGCCATTGATTTTCTTTTAACTTAAACTTCTCCGCAAATGGTTGAATAACTTATTCTTTTTTACCCACAAAGATATCCCCACCAAGTCCTTTGTCGTTAGCTGATAATAAAACGAGACTTTTTTCGAGTGTCTACTTTCCCTATCGAGCTAGCTCCTTCTGATTTGAGATTTTAACAAACTTAATCAATCAAATCTAACTGTTTTAAATGCAAAGTAGACAGTGTTAAATGCCAATACTTCCAAGATGAATCAAAATAAGAACTGTATCTCCTTGATATGTATTCATTGTTTCCTTTAACTACTTGCTAATATTTATGTTTTGAACGATCACTTAACATATTCCAGTATTAGTGTGTTTCTATCATCTGTGAATCTTTATATTATTATTTCATTCTAACTGTAGTTTCTCTTCACCTTACTAAATGTAGAACACAATAATCATAACGTTTTAACACATATTATATATCCTGTCACCCTTCTCCCCAATCCCTTCTATGGCCAAAAGTAAGAATAGATAACAAAACAGTCAAACTTCTATTGTATTGGCTTTCGAGGCACTCTGCACAATAGTTCACAGCTCTGACCGTGTTAAGATTCAATCAGAGAAGCATTAAGTCATAAGGCCACTTGCAGCTATATTAATTACTATACTAAGCTTAATACAAGACAGATTGTAATATGAAGTGCGACACCTAGTTCAAAATAAAAAATGGCCCATGGCCGGATTCGTGTAGAATGGAGTTACCACACAACACCTACAAGGAGAATCCGCCATGAGCTACACACATCTTAGCATAATTGAACGCAGTAAACTAGAAGTATTACATCAACTGGGGCTGTCCGCCCGAGCCATTGCTCGTTAATTGGATCGTCATCATTCCACCATCAGCCGGGAACTGAGGAAAAATCAAAGCCTAAATGGTTATCAAGCGGCAGCATCAGAGCATCGTTATAAGTATCTTCGCCAAGCTCAGAAACCTAGAGGAAAGTGGACGGAGACAATCGGAAAAGAAATTGAGCAGCGACTTCACGAAACCTGGTCTTCTGAGCAAATCTCTATGCGTTATAGACTGAAAGGAGAGCCCATGGTTTCGTTCAAAACGATCTATCGCTGGCTTTATGAAGGACGTATGATTCGTAACACCGTTCAGCAGTTAAGACACAAAGGAAAGAGACAAAAACCCCAAGAAAGACGAGGTCGCTTCCGCGTAGGCACTTCTATCAAACAACGACCGAAAGAGATTCGTTCCCGAGAAAGCTTCGGGCACTGTGAACTAGATACAGTCGTGTCTCCAGCCGAGGAAAAAGCAAGGCTTGTGTCGCTACATGTATCGAGCGAAAAACAAGTCTGTACACTATGGAAATTGCTATTGGTGTAGTTGCTGCACATTACCCTGCCCAAACCTTCCAGACAGCTACTGCCCACCGTGGTAAAGAGTTCGCAT
>NZ_WTWX01000071.1 GCF_009870785.1 Paenibacillus sp. An7
ACGCTCCGGCTCTTCCCATTACCGAAGGAAATTAGCCGGTTATCCACTGAACAAGTTCTGGCTGGCTGGAAGCAATACGTGAAACGTCATGCTGGCGTCAAACGTGCAGAGCAACTTATTACACTTGCGAAATGCAGTGTGGGTGCCACGCACGCTCTTCACGCCTACAAACTTCATCTAGAGCAACTCTTAGAAGAGTATGACTTAGCTCAGCGTCAACTTGAACAGATTGAGCAGGAAGTCCACATGATACTGGGGCGTATTCCCTATGCTCAAAAACTGCTTGAAATCCCAGGCGTCAATGCAACAAGCTTAGCAGGCATTCTTGGCGAGGCTGGCGATCTAAGCGCTTATGCACACGGAAATGCTCTACTACGCCATGCCGGATTAAACCTAGCTGAAGCAAGTTCTGGGAAGTGGCGAGGAAAAATGGTGCTTAGCAAACGTGGTCGCCCACGTCTGCGCCATTTCCTCTATCTCGTGACCATGTGTATGGTGATGACCAACTCGGAATTTCGGGCTCTGCACCACTACAACGTGAAGGAAAAGAAGGTAAAGAAGATGAAGTCGATTATGAAATTGATTGGGAAAGTTGCACGTATGCTTGTCTGTCTTGCTAAAAGCGGCAAAACTTACGACTCGACTAGAATTTTCCTACAAGCAGCATAAAGCTAATTGATCCTCGCCGGTTCATGCATTCGCAGGATAACATAGCACGGAGTATCGGGAGACATTAAACAAAAGGGCTCGGACCCGTTCCGTTAGAAAGACCGACCTCCACCCCTTAGTTAGATGTGACGAAGGAATGAAAGGGCGTATGACCCGTTGAGACATGGGAGTGAAAATCACTAAGGCGAAGTGGAGACGTGCATATATGGAATGTTATGGGTATTCAACGAATACCTCTGTTTTCCTATGCCCTTTT
>NZ_WTWX01000011.1 GCF_009870785.1 Paenibacillus sp. An7
AGGCGCTCTTTTTTATTCAAACTCCAAATTTTTCGTTTTACAGGAATTCTAACGAGAATCTCAATACTGATCTTTACTACAATGAAAAGAGCAAGCAGATTTTTTACTCCCTTCTTCGACATTCATGATTTCAAATGAGACTGGATATACAAAGTATGATATATATAACGCTATGAATCTTTTAATTAAGTACAAGCTAATCAAAGTACATAATGTTAGTCGATGGGATAGATTTCTTTCAGAGAAGCAGATACCTGATAAACAGGTGTTAGAGATACAGTTGTTATCTATATCTGATGACAATAAGATTGGCACATTTAATAGTGAGCTATTTCAATATTATCTAGATATAGGATTGAATATTAAACATTTTATGATACACAAATTGCTGCTGAAGGATAATAAACTTACTATTGAAGATATAGCAGGTAAGACTGGATTAGATGGTGATGCAGTGTTTAAACATATTAGGCAGATGAATAGAAAGTATGTGTTGTATTCTGAGTATGTTAGAGGATCTAAATATAGCAACTATAAGTTTAAACATCGTTTATTGAAGAGTGTGAGGAATACAGAACAATTTATGGATAAGTATAAGGAAGCTACTGATATTAATATAGCAAGATGGGATAGAAAGAAAATAATGAACAATGACTCTACCTAATAAGGTGGAGTTTTTTATGTTAGCTCGCTCGTTTAAGAAAAATACCAATAATAATATGGTAATAATATTATATCACTATTTACATATTATTATTAAGTTTAATTTTTATAAACCAATTAAAGAAAATATTTCTTAATAAAATAAGAATATTATGGTATTATCTTAAAGTTGGCTTAAATTGGCTTAAATTTTAGATTAAAGGAGAGAAATTAGGTACATATCACACAAGACAATTTAACGACAAATACACATCAGAGACATACTAGGGGATAATTAAATGAAAAAAGTCGTGTTACGTAATTTGAGTACGTTTTTCGGTATTTTCGTACTATCAATGTTTTTACTTGTATCCAATACAGAGGCAGCTTCGGAAATTGAGTTGATTAGTGAGAATCCAGAGAGCGATTCAGTTATAGAGATGATGCATTATGATGATATTAAAGATAATCCTGAATTAATTCAATTTCTTGAAGAAAACAATAGAGCTGATCTATTGAAATTAGATGATATGAATTACTCTCAACAAGCTCAAGCTCTAAAACTTTCAATTTTTAATACAAGAACTTATCCTGATGGATTTGATGAAATACTTGCAAAATACGGAGAAGAGAGAGTGAATAAAACCATAGAGAAATATGGTATGGTTTATGAGCAGCCTACAATTAATACAGAAAACATTGATGTTGTTACACTTTCTGAAATGGACGAGATAACTGGAGAACCTAAAAGTGTCACCGCATGGTTCATCACTTATCAAGCACAAAGATCAGGATTTGTGGTAAATTTTACTAAGGTAGGAACAAGCAAATTAGATACAGTTAGTCTATCTCAAAAGAGATATCATAACTCTTCATATAATAATTGGCCAATGGCTGCAGCTGGCCCATTAGTAACAAAAACGCAGGTGGGTTCGGGAGTATTTAACGTATGGGCTCAATCGATGGATAAAACAACTGATTATTTTATTTATCAAATCACAGTTACAGAAAACGGTACTGTTTGGAAAGCTAGTAATTCAAGCGAAACTTTCGAGGCAGGAACGAAACGTTCTCATCAAAGATATAATTTTGAAGTAGGCATTTATGGCGACTCTACATTCAAAGCTTTAGGAGGAGAAAGACATCACTTAATTTCAGCTGATGCTTTGAAGCAAATAGGCAAAGATCCAAATAAATCCCCTGCAATAAGAATGATTTATAGAGATCACAGATTAACCCTTAATCATGGTTCCTCTACTGCAGCAGTTGCCTATAGAGCAGAAGAAGTTAGTTATTTAAAGGCTGGAAAATATGAAGAATTAATTTCGAAAAATGTGCTGGATTTCAAAAAACTTACAGATCCAGATGTAGAGAATGGTAACTTGTACAACAAATATTTTAACGAGCTACTTCTCACAATTTTAGGGTTAGAAGATTACCTTGGTATAGTTGCCTGGGATTAGAACAAAGTAAAGGAGTTTTTAGAAAATGCATAAAGTTACAATTAAGCCTGGAGAATTTGTTGGACCACTGAAATTAGGTATGTCTGAAGCGGAAATTAATCATATTTTAAACGATTTAGAATATTCTTTTTCGGTTCTTACAACCAGTTATACGAATTCAAGCTTAACTGAACTTGAAATATCAAACGATAGAACGATTGCAGCAGTCTTAGAAGGGTACAATATCGATTTATTTCAGACAAAAGTGGAAGACTTAATTCCAAAATTAAATGAAATTTCTCCATACGCTATTAATAATTTTTATAGCGAAGGGTGTCAATATGATTTTCCTGAGCTAGGCCTAAGATTGTGGAGAAGTATTGAATTGTACTCGAAGGATATAGAAAACTTACCAGAAGATGAAAAAGAAGAGCGAGCAGATAAATTATATTTTGAAACCTTCGTGATTTATCCGTCTATTAAATGATATAAATAAAAAAGAGAGCAAAGATACAATATTGCTCTCTTTTTTATTTGGATAATAGTAAAATAGTCTTATCAAATGTATAATATTGGTCGATATGTATATCAATAGTCGCAGTAAGAAGGAGAATTTATGAAAAACAAAAGTAAGATAATCGTAGCAGTAGTTTTATCATTGAGTTTGTTAGCTGGTGTACATGATGCGAGTTTAGTAAGTGCAGATGCAAAGTTTAAAGATGTATCAACATTACACTGGGCAAACAATGCTATTCAATCAGCAGTATCTAAAGGTTACTTTAAAGGTTATAGTGATGGATCATTTAAACCAAATGCACCAGTAACAAGAGAAGAATTTGCAGTATTAATGGCTCGTGTATCTAACAATGATCATGTGAATGATAGTGTAGAGTTAAAGGATGTAACAGGTAGATGGAGTGAGTCAGGAGTAAGTGAAGCAATAGCAAAAGGATTTGTAGATAGCAATACATATGTGAAGAATGGATTTAAACCACAACAAGCAATAACAAGAGTGGAAATGGTTAGATGGATGGTAGCAGGATTAGAGGTTAAGGATGAGGATTATAAGCAAGCTGTATCAGATACAATGAGTACAATTGTTCCAGTAGCTGAGTATTATAAAGGCGGATTAAGTGATAAGGATTATGGAGTAGTAAGTGTAGCGCTCGGAACTGGATTAATGAACGGATATAGTGATGGCAAGTTTAATGCGAGTAAGACGACAACGAGAGCTGAAGTAGCAGCTATACTATTGAGATATGAACAGGTACAGGATAAGAAGGCCAAGGAATATCAACAGTTAGAAGAGTTGAGGGAAGTTGGATTGACAGGTAGTAATGCAGAGAGTATGAATATGACACCAACATTACAGTCAGGAAGACCAGAAACTTTAGAGAGATTTAGAGGTGTTGAGTTCACTCTCTATAATGGTAAAGGGACTGCTTCTATTCATAATTTGATATTTGTAGATCCTAAAGATAAAAACTCACAATATCATAAGATGTTTATAGGAGAAGGAACAAGATATCAAATTGAAGATAGAAAATTGGTTGCGTTCGTCTTAGTGAAAGGTAAACCCGACGTTTTCCTAAATGATTATGCACATTGGTTAAACGGATTCGCTAGTAATGGTTGGGCTATACGTTATAAATCAGAGTCGGTAGAAAAGTATGGATTGCCTGTTATTCCACAAGAAAACCCAATGGGAAATTATCTTAAAAAGGATAAGGAGACACCTTATTGGTCATTCTTTTCTATTGCAAAAGATAGTAAAGTTGTATTTATTGGTAACAACAAATTTACTATTGGATATAGAATAAACGATTAAATTACATCGTAAAGTATATAACCTTGATAGCTAATAGTAACCATTACGATTAAATGGTAACAATTACGAATAAGAATATAATATACACTAATAATAATAATTACGATTAAGACTATGGTTTGCGGTTACCTGTTACAATGGACGAAACGACTGTTACACTATTTTGGGAAACTGTACTAGTCATTTTGCCGTAAATGTAAATACCCTGACACTATCAAAATTAATAATTTTACTGGTCAAAATCCGATTATTTGCAGCTATTCTGATGATAATTCTATTTGGTATGGAAGATATATTCTATATCATTTAGTACGGAACGAAAGAAAGTAAATGAAATAAACCAAAACAAAACTCACTATTTGAAGTATTTTAATCAAACTAGTGGGCAGCAGAATAAAATGATATGCAATAGGATATATATGAGATTAAGAACGTATATTTGGAGGATGCCGGATGAAGAGAAGAGATGCCTGGAAAACCGAAGAGGACATATTACTTTTACAAACAGTAATATCATATATATCTAAGGGCAAAACACAATTAGATGCGTTTGAATATGTAGGTGAAAAGTTAAATCGATCGGCTGCTGCAGTTGGCTTCAGGTGGAATGGAAAACTACGTGCTAAGTTTGATAATCAAATAAGAGAGGCGAAAAATAACAAAAAAATATTATCAGTTCAAAGAAACATTCTTAATGAGACTAAAGAAATTAATACAGATCAATTGCAATTAAATCAGATTATTTATTCTGTAATCTCCTTGAACGATGAATATGAGCAGATGCTTTGGTCGATAAAGGATCTGAGAGATAAAATAGATAGCATTGACAATGAAATAAAAGAGATAAAGGAAGCTAAAATACTTCTACCTAGTAATAATATAGATCTAGAGAACTTAGAAGCTCTTAAAAAGATTGTGCTAAAAACTACAGAATTATTACGAAAAGAAACGAAAAGAACTGCAATTTAAAGGTTCTTTCATTTATTGACTAGTAAGTCTATGAATATAGACGTCAACATGTGAATGTTAAATGATATACTGTAAGTAGCGAGATATTTACAAGGATGGTGAATAAAATGAAGATTCCAAATGAATCACCCATCACATATAAAGAATATTTAGAATTGAAAAGTACATCAAATAAATTGTTAGAATATATCGATGGCGTTGTTTACATGTCGCCATCTCCTAGTACGAGTCACCAGCGCATTTCCATGAAATTAAGTGTTCAGTTAGGTAGTTTATTAATGGGCAAAGAATGTGAAGTACTAGCAGCCCCATTTGATGTTGTTCTGTCTGACGAAGAAAACAATCAGAAAGTCGTAATTCCTGATTTATCTGTTATTTGTGATCCTTCTGGGTTTGACGAACAGCGATATGTTGGCGTTCCTAAACTGATCATTGAGATCATTAGCCCATCTAATCAAGCTCACGATTTAGTATTTAAGCTGAATCTTTATCAAAAATATAAAGTTCAAGAATATTGGATTGTTAATCCTCTTCAAAAGTATGTACAGGTGTTTACTTTAAATGAAGATGGTCAATATGAAATTTTGGCAAATGAGAAAAGTGGAACGATTCGTTCCTTGGTAGTCCCAGGATTTGAATTAGACGTTGAAAAAACTTTTGATTTTTAAGTAATTTAAAAGATAAGATCAACTTAAGACTCCTGCTCTCAAGAGCAATAATTCTTGACGGCTAGGAGTCTTGTTAGTATGGATTGTCTACAATTAGTTGAACAGAAAAAATAAGGGCTAGTAGAATAAAGAGAATACGATTAGGATCGGATCTACTATGCCAAAGCAAAGATGCACGTTTGCAGCAGATTTCAAAAGAAAAATGGTTCAATGTGGTTTCGCCTCGGTAGAAGGCAACTTGAGCGACATTGGGTGGCTTCATACGAATGTGGAAGTGAATTTAAGAATAGATTAATCGATGAGACTCTTACGACATTCCAAATCGGGCACTCTTTAAGGTTGAAAGGTTGTCCCTACGACAATGCCGTAGCTGAAGCCACCTACAAAGTGATGAAAACGGAATTTGTAAACCAAATGAATTTTCAAAGTCTTCAACATTTAGAGTTGGAACTATATGATTATGTAAATTGGTTCAACAAACATCGCATTCACGGCACTTTAGGATACATGACCCCAATTCAGTACAAAGCTGCATCCCTTAAAAAAGTTGTCTGATTTAATGTTGACAGTCCAAGACTCTCATGTCGAATATAGGGCATAGGGAGTTCACCTCCGTCTCATTTGGTTTGTTTAGTCGCTAACCTATTCGAGATTTGGGGAGGTACTCCTTTTTCTATGCCTAAAAAACCTTGTTACAGCAAGGGGTTAGAATTATGAAATTGATTCAAGTAAATGTTTTTAAAGAATTTTGACCTTATATGTTTTTGATAATTTGCAACATCAAAATTAAAATTGAATGGTGGATGCGCTTCTATAATTAAAGAATGTTCTCCATAAGCTTTAATGACATCATTATAAATACTCATCTCATCTTTCCTCATGGCGTCATATTCGTCGAGTTCCTTCTCTTTCCTCTTTCGCTTATCTTCTAAATACTTCATAAAAATAGTAGCCCCGGAAGTCACGACTGCGCCCAATATTACCCCCAGAAAACCTATCCACGCCGATTCCAATAAATATCAACTCCTTATCAAAGTATTATTTCTTTAAAACCTCATCAATCCGCTGCTCAGAAAACAACCAGTCAGATGGAATCTGATCATCGTTGTAATGTGCTTTAACCCACGTTTTATTTTCTCTTAAAACTGTATCACCAATACCATTACGAGCCTTCTTCATAAGTTCAGCTACTTCAATGGGTGTTGCTATGTATACTCTTGGCATTTCATTTATTTGTGTTCCTTTAAGTTGTACTAAGCTGAATATGGTCTTTTTTGAATGCTTTTGTAACCAAAGATCAATCGCTCCATGATAGCTAACATTCTGGTTCTTGAATCCTTGAGTTAAACCCCATCCTCCATCTCGACTCCCCTTAACGGAAACCTTCATTATATTGTCTCCTTTGGAAACCATTAAATCGTATTCTGGTTGGTTAGCTCCATATTGAACGGATACGTCATATCCTATTCTAGCAAACAAGTAAGCGGTAACTGATTCAGCGGCTACAGACACATGCCAAGAATTAATCATTTTAATTCCTCCTGGCTCATTAAAGTAATACATCGATTGTATGTCTTCCAATATATTTTTGTCCACATAATAACACTTTACTTGGATGGAGGTATTAATAAGAATAAGAAATTATTTGATAATGGATTATTTAAGAGCTCACGTATGATTCTGCTTCACTGTTATTGAGATGCCTCATTGTTTCCTATTCAAACTCCGTTTCGGATCCAGGGCGAATGCCAGATACGTGAATAAGATGTTATAGGAAGCGTCTGCATTCTTCGAGATACAATAATGCCTACATGAACATAATACGGATAATCCATTTGTATCTTAATATTCTCTATTTGTTCGCTCCCTAAAAATTTGAAAGACATATAACCCCAGATCTATAGACGTAGAAACACCTCCGCCGGTTATTACATTGCCATCACGAAACCGTTATCTCTTCTTTAAGCCCACACATATTCCAACAGGAATCCTTAGTAGCTTCAAAATGTTCTATGACATCATAGAATCCTATTAAATCTAAAAATGTAATTCCATTGAATAGAATGAATGCTATCTTCATTGGATCACTCCCAATTTAATAGGATTGCAGGTATTTCACTTAACGTTCTTGTGTTCCCAAACCCAAGAGGCTTAAAGGAGCGTAGCGACTGGGTGGCTCCGCCACTTAGCCTCGCAGGGTTGTGTGCCTGATGATCTCCTTTGGGATACCTTCGGGCAGACCAAGGAGCGAATGCGACTCAGCAGGAAAACAGTGTTATACGCTGGTTCGTTCTTCTTCGAACTCACTATCATTGCTTGTTCTTACATAGGGTTGTACAATTAATTTATAAGTCTTTTCGGAGGTGTTTACGTATGAAATGGAGTCATATCCGTAAGATCCATCCTAATCGTTGGGTATTAGTTGAAGCACTTACCACTCATTCTAATAATAACAAAAGAATTATTGAAGAAATGTCAGTTGTTTCTGAATATGACGACCCTAAACATGCATGGGCCTCTTATCAAGAACTTCATTTGTCAGAGCCTGTTAGGGAACTCTATATATTCCACACTGGAAATGAATTCATTGAAGTCATTGAGCAACCCTTTACAGGAATTAGAGGTCTTCAATGAAAAATACATCTTGTAAATGGACTGCCTATTGTTTCTCTTCCTCTATCTTACAAGAATAAATCAACGCTTCTCAATAATGTCTTACTGGATACTGGATACTGGATGCTCCACAACTATCTTTGATACTGATCTTGTTGAACCTATTGGCCTGGATATAGACTTTATCAACGGAAAGTGGGTTCGGATGTATGGAGTAGGTGGCTCAAGTGAGTTGTGTTACCAACAGATTGTCTCATACCTCTCTATTGATAGCATCCTGCTTAAAGAATTTACTATTCAACTAGGACTTACAAAAGAACCTTATGGTTTCGATGCCATATTAGGTGTCGATTTTTCTTTATAAATATGGGTTGAAAATCGATTTTGAAAATTTAGTTATCTCATAAAGGTTTAACGAACTTGCGTATAACGTTCCTGTATTCACGACCCGACGTATATCGGGTATCCGGCGAATGCCTGATCAAGGCCATATGCCCGCAGCGTGAATATTATGTTATACGAAGATTCATTCTTCTTTGAATAAGCTGCTTGGGGTTCGTTAATTTTTATTCGCCTTCCTATTGCTTTCAGTTGTTTTTAGAAACTCATTTTTCTAAATCAATAGATGAATCCGTGTCAATTCTATATCTCCAATTCACAAAATCTTCTGCTATTTTTGAAGACAATTTTTGAATATGTTCTTTAGTGATGTAGGCACCATCATATCCTTCAAAAACTTCACTCATTGCTTTGCTTATGATTCTATCTTGTTCTTCCTTCCTTGCTCTTTCTGTATAAATCTTCAGAATTTTATTCAGGCTATTTCTCATACCCTCAATATTCACCTCTAAATAACGTTCTTTATCTCTAATCACGTCTGGATTAAATTTTTGATTTTTGAGTTCGAGAAATATCTGTTCCTGTTTATTATCAACAGGCTGCCTAACGCCATAACTAAAATCAGCTCCTTCATATTCGCTATGAATTATAGCTGAAAACGTTATGTGCCCGAACACTATGACATGTCCATAAATAAGTTTTTGTTGCTCTGATCCTGAGATAAACACATAGTTTGCTAAATCTTCTTCAGGAATCGAATACGGGATAGGATTTACATAATCAATTCCAGTATCTTTATTGTCTGGATCTTGGCTGTATCTTAAATAATTTTGAACATTGCTCCAATCAATGCTAGGTAGAGTAATTATTGATTCTCTATCTAAATAATGAATGAAATTATACAATATCTTGGCAACAGCCTTAGTATTCTCTTCTCCTCCTATGATCAATTTGAGGTTAATGGGCTGATTAATATATGTTTTTCTTAAGACTGCATCTAAAGAAGAAAAACCTTTTCCATATTGCTTTTTTACATGCTCTAATTGCTCTTTAGCCTTTTCTAGATTTGGAGCTGATATATTGAACTGAATATTACCTTCTTCATCTTTTACCTCTTCTCTTTTAGATTTTTGATAGGCAAACCTTCCACCTGGCTCTAGTAGTATCGCACTCCCCTCATGTTCTAATTTTTTTATGACAGGAGGCATTTTTCCTCGATTACTTTTTATATTTAATAGATTTCTTATTACTACAAACTGCTCAACAAACTTATTGTCAATGTATCCAGACTCTTTTGTTGAAAAATAGTTATTACACTCTTTGCAGATAATTCTGTTTGACTGCAAACTAGATCCTAGAGCAGAATGAATGATATGTTCATTAGATTTTTCAATTATATCGGCATTACAATATATGCATTTATACATTAGATTCTCCTTCGGAATAAATTTGCAATGTATTCAGATGAAACTCTTAGCTATCTTCCTTGATTTTTTGAATTTTCGTATAACGTTCTTGTATCTACGAACCCGAGAAGCTTAAGGCGCATCGCGCCGGGTCCAACGGACTTAGCCTCGCAGGGTTGTGAGCTGATTCAACTTCTCCGTATACCGCTCCTTGCGTACCAAGGGCTGAACAGCCCGCAGCGTAGATACTATGTTATAAGATGTCATATGCCTTCTTCGAATCAAGCAACCATTATATTTTAATTCTGGCTTCTATTTCTTATTATTAAAGGTTTTTTTGCATCGATAATAATAGATACCATCCCTAGTCCTTCAATAGAATTCCTAGTATCAAATCGAAACGATCTACCTATTCTACCATCCTTTTCATTCCAGTAATTATAATGAAAGTCCCCGTTCTCATCACAATATTCCAATAACGTTACCTGAAATCCCTCCCTTTCAAAAACTGACACTAATGTTTTTGCATCATAAACTATTTTATGAGATGCTGCAGGATGATCCGCTGGTCCAGGACCACCGACTTTAACCATTTGTTGATACCAATCATTACGAAAATTTTTATCGGGAACTGCACAACGAATATAACCGCCTGGTTTTAAAAATTGATAGCAGTAATTTGCAGCCCTAATACCTTCTTCATACGTTAAGTGTTCCCATACGTGTTCAGCCAAGAGCGCATCTATGCTCTCAGGTTCAGATAATCTATTCCAACTTTCTATAGAAGTTATATTCAACTCATCTTCCTGTGAATTGATCCAACCATCATATTTGGTCTGCCCTGATCCAATAACTACTTTCATATATTTCCACCAACCAATCTAGTATTGAATAATCACTTCTTGAGGTTTAAATCATTTCATTACTGTAACAATACTCCCATTTAACTTTCCTCTTAACTTAAATCAATGTTTGCATATGATTTCTTATAACGTTCCTGTATTCACGAACCCTCACCGACTTAAAGGCCTTATGCCTGGGCGCGATGCGCTTAGTCAGTGCAGGGTTGTCCGCTGATTCCTCTTCTCGGAAAATCCATCTTGCGGACCGAGGGTGAATGCCGAATGCGTGGATTCAGTGTTATCGGATGTTGTTGTCGTCTCCGAGTTACTTTCAATTGGGTTGTATGTAAATCATGATTTCGTCTGCTTTTAAAATGACTCGTTCGTTTACTGATGCAATTCCTTTTCCAATTACAAACCCTCGCTTGTTCTTGATAATTTCATAATATAATTCTATCTGATCCCCTGGATACGCTTGTCCTACTACTTCTACTCCTTTAAGCATAGATAGAAATCCAAGTCCATTATCTGTAGAGCTTGTAGCGAATGCTCCCAATTGAGCAAGCGCTTCAACTATCAAGGTATTTGGAACGGAAGCATCCTCTTCATAAAAAAACCATTCATTTCTTGAAATAAGTTTATATCCCTTTGCCCATTTGTTTTTTTCAACCTCCAATACCTTATCAATAAATAAAAAAGGATACCTATGAGGAATAGTACTTGAAATATCCATCATCATTTGACTCCTTTGTATTTTATATTGCAACAATTTCCGATAACGTTCCTGTATTCACGACCTCAGCGTATGCTGAGGTGTCTGGCGACTGCCGGACCAAGGAGAATATCCACAGCGTGAATATTATGTTAAGTGAAGTTCCATTCTTCTTTGAATAACCTACCTCATTCATATTGATCTACACTCTATTAATTCCCGTTTTAACACTTAATCCCTAACAAGTCTGAACTTACTGACATCATATACGAGTTTTTAATTCTCTGTTTCTATAGAGCAAAGTGCTACAAAAATTACAAATTAATTAGGGGGTCTATTAAAAAGATATTATTCCATCTCATTCCTTTTTTCTTCTATTGTAAATATTGAATTGCTAAAGAAATTAATGATAAGCAACGGTTAAAAAAGTAATCGTAGTGACGATTATCTGTAATATCAATTTTATTTGTCTCATGATGACGAATTCTAAAACTATTACCAATGTTCGTTAGCGCCCTAAACTCAGTATCAAAAATTGCAATAAATTCATCTTGTCCGTTGCTCATATCATTTACCACTTTAGTTGTAGAATCCTTTTTATTAAGATCAGTATGATAAGTTTTCAGCCGTTCTAAAGCATCCCATATTTTTTCGACTGAATCCTGTCGAGCCGCTGGGTTTGGTGTTTTATATAATGCAATTGCGTCAATCATTAATTCTCTTGTCCCAACCTCAGCAATTTGTTGAAATTGCGTTTCTACTTCTTCTGATAAAGGACTATTTTCTACAATGCGTTCAATAATTTTTTCTGTGGTTAAAGTAAACAATACCCCAGACTCTACAAATATTTCGTTTAGTTCTTTTCTGTAATCATCAAAAACATTTGATGTATCTAAACAGTGAATGTACCAATAATTTTTGTAACGATCATTATTCCATCCTTCAGAAATATCCTTTATATTTTCAGCAATGTATTCTATGAGGTCAATTAATGAATATTGATCATAATCATCATTATATTGTGGAGCAACCATATGACCATACTCATTTCTGTGAATATCAGGTATTTTTATTGCCATTCTATTTTCAAATTGATTACGGTCAAATTCAATATAATACTGATCCACAAAAGCACAATGCTGCTGAAGTTTAAAGATGTGCGTTATATTCTTATAGTATTTTTGGCATGTACTTAATAGCAAAGTGTAAACTTCTTTTGAAATTTTTTCAGTATGTGTAATTGGCCTTCTTAATCCATGACGGTTTGTGTATAAATTCATTTATAAATCCTCCTATTTCTTCTATTGATTGTAATGTACTATTTAATAAGTATTTGTCCCTCTTGGAAATTCACTTAACGTCCCTGTTATTCACGACCCGACGTATGTCGGGTGTGCGGCGAATGCCGGACCCAGGGCGTATGCCCGCAGCGTGAATATTATGTTATAAGATGTTGGCATCTTCCTCGAGCAGTCTAATATTAATTTTACCTTTGGATGCTTCTAAAAAATATTCTGTTTTCATGTAGAGAGGATGTACTGGATAACTTACATCCATGATTATACCTTTGTGGTTTAATTTATTTACCACTATTGCTTGCGGGTATTTGTTAGGGATATCTCTTTGACGTTCTATACCTACATCTAACTTGCCCCAAGCTAAGAATACAAAATCATAATTGTCCAATAATTCCCTCGATTTAAACATTAAATCATTTATGCCCCTTATATTTCTTGCATGTCTTTTAGCCTTATCACTATTTTTTTCACGTATATTAAATATATTTTCAATATGGATTGAGTATTGATCTGGCAGTGTAATTTCCTCTTGATAGTAAGCCTCCTGAATCATCCGCATTACCTTTTTCATTGTGTTATCAGGTATTGTTAGAACAGGCTCGCTAGTTTCATATTCAGAATTTTCGAGTTGCTGAAAGATCATTTCATCTATTGGTCTTGCTTCACCAGGATTCATCATAACTACTAATCCTATTACTTCCCCAGGGCCATTAGCAGAATGAAACTCTGTATGATGCCTGAATATTCTTATATCGTTATCTATTTTCTTTGATACAAAGTGTGCATAAGTTTGCATACTATCATCCCTCTCTCTATGCCAATTTCTTATAACGTTGCTGTATCTACGACGTGACTCGGCCTTAGATAGCTCTTATCTTAGGCCGGGTCGTGTGTTGTCTGAATGTTCTTCTATGTACAACCTCTGACAACCAAGGGGTGAATGCCCCGCAGCGTAGATGCAATGTTATAAGATCTTGGTGCCTTCTTGAATTGCTTTCACTATAGTTTACTGTTTACCCAATTTGGAATATGGTGTTTGAAATATTGTCCTACTTTCGTCAGTTCATTCATAACGTAATTTATTTTTTGCTCATCCAAATACCAGTTATCTCTTGTAGTACCAGTCTTGTCTGTTACCGGACTTACATAAAATTCAACCTCACTAGGAAATTCAACATGATATGTAAGTAAAGCTCGTCTAGCAAAATAAGATTTACAAACTAATATTGCTTTCCTTGGGTTAATTCTCTGTTGTTGAAGAGACTTCCAAGAATATCTTGCATTCTCAAATGTATTTGTCGCTTTATCTTCACGTAAAATTGAACTTTCTGGTACACCCAAACTTAATCCTACATCTCGAAGAAACTCCCATTCAGTAGAGGAGACATTTGGAGTTGGACCACCCGATGGAAGGATATACGGTGCCAAACCCTGATGGTATAACTCTGCAGCTCTCTCCATTAGTTGAGGATGACTACCACCAGGTATTAAAATTACATCAGATGGTTCAATAGATGTTTCAAAAAACATAAACTCGGTAATACAATCAAAAGGATATGGCAAGTTGCTCATCCTCTCTATTATTTTCATATTTATTGCACCAATTTCTTATAACGTTCTCGTATCTATGACGCGACCCGGCCTTAGATAACTCTTATCTTAGGCCGGGTCGTGTGTTGTCTGAATATTCTTCGATGCGTATACCTCTGACATCCAAGGGGCGAATGCCCCGCAGCATAGATGCATTGTTAGACGAAGGATCAATGAATAAACTTTCAAAACATTTCTTTAGTACTAATAATTATTGACTTATCTTTAAGTACTTTTTCAATTGTATCTTCTATGAATCCAATTGATGGTTTTGATAACCCATCAACAATTAAATGGAAAGTAAATCCCCTATTTCCTTGTGATACCACTACTGCTCCGGTATTAATTCCATTACCAGCCTTATGTAACTCTTTTGTAAGATCGGAAATAAACTTCTGTACGCTAATATCATCATCACTTTCAATAGTTATTGAATAGGTATGTTTATTGAAGAAGAAAGGCTGTTTAGAATTAGACACTGTATTGGAGATCATTGTTTCAAGCTTATCAAGTTTACTTAAAATAAACTTTTCTGTATCAGTAATATTCGGTGAAGCTTGAATTATATTACTTTCGATAACCCTATAGATTGGATTATCCGGTCTATCATCATTTAATGCTTCTTCAACAGTACTTTTTAATTTTTCTTGCAGTTGAATAACTCCAAGCATGTCATTAGAATAAAATAATGTTCTTTCTTCAATAATATCAAATGGAAGTTTTGTACCCTCTTCACATATTTGGACTACTGGCTTTCTAACCGCATGTCGTACAGCTAATTCGTACATTACATTAGGATTTAAAAAAGTTAGATTTGCAATTACTAAATCATCTTCAAGTATTCTTTTTATTACTTGTTTGTTTATTGAACCAGGATTAGAAATTCGATGTGCAACAGAAATATTAGTCTCTAGAAAGCCAAGAGACTGTAAAACTGGTATAACTACTGCATCAATAACACCCTCTGCCGCTCTTCTTATTTCACTGCTATCATTTCCAATTGGTGTAACTATGAAGCATTTCTTTGCGGAATAATCCATAATCATTCTCATCTTCTGATCTTTCGTCTAACGTTTCCGCATTCATGAACCCGAGAGGCTTAAGGCGCATCGCGCCGGGTCGTAGACTTAGCCTCGCAGGGTTGATCGCCTGAGCCCACTTCTCGTACATTCTTCGTTAGGCGATCCAAGGGCCGAATGGCCCGCTGCTTGAATGCTATGTTAGGTGTTGTTCTTAGCGGACCTCTCCGACATTTCTTGCAGCTCATATGTAGTCAGTTCCCATTACGGGAACGTTCCATTGTATCTTCGAGTATGCTTTCCACAGTTATATACAGTCAGTTTCCGGAGGAAGCGTTCCTTCTTCTAGCCATGCCGCCCAAATCTATTCTCGAATCCGTTAAGGATTCTTCCACTTCCATCTTTACTCTGCTTTATCCTATTATTTGTTCGATTTTTCCCGCTAAGAATTGCATTTAACGTACCTGTATTCACGACCCAGCGTATGCTGGGTGTCCGGCGCATGCCGGGCCTAGGGCAGATGCCCGCAGCGTGAATATTATGTTATATGAAGGTGCCACTTCTTTGATTACTCTATCAACATCTCTTCATTAACTACTAAACTACCAGTAATATTTAAAAAATCTTCGCTGAATTGACCTTTGTATTTAAGCCTTGTCTGACACATCACCGAGAACGTTCTGTCTTCGTAGTAAGTTATCGACTGCATAACAAATAAATAGACATTATCCTCATCTTTATAGCTGTATTCAATTCTCATTCCATCAATTTGACTCCGAGTTTTCTCTCCACGAATGTACCGTCCTGATTCAGTTTTCTTTATCAGATTGTACTCCTTATTTTTTGATGCATGTTCTATTACTCTATCTAACTCATCGTTTAGACTAGCTTCAAACGAATTACTTCCCCATGCGAGAATTTTAGTCTTCTCATCTTCAGGATGGACAAATGTATTTCCATCACCATTCGCTGGATCAAACCGATCCCAACGAGCAGGATACAAAAATGAAAATCCAAAGCGAGGATTGCTTTCATGTTCAATGGAGATCATTAAACTGTCTATTTCACTTCGGTTTATCAATTTCTTTGTCACATAATCGAATATCTTTTTAAAATTAGTGATGACTGTTACAGCTGCTGAAATTGCCAACACAATAAGAAACCAGTAAACTAATGAACCAAAATGAGTTTGAACCCATTCAATAATTTGTGATGGCACAGTGTTTTCTCCTTCTTTTTTTGGTACTTTCATATAACTTCTTTATCTACGAAGTTCGCAAATATCCTCACATAACAAATATCTGCGAACTTCGCACATATCGACTACTCACGAACATATACGCATCAATAAATTATAACTTATTTTGAAATATATGTAATATGTTTTCTTCTATCCACTCCATCCACTACAAAAACGATCTATTTATGCCTTACATAACAAAAAAAAGAACCCCGAAGCTATACCTCCAGGGTTCTTAATCTGGTATTCTCTTTCAAAAACAACTATTCCATCCTACTCCACCCAATGCGCTGGGATCTTTAGATAAGACGGCAGCTTAGTGGATGAATTTCCTTTAGCAGCATTCACTTGAACCTGTGTAAGAAAGATACAGCCTGTCAGATCTGCACCACTTATGTCAGCATCTCTAAGATCAGCACCGATCAGATCGGTAACTCTCATATCTGCTCCTCTTAGATCGGCCGCAATGAGCAGTGCGCCTCTGAGGTCAGAACCTACAAGGTTAGCACCTTTTAGATTCGCGCCGATAAAATCACTTCTCCGCATTTTTTTCGGACTCTTTTTCTTCTGTATCTGGGAACGAACACGTTCACTTGTTAGGATCAGCAGCTTATTCACGTCTGCTCTTAGCTCGGGTAGATTTATTCGAAGTATGTTCTCCGGACTTTCCCGAGTCAGTCGTTCACATTCTTCGATTTGAACCCGAAGTTCCTTATGAAAAGAAGTGGTCACTTCAAGAGCAAGAGCTTCGTGTAAATACCATAACATTTCTTGTATTTGCTGCACGATGGGGAATACAGCAAACATTTCTTCGGCAGTTGCCGGATAACTCCTCCAGTCCTTGCCTTTATATATGTCTTGTGAGACTTTCTGACCTGCACCAAAACACTCATATACGGTACAACCCTTTAAACCATTCTCTCTTAGATCCTGATGAATCCCGCATCGATAGTCCGCGCGTAAGTTTGTGCATGGCGTGCCTCCCTCTTTATCAAAGGAAAAATCGGCAGATTTTGCAAAAGGCAACGCCGTACAGCATAATCCAAAACACTCCAAACAGTCGGCTCTCAAAGGATCTAAAGAATCATTATTATTCATAGCATTCATATGTGACACACGGCACTCCCCTTATACATTTAAATCATGTTTTATGTTATAACTCCAGCATTTAGCTCACGAACTCGTCATACAAATCCAAGGCAGCTCGGCACCATGCCCATAACAGAGTTTTTACAATCCTAAATGTGATTCATTGGTAAACATGTAATAGTTTACAACCTACGCTGTAAATATGGAAGCAGTAACACGATATTCGCGAAAATCATTCGTACTAATTTGTTCAGAATGTGGCCCTCCCCCCACGGTAATTTGGATAAAAAAAGAACCATACCCTCATTCTCGGGTACAGTTCTTCTAAATAATTACAATGTAAAACTAGTTACTTGCCAAAAAAGCATCCAGCTGTTTTTGTTTCTCAGCAATAATTTTATCTATACCGGCAGCTTTTAATTTCTCTGCATATTTTGGAATCATTTCATCCGGATTTACTGCTCCGGAAGTAAGTGCTGGTTTAAACTGCTTGTTGACGTTATTTACTGCGGCAATTTCATTCTTAACAGACTGGCTGTTAAACGTAAATCCAAGTGCTGGTGATTTGACACCTCTTGCATTAAAATCTTTGAATTTCGCCCATTTTTCAGGATCTTCATTGTCCCATAGATAATTCAGGAACTGATTACCAAGCTGCCACTGAGCTCCTGGGTTGTAGGTCCGGTTGTTTGGATCTGTGCCTTCAGGCAGACTGATGATATTTTCGCTGCCTTCTTTTTTCACATAGTGTTCGCCCTCAATACCAAAGTTGAGCAAATTATTCACATACGGATCCGAGTGGAGCAGGTTAATGACTGCCATTGCTTTTTCAGGATTTTCCGAAGTACGAGAGATCGCGAGCATCGCTCCAGACGCGTCTCCTGTAGTGATAGTAGGCTGTGTAAGTTCGATCTGAGTCAGCGGGAAACCAACATAACTCTCCTCTTCCTTATCTTTTCCGGGTTTCATTCCATCTGTCCACATGAAGACTTTGCCGGCTTTCGCCTGATCTTTCGGGAATACGGTAGAAGTTGCAGAATCACTATTAATATATCCCGCTTCATACCATTTGCGAGCAAGGGCAGCGGCTTCTTTAAATTCAGGGGTCTCTACTTCATTCATGACCGTCGTGTCAGAACCGATTTTCCGAATGACGCCAGGAACTGATGCATCGCCAAGATAATCCCAATCGAGGTTATCTAATAGTCCGTTGCCTGTTGAATTGGACATATAAAACGGAGTTACGCTAGGTTCGTTTTCCTTAATTGTTTTGAGCAGCGGCTCAAGATCGGCCCAATTTTTCACATTCGTAATATCAAGGTTATATTTTTCGAGCAAATCTTTTCTAACGAGTACACCTCGGGTTGCTGCTAGTTCCTTATTGGTAGGAACACCGTAATTCTTCCCGTCTACCTTCGATCCTTCCAGGAATGCAGGGTCAAGATTCTTAATGATGTCCGGGCCAGCTTTATCCAGCAGATCGTTTAATGGTAAAAAGGCGCCTTTAGCAACGTTCACGGTGTAATTCTGCCATGCTGCCGTAAATATAATATCTGATTTTTCACCAGAGGAGATCATGAGATTCAGCTTGTTGTCCCATTGTCCCCAGTCAATTGCGTTAATTTTCAGTGTGGCTCCGATTTTAGGTTCTATATATTTATTAATCTCGGCCTGTACCTTCTCTACATCTTTCTGCGGTGTCCCTGGGTAGAACAAAGATACTTCGTAGGACTTTTCCGCTTTCACTTCGGCATTTCCACCCGTTTTAGGCTCATCCGTTGGTGCAGTACTTCCACTTCCGCCCCCCGAACAAGCGCTGAGAACTAGTGCAAATGCAGTGAATGTTGCCAATATGATGGATCTTTTCCGTTTGACTAAACGTCCAACCTGAAACCCGGTCATGACATGACCTCCCTTATATAATTTACGCATTTAAATCAATTTCATAACTCATTAAAATGATGAATTTGTAACTATATATAGACAAACAAAACCATTTTGATCTATATATACCCCTGATTAAAGCAACTAAAGGTATTATGAAATTGATTCATTTAATAATGAGTTCTTTTTTACACAACTTTCTCGTTACTAATTTTGACCAGACATTCTTTTTTATCATTTTCCGTACGTGCGGACTTCTGTTTCATGATCTAGCCTTTTACCGCACCAACGGTTAGCCCTTTGATGAAATAACGCTGGAAGAAAGGATAGGCGAGGACAATCGGTCCGATCCCAACAACAGCCATAGCCATCTGCAAAGTCTTATTCGGCAGGTCGAGCATACCTCCTTGTGAAGAAATCTGCGAAGCCACATTGGAGTTCGAAGTAAGGTACTGGATATCAAGCAATGTTCGGTACATGAGATACTGAAGACTGATCGTTTTATTGTCAGAAATAAAGATCATGCTGAGATACCAATCGTTCCAATAATTCAGTGTGCTGAATAAGGCAACCGTTGCGAGTACCGGCAGAGACAGCGGAAGAACAATTCTTACAAAGGTACGAAATTCCCCTGCGCCATCCACACGGGCCGATTCCAGAATCGACATTGGAATGGAACTTGAAAAGAAGGTACGCATGACGAGCACAAAAAACGGTGACATCAGCATCGGCATAATCAATACCCATATGGTATTTTTAAGATCCAGCAAGTTCACATAGACCAGGTACCAAGGTACCAAACCGCCATTAAACAACATTGTGAAGAAAATAAAGAATGCGAAGAATCCACGATACGGCAGATCACTTCTGGAAAGCGGGTAAGCATAACAAGCCGTAAGGGCAACGCTGATCACAGTACCTACGACTGTAACGAAAATAGATACTCCATACGATCGAATGATCTGATCCATATCTTTGAACAAAAATTCATAAGCGCTTACACTAAATGTCTCTGGAATAAACCGGTATCCATTCGCAATGACCGTCGTTTCATCGGATAACGAGATCGAGAGCACAAGTATGAGCGGCAAGATACACAGAGCTGCATAGAAGATGAAAAAAGCATGAATAACAGCTCCTGATCGTTTGGTGACATGAAGCGGGCTATCGGTGGGACCCATATGCAAAGAACTCTCCTCCTTCTAAAATAGTGCGTTATCCTTATTGATACGACGAACAATGGAATTGGACAGCAGCACAAGTGCAAAACCGACAACTGCTTGGTAAAGCCCCGCTGCTGAAGACATACCAATATCTCCACCGACGAGGAAGGTACGATAGACATAGGTATCAAGTACATTTGTTACGGGGAACAGAGCACCGGATTCGAGCGGAACCTGATAGAACAATCCAAAATCCGCATAAAAAATACGTCCGATCTGCAGTAAGGTCATGACGATCATCAGCGGATATAGGAACGGAACCGTAATAAAGCGGACCTGATTCCACTTACTCGCACCATCAAGTACGGCTGCTTCATAATACTCTTCACTGATTCCGATGACGGCTGCCAGATAGATGACCACATAGTAACCAATGTTTTTCCAAGTGTTCACAAAGGGTAAAATATACGGCCAGTATTCCGGCTCAGAATACCAGTCTATCGGTTCCTTGCCAAAGAACGGCAGAAGGCTTGTGTTCATAAATCCCGAGTCTTTCCCTAGAAAAGCGAGTACCAGATAACTAATTACGATCATGGATAAAAAATAGGGAAGCAACATGACCGACTGATAAAACTTGGATGTAAATCTTCCTTTTACTTCACTCAGCAAAATAGCAAGACCTGCGCCGAGCACCAGATTCAGCAGAATAAACACCACATTGTAAGCCAGTGTGTTTCGTGTAATTTCCCACGCATCTGATGTGCCGAACAGATACTTGAAATTTTCCAGTCCAGCCCAAGGACTTCCGAGAATCCCATCCGTGTAGTTCACATTTTTGAAAGCAATAATGACTCCAAACATCGGCAAATAGTTATTAATCAGCAGAAACACAACCCCTGGCAAAAACATCAGATACAGCACTTTGTATTTGCCCAGATTGTACAGCATGGTTTTCTTTTTCTTTATCGGCTTTGGCATTGCTCTACACCTTTCCCTCTTTGTTATAAGTTCACTGTTCACCCTCTCACTTCAGTGGTTAACTTCATTATAAGATTCAGGCCGCAGCTCAAATACTCCGTATCGTAACCTCTTATTGTGTCATTTGATGACATCTGGCATAAAAAAAGCGAAACGCTCACAGCGTCCGCTTTTGATCTGTCTTATTCCCATTCTGTCTACGGTATTGCTGGGGAGTAAGACCCGTATATTTCTTAAACATCTTTGTAAAATGAGTGTAATTTACATAACCGGCCTTACTTGCTATTTCAGTAACTGTGGCATTCGTGTTTAGCAGTAGCTCTTGTGCTTTTTTTATCCTTGCTTGAAGAATGTAGTCACTAAGAGAGATCCCTGTTTCCTTCTTAAACAGTCTCGATAAATAAGCTGGGTGAAACCGGGCGAATTCTGCAATTTCTTCTCTCCCTAGATCATATTCCAGCCTCGCATCAATATATAGACATACCTGTTCCACTACCGAGTGCGTGTCCTCTCCATCCGGATGAAGCAGCAGACCCGCACGAGAAATGAGATCATGCGCCCACTCCCGAAGTGCCGCCAAAGATCTTGTTACCTCCGTTTCCAAAGGTTCTTCTGCAGGATAAATACGATATAGCGATATACCATTCTTATGAAGTAGTGGGTAAATGGAATGGAGCATTGCGTGATAGTAAGATTGCAAAAGCTCTGCTGAACCATTCTTTTGTTCTTCGATCCAATCAATAAGTTCGTCTGCTTTATATAGTACTTCCTTTATTTTTCCTGTCTCCATAAGTAGTGATATGTCAGATGCCCACGGCAGAGGGATAAGTTCAGATGTAGATGCTTGTTTCTCCAAACTCGGTCGCATGTAATGAACTCCGTCACGGCCTGCCACGTTATGCCTGTGGACTTGCTTCAACTTTCGGTAAGACTCTGGCATATTCGTTAGCAGTGTCCATTCCCCAATGTAGCAGGACAGACGGCATGACAAATAAGTAGTACACCTAGCCATATAATCTTTACAGGTGAGTTCGAGTGTATCTGGAACTTGTTGAAGCGGTTCAGAAGCATAGTACAAGACCAGAACATAACCGCGCTGATCCGTGATCGCATCACCCATACTTCCATTTAGAACGAATTCTTCCGCGGCATTACACAGTCCAAACTCCATAATATCAAGATCTTGATCAGGGAATTTTCTTAGCCATTCCTCCACGCGGAACAATATGGGCAGAATGAAGGTTCCTGGATCGATATCCACATGATAGATTAACTTTAACTCCTTGATTTTCGCTTCATTCATGGGATAACGAGAAGAGCAGAGATCTTTCCAGAATCGGGTCATTCGCTTTGGTTTCCAAGATTGATCTTCTTTTGCATAAGCCTCATAAGTTTTTGTTAATTTAGTGAGTTCAAGGTTCTGCATTCGTTTTTCTAATGCTCGTTTGACGGTTTCCATTAAGCTGGCTGAAGCAATAGGCTTTAAGAGATAATCGAAGCTGTGCAGCTGAATCGCTTTTTGTGCATACGAAAACTCGGCGTGGCCCGTTAGAAAAATGGTCTCCACCTGAGCTGCATGCTGCTGAACCCAGATCTGAAGAGATAATCCGTCTTCCTCCGGCATTTCAATATCACAGATCATAATATCAACCTGGTTGTTGATGAGTACGCTTCGAGCTTCATCTGCTGACATCGCTGTATAGAGATGATTAATACCGATTCCTTTCCAATCTACAGCATGCAGCATAGCTTCAACTGCATAATATTCATCATCCACGATGAGCAAGCTGTACATCCGTAATCTCCTCCCTCGGTTGACTATGACAGTGCATTTTTATCTGTACATCTGCTCCGCCGCCGATTTCATTATCAAAATAAAGCTCTGCATTCGCCTCTTTCATTTTCCGAAGCCGATGCTGTACATTCCAGATGCCAATACTTTTTCCCGTTTTTTCCTCGGGCGTATATTCACCCTCCTGCAGCCTAGCAAGCACATCTTCTGGGAAACCCGGACCACTATCCTGAATCCGAATTAGGAGCTGTTCCTCTTCTGGTAAATAAATAACCCTGATCGTAATGCAAAGTATATCTCTTCCCTTCTTGAAACCGTAGAGCACACTGTTCTCTACAAAGGGTTGAAGTGTTAAAGGAGGAAGAAGTACATCCTCACATCTTGGGTCTAGTTCCCACTCGTACTGTAGTCGATGCGGAAATCGCAGTTTCTGAATTTCAAGATAGTTCTCTACATGTTTTAGTTCATCCTTGATCGGAATGAAGCTGCGGTCGGCTTGCATACTGAAACGAAAATAACCAGCTAGGTGTTCTGCCATTTTCTGAACTAGATCATTTTTATGCAAGGCTGCTAAGCTGTGAATAATATGAAGTGAATTTAAATAAAAATGAGGATTGATTTGCATTTGCAGCTGCTTGAGTTCTGCCTCTTGAACACGGAGCTGCTCTTCGTACATACCGATTTTTAAATCCTGTACTTCTGCCGTCATCTGATTGAAGGTTTCCGTTACAAAGGTGAATTCAGGAGAAGACGATGGACCGAGTTTCACATTCAGTTCCCCTCGGCTGACCTTTTTCATCCCTCGAATCAGTGTATTCATTGGTTTAAATAGAACTTGTCTTAGAAAGAAGAGCGTGAGAAGAAGTACAATGGATGCGGCAAAGGGAAGCAGGCGGATAATTTGCTGGAATGCAGGCAAGTTTCGCATAATGCTTGACTCTGGCAACATAACCACATAGTTAATGACTGCCTCATGAGCAGGTACGCCGATCATTAGATAACGATCATGTTCTTCCCCTTGTTCCACAACCTGATATAACGAGGTGAAGGCTGATCTATTTTGTGAAGCCAGTTGTACGGTTTCCCCTGGTATTTCCGTGCTGGATAACGGAGTTCCCCGATTTGATAAAATAACCGAGCCGCCGCCTTCCCCCCATTCTGTGCTGTGGATCCGCTGATTGAGGCTGTCGATCGGTACCCAGGCTCCGGCAATAAACTGTTCATTAATTCGCACCGTTTTCACGAGATGATAACGGTCTTTGATCTGAACAATCTCCCATTTATACGTAGGAACGTCTGCTCTTTTACGGGAAGCTTCCGGCATCAATTCCTGAATCGCTGTAATTTTTTCATCATATCCATTTTGCGTAGCGAGTACGGTGTCCTGATGGACGATATCATATAGAAATAAACCATCCAGCAGATCATAAAATCCCAGATCCGTTCTAAACTTGTTCACAATCCGCTGCTTGGCAATCGTGTAATCGCCACTTCCATAGGATAAGAAAAATAGCGAAATGATATCCGGGTCCTGTTCTCCGAGACTGTATAAATATCGATTGGTTTCCTTTAGGATTCGTTCATTTTCCTCCACATTCTTAACAACATAATTTCGATTCGTCAGAGAGACCTGATCCCGTACGACACCCATAGCATAGACGTTATTAAAGTAGAGGAATAAAACTAGCGGCACCATAATTAACGAAAATCCGGTAATAAATTTGAATCGCAAAGAAAACCGAAAACGATTTTTCATAAACCATCCTCACCATATTTACTCAATTTGAAAACGTTGTCAACAATCTGTAATTCGCTGGAGATGGGACGGTTCCTTCTAGCGGTAACAGATAACCTCATTTCCTTGTTCTTGTTCTAATCCTCCATACTGCTACGATGATTACTATTAAGATGAGAGACAAAATAATATATAGGATAACTGAGGATGGAATGCCTTCTTCCTTGTTACTATTTATAAGCTGTCCGGTTCCTAATTGCTTTAGATCTTCTCCTGCTTTCGAACTTAGGAGATTGTTACTACAAAGACTCGTGACAAGTGTATCATCTTTATCCAGACTCGCGTACACAAGATAGGTTTGGTCTTTACTGAACTGATAACCACAAGATTCAGAACCGCCATCAAGACTGAAAATAGTAATTTGTTTGTCTTTTACACCCTTCCATGCTCTCTCCACAGCAAATGTATATTCTCGCAACTGACTAGACTGGGAAGAACTTTTTGTTTTCCCTATATCAATGACTGTTCCTTCAAATACGGCAGTAAACAGTTCTAATTTCTCCTTTGCATTGGCATAGGCACAACTACAAGCATAAGCTTTTGAAGAATGAAAAGTCGTTAGCGGAATTAGTACCAATGATATGATTAGTAGGATTGATAATATTCGCTTTATCATAGACTTCCTCCTTTTCATGAAGATGGAGAATGGAAAATAATTTTTCACACGCATTAAACACACCGGTGTCTCTATAACAAATTTCACCCTCTCCGATTCATGAACTGGTTTATTTCCCCTTGTATTTGCCCTTATTTTTAGCATTTATGTACCGTCCTTGCTCTGATTCAATTGCAATATTCACTTCTGTATCTATTCCTTTTATTTTATATAGTTTCGTTCCTACGGGATATTCATTTGAGAACCCATTTGAGTAAATGCCCTCATAATCGGAGTAATGTTTCACTTCACCTATCTCATCCTCAATCTCACTCCTATTCACTTCTTCATTTTGAATCTCATATACGTCTTCATTCCAAACAACAAAAGGATATGCCCAGTCAGCTGAACTCTCTTGTGAGTTTGGAGACTCCTTAGAACTGCAACCCGAAATCAGGATCAATAAAAACAAACAACAAAGTATAATTTTGTTATTTTTCATATCATTCACCTCTTCCTCACTTCACTCTACAAAGCGTTATTAAGTATCAAACTCAATAAGAGGTTATAAGGTTCCATTCGGCCTAGTAATATTTCAACAGTTCTTTGTCAATTTCATCTATATAGCCTATGTCCGTATGTAAATCCCAATAGATCATCTTCTCCGCTTCTTCGTTATCTAGAAATGGTCTTTGGTTATCAATATCTGCACTAAAAAGACCGCCGTATTCGGTTTTTCCATTCTTTAATTTGAATTTCATTAACCCCCTGAAATCGACTCTCCCTGGTATTTGATTCGTTTCCTCCAGCATTTCTCGTAATGCACAAGCTCTAAGACTTTCTCCTGCTTCGCGAATCCCGCCTGGGAGTTCCCAGTTTTGTTTCCACTTATTAAATAGTAGTAAAAAACCATCTTTATTTCTTGCAACGACTAATGCATGAGTTATCGGGTGATTTAATATCAATTGTTCAATTCTATCTTCGGGCAGATCAATAATCTCTTCAAAAATATCACCTTTTTGATTTATACAAATTGGCATCTTTTTATAACTCCCTTTGTGTTTGATTTTTTCTTGTTATTCTTTATTAGCCCTTCTCTAACATATGCAATTGATCAGTATGTACATTAAATATTTTCTCTTCATACATTTTCACCTGTTCAATCATATGTGCTATATTTCCTTCACCTGCGAATAACGACATATTGAAAAAATCTTCATCTAAACCAGACCAATATAGATCATTCTCGTCACCAAGGATTTCTACATCGTACTTTAATCGACCAACATAAACTTCCACATAACAATCCTGTAAATAGTACTTATAATCCATCAAATGATGGAATACAATAGCTTCCCAAGGAATCCCTGTCTCTTCGAATAACTCTCTATATGCCGCTTCCATACCACTTTCTCCTGATTCAATCTTGCCGCCAACAAAATTACTAAGCCCTTTATAAGGTTCTTTTAAACGTCTGCACATAAGAACTTTATGTAAATCTTCACTATAAACCATGAGAACATTGTAACCCTGCAATGTATTAGCCTCCTAAGCCGGTTTGATCTTTTAATCATCAACACGCTCTACTTACAAATAAAGTTTTGATATCTTCTTCCGTTTTCGATTTTGTTCTTTACTTCTCCGTAGGATACTTCTTTTATAATCTGATCCCAGAACTTTTGAGCGGGAATATTATCTTCCAGCTGACATAATTCCCATACTCCTTTCGTTCCTTTGAATAAGGATATAGTTGCTTTTCTGCCTACTCCCATTCTTCGAAACTTACGAAGTATAAAAAAATGAGACAGAACATGATCTTTCGCAGTCTCATCTTTTTCCTTTGTCATTATAAACCCTGCGATTTCAACATTTGCTTTAATAACATACGATTGTTGACTACTTTCATCCGACCAGTAAGATTCAAAATCCGGCATAATTTGATATACGCCATTTTCACCAATCGAAGCAGCGGTATATTCCGTAAAATCATAGACATATAACTGCAATAAATTCTCTATCAATGTTCTATCGCTTAGAGCAGCTTTCATAATGGCGACGTTCATCTGTTGCATCTGTTGACCTTCCTTTTGAACAGGATCTATAAGTTATTTTTCAAAATTTATAATCTCTTGAATATCCGCTTTGAGCGTATCAGTTAAATAATAAAATTTGTTGTAATCTACTTTTGTATTCTCAGACTGAACACTAAACAACTTTACATATTTTAATTCGGAATCGACCATCATTCGGATTTCATAAAACTTCAAGTCTTCTTTTCTTTGTGCCGAGAAAGTTAAACCGGTGTTATACTCCGGTATTTCTGGTTTTGTAGTAATAACTTCTTCAAGATCAAAAATATCATCAATTATCTTAAATATTAAATTCCCCACGAGATCATCATTTTTATTTCTAACTGAGAATTGAAACTCAGCATTGTTACCTAACGGGTCCAGCTTACTTACCATTAGATCTACAACGGAGTTGTCATTATCCAAGTGCTTAACTTCATCAATTAATACATCTGTTTTCGATTTTGAACATCCCGCTAGTAAAATCACACTGAATAAAATGATACATATTCGTTTCATAAAATTCTCCTTTTTATATTTTAAACGATTACATGCAGCACTTTGTTTGATGTTATTTTCCCCTTATAAATCTTTCGAGTTCTTCCCTAGTCTCTGGATGTAATAGAATGTTGTTCGAGTTCACCATTCTTTCTACCAAATTAGAGTCTTTAACCTTACGTCCCCATTTTCTAGAGAACGACCTCCAATCACAAACCATTTCAATCATATATTTCTTTGGCATGGGTAAAGCTTCTTTTGTTTGTTTATTTACGACCCAGTACTCCCAGTGGTGTTTATTAGAGTTTTGATGATTGAGCCATGCATATCTCCACGCTAATTCTGTGTTCTCATCCTTCTGATTCGAATAGAATTTACAAGCATAAGGAGCAAACTCTTTAGGTGAAAATTTAGACATATCATGTATGATACCCTCGATATATAATCCTTCTTTCCAGCATTCAATCAATACATTTAACTTATGATCGATGACATAGAGAAAATATCGCCAGTAAACTAGCAGTATAGCAATCCGCTCCTTGGGAATGAGTTATTTTCACTTGTGACTCCTTCCGTTATGACTGATCCTTAACATTTATAGTAATGGTTTCAAAACATTCCCCTCCAAGGCAGGCATCCAATTGCCAAAGTCCACTTGAAGGAAGCATGAGAATGGAGGTGTATGTTCATCTCCATTATTTATTATTGTCTCTCGGTTCTATATACTGTTCTAATTCTTTTTCAATGTCTTCATCATCCATATTAAATTCACTTGTTTCATCTATTCCATGGAACTTTTCTAAATTATTTATTCTCTCTTTTAATTTTTGATTCTCACCATATAGTGATCCTATTAAACCAGCTAATATAAGCAGAAAAATAAACCCTCCCATTTCTCCACCAGTTAACGTAAGAAGCAAAAAAACAACCGCACTCAGGATCATTCCTAGAACAAAATACATTTTCGCTATTCCCCCATACAAAAAGGATCTCAATAATCTTTTACTCCATTACTTTATAACAGGGATCAAACCACTCGGTAATTCTCTGTCATGAATCCAAGCATCAACCATCTTATTAAATAGATCAGGAAAAGCTAGGGATACTCCATGACCAACACTCGGTATGATCAACCCTTTACAATTTATATTTTTATCCAATAAGTCTGTTACAGATTTTTTCATTATTTGTTTTTCTTGATCCCCAACCGTAATTAGAATCTTCGCTTTAGACCTGCTGAAATCTTTCGGTATACGAAAAGACATGTTTTCTTCAAGAATCTTAATAAGCGTGTTAGGCTCCATATCCGTTGTTTCTTTATAATACGTCTCAAACATTTCTGATTTGATATATAACTGTTTTGCTTGGATTTTCGAGAAGGTACGATTTTTTGTTAACCTATAAGTCAATCGGATCGTAGGTTTAATAATTTTATTAGCAAATGGAATCGGCCTAACAAGCGCACTGTTAATTATTGCGTAATCTACGAGATCAGGTTACAAACTTAGTATTTTAATAGCAATCTGGGCACCTAGAGAGAATCCAACCAGAATCACTTGTTTACCTTGCGCTTTTGCTTGAATTAAACTCCCGATTTCTTCTGCACTGCTATGAATAGAAAAGTTCATTCTTGAACTGAAACCATGCCCAGGTAAGTCCGGAACTAAACAATGAGAATCATGAAAGTATTCCAATTGCTTCTCCCACATCCAACCGCTGACTCCTCCCCCATGTAAGAAAACAAGGAGAGGATTCTCAGGAGCACCTGACTCTTTATAAAACAACCTCAGAGGAAACACCACCTTTAATGCTCGAAAAGTACAAAACCAGTCAAATCCAATGTGAAAATACATTGTTATACGATGTCATAGCCTATGCAGTACAATTTAATAAATAAGATCATCCACTATTTCTATTCCCTTTTCATTGCAATAGTCCTTATACTTCTTTAATACGGTATACACATCATCCTGACCAATAACTCTATTATTTTCATCGAAATATTGAAGTGAACCGCCTAAAATAAATAGTGTAATGACCTCTTCATCACCGTCATCAAAAGGAACCCAAGGTAAATCATCAATATGAAATACCCTTTCAGGTAACTGAATGGTTTCTGCTAGTTTTATTACAGCTTCATTAACTAATTGGTTCATATTTTCTGCTCCTAAGTTTTGACTTCTATAGATTTTTCGAGACATGAATCTTTCTGTTATATGCATCCTCTAAAAGTTCCTTGAGCCCTTCTGCTTTTCTCTCCATAAAGGTATTCCAAAATATCTTTCCCTTAACGGCTAACTCTTCCGGAGTATATAATGCTGGATCAAATTCACCCCAACACCCGTCTGCGGTTAACTTATCCCACCCCATAAAGTCAGCATACTTTCTGTTTTCACTGGGGATTTTCGATCCCATAGATTCTAATTTGACCTCACCCGGGAATAACCACATGGCAGTACATACCGACAATAAACCGCCATGCATTTCATCTAATCCTTCCAGTTCTGCTGCCTGTATGGCAACTGACCATGCATCATGATTATGATGCGGATAAATGACTATTATTTCAGGATATTTATAATTAATGTGCTTAATGAATGCCCCTTCCCAGTAAGAACCGCCATGCCCTGAGCATATCACGAACTTCTTGAATCCTTGTCTCGTCAACGCATTAATAATCTCTTCTAGCATCGTCATTATTAAGCTCGGGCTAATGGTTACCGTTCCTTTATAGTTCGCATGTTCCTCAGAAGTATTAAAAGGTATGGTAGGGAGTACATATGCATCTAACGCTCTGCCATATACTTCAGCATATCTTTCAGCTATTAAATTATCTAAATGCATAGGCAAATAAGGACCAAACTGTTCGGTAGCGCCAATTGAGATAATTGCTGTATCAATACCGCTTTCAAAGAGTTCTTTCGTGGTATTCGTATAATTCAACATGAATTCACAACCTTTCAGAGATTGGTACCAACACTTGACGGCTGAGATAGCATCGAAGATAATTACAACCACACCAAAAATTGTAGTATTTAGATGATTGATTTTGAAAAGAGGCGATCGTGATTAGCGGGTTAAGTGATCTCTATAAATTACAGAAGCAGGGAACAAAAAAGGATATCGAAACTCCTTTAATTAATGCCATCTTCCGAATGTATGATAAATTCCCAAGACTAGGCCTTAATGAGCGGATGGGTCAGCAAGATATGTCTCTGGATATCGCTGATGCTTATATACATAGCCGTAATGCGATGATTGAAGCTGGAGTTGGCATTGGTAAGTCCTTTGCATATCTCATTCCTAGTCTGCTCATTAACCTGATCTCACAGCAGCCGATCATTATTGCAACTTCCTCCATACAGCTCTCAGAACAGATCCATAAAGATCTAAGATTCATCGGAAGCCGGCTCGGATTCACATCCGTTCGCTCTGTGGTTGGAAAAGGCATGGGACAGTATGCATGCCGATTTAGAGCAGCAGACCTGATGATGTCAGGTAAGTCAGGTAATTCAAACTCCCCATTGTCTACGCTAGCTCAGCGTATAGTGAATTATGATATTGATGAAAGAGCCGATATTAAGGGCGGAGTTAGTGACGCACTATGGTCCGACGTCTGTGTGAATGATTGTACATTTGAACGTTGCCAGTATAAAAGCACATGTTCATTTTACGAGATGCGAGCTAAAATTAATGCCAGCACGAATGCCATGGATTTTATTATCGTAAATCAGGACCTGCTCATTCGTGATTTAATGAAGAAAAAAGAAGGTTCCAAGGGATTAATCACTGAACGGCCGGCTCTCATCGTTATTGATGAAGCTCATAATCTAGAAGCAAAGGTTAGAGATGCGAGAACGCTCGAGTTCACATACCGGCGAACGTGTCGTATTTTAGATGACGCTCTACAGCTTCTCTACAAGCAATCTGCAGATAAGAATCTTTTTACGCAATTTAAGTGGTTAAAAAAGTATGTTAGTCATATTTTCAAACAAGTAGAGACAGACCTGCTTCAGACAGCCAAGCAGGACAATGACCGGATTAAAGTGTCAGAGATCACAGGCATTCCCTTAAAACGTGGAGTGCAGATCTTGAAAGAGCTTAATCTCAGCCTTTCTGTCTTAACTTCCCGGCATGAACGGGAAATCGATCATATTTATGAAGCCATGAATGGACTTATCGATCTCTTTGAGGTGCTTGCTGGTGTGGAGGACAACTATCTCATCTGGGCAAGTAAAACTCAGCGTGATGCCACCGTAAGTATCTGTCCAAAAGGCATTAGCGAGTTTTTAAAATACTCCTTATTTAACGGTAAGACTTCGGTTATCTTAACATCAGCAACGCTTTGCCAGAGTGGTGAAACGCTTGCGGAACAATACTCATATCTTACACAGTCCCTTGGATACAGGGGAGATTATATGGAGCGCCAAGCTTCACCGTTTAATTATGACTACCATTCCATGATGTACATTGCCAAAGATGTGCCCTACTATAACCATAAGAACCGAGAACATTATCTTGAAGCGGCATACAAGGAACTCATAAGGCTTTGTAATGTAACGAACGGACGAACACTTGTCCTTTTTTCAGCTAAGGAGGATATGAAGTACGTTCATAAGAAATTACTTACTGAGAAGCTTGCATGGACGTTACATGTACAAAGAGAAGGCTCGTCTCAGGACGGGGTGATTGCTGAATTTCGAAGCAGTAAAGGCGTCCTTCTAAGTACCGGTGTGTTCTGGGAAGGCGTAAATATTGAAGGTTCCGATTTGTCGCAGTTAATTATCTTCCGTCTGCCTTTCCCTGTTCCTTCGGATCCTGTCTATGAATACAAGGCCTCTCTGGTAGAGAATCCCTTGAGAGAAGTGTTCGTACCGGACATGCTGCTTCGGTTAAGACAAGGAACCGGACGACTGATTCGCAGCGAGACTGACCTTGGTATACTCAGCATACTCGATTCCCGTCTATCCATTGCAGCCAGAAAGGATTACAGGGAGAAGGTACTAGAAACCTTACCCTTTAAAAGGGTTACGGAAGATTATAAAATTCTTGAACAGTTTGTAAAAGAAAAAGGGATAAAATAACCACTCGATAATGAGAAATTACCGACATGATATGATGTCTTATTTTAGCATGTACAGTGAGCACCTCTTCTAATTCATATCTTTCCTCTTCATCGAGGACGATGTAAGTGAGTAGATAAGAATTTCGCGGTGACGTCAAGCACTTGTGAATTCCAAAAGCCGGGTCCATGATCTGCGCCTACTACTTTATAGAGGAATGCTCTCTGTCCATGCGCTTTTAACGCTTTATACATCTCGATACTCTGGTTTATATGTACAACATGGTCACTGTCTCCATGAACAATAAGAATCGGTGGAAGCGACTTATCTAGATCTTGATGAAGAGGACTTGCCTTCTTCGCCAATTCTGTATGTTCCTGTACCTTACCACCAATGAACAAACCTTCCGGAGAATCAGCTGCATCATGGTCAAGAATATCATTGTACTTCCCTAAGGTCAGCAGGTCCGTAACTCCATAATAATCGATGACCGCACTTACTTCGTCTGACTCCTCACTGTATAGGCCGTTATCATACTCTCCCACCGTAAGACCCGTCATTAAGGAAAGATGTCCGCCCGACGAATCGCCCCATACCGCTACGCTTTCCGGATCTATCCCATACTCCTCTGCATTCTTACGCATATACCGAATCGCACATTTCACATCTTCCACAGCAGCTGGAAAACGTGCAACATCCGTGTCCCGTATTTCTACACTGGCAATCACATATCCCTTAGCCGCCATCTGAACGAGATTAGGAATGGAAGAATATATATCCTGTTTTCTCCATGCGGATCCTTGTATATATACGATTAGAGGAAACTTGTATCCGCTTCGGGAGGGTATTATGATCTGCAGTCTTCGTTCTACATCGCCATATTTGGCATAAACTACGTCTGGACGGTAACTGCATGAATAGTAAGATTCTCCCCCTGCAAAATCCCCATATATAATCTGTGTTCCTTCTGGTGTTTCGTTGGCTGCAATATTCGCTGCTTTCTGATCCACTTATAACAACTCCTTATATGTATTAATAAAATATCAACTGCCTTAACATAAATTGCTTTATCACCCAGCCATCTTTTAAAACCATCATCTTATCCCAGTTTAAAATAATAATACATCCGTGATGTGATAAGCGTCCAATCTCGAGTAGTCATCACCATTTATTAAATATAGCAACTATTGCAATACACCAAACAATAAGTCCAAATAGAAGCCCACTCCAAAAAACTTCAACTGTATATGGCTTGTTTTTGACTATTTTCTTGATTGCTCTTAATAGTGCCACTACGAAGAAAAAACCTAATATTGGCATTATATAAATAGCGATATACCCAAATACAATCATGATTTAAGTTCCTCTCTGGAGATTCCAAATTGAAAACCTACTTTTCTGTATTATTAAACCAAAATATTAGTTTTTGTCCGTCAAAGGTATCGTCATTTAACTCAACATAATCGCCTTTACTATAATTAGAAACCGTCTTCCGCCAAAATCTTTGTCCTGTTTGGTTTCTTTCAGAAGGATTGGTGAACAATTCCCATCTCCCCTTGAATTGATCAAACACTTTGTTAGCAGCCTGCTCAGCGATACCTCGACCTCTATAAGGACGTAGTAAGAAGAACTCATGTACAAAATAATCAACATTCTCTGCACAATACGGAGAAGTAGAAATGAGCATAAATCCCGCTGGACAATCATCTGCTAAAATTAAAAAGGGATACAAACTGTCTGGTTTTTCCCACCAAATATTTTGAACTTCGTATTGATCACTTAGTGTTTTAAAATCATCACTTTCTTCATAAATCCCATGAACATTTGGGTACCTGACATAGTGTTCTGATAGATCATACAGATATAAAGGATATATATTTTTTATAATGTGTGATTCCTCTTTACTGGTTAATTGCACTTTGATATTCATAAATTCGCTCCCTAGATATAATTTGTTAGGCTTTGTCATCTTGATGACATTCTCATAAGATATCAAATGGATGCATTTCTCATCCGGATCATGGAGAAGTTGATTGTAGACTCTAGTACATGTTTTTTCATAGGTATCAAAGAAGGAGTGATCCTAAGTTCTATCCCTTCATCCAAAATAGCCGTGACCAAGTCACCAATTCTTTCAACATCAATTGGAGTTACCGGGCGTCTTGCTACATAATATCCTGCATTTTCTTCTTCTAACTCAAAGTCTGCTGAATCAAAAACGTAGCGATAAATAGATCCTTTTCTGACTCGATCATACCAATCTGTTTCAATTGCAATCATCCGGTTCACCTGAGACATTCCAAAAAACCGAGTAATATCTTGTTCTTTTGTATCTTCTTTATGCCAAACGCAGACTCTTGGACAGTCCCTTGGAAAATAGTAATGGGGCGCATGATACTTATCAATCGTCCAGACTTTTGCATCTGTTTGATCATAAATTGTTCGAGGGTTAAAGATTTTTATATCTGGATTTTCACTAAAATGAAATAGCTTCATTACACACCTCTCTATTAAAAAGATTAGTAGTTTCGCATAATTTGTTTAGATCGATTCATTATCTTTTTGTCATCCTTGCAAATCGTGGTCCTGCCTGGAATCCTGTTTTCTTATATAGCAATTCCGCATTATTCCCCACAGTAACACATAATTTTATTACTTCCGTATACGCACTAGCTGATTGTTTTATGTAGTTAAGCATGTACTCTGCAATCCCTTGGTGCCTATACTGAGGGACAACACATAACTCCCCGATTTCTGCAAAACCTAAGGGCATTTTTTCACTGATACCTGCGATACAAACTCCAACAATTTCATTGTTTTGTTCATCTACGACATATATGGAAAGATTCCTATGTTTGTATACTTGCATTAGATACGAGATATCCTCTATGATCTCCTCGTCACTTGGAACACCAAAGATCTCGTAATCTATTCCACCACTGTATCCTTCTTTCATTACATTCGTAAATCTTGTTCTATCAAAAGAATCATCTAATAAGTACAGGGATAATCCACTTGGAGGTACTGGCTCCTTAAGCGTACCAGCCGGACAGCACATAACCTGTTTTATAACATTTATTTTAAAACCATATGAGTGCAGTATATTTACATCCTCTTGCAGAACTCCATTGATATGCCTTAGATCATGGCAACATGTTAATAATATGTTCCACAGTTGTTGTCGATCAGAAAAAGGCGGGATCATAAACGGATACATTGCCGTATCGTTCATTTTTATCACCCCTCCAATTCTATCCTCGCCGTACATGATCCAAAAACATTGGCCTGTGAATTTTGTGTCATTTAGGCGAGTATCCCAGTCATACCACATCTCAATATCGGAGTTAGAATAGATTACTTGATGAACTGCAAACTTATTTTTATCTGCTTGTTCTAAGCTATATTGTTTCACCTTGTGTTGTCACTCCCATCCCTTACGTATAAAAGACTGTTGTAATCAGATGATTAGGGCATTAGGCTTTACTAACCTAATCCTACGTTTTCACATGCTTGATTACACTTATATTGTTGTTATCTCGTTGTGAGAGTAAATCTAGCAGCCCATCTGGAACCAACTTTACGTCAGAATCAGATTCGAAAAAATGTAGTGGTTTCCATTGAGCTTTATAACGAATATCCCCTTCGATTCCATTGATTTCATCAAGATCATAAAAGGTCTTATCTTTCAAATTCACTTCATAAATAAAATCTATTTCATGTCCTCTATCATCCAAAACACCAAAAATGTTCTCTATAACAAAGATTAATTGCGGCTCTTCAATTTCCTGATTTAGTTCTTCCCTAATCTCTCTTATTAAAGTTCGTTTACTATTTTCTCCAAACTCGATTGTTCCACCGATAGGTCGATAGAATGTTGTACTTATCCCAGGATAATTAATAACTTCAACTAAAATATTCTCCTCTTTTCTAATAATCCCTAGTGATACTGACCTAATCTTCATAAACTTATCTCCTCCGTATAATTCACCATTTAACGTATGGTTAGGTATGAACACTCGAACACCATTATCAGCCAAATACCGAAACAAGTGGGCTTCTGCCTTAATACGTTCTCCAATGTAATCGCATTCAACTTTATTTTAAACTTGCAAGTTCTTAAAGAAGTCTAGTTTCTCGCTAATAAAATCATCGTCAAAATCAATACTCCCATGAATATGAGAATCTCCTAGACATAGTCCCATTAACCAGAGCTGCCTTATTCCCACAAAGATCGGTACTGCCTGCAAATCCTTTTCGCTGAGTCTTCTTACCGATTCATAGCCTTCAATAAATGCATTCCATAGTCGCTCTAATTTGTCTGAATCATGACGAAGTCGTACTTCCCTGGCTAGTCGAAATTCCGCAATATCGTATGCTCTCCATCCAAATCCACATAGATCGAAATCATAATGAGTGTATGACATATCTTCTTTGAAGCTAATATTTGTATTTCCGTGAAGATCACCATGACAGATTCCCCAGTCCAACTCTTCTAGCGGGAATTCAAGCAATCTTTCTTCTAATTGTTTTGCAAACGTCCTGAGCCACTCAAAATCCACACTTCGATGAGTCAGATGGGGTTCGATCGAGACAAGTGATTGGTGGATAAGATACTCCAAGTCTAATGGCTGTCTTGTAAGTTCCGACTGAAAATCATCTGTTGTCATATGAATATCAGCTACTGCTTTACCAAAAATGCGACTTATTTCTTCATCATCAATAGACCTCTCGGTCCCTTCTGCAAATGAAAAGAGCACACCGAATCTGTTGCCTTCAGGAGCGTTCAGCGTTTGAATGAAATTCCCGCTCTGATCAGCTATGGGTAGAGATACCGGGATCTCTTTCTCATCTAAATAGGTTAACAATTTAATCTCAAAAGCAACTTCAGAATACTCAGACCTTCGGTCCGCACTGTAAACTCTAAACACATAGTTATCTTTTGACGTTTTAATAAGATAGGTATCATTCATCCCGCGAAGCAAATAACGAAACTCCGTAATATCATTCAGACCATAAGTCATTATAATAAATTCTCGTAGTGCCGTATCAGATAACGTTGAATAAGAAACTGGAAAATACATCTGTGGTTGCTCCCTCCTGTTATTCATGCTCCATCTTCCTTCTGTTTTTCAATAAATTCATCTTTCGTTAAGCCGAACAATATAAGGTCTAAGTATTTACCATTAACGTATACCACCTGGCGTCGGACCCCTTCTTGAATACAACCGAGTTTCCTCATCATCTGCGCCGAACCGACATTTCCTTCAAGAACATAATCATTAAATTTATTAAGTCTTCGTTCTAGGAATGCATATTTTAAAAGAATTTTCATGGCACTTGTTCCATAACCCTTACCTCGGTACTCTTTATCAATGACAATCCCTATACTAAATGTCCCATTCCTCTCGTTGATGCTGTTTAGATTAATACCGCCAATACTATCGCCATCCAGTTTTTCAATAGTGAACATAATCCGTCCATTTGTGGACGTAAAGTTTGCGTTATCTTCTACGAATTTTTTCGCTCCTAAAATGGTAGGCGGTAACTCCACAGCACATTCTAGTAAAATACGAGCAGGCGTGTCGAAATCACTGATGTAACAGCTTTCCCAGTCTTCTTCCTGTATTGCTCGCAGTCTCACCTTTTCATCCTGCCAAAAGTAATCCGTGTAATCTATTTCTCTCATGATAACCTCCAAGATTTTATGTATGTAAATATTCCTCTAACAAATCTTATCTCAACGCTTCGTAAAAGCATTTCATCAGATCAACGAACTTATCGAATTATACTACACCCTTTATTTTTATGTAATATTTACCAAAATAATATTTGATTTAAACACATTCTTTCCCACCCGTTATACGAAAAAAAGCCGCGATCTACGCGACTCTTCTTAGAAAGTATTTAGTTACACACATTTACATTTACATTTACATTTACTTTTACTTTCACTTTTACTAATACTTACACCTATTCCTATTCCTATTCCTATTCCTATTCCTATTCTAACGATTGTTTCTGCAATTTGGGAATTAGAACATAAGCAAACGTAATCATTGGACTTAGCCATAAAAATGTAGCATAAGGAACATATTCAATAACTGGCACCCCTAAAGTTGCTGCGAAAAAGGCCCCGCTAACTCCCCAAGGAATCAGTGGGTTAACAAGTGTCCCGCAATCCTCAAGTGTTCGTGACAATGTTCTGGCAGGAATCCCCCTGCGAGTATATTCATCCTTGAACATCTGACCTGGCAAAAGTATAGATAAATACTGCTCTCCAGTCATCCCGTTCACGGCGATAGATGAGGCACCCGTCATAAGAACGATATGGCTCTTACGTTTCAGCGGCTGAATCAACTTACGGAAAAAAGCTTCAATTACACCGCAATACTGTAACAATCCACCGAGCGATAAAGCGATTAAGATCAGGGATACAGATCCCATCATCGACTGAAGTCCACCCCTATTCACAATAGAAGCTACTGTCTCATTCGTAATCGAGCTGGTGTAACCGCTCTGCATCACGCTGAACCAGAAACTAACAGACGTGTGCTGTTGAATAAGTGCAGTGATGAGTAATCCGCTGACAATCCCAACCACAAGTGTTGGAAGAATCGGCACCCGCTTGACTGAGCATACAATAACGGCAATCGGGGACAACAGGGTTAACCAATGAATATGAAATCCATCTTGTAATGCGAACTTGATTGCTTGAATAGACGATAAATCAATGGCGGCCGGCATAGACAAAAATAAGAAAAAGATTGTTGTAAGAATTAGTGCAGGCAGTGTAGTAAACAGCATATTACGAATATGTGTGAAAATAGAAATCCCTGCCACCGCTGGAGCAAAATTCGTCGTATCCGAGAGCGGTGACATTTTATCTCCAAAACACGCCCCGGAAATAACAGCTCCTGCAGCGATTGTCGGTGTAATACCTGTCGTTAAAGCTATTCCCATCAGAGCGACACCTACCGTGCTCACTGTAGTAAATGAACTGCCGGTAAACATCGAGACAATGATTGTGATATATAATGCGCTCACTGCAAAATAATGAGGTTTAATATAATCCATACCATAGTATAAAATAGTTGGCACGGTGCCGCTCATCATCCACACGGCAATCAGAATACCAATGAGTGATAGGATGAGAATGGGCATAATGGCCGTTTGAATCCCCTGGATCATTGCAGACTCGATTTTTTTCCAAGAAACTCCGAATATACGCAGCAACACAGCTGCACCTACTGTAGTGAAGAGAAGCGGGATGTGCGGCTCTGCTTTTAATAGAAATATGGATACAAATAATAATGCTAGAATAAAAATAATAAGCGTTATACTTTTTGAAAAACTAAGCTGTCTGTCCATGATGGAAGCTCCTTATATACGTTTGGATATGATCTCATATGATCTGATTTTTATAATTTTTAAAATATAAATCATATTGCTTTTTTACTTTTAAGCTTTTCGGCTTTTGTGTAGTGAAGCACAATCGTACTATAAACGAAATTTATATGTCACGTCAATGCAAGAAACATACATACAAGGTTTATATAGTAAATAAAATTAATCATCACTTCATAATGAACATTTTATCACGCAGCTCCCCGCAAAAATTGCTCGGTCGATCAATTATTGTTTATAGATATATTAACTTACTTTTATATATCACCTTGACATTAGTAATTAAAAAGGTTATGATGAATATATAAAGAGTTACATATAACAAATAAAAATATGATTAACCATTAGGAGGAAATCACAATGTCAAAGCTAAACATCGGAATTATTTTAGGTAGCACTCGGCAAGGTCGGTTAAGTCCACAAGTTGGAGAATGGGTGAAAAGTATCGCTGATCAGCGCGGAGATGCTAATTATGAAATTATCGATATTGCTGATTACAAACTCCCACTACTCGGAGAAGAAGATGCTGCGGAACAAGCAACAGCTTGGAATACGAAACTTGCAAGTTTAGATGGATTTGTCTTTATCGTTCAAGAATACAACCACAGTATCTCCGCATCATTAAAAAATGCGCTTGATTATGCACGCGAAGCCTGGAACAATAAAGCTGCTGGTATTGTAAGTTATGGTTCGGTTGGTGGTGCTCGCGCTGCTGAGCATTTACGTGGAATTTTGGGAGAGTTATCAGTGGCTGATGTTCGTGTACATCCAGCTCTTTCCCTCTTCACTGATTTTGAGAATGGAGCGGTATTCAAACCGGCAGACCTGCATCTTGTCAATGTGAATGGTATGCTTGATCAAGTAGTTGCATGGAGCGGAGCACTAAAACCTCTGCGCCAAAATTAATTAAGAAGATTAGATTCACAATTAGAGGAACGCATCAATAATACGATTTATTTAATAAAAATACAGCCTTTGTTCGAATGACGAACAAAGGCTGTATTTTTTCCCAAACAAAAAACCGCGTTTCCGCGGCTCCTTATGTATTTGTTAGACCCAATATTTTGTTGTTATTACGTTCATGAGTGTTGATTTATTAATGGTCATCTTTTGCAAGTCTGAAGAACAAAGCTGATGCCCACCAACAACATAACAGTATAACTACAGCCATCATCGTAATGAATTCCATGTGGTTGCTCCTTTCATCTGCTAATGCTTTTATTGTAAAGTAAAAAGAGCACTAAATGACACGATAATCTTGACAACTATATGTCATTTTATGAAATCCAGCCAATGTTGGTTGCTAATCCATTAACAGCACCCACAAAATAATAAAAGCAATAATCGCAACCAGATAAAATAATACAATCTTACCTATATTTTCTTTGGCTTTACTTTCATATTCATGGTTTTGCTTTGCATTCTCTTTCGATAAACCTACAAGTACGGTACCGACTCCCCCAATTAATGCTACGACAATCACAATGATATACATAGCCATACAATCCCACCTTTCTCCCTCTTTTTTCACATGCTTCTTAGTTTTGATTATATAGAAGATATCATAATTGTAAATGTTTTCAATTTTAACTAGCTTAGCTTTCGCTTGCTGGATATTCGCATCACGCATTAGTATTTGCTTAAATAGGTTTTGATGTGACAACAAAAAAAACACCCGTGCTTCTTGTTACTTCAACAAGAAAAGCATGGATGCTATCGTCTTACCAAAAGAGCATTAATATTCCTAATATAACAGAAGCAGCAGCTAAAAACCTGGCAAGGACGTTCTTTTTCAAAACTTTACAAATAACCGCAACTAAAGCCAATATTCCAACAGCACCTACAGTGATTTTCTCTGTAGTTTCATTGCTTGGGAGTGCGGTAACATTTAAAAAACCAATCACTAAACCAAGAATTACTGTAATAGAAAAGGCAATATTATTTACCTTTCTATCTTTTACCATAAACATTAGTGCAATACTAACAAGACTCAATATTGATATTAGAACAAAGATAATATACAGTACTCCAAGCGCCATGGTGTCATACCTTTCGTTGTTTGATTTCCGTAAACTTCTTTGATGATTCTTCCTCTTATAATTGTTTCTACATTATTACCACAAGGAAGTATTATTATAACAACTTATCATTGTATGATTTTTGCAAAGAGAAAAAGTGTAAACATGAATGCCCCACTTTTTGTTCATAGTATATTTTTCACGAGCATACTACTGGTCTCGATGAATGATATAGTCCAGTATATGCTTAAGAAAAACACTATTCCGGGGCATCTCTTTTAAGGCATCTACAGCATGACAATAGTGTTCCCACATCGCCTGCGCTGCACCATCTGCCCCAAGGACGGTTACAAAAGTCGAGTTATTATTCTGAACATCTTTCCCTGTAGGTTTCCCAAGCAACAGCATATCTCCTTGCAGGTCAAGAAGATCATCTTTAATCTGAAAGGCAATACCCGCATGATAAGCAAATTTCTTCAAAGTTGTGATTTCCTCATCTTCTACGCTCGCAAGAATGGCCGGCATGATCAGAGAAGCCTCAAATGCAATTCCCGTTTTGTAAAAACAAATGGTATTCAGTTCATCTAACGTGAGTTCTTTTCCCTTTGACTCTAGATCCATCGCCTGACCCATGCACATCTCTCCTGCTTTTTGTGAAGAATATTGCATCAAAGCCAGGACAGATTTTGGGTCAAATGCATCTAGTGAAGATTGTTCCTGCGTTGCCTTTTGAATTAGAAAAAGCCCTGTTAATTCTGCAGTTGCACTATTATACACTTCATGTAAAGTAGCGTGTCCTCTGCGAGTTGCCGCATTATCCTGTGTGGGCAGATCATCGAAAATCAGTGATGCTGTATGCATATATTCGAGAGAACGCAGCAGTGGTGCAATAGCGGATGATTGCAAGCCATATTCCTTCACCGCCATAACCCAAGCCATGACGGGACGAATTCGTTTGCCTCCGCCTGCAAGACTATAGTTGGCCGCTTCCGTAAGCGGTTCTTTCAGCGACGAAGCCTGAGCCGGTTTCGATATTTTCAGCAGGCGGTTAATCTCGGTTTGCGCTATGTTTATCGTGTTTATGAATTTTTCCTTTTCAAGACGCTCGTTCTTCATCACGGTCAGCAGCTGATCTCGAAGCAGTTTATCAAAGAAATCCACATCTTCCGCTTTTTCAACCATCTGCTGAATTAGCCGGTTAAATTCTGGTATGCTGGATGTAAAAATACCCATAATCTCATTGTATTTGCTCGAACCTACACGTTTTTTATAGCGTTTTAATCCATTGATAGCGCGATCGAGGATCACTTCACGAGTCTTCGCATCCGAACGGTATACGTTACGTATTAGATTGGAGATAACAGCCCAGTACAGCTCAAAAGGGTTGATTAAATCCGGCCGCTGGTGTCGGTATGTTAAATAATAAGTATAAGGCGTGACTGCTCCGTCCCGCAGATCATCAAACATATCTGCAAAGTCATCTGCGAGCTGATTGTAGATGCCATAAGCAAAGGTTCGATTTTCAAATCCTTCATCCATAGGTTCACTAATCACGGATCTAACGATAAGACGTGACGATGATGATTTGATAATGATCGGCAGATAAATTTCTTCGTTTGTATAACTCCCATTGGATAGATCCTTGATACGATCTTGATCTTGAGATTGAAAAAAAACATACGATTGTTCTAAGAATGTAGCCTGCGTATCTGCTCGCTGATAATCCCGAATGAATTCAAAAGCTTCTCGAAGCTCAGTATGAACATACTGAATCATTTCTAAGTTTGTACCGGTCCATTCTTCTAGATCGGGAACAGATCCACTGAGAAGCGAGATTCGTATCATCTCAGAATACTGCTCTTTCTCCTCTTTACTCAGTACATCCGAATCTAATAGGTCGTCTATGAATGGATAAGTGAGTCCATACGAATAACCCAAACGAATGGCTGCATCTAATCTCTCAGCTCGTTCTTCAGGCGATACCTCATCATCCATCTCTTCCATCACGTGAATTACAACCCCAATAATGATCTTCATTAGTTTACGCTGTGCTTGTTCAGCGTCCATCTCTTTGGGGATATGAGCAGAGACACGCTTCAGTTTGTTCATCACCCAAATGGTTGCATTCTCTACTCTTTCCTTCTGTGCCCATCTATAAAAGGAAGCAAAATTAATGAAATCAGGCTCTTCACGATCACTCGCTGCTCCAGGAGTAAGTAGATACTTTTTAATATCTGTAATCAAACGCTGAATACGAATCTGCGTGTTTGGATCATCCAGCGCTTTACCAAGGTCTCTCATATAAATGTAGGAGACGCTGCGATCTAAATAATCATCCAATTTTCCCGTATAATGCAACCATTTCATGTACTGATAATAGTCATTTGAATTCGGTGTTTTCTTTCTTCGCTTTACAAATTGGATAATGGAATGCTCACGAACGTGTTCTTTTTTCCAAAACAAAATGTCTTCTGTTAAAAAAGATACATACGTTTTATCTATAAACTGCTTATAAAGTGTTTCATAATACGCTGCTGCTTTCTGCTTTGCTTCCTGATACCAATGATCCGCACGAACTGTCATTTCTTTATTCATCTAATGGATTACCTCAACTTCTTTATTGTTCATCATGTCTACGTATGCTTTGTAAGAGATTTCTCCATAAACATCAACAGATCTACATCATACACAGTCCTGCCATTAAGACATGTTCATAGCATTAATACGGAATAAGAGCGTTTAGGTTACGGAAATGTGATAAATCTTCGTTTATCAAAAATCCCCATAAGAAAACCACCTGAATAAGGCGGCCCTCTATATTTATTATACTGTTGTTAGACGAAGAATTATTAAGTCCACTGTCTCGGTCCAATGGTATGGAATAATTGTTGACGTTCTGTTTGAATTGCATCTTGGATACGTCTGTAGGTAAAATCACTAATGGGTCTAGGTAAGTCCGTAATATCGTAAAACCCGCATTCTAGAATCTCGGGCGAAGATGGCACAGGTTTCTGATCAGAAGACTTATTTGCTATAAATACAAAATGATGCATGTCAAAGTTCGGATCATAATAAACACCCGTTAACTGCTCCGTATGTACGTTAATTCCAACTTCTTCACGTACTTCTCTGATGGCTGTTTCCTCTGCTGACTCCTTCTCTTCGGACTTTCCTCCAGGAAGATCCCAATTGTTCTTGCCATAGCTATGTTTCACTAACAAAATCTGTCCTTCCGAATTCAAAATAACAGCCGCTGCACCCATATACTTCGTTGTCATTTCAATTACCCCCATATATTCACTATTGGTTCTCCTGTTTCTAAACGGATCTTGCTTTCTCTAATCCAATCTTTAAACCACTGGTTATCCGAATGACTGAAGCTTTCATCACCCTCAAAATTTCGAAAGGCTCCTATGTATACAATAAGTTCTCTGAGTCTTAAGAATAAAGGCATTTGTTGTAACCATCGATCTTCAAGCTGATTCTCTTCGCGGTACCCCTTTAAAAAAGGTTCCATAAATCTACACGCTTGATCTTCTCTAAGTTTCTTGCCTTCCTCCCCGCCATATACATACATCAGATAATACAACTGTATAGCGATGTCTTCCACAAACCAACTATACTGGGCTTCATCAAAATCAAACAATGTGATCTCGCCTTGTTCACCGACTAAATAATTAGCATTATTAATATCCCCATGAATCAATCCGTAAGCATCTTCACTCATTGGCAGCTTCTGAATCGAACGTACCAATTCTAAATAACGTTCTCTTACCCCAGTATGGGAATCTGGCAAGATATCGATATTTTTCAAGTAATAATTATCCGTCCAGTCATGTCTTCTAATCTTAGGATCTACAGGTTTGTACGATTTCGTTAAAGCATGCATTCTACCCGTTACTCTCCCTAATCTCTCGTACAGTTCCTGATCTTTAAGGCAATCGGGGTAATCTATTTTCTTTCCCTTGGCTTTGTCAAAGAGTGTAGCTGTAAAATACATCTCTTTTAATTTTAAAGTTTCAGTCCACCTTCCGTAAGTGGAGGGTACTGGTGAAGATACAGATATCCCCTTCTCGGCTAAATAAAGAATCCATTCTAGCTCTGCTTGCACATCACTTTGGTTACGATGCGCACTTGGAGTAAATCTCATGATGTACTCTTTGTTCTCCGCCTGGCATTCGTAAATGAAGTTTTGAAAACCGCCAATATAACGTAAGGCTTCTGCTTTTATACCATATCGGCTTGCAACCTCGCCTATATCTACGTGACCAAAAGCCGCTGTGATTTCAATTTCCATATTAATCGTTGTCCTCCAAATGAAGCTCATTATACAAACCCTTATTTTACCAAAAATAATGTTAGTAAATAGGAAAATAAACCTCTTATTCTTAAAAAGTTTAGAATAGTTTTCTATACTCAACAAATAATTACTACTGACCGATAATAGAGATGGTAAAGATACTATATTTTCTAGGAGGAATATCAAATGGGAAGTTATCTTATTAAGGTAGAATCAGTTAGAAAAGAAGTATATGTTGAGGTTACTGGTAAATTTACTTATGAAGAAGGAATGAATTTTGTCACTGAATTCCGTTCAAAAACAAGTGAAATTGAATCAAATGATTATGATTTTGTATGTAAATGTGTCGGCCTTAATATTGCTGATGCCGAGTCTCTTCCTACGCTTGAATCAGCATTTAGCGAATATAAAAAATGTGAGTTTAAGACTTATAAAATGATTGTTGAACCCGACAAAGAAAGTAAGACATTAACAACATCGGCAGGGCTTGTAAAAAGCCAGCTTGGAAGGTTGTCAAGAAAAGCAGGCATAGCGGCTATGGAAATTATGGTTGTAGAATAAGGGAGGGAGGCACTTTCATTGAATAATATTAAAATTGCTTCAACGGCAGTGTATCATCCAGAACATAAAGTAAATAACGAAAGTTACATTGAGATGTATGAGAAACAAGGTAAAGATGTCAGACATTTTTATGAAAACATCATGGGCCGTAAAGATCGATACCTTATCAAAGATCTTGATCAAGAGAATAATATTACGATGGCATTTCATGCCTCACAAAGAGCTTTAGCAGCAGCGGGCCTTCATCCAGCAGATATTGACATACTTTATTTTGCTACTCAAACTCCTGAATTTCTTATGCCAACGAATGGGCTGCTTCTCCATAAAGAACTCGGTATTGGACATAACTCAGCCGCAATAGATGTAAATGGTACTTGTGTCGGTATGTTACTGGCTATGGAACAAGCTGTAAATTACCTGAAATTTACCAACGGAGCAAAACGAGCACTTATTGTCGGAGCGGATCATATTTCACGTTATACAAGGCCTGAAGACGAAGTTCCACACGGTAATTTTGGGGAAGCTGCAGCTGCTATTATCTTAGAAGTATCAAATGAAACTACGGGATACATTGATTCCTGGCATTACATAAATACTGACCCTATTGAATATATTCTATTTCCAAAAGGCGGTATTTCAGCAATTCAAGATAGGAAAGATCTATATGTCGATTGGACCGGTTTTGATGCAGACAGCCATTCCATTCCCCCTACAGCAAAAGGGATTAAAAATCTTGTAGAATCAAATGGTTATACCCTTCAGGACGTTAAGGGTTTTTATATGTCACAGTTTTCGATTAAATCTTTAAAATTATTAAGTAATGAGCTTGATATTGGTATGGATCAATTTAAATTCATTGGTGAAAAGTACGGTTATACCGGACCAAGCAGTCCCATTATAGCACTGGATGAAGCAGTGAGAGAAGGTAGCCTAACACGTGGAGATCTTATTATTCTTTGGTCTGTAGGAGCGGGAATGCAGTTGATCGCTTCTTTATATCGATATTAGTTACATCTCCCTATTGAATCTATTGAATAAGAATTGAGAAATTCATCATAATACATAAAAGAACAAGAAAACGGCCTTAGAACGAATAAAAAGGAGCTAATTTCCACTTTGGAAACTAGCTCCTTTTTATATATTATTTATATAAATCAAATCATGGTGAAGGAACGCCGCCATTGGCATTAAGGGTCTCACCTGTCACATAACTTGATTCTTGACTTGCCAAGAATACATAGGCTGGTGCCATTTCTGCAGGTTGACCAGGACGACCCATCGGTACATCCGCACCGAACTCTGCCAATTTCTCTGTAGGCTGTCCCCCTACCACTTGAAGCGGTGTCCATACCGGACCTGGAGCCACCACGTTCACCCGAATCCCTTTGCTAGCGACTTGCTGTGCAAGAGCTTTACTGAACGTATTAATGGCCGCTTTCGTTGTCGCATAATCTAGTAAGATCGGTGCTGGGGTATAGGCCTGGATAGAAGATGTATTGATAATCGAACTTCCCGGCTTCATGTGTTTAATCGCCACTTTACACAACCAGAACGTGGAATATACATTTGTTTTAAAAGTCGCATCAAACTGTTCTGTTGTAAGATCCGCGATATCTTCTACAAATTGCTGCTTACCGGCAACGTTCGCCAGTATATCAATACCGCCAAGTTCTTTGACTGCATCTTCTATTAACTGTTCGCAGTACTTCTCATCTTTCAAATCACCCGGAATTGCAATCGCCTTTCTTCCTGCTTCTTCGATCCGCTGAACAACCTCTTTGGCATCAGCCTCTTCTTCAGGTAAGTATGACAATACAACATCGGCACCCTCAAGAGCAAAAGCAATTGCTGCAGCACGTCCAATTCCGCTGTCAGCTCCGGTTACGACTGCTTTGCGCCCCGCTAAGCGTCCCGTTCCGCAATAACTTGTCTCCCCTGCATCCGGCACAGGATTCATTTCCTTCTGTAATCCTGGCTCAGGTTGCTTTTGTTTCCACTCACTCGTTGCTTTCGGATACTGAGTAGTTGGGTCCTGCACTTTGTATTGATCTTGTTCAGACATTGTTAATCCCTCCATTTTCTCGTATGTTTGTTACATTAAGCGTTTTAGATATCTATTAATTCTATAAACTCTTCTATTTCTAGTAACCGGTATCGACCAAATTCAAACGGGTAACAAGTCGAATAACTTTAAATGAGTATATACTTATCAAGTTCAAAGTCTTTGTATAATCCAACATAGGTTTGCACTAATCGCACATAAGTTTACACTAAATGTTATATTTATCGTTATATTGAGTAACTTTTCCGTAAAGATATAATTAGGGTTCCAAGTTTTAGTTTACATTTGATGTCTGATCTTTATACTTATAACTATGTATTTGCTATTTTCAACTAGAGGAGGACTTTTCTTGAGTAAAACTATTCAAATAGGTATCGTAGGATACGGAAATCTAGGCCGTGGTGTGGAACTTGCCATCAAGCAAAATCCAGACATGGAGCTTGTAGCTATCTTCACTCGTCGCCAGCCGGATCAATTAACATCTGCTAATGGCAGTGCAAAATTCGAACATATTTCTACCGTAGAACAGTATAAAGGTAAAATCGATGTGATGATCTTGTGCGGAGGTTCCGCAACGGATCTTCCTGAACAAACCCCTGCTATTGCAAGTATGTTCAACACAGTGGACAGCTATGATACTCATGCGAAAATTCCTGAGTTCTATGACAAAGTGAACGAAGCAGCAGTGAAAGGAAATAACCTAAGTGTCATCTCCACAGGATGGGATCCTGGTTTATTCTCACTAAACCGTTTGCTGTCGGAATCTATCCTTCCAGAAGGTAAAGATTTTACTTTTTGGGGTAAAGGCGTAAGCCAAGGTCATTCCGATGCTGTACGCCGTGTTCCCGGTGTAAAAGCTGGTGTACAATATACAGTTCCTGTTGAAGAAGTCATTGAGAGCATTCGTTCCGGTGAAACACCAGAACTTACGACAAGAGATAAACATCTTCGTGAATGTTTTATTGTACCAGAAGAAGGCGCTGATCTTGAAGCGATTAAAGAAGCAATCGTAACAATGCCGAACTACTTCGCTGACTACAATACGAATGTGCATTTTATCACAGAAGAAGAGTTGAAAGCTGAGCATCAAGGCATGCCTCATGGCGGGTTTGTTATTCGCAGCGGTGTAACAGGCCAAGGCACAAAACAAATCATGGAATTCAGTCTAAAACTCGAGAGCAATCCAGAGTTTACTGCGAGCGTACTTGTCGCTTATGCAAGAGCTGCATATCGTCTCAGCAGTGAAGGGCAAAACGGAGCAAGAACCGTTCTTGATATTCCACTGTCCTACTTGTCTCCTAAATCAGGAGCAGATCTTCGTCGTGAATTGCTATAGTATACAAAACAAAAAAGAACCTTCATCTACAGATGAAGGTTCTTTTATTTAGATTACAAGTTATAATGAAAAGCTTACGAAGTTACTTGACTTCAACCATCCAATTAAGTACATCTTCTTGCTCACCATTCTGGATACCCGTAAGTGCATTATATAATCTCGCAGATAATTCGCCAGTATTTCCTTCGTTAATGACCATCTTCTTATCTTGCCATTGAAGTTCACCAATCGGTGAGATCACCGCTGCTGTTCCTGTACCGAAGGATTCTTCCAAAGTACCGTTAGTGTACGCTTCATACAACTCATCAATAGAAATCAGGCGCTCTTCTGTCGGGATATTCCAGTGTTTTAGTAACTGAAGAATAGAGTTCCGAGTAACCCCGTCCAAGATACTTCCCGTTAAAGCAGGTGTTACTACCTTGCCGTCAATCTTGAAGAAAACGTTCATGCTTCCTACTTCCTCAATATACTTCCGCTCAATACCATCTAGCCACAATACCTGGGCAAAGCCGCTGCCAGCAACTCCGGAATGAGCCTTTAATCCAGAAGCATAGTTCCCCGCCGTTTTCGCCATACCTGTTCCGCCTTTTACAGCACGAACATATTCAGATTCAACATAGATTCTGACAGGCTTAATTCCTTCAGGATAATAGGAACCGACAGGAGATAGAATGATAATGAAATGGTACGATGTAGAAGTAGATGCTCCAAGGGAAGCTTCCGTTGCAATAATGAATGGACGGATATACAAAGATGTACCTTTTTCGGTAGGAATCCAATCCTGATCAATTTGAATTAATTGCTTCAATGCTTCCAGAGCAAATTCTTCATCAATTTGCGGAATATCAATACGATCATTTGACAAGTTAAGACGTTTGAAATTTTTATCTGGACGGAACAAAAGGATTTTTTCATCAGCAGTACGATATGCCTTCATTCCTTCGAATACAGTTTGTCCGTAGTGAAATACTTTAGCCGCAGGATCTAGAGAGATCGGTTGATAAGGGATGATCCGCGGGTTATGCCAGCCTTCTTCCGGATTATCATAGTCCATCATGAACATATGGTCTGTATAATACTTACCAAAACCAAGCTCATTTGGAGCCGGCTTCTGTTTTTTTGTTTTTGTAAGTTCGATTTCCATTGATAATGACACGATTACCACCATACTTTCTCCAAACTATTATTGTGTTGAATTGTAGCACCTATTAAAGTATATTGTAAATATCTTTTTTATAGATTATGCATACCTTTTAGGTATGATTGTTGGGAGAGAGAATCATGGACATTCGGCAATTGCGCTACTTTCTGGCCATAGCAAACGAAGGGCAAATTACCCGCGCTGCTAGAGTGTTAAATATGGAACAGCCCCCGTTAAGTCGTCAACTCAGACAAATAGAGCACGAGTTAGAGGTTACCTTATTCGATCGCAGCGGTCACAAACTTAACCTTACCCCTGCAGGAGAGATTTTGCGGCAAAAGGCAGAACTCCTCATACAACAGTTCCATGAAACGATTCAGGAAGTGAAAGAGGTCGACGAAGGCGTTCTTGGAATTCTTTCCATCGGCGCAGTTGTATCCTGTATTTCCCTTCTGCCACCAAAAATCAAGAGTTTTCGTGAGCAATATCCCGAGGTAACCTTTAAAATCAGTGAAGGCGATCATTTTCTGTTAGCGAAACAATTAGAGCAAAGAACAATTGAACTCATTGTGGCTCGATTGCCATTTGAAGCAACTTCCGAAATGAGCCCCTATTCTGTTTTACATCTGCCTTCCGACCCATTTGTTGCTGTACTTCCAAGTCATTGGGGACTCGCTGCAACTCATCATTCTATAAGAATGCACGAACTAGCCGATATCCCCTTTCTAACATTAAAGACAGATGAAACGACGGCCATGCATAACCGGGTCATGAATGAATGTAAACGGCACGGCTTTGAACCTGCTGTCATATGCGAGTGTTCGAGTGTAGCCATCATTATTGCGCTTGTAGCATCAGGAATCGGAGGAACGATTCTCCCAAGATCGGTAATGGCCTCTTTTCCGTTGTCTGTTATCAAAATGCTTCCCATCGCAGACATAAACTCTGAATCTGATGTAGGGATCGTCTGGTTAAAAGACCGGTATCTTTCTAAAAGCGCTCGTCATTTTATCTCGATGTTTAATGAGGATTAGCAAAATCAACTAATATGTATTCTTTTCACGATCTTTTCGTTACATTATTGAAAATATCGCGCTATCTCATATTTGAAGAAATTAATAATAAAGGCTCTGAAATCTAACGCAGCCTTATTTAGATAGCGAGTTTTATTCCATGCGATACCGATGGTTCGCTTGCAAACGGGATTGGTAATGGGAAGTTGGACGGTATTGGGAAGTGATTGTCGTAATAATGATAACTGTGGTGTAAAGGATACCCCCAGCCCCATCTCAACAAGACGAAGAATAACTCCAGCTTCTTCAAGCTCAATCGGAGTATACGGCTCAAAGCCGGCTTCCCGGCAAAACTGTTCTGTAAGTCTTCTAAACTCATAACCTGATGTTCTATTAATAAAGCTTTCATTTGCTGCTTCACGAAGATCGATGGAGCTTCTCGTAGAAAGATGGTGATTCGGCGGTACTGATAAATAGATTTCTTCCTCCAGCAATGTTAACCATTCAATATTTTCCCCATAGATTGGACTCATTGAGATGCAAAAGTCTACCTCCCCATTCTCTAATTGTTGCTTCTTCCCGGTGAAGGGAGCCACGTATTGACTAATCTTTGTATTCGGATGTTCTTTCAAAAACTCAACAATTAAAATAGGCAAAATATGAGGAAGAGCAATCGCGACCGATATGGACTGGTCCAACAAGTCTGCAAGAGCCTTCATCTCACGCTCTCCATCCTCTAGTTCTTGAAAAATCCGATTCACACGTTTAAGAAATGCATTGCCAAATTCATTCAAATAGATGTTTCGCCCTTTTCGGATAAACAATGGCATACCAAGATCTTCTTCAAGCCGACCAATCGTTGCACTTAAAGCAGGTTGAGATACCTGTAGCTGTTCTGCTGCTTTTGTCATGTGTTCCAACTTTGCTGTTACCTGAAAGTAGCGAAGCTGCAATAATTCCACTACATGTTCATCTCCTCTCCTTTTAATAAACTACAAGTTATTAATTAATAGATAAGAATATATTATACATTATTATTAATTAGAGATAAACTAAGAATAGTTAAAGGGAACCAACACTCACATGTTAACCGTCTGTGGAATGATTAAGAATAACTTTTGTAATCGTATTAGGTAAGAAGCTTCACCGAAAGCGATTACATTTAATGATTGAACATGTCTCAACTGAGGTACCCAGTTTATCAAACATGTTTAATCGTATCACAATAATTGTAGTCATGTGATAACAGTTTCTTCCCTGAGACCATGCATTATTTAATACATTACATCCGTACAGGAGGAATAACACGATGAGATTACAAGATAAAGTTGCGATTATTACAGGGGCTGCATCAGGTATGGGGAAAGCAGAAGCGATTCGCTTTGCAAAAGAAGGGGCAAAGGTTGTAGTAGCTGACTTGAATCTGGAAGGTGCAGAGGCGGTTGTTCAAGAGATTAAAAATGATGGTGGACAAGCTCTTGCCGTTAAGGTAAATGTAACACTGGAAACTGACCTTGAGAACATGGTAAAGACTGCTGTTGATACTTTCGGACCGATTGACATTGTTGTGAACAATGCTGGTATTTTTGATAAGTATACGAATAGCTTGGAAACAACAGAAGAACAATGGGATTTAATATTTGATATTAATATAAAGGCGATATTTAAGCTTACCAATCTGGTACTGCCTGCTATGATTGAACGCGGTAAAGGTACCATTGTAAATATAGCTTCCATCGCTGGTCTTGTTGCTCAAATGGGCGGTGCTGCATACACAGCCTCCAAACATGCTGTAGTTGGTTACACTAAACATATTGCTGCAGTGTATTCTTCTAAAGGAATTAAAATTAATGCAATCGCGCCAGGTACCATCAGAACTCCACTCACGGAAGAAATGCTAAAAACGCGTCCTACCAATAAGATACCTCTAGACCGTTTTGGTAATGATTATGAAGTTGCTGAGTTAGCAGTATTCTTAGCATCTGATGATTCCCAGTTTATGAGCGGAGCCATAGTTCCTATCGATGGCGGTTACACTATCGTATAAAAATTGTTAAATAAAAGGAACAGTCCCATTAAGAATGCTTTCCCGCCATCTTAACAAGTATCATTTTTGGTAAAGATCGTGTGGTCAGTATGTAATGGGACTTTTTTTAATGCAAAAACAACATGGGGGTAATCTACCTTGACCAATCAAACAAAAACTACAAATCGTTGGTTTGTGTTCATGTCTGCATATGTGATTATATTCTTAGTGGCTTCTATTGCTATCTTCAGTGTGTTTTCTGAGCCTATGACAACTTTACATGGGTGGTCCATTTCGGATTATAGCCTTGCTTATTCTCTATACACACTTATATTTGCCATCACGGCGATATTTGCTGGGAGAATAACAGATAAATATGGTGCAAAATTACTAATGTATATTGGTGGTTTTCTATTTGGGTTGGGCTGGTTCTTAACGGGGTATGTTTCAACAATCCCAATGCTGTACGTTACGTTTAGTTTGATAGCAGGCTCCGGTGCAGGGCTCATGTACAATTCAGCACTCGTTACTGCCATGAGGTGGTTCCCAGATAAGGGCGGGAAAATTTCTGGATTACTTCTCTCAAGTGCTGCTATTGGTCCATTTATTATGTCTCCCGTAACGGCAAGGATTATCGAGAATTTTGGTGTACTAAATGCTTATCGAATTCTTGGCGTAGTATTTACTGTATGTATATTTGCGGTAGGATGGCTTTTAAATACAGCTCCGAATCACTTCATTCCAAAAGGATGGGTTCCTCCTGTACAGTCAGAGGGAAAAGAGAATACAGCAGAGATCGATTTAAATTGGCAGCAGATGCTTAAATCGCCTCTGTTCTATCTCTTGTTCTTTACTCTTGTATTCGCAAGTACCGCAGGCACTATGTTGGTAAGCTCAGCTTCATTAATAGCACAGGACCAGATTGGATTAACAGCAACTGCAGCAGCAGTTGTAGTGAGCATCAGTACATTATCCAACTTCGCAGGTCGTCTTAGCTTCGGTGTGATTTATGATAAATTCGGCTCATATATTGCTCTTTTATTCAATTTAGTGCTGACAATTACAGCATTAGTTCTGATGACAGTTGCAGCGAGTTATGCATTTTTCATATTCTGTATCATCATCCTAGGCTTCTCTTTTGGTGGCTTATTGGTAGTTTTCCCACCGTTAACAAAACAAACATTTGGGTCCAATCATTTTGGAATGAACTATGCTATCGTCTTCTTAGGCTACTCAGGTGGAGCGTTTGTTGGACCGCGGATCGCTGCTTATTTTAAAGAAACAACAGGATCGTTTACAACAGCCTACATCTCTGCAGCAGCTTTGACTGCATTCGGTATTATTCTCGTTGGGTTTATTCTCTTCATGAACAAAAGGAAGAACCGAAGACCAGCATACAATTGATCATTAGTTAATCCGGAAAGAGTTAATTGACTATTAACAGTTTCAAGCTCACTTATAAAAAGTTTTATAACCAAAGGAATCAAATCCTGTACTCAGCACAGGAAAGAACTTGATGGAACTTGGTTCCTTTAAGACAGATGTAAAAAAAACCAGCCCACTAAAAATGGCTGGTTTTTTGCTTTCTTGTTAGATATATAGAGTGAATCACTCTCCCATATCGAAGTGAAAGAGTGCTCTTTATCAAATATAAATAAAGTACATATATTATTGATTTTTACTCATTGCAACGAAGTCCGGAACGGTTGGATTAGCAAGGTAATGTCCGCCTTCTACTTGAATCGTTTGCCCTGTAATGAACTTAGATTCGTCTGAAGCAAGGAAAAGAACCGTATTAGCGATGTCTTCTGGCTCTCCGTGATAAGGAAGAGCATTATATTTCATAAATGTATCTAATAGTTCAGGAGACAAGTTATTTTTAGCTGCTGGTGTAAGAATAAGACCTGGTGCAACACCATTACAACGAATATTTTGTTTACCGTATTGTGTAGCAACATATTTAGTCAAATGTACGACAGCTGCTTTCGTTGTACCATATGCTGTACGAATAATATCAGAAGCGAATCCAGCCATTGAAGCAGTATTAATAATTGCACCCCCGCCAGCTTTAACCATATGAGGAATCGCATATTTACATCCAGCAAGTACACTTCTCAGGTTAACGTTGACTAGGTGATCCCACTCTTCAAGATCTAAATTCACTACATCCAGATCTTTTTTCAAGTTCGTCAAACCAACGTTATTAAACAGAATGTTGATTGTTCCGTATGTTTCAACGGTTTTATCTACTGTTTCTTTGATAGATTCAAGTTTAGAAGCATCCAAGAATACTCCGATTGCTTCGCCGCCTTGATTCACGATTTCTTGAGCTGCTGCTTCTGCACCTTTTAGATTGAAGTCTGCAATAACAACTTTAGCTCCTTCTTTAGCAAGAGTTTGTGCTGTTGCAAGACCAATTCCTGAAGCTCCACCTGTGATAATAGCTACTTTACCTAGTACGCGTTCCATGATTATATGTTCCTCCTGTATGTAAAATAATCTGTCACGAGCTTTCTGGGAACAAGCTTACTTATATGTTAGTAATCTTTCACAATAAATCTCGCAAACAGTGATTTTTAGCACAGAGAAGTATAACATTAAGAGAATCATAAAATCAAGTCTCTCTTATATTTTAAAATTAAGATTTAAAATTTTGATATAAATGCATTTACATAACCTTAGCTTCTGGCCATGTATCATTAGCCTCACCCCACCCCCGGGTAGTTTATGATAGTTCTTTGCCGATACATAAAGGAGAGCCATTTGATTAGATTCATTTAAGATAATTCCACTCTAACAGCTCCTTTAATCTATTTATCCCCTCTAACAAAGGAAAGGGCTGCCTAAATGGCAACCCTTAACCTTTTCGTCTTTCTCTTATTCTTTATTCATTGTGTAATAGTGAAACTTCTTTTCTTCAATCTCTATATCACGTTCATATACAAATCCGGATTTATTTATCACCCGATTAGATGGAAGATTGCATATCTGTGCAATAGCAATGAGTTGCTCAGTATTCGTATTACTGAATAAGTAATGAATGAGTCCCTTCACTGCTTGCGTAGTATACCCGTTATTTCTATATTCGTTTGAAATCCCGTAGTAAATTTCTCTCTTGGGTGGAGTAATTTTGTCTAGCACCCCTGTACCGCAGACTCCAATGAACTTACCTGTCGCTCTCGAGATGATTCCCAGACGTAAACGAATGTCTCCGATATCCCCATCTATAGATACAGCTTGTAAGAATTGTTTATTCTCCGGGATTTCGTATTTATGAAACCATTCTTCTCTCTGCTCCTTAGACACATTCCAATCTACTAGAAACTCATGAAAATGTGGTTGCCAAGTAAGATCGTGAAGAGCATCTAAGTCCTCTTCCACATACTCTCTCAGCATAATATCTTTGCAATCTATCGTTAAAATCTCATCACTGGTACTGATTACACGCTTCATGTGAACCTCCTCATAATAGCAGGAGTACAAAGCTGATGGCCAGAAAAGCCATATCCAATAATACAGATAACTCCCTCAAGGATTCACTGCATTATGTGATAAAACCAACACTTTGCTCTGCATCCTTGTAATGGTGATAATCCTTATTAGATAACTCATTACAAAGTTACTGGCATCGTGTCTTCCCCCTTCCATTTATATCCATAAATTATAACGAGGTATTCGTTCAACTTCAATCTCTTGAACTGAAATTCCCATACTAAAAAGAGCATGAGTAATTTCTCATGCCCTTCACCTACATTTATACAATACTTATCACTTGTCTTGCCTTGGAATCCAGCTCTTGTGCTGAGGAGAGGACAACAGTAAAATCCTTCATGGCAATCTCAATCTGCTGTTGACTTCGCTCAATATAATTCTTAATTTCCATTGTCCCTTGAGATATATTTGAAATCTCTTTCGTTATGCCCTGTACACTGTCTCGTATCTCAACAATCGAATTCTCTACCATTGAAGACAGTTTCTTCACTTCTTTGGCCACAACATCAAACCCTCTGCCATATTCACCTGCATGAGCAGCTTCAATCGCAGCATTGAGTGCAAGCAGTTGTGTCTGTGAAGCAATTTCGCGAATCGTTTTTACCACGCTTTGTATGGACTTTGCTTCTTGATGTAACCCTGTAAGCGTTTGCGTATTATTTGCAGATTCATTAGCAATGGAAGAAATGCTTTCTAGTAATTCTTGGCTGCGTTCAATCCCCATTTCAGCACGTCTGTTTAAGACCGTAGACATTTCCTTGAGTTCATCAACAACGGCTGTAATATTCTCTTGGCGATTCGTAATGTTGGTAGCTACCTTAGATACAGCAAGGATCTTCTCACCCATTTCATCAAAAATAGGCATATAAGTAGCTTCAAGCCATATAGAATTCCCTTGCGCATCTTTTCGTTCAATCTTATCCTGATAGCTTTCTCCACTTAGAATATTACTCCAGAACTGTTCGTACTCTGGACTAGTCACAAAATCAGAAAAACATAAGTCTTTATGTAACATCCCGTACATTTCTTCTATCGTATATCCCATACTTCTTGCAAATCCTTCATTCACATACGTGACACGACGTTCAAGATCAAATCGAATAATTGCTAAATTCTTTTCCATCGCAGTAATCATCGATTTATACGTTACTTCATCCTTCGCACTGTTATTACTTATCAAGTTCAATTCCTCCATACTCTTACTAGGGATTACTAATACAAGAAATAAAATCGGCGCAGTACAAAAGTGATGACGAATAGAAATAAATTGTACGAAATTAAATATACCACAACCTTCATCTCAATATAAGCATTTTTATAGGTAATTCGCTAACTTTTTATTAGATAAATATACAAGAAAGATAGTCACTTTTATGTAAGAATAAACACTACATAACTCTATAGTAAACGAACCTCACTATTTATAATTTTCACTATAAATAAGACAAAAAACGATATATTACGACAATTTATCTGGATTAGTTTTCCTATTCATGTTATATTTTATCAATGATTAAATTACGTACGATTCTTATTCTTACCTTCACATCCTTTATCATTCTATTAACTACCATCTTCGGGTCACTCTTAAGCAATCGCTCAGCAGTGAGATTACAAAATGAGATCGGTCAATCCCTTTCGAGTATCGCTTATCAAATGTCGGACAAACTCGATAGCTTCATGTGGTCCCGTGCAGGAGAAGTAGAGATTTTAGCATCTATGATCGAAATGGAACAAACTCAAGATGTTGATAAGACCCAAAAGTTACTTAATCAATTAAAGACGAGCTTTCCCTCTTTCTCCTGGGTTGGATTTATGGACGATCAAGGTGAAGTGCTTGCTGCAACAGACGGAATATTAGTAGGAACCAACATAGCTGAGCGCCCCGTTTTTAAAGAAGGAGTCAAAGGAAAGTTTATCGGAGATGTACATGAAGCTGTATTACTCTCGAAACTCCTTCCAAATCCCACGGGAGAACCCTTACAGTTTGTAGATATCAGTATACCCGTTCAAAGTAAATCCGGAACTACAATTGGTGTACTTGCTGCTCACTTAAGCTGGGAATGGTCAAAGGAAGTTCGGCGAACGATTCTTGAACCTCAGAAGGACCATATAAAGGACTTAGAATTATTTATTATCAGTAAAGCAGACAGCACGGTACTTCTTGGTCCGAAGAATATGGTGGGCGAGAAACTTAATATTAGCAGCGTTGCAAAAAGTCAAAAAGGGGAGAACGATTGGGAAGTAGAAGAATGGCCAAATGGAAAAAGCTATCTTACGGGTTATGCCTATGGAGATGGATATCTGAATTATGAAGGCCTCGGCTGGACTGTACTGGTTAGGCAACCTACGGATGTCGCATTCTCTTCGATGAGCCAAATGATGAACAGTTTTATTCTTATTGGAATAATAGCATCCATTATATTTGCCACGATCGGTTGGTTTCTTGCGGAGACGATTTCAAGACCTATTCGCGGAATAACATCTGCAGCAAATCAGCTTCGTTCGGGTAATAATGTTACTATTCCTGAATACAAGAGGTTTGCTGAGATACACAGTCTCTCTACTTCGCTGCGAAGTTTAGTTGAATCGTTAAGTCGTTCTGAATCGGCACTCGGAGATATGAAACTTCTCGCCGAACAAGATCAATTAACCGGACTTCCAAATCGGATCGCGCTTGAACGTTATCTGGAAGAAACGATTGAACATCTCGATATTCCCTTCGAGACACTTTCGTTTATGTATATCGACTTGGATGGCTTCAAGAAAGTGAATGACACACTAGGCCATCAAGTAGGAGATTTGCTTTTGCAGAAAGTTGCACAAAGACTTCTTACGGTTACGAAACCCGGCAACATTACCGTTCGATTGGGAGGAGATGAGTTTCTGCTCATTCTTCGATCACCACAAGCAGATTCCTATCAAGAGTCTCTTGATCTCGCTGAAGAAATCATCACTTTAATGAACAAGCCTTTTATCGTAGATTTTAATCATGTTTCCATTGGCTGCAGTATTGGCGTGGCATTCTATCCTCTACATGATCCAAACATCGGTAATATTATTCGGATAGCGGATGAGTGTTTATACCGATCAAAGCAATCTGGAAGAAATCGAGTAACGTTTTATGAAGAACAAGAAGTAAAAGAAGAACAAAAAGATTCATAAAAATATAGAATGCGGCGTAGCAGACATTTCTGCTATTGCCGCATTTTTTAATATCAGCTAGATTATTATACAGAATACCATCCATTCCAAGTACCATTCCCATATCACGTGCTCATGTCATTACCAGCTATTTGAACGCCGTTAATTTTCTGAGAAGATCTTATATAATTTGATTTTATGATGGAAGTTACCTAATTTATAAATTGTGAGGACCATTAAGTCTCTCACATTAAAATACTTACGCTTTAAGTGTTGTAGATTTTGATATTCACGCGGGCGTTTTATGCTTAAGCTGACGTCTAAGCTGTTATGGATAGGGATACCCTGTTGCCTCAGGCAGGTTTAACTTATCCTAAGCAATTTGTGGAGAAGAGCTAGGAAAAAGGTACTTAGCAAACGTGGTTACCCTAGTCTCTGTTTGTTACTTCTACCTTCATTGACACTTACCGCAAAATTTTGTATTTCCAATCTATATATCAAAGAGATACAATACGATCCTCCTTACGATCTCTTCGAAGTTCATACTCCTTATATATGTATTTCGAAAATGAAATTATAAGTTCCACTTGCTCTTTCTTGGAAAAAGCAGCCGACTGTGCTGAACAGTGTTCAGACAATCGGCTTTTTCTTTTGGGATATCTTTAGTGGAATAATTCATTTCGGAAAAAGATCTGTTTTAACCGATTTCTATAGTCAACTTCCGGCATCGAGATCACCGTTTGTGGCCCAGTCAGCGTTCACGGATTGCTCATTGTCGTGTAACACTCTTTGTGGAATTCCATCTTATCTCACCTGTTTCATAAAAATATATACTACCCTTTAACAGCACCTGCAGTCATACCGTCTATGAAATATTTCTGGAAAGCAATAAACAGTATGAAAATCGGAATGATGGAGAAGAAGGAGCCCACGATCAATAGGTCATAGTTATTGCCATAAGGAGTTAACAACGTTTTCAAACCGATAGGAAGTGTATATTTACTCTGATCTCCCAAAACCATGAATGGCCACAAAAGGTTATTCCAGCTATTCATACCATTCAGAATGGCCATTGCCGCAAATGAGGGCTTCATAATCGGCATAATTAGTCTGAAATAAATCGCATATTCGTTTGCGCCATCAATCCGCCCAGATTGAATAATCTCTTTGGGTATGCTTCTTAGATATTGCCTAAAGAAAAATATTGTCGCGGCATTGGCTATACCCGGCAGAATGATCGCTGAATAGCTATTCACCATTTTTAAATCATTAATTAGACTGTACAAAGGAACCAGCAGTATTTCGAAAGGCACCATCATAATGAGCAAAACACATATAAAGAGGAAATTCTTACCTTTAAAATGATATGCTGCAAAACCATATGCAACAAATGCGCTTACAAAAAGTGTTAAAACCACTTGAACGATTGTTAAAATCATACTGTTCCAAAACCATACAAAATAATCATGTTCTCCAGTAAACAGATAGATGAAATTGTCAAAACTCATGATTTTAAAATCCAAACTTAGGTTAAGACCGTATCTAACTAATGATTCACCTGGTTTAAAGGAAGATAGGGCCACTGCATAGAATGGGATCATAATTATAATGAATAGTATAATGAAAAAACAAATAATTACTAATCTGGAAATCATATTACTCCTCGTCTCACTCTTGCCCATTTTAATCCTCCTCCTTTTTGAACATTCCACTAAATTTCAACTGTGTTAAATTGATAACCATAGCAATAACTAAAAGAATGATACCAACTGCAGCTGCGTAACCCAGCTTATTCTTCTCAATTCCTTGTCTATATAGAAATCCGACAATCGTTAAGCCAATATTTTTGGGTGAATTGTTACCGTTAAACATCATCAGGCTCTCGGTAAACATTGCTAAACCTGCATAAATACTAATTGTCGTAACATATACCGTGGTTGGCTTCAATAAGGGCATTGTGATCGTTCTAAACTTCTGCCAAGCAGATGCTCCGTCAATTGAAGCAGCCTCATAATATTCATTGTCAATGCTTTTCAAACCGGATAGATAGTAAAGCATATTAACGCCTGTCCATCTCCAACATGCGAGGATTAACAGTGCTGCCATACTCCATTCTCCGTCTTTCAAGAATTTAATAGGCTCTACACCAAATAGACCTAGGAAACTGTTCATTAATGAACCTTCCATTTCACCGAATGTAAGGCGGAAAATGGTGCCCGCAACTGCGACAGATGTCAATGCAGGAAGAAAGAACGAAGATTTAAAAAACTCTCTTCCCATCATTAACTTACTGTTTATCATAACGGCGAATAACATTGGAAAAGGAATTAACAGCACTAAGGTTCCTAACATGTACACAACGCTATTTCTAATAGCCGTCAAAAACACTTTATCTGTCAATAATTTCGAATAATTCGCTTCACCAACCCATTTTGGATCCTGTCCCAACATCCTATCTTGAAAGCTCATTACGAATGAATTTACAAGCGGATATAACCAGAATATTAAAAATATGAGTATAAATAGCAATACAAAAACATAAGGTGCAACTTTTTGAGAGTATACAAATTTCTTTATCATATTCTCAATCTCCCTTGACTATGGTTAAACCTGCCGACCACTATACCTGCCGACAGGTTTAATCAAATCATTTACTTATCATATTTATTTCAATTCTTGTTCGATTGCTGCTTGTGCTTCATCCAGGGCTTCCTTCACGTCTTGGCCATCTTCAAAGATAGCATTCAAAGTAACCGTATTGAAGATATTGCTGATCGTCGGCGAAGCTTTAACGGACTTGATCGCTCTAATTTCGTCCTTGATTTCATTCAAAGTATCAAATGCATTTGTTTTGAAGTATTGGACGTACTCGTTATCAGGGTTTTTAGTTACAGACTCATCCTTCCATACATCCATATTAATTGGGTCGAATCCAAGCGTGTTCCAGATTTCAGTAGTAGCTTCTTTTGAAAGCTTAGCAAAAGCAACAAATTCTTTTGCTAACTGAACGTTTTTTCCGTTCTTAGTAACAACTGTACCAGTGCCACCCAAGCCAACGGAACGTGGGTCACCTTCTTTAAATACAGGCAATGGAGCAATTGCATACTTACCTTTTAGATCTTTCATTTCGTTTACAAAGCGGGACATGTACCATTCAGGCATCAAAGCACTAGCGTAGTTGCCTTTGTTGTATTCACCTTTAGCTTCTTCTGTATCCGGCTGTCCACCAGGGATCGTATGAATAACATTGTTTTTCTGCAGATCGACTAACATCTCAAGCGCTTTAATCATTTCAGGCGAGTTAACGTTTGGATTGCCATTTTCATCTGTGAAATCAGAGTTTTGCTGAGCAAGCAGCAGCGATTGTTGCCATGTAGCTGATGTATCAGCAGTTCCTAAATACTTACCAGTCTTCTCATAAACCTTGATACCTGCTTGTTTATAATCTTCCCAAGTTTTGATTGTCTTGTAGTCAACACCTGCTTGTTCAAGAATTTCAGTGTTATAGAAAGCAAGCGTAGCGCCTACGTGATAATCAAAGCCATAAACCTGGTCGTCTTTGCTGTAAATCTGAACACGTGAAGGAACGACAACGTCTTTGTATGGTGCAAATACATCATTCAAAGATTCCAGTAGAACGTTGTCACCTTCCAAAAATTTAGGGAATTGACCGAGCTCGATATCAGCGATATCAGGAGCACCTTTTCCACTTGTAACAGCCAATAAAAGCTTGTTATGCATATCATCGTAAGGCATAACCGTTACATTCAACTTAATCTGTTTCTCCGGGTTTTGTTGATTCCATAACCCTAGCATTTTATCCAAATGCTTACCGTGCAAATCCACGAATGTCCAGAATGACAATTCTGTAGCATTCTCACCAGCATTAGTGCCTAACTGCTGTGTTTCCTTTTTTAAATCAGAAGGATTACCACATGCTGTAATAACAAGTGACATAATAAGGACTGTAACGACGGCGATTAAAGTACTGCGTTTTTTCATTTATTCGTCATCCTCTCTTTTTATGGTTATACATTTTAAAGTTAGTTCTGTTAATTTAAGCGGGTTTAATCTACCTTGGCACCACCCTCCTTAACATATTTCTAACCGTTTAAAGAAAAGACCCCTTTGTAAAAAAACTCTCAAATATTGGATTGTAAGCGCTTTACATGCCGTATTATAATATAAATGAAATATGCTTTATATAACCAATTGATTATAAAATCATAAAAGTTTATGGGGAGATTAACTTTTTGAAAAAGCTGGCGCTCTACAAACAAATTCGAGAAGATATTATACAGAAAATTAAATCAGGACAGCTTCGGCCAACGGACCGTATTCCTTCTGAGCAGGAACTAATGGACGAATTCAGGGTAAGTAAAATAACCGTCAAGAACGCCCTAGCCCTACTAGCTGACGAAGGTCTAATTATACGCGTACAAGGCAAAGGCTCATTCGTATCCTCTAGTCTTGTTGTTTCTGGCTTCAAATCTCTGCCATCCTCACACAGCGCGTTCTCCATGCCGCTCATCGGCTTCATCATTCCGACGATGAGAACGCGTGTTATTCAGAAGCTCGTTGATTACACGGAACAATTCCTGCAAGAAGCTGGCCTCAGCATGATACTAAGCATCACGCGCGAGTCCTCCGCTATCGAATCAAACGTCATTCGTACACTAACGGATCTGGGTGTGAAGGGGCTAATCGTTTTTCCAACAGAAGATGAGAAGTACAACGAATCATTACTGCGTCTGTCGCTTGATAAATTCCCGTGCGTGTTCATTGACCGCTATCTGCGAAACATTGAGACGTACACCATTACATCTGACAATTGCGGCGGTGCCTACAAGGCGGTCTCCTATTTACTATCCAAGAGTCATCAGAAGATTGCGCTTATCTCACCTGAAAATGCCAATACAGCCGTCGAGGATCGCACGCTCGGCTTTGAGCAGGCTTACACAGACCAAGGCATCTCGATTGATAAAAGTCTGTGGTGTCATATCCCTCTCGACATCCTACGCGGCGAGCAAGCATTGGATTATGTAAGCGACTTCTTGCAGAACCATAGTGGAATTACGGCAGCCTTCTCTTTGACTGAAGAAACCGCACGTCTTACATCGGCCGCTATCAGTCGTCTGAACGATCACTCAAATATCGAATTGCTCTCTTTCGATAATCCACATCTTTCAGGCGTAGCTTATGTCCAGCAGGATGAACAAGAAATGGCACGAATAGCTGTAAAGCTGTTAGGTGAACAATTGGAAGATATTTATTCTCCTAAGAACGCCGTCATTCCCGTGCAACTCATCTTCCCTTGACACGGCAATCGTTGCAGCCAGGTGATAGGTGAATTGAGCTTATTAATTGTTTTACCGGGGATGTGGTTCTTGATGTCTGCCTAGTTATTCTAAGACTCACTACCAATTGGGTCATGCCCCTTGCAACGTGCATCTTCTACGCGAGTGTTAAGGAAAGAGCATACCAGTCATGAATGATCCAGACGTATGGGGATGCAGTTGCGAAGTTTCTCGCCACAAGAACACACCTCCCTGGGGTTATTACAGCTCTTTTTATTCGAGGAGGATATAAGTGAGAATCACCAAGGCACAGCTAGATTGGACGTACTCCATGCAAAAGCACTTTCGACGGTAATCCTCATTCAAGTCGATGACAACTATTAAACATGAAGGAACTAAATGACCATTTCTTCCAACAGTGCTGGGAAAAACGATTGACCAAGAATAGTGAAAAAGCGAATGTGCTGTCAAAAGCACGTTCGCTGCCGCTTCTAATACTTTTCTTTTCCACCCTCGGGGATTCTCCTCCATTCACGAAGCCCTCTTCCTTCGTGGGGTGTGACGAGGATGCACTCAAAAAGCAGCACCTTTAAAACGATTGGTCTGCGAAACTATCCATATGGAAAGTCCTCCACCATAGCTAATTCCCGTATATTCCTAGAGAGTGAGGATCAGTAAATCCTACTTGAATAAATTGATTGACATGTGCCATTACATCTATAAATGGGATTTACATAATGTGCAGGTTCCCCAGCTCTTTCTCGAACTCTAAACCTATCCGCTGCTCCCTCAGAAGTTCAATATAAACACAGCTTACCCTTGATTTGCGAGATAAGTTGCTGCACTTAGTCCTCCTAGACGTTAATTCCATAGAGTCTGCAATAATTTCACTTTCGGGTTTACTGTGCTTATTGGATCTGTAGCACTTCAACAACATCGAGGTAATTTCTTCGGGGACGGTACAATTTCTAAAGTTAAGCGGCAATAGTTCGGAAATTGCTTGATCCATGGTAAACCACGATTCACTTTCGTAGCCACTAATGTCACCATCATTTAAACCCAGAACACAAATACCATAACTCCGTTCTCCCCATATAGCCCACTTCATCTTCGAAGATATCCATACTATGACCTCAGAATTAATTAAAATAGAATCAGCAGGGCTCTCCTCAGGCCCTTGTTCAAGAATACTCCAGTATTCATCAGCCGTAGTTCCCTTTTGTAAAACGCACCAATTATATTGAGAAAACTCATTATAATAGTAATCTACCGGATGAGGGTCTAAAACAGCAATAATGGCAAACGAATCACCGAAAAAGCCAATCAATTCTTCAAGTTCGCTCCAAAAATGACGACTCATTGCATGATCGAAATCAAGTACTGACTCATTCATCAGTCCCCCAACCTTATTTTATAGTTAGCTCTGTAGTCTCAACAAAACTCTTTTTAAAATCGTAACACGGATGTGGCACTCGCTTCTCACAGTGTACAGGACATCAATATTATGTTAACTGAAGTAAAAATAGCTATCTACTCCATATTTATTTACCAAAAATATTAAAATGGTATATTAATTTCCAATTAACAAGCATACAACATCTGTAGGCACCTCTTATATTGTAAAGCCACTTATTTTCTGACAAATATTCAATGTAAATTGTATAAAGAGTAGTTCCACCCTGCTTTAAAACTAATTATATGTGTTAAGTAATCATGGCGATTTTACACAGAGATTTTCATAATGATATAAATTATTTACGAGGTTAATATTTTATGATTTTAACAATTTGGGTGTTTTTTAAAAGGCTTTGGTAATGTGTTTTTTAACAAGTTAAAAAGCCTTCTTATACTTAATTGTACAAGAAGGCAAATCAAATCAGTTATATACACAGGAGAAGCACAAAAACTTTTCTTATTTAGCTCCACTAATATGTGCGATGATGCGATCCTCTTCATAAGTAACAGTCACATCATAACCATCAGCAGATACATGATCAAACTTCCCCTTAACTGTACCAGCGCTGATTATAGTAATATCTTTGGAACCATTAATCTTATAGTTTGAGAAGTCCAGATGCAGATTACCACCATCAAGATACAACATTTTGCTGACATTAAGTTGACTCTTATTAGAGTCCATTACTATTTCTAGAGTTCCGTTATCCATTGTAAAGTTCCTACTTAAATTCAGTGCCGCTCCATCTACATTAACTACAATCGTACCATTCTCTAGGTATAAGTCACCTGTACCAAAAGACGATGCAGATGTAGCTTCCAGTATACCTTCTTGTTGAATTGTTCCGCCCGTGTATGTGTTCTTTCCCGTCAATGTAAGAGTCCCTGTTCCCTTTTTCGTAAGCATACCGCTGCCTGAAATATCGTTTCTCCACCAATCATGTGCATTAAATCGGCCTCTCGAAGCATCCATGTCTACTGTTACGTTTTCTAATAATGAACCGTACCCATCAGCTGCTGTCACTAAATCCAATCGTCCCCAACCATTTGACTCGTCTAGTATAGGATAACCAGAGTCAATTGATGTAGTATATAACACTTCTCTACGCTGCTCATCCGATAAATATGGTTGACGAGTTTTCAATAGAGCTTCTGCACCTTCCGGTACAACAGGAGCTAAACCTTTTATTCCTGTTTGCGGTAAACCGTAAGTGAGTTTTTCTCTATAGAAAGCTTTATTTGCTTCATGATTTTCCCATCTTGTTTCATCATATGCACTGTCAAAGTTATAATCCTCGGTTACCGTATGAGCATACTCATACAGACTCATATTATTTGCCGCAGCGGCTGCCCCAAATACGTTCTCTGCATTCTCATACGCTTTTTCTAACAATTCTTGATTCTCTTTTTTATTGAAAGCATATGCTGCCATAGCTGTAGCTTGTATTCTTGCACCAATCACATCTAGAGGTGAGTGCATCCCGGCGACAATTCGGTTTTCGCCCATTTGAGCAGCTCTCGTTAAAAATTCGGAGTATCGCTCAGGTGTAGCATGTGCAAATGGGAAAACAGATAAGTATGATGCACTCGTATGGCCGCTTGGGAAACCTCCATCTTTACCTCTTCCATCCTCAGCCACTCTTCTTACATAGCTAAGTGCAGGTATAACCTTAACGTTTGTTTCATACTTTTGAAAATGTTTCTCCCCAGTTTCTTTCTTTCCACCTGAAGCTAAAGGCTCCGTTTTTTCTTCTCCTTGACCAAGTGTTTCCAAAACGGGTAACCCATTGCGATCCACGATTTCTTTAACCTCTCCATTTGAATTCATTCTCCACGGTCTTGGAGAAGAGAAGAAGTATTTCGCAGGGTTTGATGAGGCAGGAGTTTTAAAACGAACTGAATCAAATGAAGCGATCATATCAGCAAGTTCGGTATTGGCCCAGTCACTTCCAATTCCCTGACTTTCGTCTTCTACAGTCATTTCTGTTAACACGACATCCATTTCATGGATATCTCTTTCCACACTAGTCATCGGTTTAATTATATCTACATAAGTGTTAGCCAGAGGCCCAAAACCATCCATCATACTATAAACCTTATCTCTTTGGTCATCGTAGTAGGCTGCGAGTGCTTCTTCTTTAGTACGATTTTTCGTAACATCTTCTACATATTTTATGTTCGCAACCCAGGTTGCTTTATTTCTAATTTCTTCATTTGCATATGTTTTCTTATTTTTAACTAAAGCGATTGCATCGTTCTTAAATCCGTCAAAATATAAGGAAGGCCCGTCTTCATACTTTACGGTTTTTCCGCTTACTCCCTTCTTAGTTAGTGCCGTTCCATTTCTCCATTCCGGTTGGTTCATAGACCATACTTGGTCAAAACCATCCAAAATCTGAATAAATGGATTCGTCATGGCAATGCTTTTCAAAGTGTTATCTGCCGCATTTTCACCATGATGAACTGGAGATAAAGAGGTCTTGGGCGGTGCAACGTTCAGTTTATTTGTGGTTCCTACAGGTTTAGATGGTTTAGGGCCTGCCTTAGTATTCATTTCTAGCGCATTTACCAGTACATCGACTGCCTCTGCCCGCGTAATGGAATGAAGAGGTTTAAAACTTCCATCTGTATAGCCGGAAATAATTTTTGCTGTTACTACTGCACCAACAGATCCTTTGCTTTCTGCCGTTATAGACGATGAATCGCTAAAGGCATCTGCAGATGCCTTATCCTCTGTAAGGTTTAAAATACTAGAGATTATCCGTGCTGCTTCTTCACGGGTTATAGATTTTTGCGGCTTGATTGTTTCATCTGTAAAACCATTCATATATCCAGCAGCAACAGCAGCTGCTACGTCCTTGTAGTACCAGGCATTCATAGAAACGTCTGTAAAGTTTACTTTTGCTTGTTCTGAATATCCAAAAGCAGCATTCACCAAACTCATGAACTCAGCTCTACTTATCGAGTTGTTCGGTTTGAAGGTATGATCCGAATATCCTCGAGCGATTCCTAGATCAATCCAAGCTTGAATCTTGCTTTCTGCCGAGTGTCCCTGAATATCGGAAAATTGAACTTTCTCATTTGATGCGAAGCTTTGACCTGCAACCGACGAACTTGCCATAGATAGCATTAGAAGAAATGCTAGAGTTCTTTTTGATTGTTTTCTCATAACCTGTAACAACACGCTCCCCTAGTGAATGTTCTAACTACACCAGCAAATGAAGAGAAATCTCAATTTCAGTTGTCTGATATGTCGTTAATTTAGCACTTTGACTTGGGGGCATCTATAGAACAAATTCCGCTTTATAGCATTTCTGTACGCTGTAGCAAAAGAAAACAAAGTTAATCTCAGTCTATGTAAAATGAACTCCATTGTTTTGTGAAATCATACTGCTTAAAAGGTGTGGGTAATATAGTACTCGATATGAATTACTGCCTCTTTCAAGTAAACAATTGTTCATGCTTTGTTCCATACTATAATAGCTATACTTAGTGATCACTCAACTTTTTCTGACGCATATCTTCGGATGTTAGTCAGAATTAATCACTGATTTAGCAGATTCGTTGCTAGCCTTGAGAATAACGTATTCATCTGTTTTAGTATTTATCATGATGTTGGTGTCAATAGATCTAAAAGTTTTTCCATAAACCAAAAAAAGTCGCCAATCATAGGGCAACTTTTTGCATTACATTATTAAATTTTACAAACACGGGATCTCAAAGCTTCTTAGCTCTAGACTAGTTTCGTATCTTTACCTGAGCTCCTATAATAGGTTCTAGGTAAACTCAATCATTTGTTTCTCCAGTTTTAAGCTTGCTGCTGACCTTGTATAACTCTTGTTATGCTTTAGGGACGAGTTTTATCGTTCCTGCAGGTTTAACTTCACTGCCTGGCTGCTTTACTCCAGCTGTCCAGCCCCCCCCTTTTTCGATATCCCTTAATGACGACATCCACGTAAGTCCAGTTAATGAATTTTAGCCAGTCAACAGAGCGTCTTCCTCCATAGGTACTATCCAGTCGCTTCGTAACCATTCCCTCCATCTGAGTAAGCTCCATCTGTTTGAATAAGGATTCACCTGCTCCTTGTACATATGGAATCTTGTCCATCCTTGAATTGTTAAATGGGATCTCTAGAAGTTCTGAATCAGTCTTAGGCATTTAGTACGGTGCCTTGTATATAGTTTATATCTTTCCTGCCTGGTTCGGATAAATCAAGCGGTGACCGTCAATCTTTGGTTCAAATATATATGGATGGTCTGAGAACGGCGATTGAGCCGTTTTGAACATAAATAAACACCTCAGATCAATTATACCGATTAAAAATTGGTTGAGCTGAGGTAAGTCATTGAAAAAATCATTTTTAAGCTAGTTTGGTTTCACTGTTATGTTCAGCCATGCTACGCATGTAATAGCCTGGTGTACACCCATACGTCTCCTTAAATTTTTTTATGAAATAAGCTGAAGTTCCATAGCCTACAGTGCTTGCGATTTGCTCGATCGTCATATTGTTCCTCTCGATCATTGTTTTTGCCTTTTCTAGCCGCTTGCTGGTGACATACTCCGTAAAGGTAACTCCAAGCTCTTCCTTAAAAAGTCTACTCATATACTTTGGACTAATAAATACTTTTGCAGCTACAATATCAAGCGACAAATCTTCAGACAGATGAACTTCTATATACTGCTTGGCCAATTCTATACTAGCAACGGCTCTTTCACTGGACCTTTTTTCCATTTCGTTCATAAACACGGCAATAGAGTCCGCGAGCCAATCTCGAAATTCCTCTACATTCTTTATCTGAAGATACTGCTGATATAAATCGGTTTTTTCATCAGTAAAAGATTTATACCGGGTACACTTAAGATAATCACAGTAAATGAACACAATATTTGCCAGTGCAAAATGGCAATAATGTGCCGAATAATTTCCTTCCTGCAAAACTTGTATCAACCAATCAACAGAGTCTACTGCAAGGGGTGCCTGACGAGCTTGCAGCTTATCTCTAAATTGACTGAAAAGAGACTGCGAAACTTCATCATGACTATTTTGCCTATCCAAAATTTTACGGTCCTTCAAAATGGATTGCCTCGGCAAAAAATATCCATATTTCATCAATACTTCTGCTTCGTTGTAACTAATGTGGATATCTGTTAATTCGGTAACCCAGCTTCCCCAAGATACCTTCCGATTTTGATTCCGCTGATCTTCTCTTCCTGAAATAATTCTACTAGATATTCTATCTAGTATTTGGTTGTTTTGTATATCCGTACATACAATAATCGCTATTTTGTTATTTGTGAGCTCCGCTGATATTACGTGATACTTATGTAAAGGCTCCTGAAATGCCTCTATATTAAGCGTATTCATTAAATGACAGAAAAGAAGTGAACTTTTTGCAGTGACAGCTTCATCTATACTTACGAGCAGGCAGCAGTAATGTGCGCATAGAGTAGTAGGAATAGAGAGTATTGAGATTATTTCTGCCAACTCTTCAGAGGAATAAGAATTCCTTAACATATTCAACACTATATTATGCTTAATTACTGGACTGTTCGTAAGTATCGTATCTTCCAAGCTGCTGACCTTATTAGTCAGCTCATCAAAGGCATAATCAATTAGGCGAATTTCATTTGTCACCAAAAGATCAGGCGGATGATCTGTTAAATGCTTGATCTTCATAACGGTTCGTTTGATCGGATGATAGCTGACAAAAGCCAGAATTACTGATAGAACGAATCCTATTAGGGTAGCAAATAAACTAATCCCGATTATGAGCTTCAGATTGGAATTAGACAATTCATAAAAGGTGCTTACAGGCACTGCACTGTAGATCTTCCAGCCGGTAGTCTTAAATGTATGGTACGAAGCGATGTAATCGGTATGATGAATGGTTTCTAGAAAACCTCCTGATTCGCTTTTTGACATTAGCACCTTTTGTATGCCGGTGTCATGATCCCGAAGAACACCGATACTCCCCTTCGCTGTATCACTTATCGTAGCACCTGATGAATTTAAAATAAGGGTGTTTTGATAATCTGCAGGTAAAATGTCCTTAACTATGGAGCTGATAGCACTCTCTTTTACATCTATAGCAATCAAGAGTTCACTTAGCTGATCGGAGGACTGAACAGGAGAGCTGTGTACATATGTAACTATTTCACCGGCATAAGTATCATGCAGATTGGAGTAGATGTCCTGAGGTACTAGTCTGGCCTTAGTCCATAAACTGTTCTTGTTGCTTGTCCGCATGCCATTAACCCATTCTTCAAAATACACAAATTTACTCCCTTTATCAGCATCAAAACGGAGCCCCTGGCTGGAAGATAACATGATCCGCTGATTAGGATAGTAGAGGTGTATTGCATGTACAAGATCAGAGTTATTTGTCACTTTGGATTGAATTAACTCCTTAATTTCGATTACTTCGCTATGATGACTATCATAAGAAGATTCAGTAAATAAATGAAGGTTTACGCTCTTATCAAGTGAGATATCAAGATGAATCTGCTGAACTCTCTTAAGAACAGCAGTTTCAATCGTTTGGACAGTGTTTTTCATCCTAATCTGATTTTTACTAAGCAGCTCCTCTTTGTAATTTTTCGTGAGAATAATATAGAAGACAGAGCTTAATAACATAACAACAACAAAAACAGCAGCCACATGAGAAATAGCCAAATTAGCTAAGACGGAATTCCACTTTTTCATAGTTCACCCTCCTCTCATTCTCGAGCATACCCTATACCCCAGACGAGATTCGACCGATTCAATCGCGATTTTGATTAAATGATTGTAAAATCATTGCTCTAAAAGGCTGAAGACTATCCCATTTTTATAGAAAGTGGAAATTATCATATTGATGGTTGCTATGCTGAAATGCTAGATTGAGATCGATTCATACTTTAACTGGAGAAGGATGGTGTGAAATAAGAGAAATCAGTCAATGAAGAAAGAAGGATGGAATGATAACTTCAAAACTATTTACTAACAGCTAACATGTAGTGAAGCTAACACTTAAGTAAAGTATTCAGGTTCAACCTTTTACTATGAGGAGGATAAAATGAATTATAAATCCAGACTACTGCGTAACTTTCTGCTAGCACTAGTATTAATCTTGGCCATTCCTCTTGGTTCACAACGAGCCGCAGCGGCAAGCGAAATAGGAAAGTCCGGTTCCTTTAATGTGCTCAGTTACAATGTAGGAGGTCTGCCCGATATTTTCTCAAGTTCCAATCCCGAGGAATACACAGTGCAAATCTCACCAAAGCTGAATGCTTATGACATCATTAACGTGCAGGAAGATTTCAATTATCATGCAGAGTTGATCTCAAAGGTAAACCATTCATACCTCACCCCAAGCAGCGGCATTGCGGGCTTCGGGAGCGGGCTTAACAGTTTATCTATATATCCTTATCGGGATTTACAGCGTATTACTTGGAATGATCGGCATGGGCTTTTTGACAGCGGAAATGATGAACTGACACCTAAGGGATTCACTTTCATGACATATGAAATCGAACCCGGCGTCAAAATTGACGTGTATAATTTGCACGCCGATGCTGGCTCAGATGAACAGTCCCTTGCGGCACGTCGCAGCAATATTAAGCAGCTATCAAATTATATTGAGCAGCATTCGGAAGGAAATGCAGTGATTGTATTTGGCGATACCAATACAAGGTACACCCGTACAGCAGATAATATCGAAATTTTGATGACACATAACGGGCTGAGAGATCCGTGGGTGGATATCGTGCGAGGCGGTCAAATTCCGCCAGACGGGGAAGCACTGATGGATGAGTCTGATGTGAACGGTCCTGGCTTTGAGATAGTAGACAAAATATTGTACCGCGGAAGCAGCGCACTTCAATTAAATGCAGAATCCTTTCGAATTGAAGACACCTACTTTTTAACGGATACTGGAGAGCAGTTGTCTGATCATTATCCGATTACTGCTGAATTTACCTATACCACTTCTCCAAGCGTACAAATCAGCTCTAGCATAGGTGGATCTGGTGGAAAGGGATTTAATGATTTAGAACAGATTCCAGACGCAGGCATTAAGTCGGTTACCATTCAAAGTGGAAGCAGAGTAAATGGTATATCAACAACATATGGAGATGGAACAACGCTTACACATGGCGGATCAGCCACGGCGAAGACGATAAGTTTGGAATCAAATGAATATTTGACTAAAGCTGTCATTGGAGAAGGTAGCCGTAACGGAGGACAACGGATTTTTTATTTGCAGCTTATCACAAATCTGGGGAACACAGTGACAGGCGGGCAAGCAACTACAGAGCAGATGGTTATCCAAGCTCCGAATGGCTGGTATATTGCGGGTTTTTATGGTAGGGCTGGTGATGAAATGGATCAGCTAGGTGTCGTATATAAACCATTAAAATGAGTATTGGATCAATAAGCGCTTCCCTCGTATACTTTCCTAATTGAAAAAGAAGATATACGCTCCGTTCTGGAGTGTATATCTTCTTTTTTCACTTTTTCTTCAGATATAGAAGTTACCGACTTTTATATAGAGTAATGCATATCTAAATTATCTAAATAAGGTTGCCTCATCCGGTTTCAGATGCTCAGGATAAATGAACTATGATCGGAACACCATTTAGGCTCCTGTCAAATGTTCTTGAATGTAGTCCTTTCTATTGTCCGGTCACTGATACTGCATTCCTCCAACCCACTAATGCAGTAATATCACATAAACTGTCAGCGACATAAGCTTCGCACAAGAATCCAGGAATCTCTCGCCCATCCTCCAGCTCAACTTTCCCGATTCCCAGTGGAGCAGGAATAGAGGCTACGAATTCGCCGAAGGCCGACAAAGGCATTTCCCATATCTCCAGCTGAAGCTGCGCTCCTCCTTCCGTAACTTTGACCATCCCCGGCTTAGCAGGCACGCTGTCCAGCTTAAAAAGGCGATAATTAGGAGCGGTTAATGTCTCCATCACAAAGCGTGCACCTGAAGCTTGCATTTGCTTCTCAAGCGGAAATCCCCGCATATGCAATCCGCATACGGCAACCAGCGTAGTTTCGGTTTTCACGGAAACCTGCTCTAGAGCCGGGCTGTTCCTACTTTCGAATTTCTCCGCTACATACTTAGTCAGATGCTCATGTCCGGAAAGGGCGAAGAATGTAACTCCAAAAGGTAGATCCTCCGCTGCATCATCCCCAGGCATCGCAATAGCGCACAAATCCAGCAGATTGCAATGATTGGTGTAACGCCCCAGTTCACGGTTTGTGTTCAGAGGATCCCGGGCCACATCTTCCCGGCGCCAAGTTCCACCGCAGGTTGGCAGAACCAACACAGCGCTATCCATCATAAGGGCAGTCTTCCGCTTATATTGCTGCAGCAGGTGCATTGCCTGAAATACTGAACTTGCGTCATAGTCCTTGCCAGCACCAGACCTCAATATTAGCTCTGTTACGGCTAGAATACTGCCGGGATGATTCTGGACAAAATCACCCAAGCTAGCCCATCGTTCCGACACCCAGGCACTATCGTATAATAGTTTTGCTGCTTCCCCGAACAAGGAATTATCAATACGTTTGATTGGAATACCCAATGACTCGATCCGCCGTAACGCCCGCTCCCAAGCTTGTTCGTACTCCGCCTCAAACGGTCCAAAGAACAGATCGGTTTGTTCGGGAATCAGCAGTTTTAGCGGAGCCTGCCTAGGCTTTAGCGGGACTGCCTTCGACCAGCTGTCCTGTTCATTTACAAAGCGGACGATTCGGTCCACCGTTAGGGCATCCTGAAGCTGGTTCGTAAATACCGTGACACAATCTATACTTGCCGAAGCAGGGACAACCCCGCCGACCGACCATGCACCAAGACTCGGCTTAAAGCCAACTAGCCGGTTCAAGGCGGCAGGTACCCTTCCTGAACCAGCCGTGTCCGTTCCTAGGGAAAAGGCTGCTTGACCCTGGGCTACGGCGACAGAGGATCCGGAGCTTGAACCGCCGCTGATCAGCTCTGGTTTCAAGGCATTATGCGTTTCACCATAGGGGCTTCGGGTGCCGACGAGACCTGTTGCGAATTGATCCAGATTGGTTTTTCCAACAGGAATAGCCCCCGCATCAATCAATTTTTGGACGACAAAAGCGTGCTCTTTCGGTACGTATTGAAAATCCGGGCAGGCAGCAGTTGTTGGATAGCCCGCTACATCTATGTTATCTTTGACCGCAAAAGGAATGCCCCATAATGGACAATTTGCTCGGTCTATGGCTTCTAGTCGCTTAAGATAAGGTGCAATTCTTTCCATGTTGGGAGCTTCAATCCATATGTTCATCTCTCTATCCTCATTCGCACGCTCTATAATTTCCTCAATAACCTGGATTGGGGTAATTCTCTGTTCTTGATAAAGGTCTATTAAACAGGTAATGGTTAATGACTTGGACAAGCTTGCTTTGCCTGTGAAGGTGCATACGTTTTCCATGACGCTTCCGCTCCATTCTTGTTTAACATGTTTAACTTAAACTAGCTTATGTTTTGCTGAATTTAGCCTGCATGGCATAAAGCTTTATTGCCATTTCCAGCTGCAGGCGGTCGTCTGCGAGGTCAAAACTGATCTGAAGCAGCTCTTCAATCCGTTCTAGCCGGTGCATGACTGTATTGTAGTGAGTAAATAACGCAGCCGCGGTTTTTTTCGCGTTTAAATTGTGCTCCAAATAAGTTGTGGCAGTAAGGAGCAAGGAAGATCCATGACTGCTATCGTAAACGGTGAGAGGTTCAATATATTGATCCCGAAACGAGTTGGCCTCCTCCTCGTCGGAGAGCATATACAGCAGGCGGTAGATGCCAAGCTGCTCCATGGTAACGTGTGGCTGTCTGATTCCCGTGATTTCAGATATCAATGCCACTTTCACCGCTTCCTGGTAACTGTCTTGAACCTGATCAAGCGATAGAGCACCTTTCCCGGTGCATAGAGAAAAAGAAGGCTCATCGGAATGAGTAAACATCAAAGCAAGCTCTTCCCTCACGGAACGCACAACAAAATCAGCATCTGCACCGGATACGATGAATACAAGCTGGTCCCGAATAACAACTCTATGGATATCGTTATGATGTCTTTGGGTGTTCTCCGCGGCATTTATGGAACGCAGATGTATCACCGCCTGTTTAAGTCTGCCCGGGTGTAGCCGCTGATCTAGCGGCCTAGCGAGTATAACGAAAATAGGTACTACATCCGGTAAACAAAAGCCGCTAGCTTCTGCTCTCATGTGAATGTCCTTTAATGTAGGAATACGGCCAAGAAGCCAATCTTGTAAAAACTGATCCATATATTTAGATTCAATCTCCTTGCGCATACGTATGGCCGAAAGCTCCATCCCAATTAGAACACTGACCCTTTCTAGAAGAAGAATATCCATCTTTGAATGCGGATTAGGAAAATCCGCCGTAAACAACACGGCAGATCGCTCCCTTCCATTGGCATGGATAGGCGTAGTTCGAACAGTTAAATCCTCATGAACTACAGTAGTTTTTGCATCCTTCCCAGCCCCAAAATCTATCCACTGGTCAAACGTCTTTCCTTCTAGAATTTCTTCTAATTCAGTCCCTGTTTCAGATGCATACAGAAGACCATTGTCATTGAAAAGAGCGACCGAACGTTTCATGATGGCTTCAAGACAAGCAATAAATTCATCTAGCGGCCTTCCTTCCAACATCAACTGCGACAACTGCTGCACGTGCTGATGCAGCATGCTTAGCATTGCAGTCTCCTGTGCGAGTACTCTTTCCATGGTTTCCCGCTGTACTTCCGAGAACACGGTATGGGGAGGTAACTCGAAAATAGGAAAGCCATACTTTTCTGCCAGTTCGATTGCATCTTCGGGGATTTCAGCGATAAAGCGTTTGGTCTTCACCCCAAGCGCAGCTACGCCTTTTTCAACTAATTTAGGGATCATGCCGGACAACATTTCAGGATTATCCCGAAAAGGATATCCTGTTGTCATCAAAAACTCTCCTGCTTGGGCCCAGTCAGTTATATCGGGAACCTCCATAACATTGGCATGGGTTACCGGATGGCGAAGTCCAGCCTCCCCTGCCCGCAGGCGTATGCCTACCAGATGCGGGAGCCTCAGAATATCTGCACAAGTAAATTCGGTATCTGCAGATTGCAGCAGTCCATTGTTCATATCGCATTTTCCTTTACCTTAACTTTGTTTTTGTGCTGGCTCTATGGCGAAATTTTTCACCGGTTCTGCAGTTGTGAAGAAGCTTGTTTTTGTCAGTATAATGGCTGTATAAACTACACCGCCGGCAATCATGGACATTACGGCAGTGGACAGAAACGGAGCAAACTGGTCTACGATTAGACCAATAAAAGCACCGATCACCCAAGCGGCAAAAGCGGAAATTCGCACCGTTTGGCTGATATCGGCTTTCCTGCGAAGAAAGAGTTGATCGCAAAGGATGATCGCACCGATCGGAGGCACGATAATACCTAGCAAATTAAGCCAGTCAAAGAAATGGTTCCAAGCTCCGGATACGGCAAAGATTGTCCCGATTACACCAAGTACAACAGCTGTTTCCCGCATTTTACGACCCGTCAGGCTGGACCAGCCGACAGACGCGTTGTAGAGGCAGTGGGCACAGACGCTGCCTAAATTCAGGAACAGGAGGAGTATCGAAATGTAGGCAATCATACCGCCTTTGCCGGCTATATATAGAAATAGATCAGAGTTTTGGCTAGCCGTAGCTGCAATCAGGCCGCCGAAAACCATGGCGATCATACAGGCAAGCGGAAATGCTGTAAATGTAGATGCCAGCGCTTGCTTTTTATTTTTAGACCAGCGATTAAAGTCAGCGGTCATCGTTCCAGAATCAGCAAATAGTGAGATAACCATCGTTACGGCGAGTCCCATACTGATCATACCCGTCCCTTGAAAACCGGTGATGGAGGAGAATCCAATGTTCTTGGTTGCATCGTGGACAGCCCACAGTCCAATGAGGAAGAAAAATGGAGCTGATACTGCTCCAATATAGGTGAGTGCTTTTACGCCGAAGAGAGTTAGTACTATATATAGTACACTGGCAATTAATGTGATGAGGAATGCGTTACTGCCAAAAGCATCATGCATACTGCTGCCAGTCATGCCGGTTTGGACTGCAAACCAGCCGATAACGAGCGTAGACAACAGGCCTGACACAACGCGGGCCCCTTTGCTACCAAAGGTAATGGCCGATTGAAGTGAAAAGTTATATCCTTTGTTCGCCGATAGCATTGCTAGAGTACCCACATAACCAAACAGAATGAGATTTCCGATCAGAATGGATAGCATCCCCGTCCAGAACCCAAGACCGCCAACGATGGTCGCCCCCGTAACTGCACTGGTCATAATCATAGGAAATCCGATCCAAATCATAGACACGGAGAATAGACTTTTACGTGCTTTAGCAGGAACAGCGGAGTTTTCATACTCTTCTTCTAGTATCTGCTTTGCCTGTTCTCTCATCGAAATCATCCCCCAAAATGAAATACCAATTTTTATTTCACGGTCTTCTTTTGAAGCTGTCTGAGAGCGGAAATTCCTGACTCGGAGTCAGAGACGGCACCGAAAATCCCGCCCTGCATTGTGATCATATTTAGTGCTGCTTGACAATTAGCTGGCTCGGTCGCTCCGGTGCAGTCTTCAAGAAGAACGCACTCATATCCGCGGTCATTCGCTTCCCGCATCGTTGTGTGTACGCAGACATCTGTCGTAATTCCCGTCACACACTTCGGCTTAAAGCAGCTTAAGGCGGTATGATATTGATTCACATAAATATAAAAATGAAGCTCTGCCTATTCGTTAGAACTAAATCTGAATAAGCAGAGCTTCTTTTATGGATTGAATCTGATGAGCAGCGTAACTGAATTAAATATTTTCTTGTTTTAATGCATCAATGATATTTTCTTTTTTCACTTTGGAGCTGGAATACAGCATAGCCGCACTTACAATCAAAAACACAGCTAAGATGACGTACAGTATACTAAGCCAAGGCAGTGAAAATCCGAACGTGAAGCTGTTCATTGTAGATCGGTAAATGAGGTACATCGCCAGTATACTTATAGGAAGACCATATAGCAGGGACTTGATCCCGTAGAATACACTCTCATAATTGATCATTTTTCTAAACCCTTTTGGCGTCATTCCCATTGATTTCAGCATCGCAAATTCACGTTTCCGAAGCGAAATGCTGGTTGAGATGGTGTTGAAAATATTAGCAACAGATATTAGCGTAATTAACGCGATAAAGCCATATGTGAATACGGACATAAGTAAAACCATCTGTTCTTCACCTTGCCGGTTCTTATACACATTATTAATATAGATATTGTTCTCTTTCATTTCTTCAATAGAATATTGCAGTGCTAATGGATCTGAACTCGATAGGTAAAGTGAGTTTCTCATATTCTTTTTCATACTCTCAGTGACCAGCGTTTTAAAAACCTGATCTGAAACAACGATATTTAGGTTACCCAGATAGGAATGAGTAATACCTAAAGGTAACTCTTCTGTTAATGCAGCAATTTTTATAGGCTCCATACTTGTTTCTTCTTCTGTATCCCAGTCGGTATAATTAAGATCGATCTGATCTCCTTTTCCCAAATAGATCGCTTTTGTTTCCACATATTTTCTTGTTTCATAATCTTCATATCTATTTTGGTTGATTACAATCGCAGCCGGTTCATCAAGATCAAGTAATTGATCATAATCGGCTCCTGCCTTTTCAGCGTATGTCTTTAGATTGATATCATCCAGGGCAGAAATTTGAATATAATATGGATATTTTCCGTCTTTTAGAATACTTTCGTTTTCCTTTAGAGTCTCTTTTAGTTCATCAGCAATGAAAGCTTTATCAATCAAAGAATTTGCTTCTAAAGATTGAATATAATTAGCATCTGTGACAATTGGAAGAGCAGTAATCGAGTTAACCAGCTCAGCTGTTTCTTCTTCAGTATCCAGCTCCATCTGAACTAAAATATCATAATTTAACCCGCTGGAAGATAGTTCAATCGACTTTTGCATCATGGAAGTAAAAAAGGCAATGCTTAGGAACAAAATAATACTGATCACAAGTGAAAAAACAGTCGCTTGGTACCTGCGTTTATTTCTTTTTAAGTTCTTTAGACCAATCTCTGCTTCCATGCCAAATACCTTACGAACAAACTTTGAGGTTTTCACCGCTTTGCGAGTCAGCTTTACATCGTGGGTCTGACGGATCGCATCAATTGCAGAAATCTTAGAAGCTTTCCTAGCAGGTATATACGTTGAGATAAAGATCGTCAGCATCGAAACAAGACAAGTGATAAGAATAGTAGACGGTGTTACTGTGACAGTTAATTTTTCAGAAACTCCTAACACACCTTGAATTAACGGATTTATACACATAAACGTAATCGCAATACCAGCAAGTCCAAAAATGATACCAAGAGGGATACTAATGATTCCAATCACGAATCCTTCAAAGTACACCGAATTTCTTTTTTGTCTTTTTGTTGCCCCTACACTTGCTAGCATCCCTAAATGTCTAGCTCGTTCAGAAACCGAAATCGCAAACGCATTGTATATTAAGGCGATCGAACCGACCATAATAATAGTCATGATGATAGCGGATAATGAAAAAAGCATAGTTCGCAAATCACTGTTACTTGTAACGCCAGAATAACGTAGCAGAGAATTATTATAAACGATTTTTTCAATATGATTGTTCTTAGCTAATTCTTTAGCATGAGCGTACAGCGAGTTATCCACCTTGTTTAAAACAACGGTCGCCGTAACCTTATCTCCTGCTGACATTAGATTTTCATCAAAATAACTTATCGCCGTATATCCAGGTGATTGTGCAGGTTCCCATTCAGGACGTTTTATAATCCCTACCACCGTATACTCCTGGGTTGTCTGGTTTTGAAGCCGTTCATCTATACGATCATTCATTTTACGTAATGATTCATTCTGATTCAGGACGTAGTTTTCAATTTCTTGACCATCAGCAGCAGCACGTTCCCCCACCTGTAAAGTTAAGGAATCTCCAATCTTATAATCCACTTTTGCATTTGAAGCTATTTCTTCAGAGATCACAAGTTCATTCTTTGCTTGTGGAAAGCGTCCTTCCATCAGTTCAATAGGAAACTGTTCAAAACCTTTCTCATTATATGACTTGATATATAGATAAGGCTTATTGTCATTCTGGCTTCCCTCTAAAGGGGCGTATCCCAAATCTTTTGAGATGACTAGTTTTTTGGTAGCCTCATCTGCTTCAATCACATTAAGCTGAGCTTTATTTACATTGTGGTATTGTACATGCCATTCCCCTTCAGTTGCGATACTCTGTCTCTTCATGAGATCAATAAAAGAAACACCGAGAGACGCTACCGCAATAATCATGGCGACCGAAATAATGACGCCCAAAATGGTAACCAACGTTCTACGTTTGTTTAATCTTAAATGCCGTAATGTTAATTTATTGACGATATTCACGGACGGATCACCTCATCTTTAGCAATCCTTCCATCTTCTATCGTAATAATTCGATCTGCTTGCAGAGCGATTCGTTCATCATGAGTAATGACAATAAGTGTTTGATTGTAGGTTTTATTAAACATTTTTAGAAGATCAACGATTTCAGCGCTGTTCTTGCTATCTAGATTACCTGTTGGTTCATCTGCTAACATAATGGAAGGATTACTGATGAGTGCTCTGCCAATGGACACGCGCTGCTGTTGTCCTCCTGACAACTGATTAGGTAAATGCCCCAGACGCTTTTCTAAATTTAACAGCTTCACCGTATCCGCAAACTGTTTCTTATCCACCTTATGTCCATCCAGCAGGAGAGGAAGCGTAATATTCTCTTCCACGGTCAATACCGGTATGAGATTATAGAACTGATAAATCAGACCAATTTGTCTGCGCCGAAATATCGCAAGCTGTGTTTCGTTCAAAGCATAAATATCTGTATTATCCACATATACTTTACCGCTCGTTGGCTGATCTACGCCTCCCAGCAGGTGAAGAATGGTTGATTTCCCCGAGCCTGACGGCCCAATGATGGCGACGAACTCGCCCCTTTTCACCGAAAAAGAAACATCATCCAGCGCCTTTACTGCTGTATCGCCTTTTCCGTATATTTTAGTTAGATTTTCTACTTTTAAAATCTCCATATGGATGACCCCCTCTGTTCATGAGATCAGTATATCTACCTTCTATGACTTTCAAGTGACTCTTAAGTGACTTTTTAGTCACTTAAGGATACCTGGCAGAAGAAATGCTCTTTCTGAATTATTTTCATAGTTCATAAGATGGTTAAATATAAATCCAAATATTCTTAACCCATGTAACTACCCGGTATTACAGAATTCAAATGACATGTTTATAAAATTTGATGTGAAACTCGGTTCCCGCTCCAGGCTCGCTTTTTACATCAATCGTTCCATTTTGACTCGTAATAATACTTTGCGCGAGTGCAAGGCCAATTCCTACGCTGTCTTCACTTGCCTGTTTTCCTTTAAAGAACCGCTTAAATAGATGAGGGATCTCCTCTTTTGGTATTCCTTTTCCGTTATCCGAGATGATAATCTCCGTGAAAAGTGCGTTTTCAGCGTATGATATGGTGATTTCTCCGCCAGCTGGCGTATGTTCAACTCCATTTTTTAAAATATTAACAATCGCTTCCGAGCTCCAGTTCAGGTCACCAAGAAAGAAAGTGGATTCTTCTCCATTAATGATAAGTCTTTGTTCCTTGATATCCATCGGAACGAGCACAGGCTCAATTGACTTTTGAATCAGCTCGCTTACCTTAACACGATCCTTTTTAAACTGAGCTGTACCTGCATCTATTTTTGAAAATTTCAGCAATGCAGAAATAAGCCAACCGATTCGATCAAGTTGGGTACTGATATTCCGTACAAACTCTATTCGTTTGTTTCGATCTAGCTCTGGATCACTTAATAAATCGGCCATGACCGTCATGGAGGTAAGCGGTGTTTTGAGCTGATGGGAGATGTCGGAGATCGCATTGGTCAGTTTTATTTTATCTTCCTGTAAAAGAGACCCTTGCTCCGATAACATGAGTGTTACTTTATAGATATCGTTCTTAAGAATGCTAAGCTCACCTTCCTGATTATCACGTATATCCAGTGAATAGTTGCCGCTCGTAATTTCACGAAGATAGCTTGATAACTTAGCAATCTCACGGTACCGGTACCGAGTATATAATATACTGCAAGTGATGAGTACTGCTGCAGTAACAATGGTGATCCACGCGGTTTCCCTTGAAATCACTAGTGAAGTGATAACAGCAATCAGACTGAACGAAGACATAGTCAGAAGTAACATTCGAATTTCTTTATTGCGGAACATTCTAATCACCAACCTTATATCCTAAACCGCGCACCGTTTTGATCAGCTTCGGTTCTTGTGGATTATCCTCTAACTTTTCTCGCAGCCTTTTAATATATACGGATAACGTATTATCGTTTACGAAATCTCCTGCTACATCCCATATCCTTTCTAGGAGCTGCGTTCTAGATAGAACTTGACCAATATGATTCGTAAATATAAGCAGTAAACGATATTCCAGTGCGGTCAGCATAACTTCCTCTCCATTTTTGTATACCTTTCCTTCAAGCGTATTAATTCTCACATTACCTAGTTCAATATAGGTTTGCGGCTTCGCTTGTTTTTGATATCGCCGTAAGACAGATTTAATCCGGGAGAGTAATTCCCGAATTCGGAAAGGTTTTGTTATATAATCATCCGCTCCCATATCTAGACCCATCACAACATTGACCTCATCATCAATCGCAGTTAAAAAGATGACGGGAATATCACTTCGCTCTTTGACGATCTTGCACAGATCATATCCGCTGCCGTCGGGAAGGGATAAGTCAAAAATACATAGCGTTAGCTCAGGTAACTGATGCTGTAACACCTGAACTGCAGATGCCGCATCATAACACAGTACTGTCTCATACTGATCCTGCTGCAAGGAATATTCTAGCCCAGAAGCTATTGTTCTATCGTCCTCAACAAGTAAAATCTTCATTAGCGTTCATCCTAACTTCGATATAATTAGCCTATTTCGATGTTATTCTCTCATAATCCGTTGTATATACCAAACTCAATTTTGTTACAAACTCGTTAAAACTGCTGTGCTTGGACTATAGATTTACGGTAAATAGGTCAGACTCATAAAAAAAGCCGCGAGCTGCGCGGCATACGTATAGTCATTAAGTTTAGCATACCCTTTATAAACTCCCAAGTCGTTCTGCTTGTTCTGCGGAGTCCATCTGAAGCTTAGTAATACATATCAATCGCTTGCTGATAAACTGCCAATCAATTACGGAAAGCCTATCCAATAGTTATAATGACTAGGGTCATCCCGCGATGAATCGGCAATGACGATTTTAATAATCAAAGACCATTGCCGCAAAGCGAAAGTCCTTTTGCTCTAGGCGATACTTTGGTGAGCAACCGAACCATTTTATATAGCAACAAAAAAGCACCGCATATATATAAATGCAGTGCCCGAGACTGTAGACAAACTAGCTTCAACTAGTTTACCTGCAGTATTATTCATTTTATATGATTACAAGCTTAGCTTACATCTTCAGACTCTATAATTTGATTTCTTATAATTTAGTGATCGTTTCCATATTAAACACCTGTCTCTTTAAGCCCAGGAATCCGCTCATCTTTCCTTGCTTTTAGTGAAAGAAGGAAACATAAGAACAATACGATTCCAGCAGAAACGTAAGGGAAGTTCAGATTAACGTCAAACAGAACTCCGGCAATAACGGGTCCTAAAATATTACCCATACTTGTAAACGCAGAGTTAAGACCTGCCACATAACCTTGCTGTTCCATTGCCATCTTAGACATCTGTGTACTGATGGTTGGTCTAAGGATATCAATAGCCAGGAATACGATAAAGGTAACGAGCAAAATCATCCAGTACTGATGAACGAATAAGGTAAGAACAATAAAGAGTGCTGCCATTAAAAGGCAGAATGAGATGACATTTTTTTCACCAAATTTGTTTAAAATCCATCCAAATACCGTCACCTGAACGACAGCACCAGCGATCGAACCAAACGTGATAATTACCGCTATATCTTTTGCAGTGAAGCCGAATTTCTGATCTACGAATAGACCGAATACAGTCTCATAATTGGCAAGGCCAAAAGAGGCGACAAGTACAATAACAAGGGCTAGGAAATACGGTTCACGGTAAGAATTAGCGAGCTGAGTGAACAGATTCTGTTTTGGAAGTTTCACAATTTCTTTCACCTGATCATCAACAATTTGAGGTTTTGATTCTGGTAGTACAATGAAGGTAACAATAGCGGCAATCGTTCCTGCAATAGCTGCTGCATAAAACGGAACCCTGATTCCATATTCAGCGATGAATCCGCCGATTCCAGGTCCAATAATGAAACCTGTAGTAATCGCAGCGTTGATGAGTCCCATTCCCTTACCGCGTTCTTCTCCAGATGTTACATCTGCTGTATAAGCCATAACAGCTGGCATAATAAGTGCTGCTCCGATCCCGCCGAGCATACGTGCAGCAAACAGGAAAAACGCAGTATTGCTAAGACCGAAGATAAGCTCCGATACCGCAAAGATAAGCATACCGCTGATAATTATTTTTTTGCGTCCCCAGTTGTCAGATAATCTTCCTGCAAGAGGGGAGAATATAAGTTGTGTAAATGAAAATGCAGCTACTAGAAGTCCAACGATACTTCCGCTGATGTGCAGTAAATCCATATAAGAGGGCATAATTGGCACAACCAGTCCAATTCCCGTAAATATTAAGAAGATGTTTATCATTAGAAGCAGAATAGCGCCTCTATTCCTTAACATTAAAGACATAATTCTTCTTCCTCCATCGTGTAGTAACTATGTTGTTAGTATCTAGTTCTTATACAACTTCTTTTATTTCTTGTTTTTCTTAATCACTTGATTGATCTCTTCTATCGTATTTGTCATATGAATTAAATCATCAATTTTCACCTTGGAATAATACTTCTCAATCATATGATCTTCGATCTCTACTAACGTATCCATAAATCTCTTACCTTGTTTACCTAACACAATAAATGACTCTCGTCTGTTGTCAGGATTCACAATCTTCGCTATTAAATCTTGCTGTTCGAGCTTCGTAAGTACTTGGCTCACCGCGCTTTTCGTTATATCAAATTCTTGAGCAATCTGTGCTGCAGTCACTCGGTCACGGCGAGATATATAAATCAGAACCACTTCTTGCTGTAAAGTGAGATGAAAATCATCCAGTTCTTTGAACTCCTTAGTAATGAGTACATTAAACTCATCCAGCAAAAGGTTCATACTTTTTACCACTTGTCGGTAATTCTCCAATCGTTTTCTCAACTCCCTTCGTTCATTAGTTTAGTTTACTTAACTAAACCATAATATATGGACATGATGTTTCCTGTCAAACACTTTCTTTCAGTGTTTTTTTTCATCCTATTTTGCGAATGGGGGTTAATTTCGGGTTGCTTTGGAGTTGCTTTTCTTATGTAATTTTGTGATCTCCTTTTGATACAAACTTTCTGGGATAGATTTAGTAAAAGTTAATTATTGAGAGATAGGATATAGATACACTCCTTAGATTTTATTATTATGAATTTTTCATATGTTGAAATAGTATAATTTTATCCGTAACTTTACCCGTAATGATATCCGATTGTTTTCCTTCTGTTTTTAAGTATTTATCGATTTGCCATGTAGAAGACTGATTGAACGCTATGAATTTTTCATCACCTTAAATTCTCTCTATTCACACATGTAATCTGGTTTCTCTCCACAAAAAAGACAATCCTTTTATAGCGAAAAAGATTGTCTTTGCTTTGAGCGCAAAATTTCACCTTATTTACTTTGAACAGGAGAACTCTACCTTAATGGATCTGACTGATTTCCTCATTACTCTCCGTCAAATAACTCACTCAGCATACTTTCTTTGTGATTCATAAACTGTTTCATCACGACATAATGATCTGTCTCTTCGAGCCTAACCTTGTAGGTGCCCTGCTCGGTTAGTTGATAGATGATACTGTCCGGGTAAGCCATAAGTATAGGAGAATGGGTAGAAATAATGAGCTGACTTTTACTTTTTACAAGCTCATGAATACGGGCAAGCATGGACATTTGCCGGATTGGTGACAATGCTGCTTCTGGCTCGTCCAGAATATAAAGACCATATCCACCAAATCGATTCAGAAAAGCAGAAAAAAACGATTCCCCATGCGACTGCTCATGTAATGATTTTCCGCCATACGAATTTTTGAGAGGAGGACCAAAACCCCCTTCTTCATCTAAAGTATCTATGTAAGAAGCCACATTATAATAACTTTCGGCTCGAAAGAAAAAACCATCTCTTGGTTTAGCCCCTCCTCTAATGAGTCTGATTCGTTCATGCAGATTAGAATGTGTTTCTCTTGTAGCAAACTGAAAGTTGCGAGTTCCTCCTTCGGGATTAAATCCGGATGCAATGGCGATGGCTTCAAGTAAAGTTGATTTTCCCATTCCATTTTCCCCTACGATATAAGTTACTTTAGGATGGAATGTCAATGTTCTCAGGTTCCGAATCGCTGCGATGTTAAACGGGTAGGTTAAAGGCTTATGTTGAGTGTCAGGCAATAGATGAAGTTCTCTTAAAAAATATGGATTCAATAAATCATTCATACTCCATTTTATCCTCCTTAAGGGCAAGCATGTAGTTTGGTTCTTGCAAATAAACGATGCTGCATGGAATAGATTCTATCGTTCGTTTAGATCTTTTCATATACGATCGAAAGCGGATAGAATTGCTCCTTGATTATATTTTCGGTAATTTGTTTCAAAATCCGCCCATTACGCAACCCACTCAGATCCATCTCTAAAAGATGATTTGGTTCAATCCACTTATAATCTGTAATACACTCTTCTTCAAGTTGCAACGAACCTCCGATGATCTCTCCCATAAAATGAAACAAGATCACTTGGTCATTCGTTGGGCTTATAAAGTTATAAACACCTGTTGTAGAAGTAAGTTTTACATCCATACCTGTTTCCTCTTTTACTTCACGCAGTGCAGCACCAAGTATAAGACCGGTATAAAACAGGAGCGAACAAGTAATCCTATAATTCATCTCCGCTCTATTAATCGTCACCTTTTTTACAAAAGTACCGCAAAAAAAGAATTGATTTTGTAAATGAGAATTGTTATCATTCATATGTAATAGATAGATAACTAGGGGGAACCACAATCATGAGAAAGAAAAAACTAATGACTTTACTGTCGAGCTTGCTCGTCATATCCGCTTTTTTATCAGCTTGCGGAACGAATGAAGATACTCCTAATCATACCACACCGAATTCGAATACAAATGCAGAAGTACCTGCAACCGATGCTCAAAATACCTCTCAAGATCGTACATTAACAGATGCCGTAGGACATGAAGTGGTTATTCCAGCTAACCCGCAGCGAATTATCGCTTCTTACCTTGAAGATCATCTCGTTGCGCTTGGTGTTAAGCCGGTTGCACAATGGTCTGTTGCGAACGGAATTCAAGAATATCTCCAAACGGAAATTAAAGAGGTACCAACCATCTCGTATGATCTGCCATTTGAAGAAGTGGCAAGCTTTGAACCAGACCTGATCATTATGGATTCTGCGGATATGGCTGCTGGGGAGAAATACGATCAATACTCGAAGATTGCACCCACTTATGTAATCGGTAGTGAAGAGAACAATGACTGGAGAGAAGAACTCCTGAAGATTGGGGAAGTTCTAGGTAAAGATAAAGAAGCACAGCAAGTACTTGATGATTATGATGCGAAAGCAGCCGAAGCAAAAGAAAAACTCGCTGAAGCTGTACCGGGTGAATCCGCTGCTGCAATCTGGCTAGTACAAAAACAGTTCTATATGGTTAGCCAAGATCTATCCAGCGGTACGGTAATGTATGATGACCTGGGGCTTGCTGTTCCAGAAGTAGTCAAAGAGATTTCAACTACTGGTACAGGTAACTGGCTTCCTGTTTCCCTAGAGAAACTTGCAGAACTTGATGCTGACCATCTCTTCCTCATCAACAGTGACTCCGACACAGGTAGTGAAGCATTAAAAGATGATCTATGGAAGAATATCCCGGCTGTGAAAAACGGAAATGTATATGAATTTGGTAAAGATACCAGCTGGCTGTACACAGGCGCTGTGGCAAACTCCCAAATGATCGATAATATACTTGACAGCCTTGTTAAGTAAGATTGTTCTTATGAATTTGAATTGATGATATGTGAGAAAAGGACAAAGGACCCTCATCTACGAGGGTCCTTTGTTGTATTTTCTGAATCACATTCCCGTATTTACTTCACCCAGCTTCTCATCCTTACAATTGGACTGCCGTCTTTTCATAGTGCCCCTGATTTCTGCCGAAAATTTGAGGATATACGATACCGAATAAAATAATGATGATTCCGATCCATTGAACAATGGATACATCCTCTTGCAATATGCAGACGGAGGCAATCACAGCAACGGGCAGTTCTCCTGCCCCTAGAATGGTGGCAAGTCCCGTACTTATTTTCGGTGCTCCGAGGGCAAACAGTAAGACAGGTAACACCACTCCAAAAGTCCCCAATATAAGTCCATACAACCAGTACCCGTCAGCAAACGATACTTCAAGTACTACTTTGGGTGTCAGAATCGTGAGAAGCAAAAGTAAACTGCCTGTCGATGTATAAAAACTTCTTGTAAGCGGTGAAATATGTACTTCTACTCTGCCGCTGAAGAAAACAAAGAGAGCCATCGTCACGGCAGCAGCTAGACCGAATAACGTACCCTTTAGATTTAGTTCAAGTGATTCAACGCCGATAATCCCTCCGGCAAGGAATGTTCCTATAAGCAATAGAAACACAGACACCATAGTAGCCGTGGATGGCCGTTTCCTAGTTACGATCGCCTCAATAAGGACACCAATCCATGTAAATTGAAATAGGAGTACGACCGCAATTGAGGCCGGTATACTTTCTAGTGACAGATAATAAGAGATTCCTGTCAGACAGGTACAGGTGCCAACTCCAGCAAGACGAATAATCTGTTTAAAACTCACTTTTTTCCTAGAGAATAAGAGCATCAGAATTAGCAGTAACATCCACCCAGTCCCAAATTGTCCAAGTGTCAGTTGCCCAAACGTGAATCCTTTCTCATATCCCAGTTTAATGACGGTAGACAAGATTCCGAATGAACACGCTCCTAAAAATACATACATGGAATTCTTCAATATTTGAAACAAAGCGATCCCCCCACGCAAAAACCCCACTTTTTATTGTTTTTGGAAACACGAAAACAATAAAAAGTGGGGTCATACATTTAATATATAAAATTTTATAGCATTACTGAATCAATTTCATATCTCCTAATTAAAGCAACGAAAGGTATAATGAAATTTGGTTCCATTGTAAAGGAAATTGTACCAAAAGTAAACTGCGAGTGAAGATCTTCTTTTAATTATACTCCTGCACTCAGCTCATGCTTTGGCTTAAAATGTCCAAGTTCAGGACGTTCTAGACCAAGATGCTCTCTCAGCGTAGAACCTGTGTATTCTTCTCTAAATAAACCTCGTTTTTGCAGAACAGGAATAGCCAGATTAACGAAATCTTCTAGGTCTCCTGGAAGTACGGGCGGCATAATATTAAAGCCATCGCAAGCATAGGAATCAAACCATTCTTCCATCAGATCTGCCAGTTGCTCAGGTGTTCCCACAAACTGCATATGTCCGCGTGTGCTCAGTATCTTTCTACCCAAATCAAGGATAGATAAATTGTCCTCATAAGCCATTTCCAAGAACAATTTCACTCGGCTCTTCATTCCATTTGAAGCAGCTACTGGATCAGGAATATCAGTAGGCAGTGGACCATCTGCTGGATAGCCGCTCAGATCATACTGAAGGAAACCAGACAAGGCCAGAATCGCAGTTTCTGCAGGGATCAGGTTTTGGAGTTCCTGATATTTTCTTTGAGCTTCTTCTTCTGTTACTCCTAGAATAGGTGAAAGACCCGGCATAATTTTCATCGCACCTTTTTTACGTCCGCTCTTCACCAATTTCTCATTTATTTGCTCATAGAAACGCGTTGCTGCCTTAATTGATTGCTGCGCTGTAAAGATCACTTCTCCATACTGAGCTGCAAAATCCTGCCCTGGTTCTGAAGAACCTGCCTGAATGAGCACTGGATAACCTTGCGGTGGACGAGGTACATTGAGCGGTCCTTTGGTGGAATAAAATTTTCCTTTAAAATCGGCTTCCTTCACTTTTGATCCATCGGCAAATTTTCCATTCTCACGGTCAAGCACAAGCGCATCATCTTCCCATGTATCCCATAATGAAGTAACCGCACCAGCAAACTCACTTGCCATTTCGTACCGTAACCCATGCTCCGGATGTTTAGGTCTGCCATAATTATGGGCTTCTAAATCCAGTTGCGAAGTTACGATATTCCAGCCTGCTCGCCCTCCGCTGATATAATCAAGAGAAGCGAATTTGCGTGCTACATTATAAGGTTCATTATAAGTCGTCGATACGGTTGCCGTGAGACCAATTCGCTCTGTAACCATGGATAGTGCAGACAGCAAAGTAATCGGATCAAGCATACCTGAAGCGGCATACTCCACTTCCCTTACATAAAGTAAATCAGCAAAAAACATCATATCAAACTTTCCTCGTTCTGCTGTCTGTGCTATTTTTTTGTACATTTCAATATCAAACAGTTGTTCCACACCTGAATCTGGATGTCTCCAGCCTGCATGATGATGTCCTGTATAGTAGATAAAAGCGCCTAAATGCATCTGTTCATTTCTTTGTCTCATGTGTTAAACAACCCTTCTGCCATTTATTTGGAATATTACTCACCATCTGTTCGACTTTTCGCTATTACCGTCAGTGTGTTCAGCATGATATAAGAATCCCAAGCCCAAGCATCAAAGCTTCCCGATTCGTAAATGGGCTGAGTCTCGTCTACCTGAAGCTGAATAAACTATTATCAGAACGACCGATCTTATGTTCTCCCTGCTCACGTACCGTGTTCAGATTGCACCCCTTATTTAGCTGTTCAATCCGCAGTGTACGGGTTGTCATCAAGAACCCCTAACATGAGTATACGAATTAAACTTACCTGTTTAGTAGGATAAAAGGGTAAAAAAAAGAGAAACATAACGCATATATGTACTATAATGAAAAACACCGAAAAAATAAAAAAGCGTGATATCTCCAGTTGTCTGGTCGATCCGCTATTCTATTGTCATTTCACAAAATGAACATCCTTCATTTTGTCTGATCTGTCGTTTATTTTATCAACAGTAAAAATGGTTGTCAAACCTTTTTTTTACACAAATAAAAGTGCTGATAACCCGATCAGTCATCAGCACTTTTCATTTTATATTATTTTACAACAACGATTACTTTATCTGTTGCCGTTTTTCCTGAATCATTCACAAGCTCTGCATAATACTCATATGTTCCTTGGGAACGATTCGTAATCGCAGACACTGCGCGCTGGGCATTCGGCGTCTGCGCACTTAAAGACTGGGTATCAATAAGCTCGCCATTCTCATATAAACGGTAGGAAGTTGCGTTTGTGCCCCACCATAAATTCATCTCCACCTTGTAATTACCGTCATGATCCCAGTTATCATGAGAAAGTACGGCTTTTCCTGGATTTGCATCCGTTACTACAACGACAACAGAAGTGGACGAACTCGTACCGTAGCTGTTAGTCAGTTCGCTCGTATAAGTATAAGTTCCGTTTGATTTTCCAGTAATCGATGATACTGCAGACTGTCTTTCTGGTGTACGATCACTAATTTTCTGGGTATCGATAAGCGTGCCATTCTCGTATAATTTGTATTCGGTCGCGTTATTTCCCCACCACAAGTTCATCGTAATCTCATAACTTCCATCCTGTAGTCCATTGTCATGTCCGTTATTGCTCGAAAGTACAGCTTGTCCGGGCACACCTTCAGCAAGAACAGGTTCACCCGGTTCTTCAGGCGTTTCAGGCGTTTCAGGTGTTTCAGGATCTGTACTTTCCGCAAGTGTAATATCGCTGAGTCCTCTAGGTTTTAACTGATATACCCCGCGAAAAATAGCAGATACTCCTGTCAGATTCACTTTATCTCCGGCTTTATAAGGAAAGTTGTCCACCGTAATCCCTGTACCAGCATCAATCCTCACATGACTTTTTTGCTCCCCTACGGCATCAAATTCAAAGGATCCTGCAGGAGACGCACTAACCAAGTTTTCAATCGTAACGTTATTCAGTTGTACCAGCTGACCTTGTGTGTCTTCCCCTAAAGAAACCACGGGTTTTGCACTAGGAACATTACCGTCACCTATTTTTTCAATGGATTCAATCTCATCAAGTTCAAGTTCTGTATTATATACGGTTAAAGCTGCCTTAACCCTCACCTTATCCCCGATCTTGAATCCACTTTGCGTTTGATACACATAGATCCCTGCGGTATCATCCTGTAAATAAAATGCTTGTCCCCCAAAGCTACCCGGCTGTGTCGTCACTACGCCTTCGACCATAACCTGAGTTCCCTCGCTTTTCGTTCTCGCTTCACTAATCGTTGACAGTGTAATTTCAGGAGCCTGACCTTCCCCATCAGGAAGCGGCTCTGCAGGAACATTTGCGATCGTAACCGGGTTTGTCAAAAGATTATTACCGTTCAATCTGAGCCTCAAATTCGCTGTTCCGGTTGTACCTGGTTTTATTTGTACAGTAATGTCCTTTGTTGCTATGCCTTTATTATTCGCTGTTAAGCTGAATGTCTGACTATAACCATATGCACTTGGCCAGGACAGGTCTGCATTTTGAATTTTGGCAACTTGTGTTCCGCCTGTCGTATAGATCCCTGCACTATACCCTGATACCGTACTGTTTGGCGCAAGATTATTCACCACTACACGGATTTGGAAAACTTCGCTGTTAGGAAGCTGACTTTGATGCACAAAATTATATTGTGGATTGGAAGGAGCTGCTGCGTTACTTCCGTAAGATCCTGCTTTAAACGTAGATGAATCCCACCATTTATATCCGGCAGCAGGCTGAGACCAGGGTTCGGACTTCGGTTCTGTAGAAGCAGCGGGAACCTCAAACGGCAGCAAGGGTGTCGGCTGATCAAGTGAAAGACCGTCTACTTCCGTAAAATCAGAGTAATCCTCATCTTCGGAAAGCCAGTTTACTAGATTAACTAGGAGAGCCGCATCATCTTGTTCTTTAAAACCATCATACGTCGTTTTTTTACTGCCATTTTCCTCACGAACGTACTTAGGAGTTGCATCCTCGACTGGGGAAGAATCACCGATGAAGGCTGCTTTACCAAGCCCGGCTTTCGATACGGCCACATAAGGACCTTCTTCTATTCCTCCTCCGTTATATACACCTTGGTCAACGGCATTGCCCCAAGCTGCATTTGTCTTTGGTAAATATACAATTCCTTTGGCTTTTGTTGGATCTATAATGGCGAGTGTAGAGCCCGCATGCATGGCAACCTTCGATACTCCTTCGGTTATCCCAAATGATTGACTTGGAGCAACAATATTGTTCGCCGTGATATCACCCAGCGCATTGTAACGGAATCTTACACCAAAGTTATCAGCAAGCCAGTCCGAACTGACAACGCCTTGCATCGCTGCTGAATTTTTCTCTTCTGTACTCATCCCTTTTGCTGGGTCTGTAAAAGCCCCTCTGCGGTATCCATTAATAGACTCAGAACCGTCCCAACGGTTTTTGTTCCGATCTGCATTATAATGATCACCAATGAAAAAGATACTTCCACCTTGATCCACATATTGTTCCATTGCCATTTGTTCGCTTTGTTTAAAGGGTATATTCGGCTCTGCAACGACAAAAACATCATAATCGGAGAGATCTGTCAGCGTAATTGGAGTAGACTTACGGAGTTCTTTTACATAATAACCATCTGAAGCAAGCGCATTGCCGAAATCGGAAAATCCTCCATCAATGACCCAATCCGCCGCTCCTGCCGTTTGTGCATGGGTATTGTCGAACAATACCTTCTTACCCGCATTTTCATTAACTACTTTTGCTTGAATATAGGGTGCGGGATCTTGTGCGCTCTCTGCTTGAGCAGTAGGCGTAATGTCAGCTGACCATCCAGTCTGAACAGACAGTGCTAATGCGGCTGCCACCACATATTTAAAAAAACGACTGCCAAGTTTCTTCTTCCGTAATTTCCCCATCTTTCTCCTCCTATAATGTTAATATTTGTATATACCCTCTTATTCTAGCACCCACACATTAAAAATATTGCTGGATTGTGTAAAATAAAAAACAGAAAGAATAGAGCTCATGCATGCTCATTCCTTCTGCTTTTTTTATTTCTACAACTATTATCCCGTATTAGACTTTTATCCTGTTGGAACTGCAACAAAATGACCTTTCGATACTTCTACGAGTTCCGATTGTAATAGATTATATTTATCAGCGCTTGTTTGTTCTTCTAGTAGTTTGCGAGTTTTCTTGGATTCAATTTTGGGGTCAGGCACCGGAATGGCTGCAAGAAGAGATTTCGTATATTCATGCTGCGGATTAGCATATAGTTCTTCACTTTCGGCAAGTTCCACAATCTTCCCTGCATACATCACTGCCACCCGGTCGCTGATATGTTTAACCATTGACAGATCATGCGCGATGAATAAATAGGTGAGTCCCAGCTTATGCTGCAAATCTTCAAGCAGTTCCACAACTTGTGACTGAATGGATACATCGAGTGCAGATAAGGGTTCATCACATACTAGAAATTTAGGTTCCACAGCTAATGCGCGAGCAATCCCAATACGCTGTCTTTGTCCGCCAGAGAATTCATGAGGATAACGTTCTGCAAAAGAAGGCTCCAGACCTACAAGGTCCAGCAGTTCCTCGACTCGTTTTTTACGAGCCTCTTTACTTCCGCTCATATGATGAACATCCATGGATTCACCAATAATGTCCATGATCTTGAATCTGGGGTTGAGCGAAGCATAGGGATCTTGGAATATCATCTGCATATGTCTGCGCATCATCTTCATTTCTTTTCCATTTAAACGGTGGATCGGCATTCCTTGATATAGTACTTCTCCTGCGGTAGGTTCATGCAGCCGTAAAATGGATCTTCCAGTCGTCGACTTTCCAGAGCCGGATTCACCTACTACGCCAAGCGTTTCCCCAGGGGAGATATGAAAACTGATATTATCTACAGCCTTAACGATCTGTCCTCTGCCCATATTAAAATATTGTTTGAGTCCCGTTACTTCGAGCAGCGGTTCTTTGCTTGTATTAAGAATAAGGGAAGCGGGCTTAGGTTTCTTCTTCTCATCTAGACGAGGGAGTGCATTTAGAAGTTTTTGAGTATAAGGATGCTTTGCTTCCTCGAAAATTTCTTCCGTTGTACCTGTCTCTACTACTTCCCCATTTTTCATGACCACAACGCGATCACACATCCCTGCTACGACTCCAAGATCGTGGGTGATGAGAATGATAGAGGTTCCAAATTTCTCTTGCATATGTTTCATGACATTCAGAATTTGGGCTTGAATCGTTACATCGAGAGCCGTAGTCGGTTCATCAGCAATCAGCAAAGCAGGACGGCACGCAAGCGCAATAGCAATCATCGCACGCTGTCTCATCCCCCCAGAGAATTCATGCGGATACTGATTATACCTCGTCTCACTATCCCTTATACCGACTAACTTCAACATTTCAATCGCTTCTTGCTTCGCTTCTTTCCTTGACAGCTTGCGATGTTTTTTTAAACTTTCAGCAATTTGTTTTCCTACTTTTAAGGTCGGGTTAAGTGAAGTCATCGGATCCTGAAAAATCATTCCTATATCTCTTCCCCGAATGGATTCCATCTCTTTCTCTGTTTTATGAGCTAAATTTTGTCCCATAAATAGTATCTCGCCATCTTTCATCTGAGCAGGAGGTGTGGGAAGCAGTCGCATAATGGAACGGGCCGTCACACTCTTACCGCTCCCTGACTCTCCGACAATGCCAAGTGTCTCTCCTTTTTTCAGCTCAAAACTAACCCCTTTAACGGCTTCAAACTCTCTTTCCTGATTCAAAAAAGATACTCTCAGGTCTTTTACTTGTAAAATACTAGTATCCATTATGTTCACCTACCAACGATGTTTTCTTGAAACTATGTAAAATTTATACTTGGAAAGATTGACTTTTTAAACAGCGGTAAATAAAATATACTATATTGATCGGAATTATGCAATTTCAATCGAAAGGAGGTCAAAACCGTGGAGATTGCGAGAAAAAAACAACCAGATCCTTCAACAGAGCTTTTCCGTTTATCAGGCATCATTAGTGAAACGTACAAGAAGATAAGGGTTCGTCCTGCCTATTCGTTCTTTCTCTTTGTTGTTGGATTTCCGGTTCATTTGTTTGTTTTGTTTTACTATTTAATACATCGTAATCGATCTATTTCCACAGAAGTCAGCACACAAGTGCAACAAGAATTGAGTGAAGCCAATTTCTATAATGAGTTAGTAGAGCGGTACACTTTACAATTAGAACGTAAACATGCCTTTTTCGATCAATCAGGTTCTGCTAAACAAATTCAAGAAACAGCAGAGAAGTGGGCGAACGATGCGCGTCTAGAGAAACAGGAAGAACTTATACGACTCCGCCTTCAGGAACGAGGACTTGAGAAACCTTCCTACGATCAAACTTTTCAAACACTAGTACATAACCCGCTGTTTCTTATCTTATCTTTTCTTCCCGGCATTCTGATGTATATGGTGATTCTGCTTTACAGTAATCCGTATACCAAATATGTCATGGAACGTTTCGTAATGACGATCTTCGTTATTATGGGTGTTGTCGTTATTGTCTTCACTCTTCTTTACATGTCACCTTTTGATCCCGCAGTGAACATTCTTGGGGAAGGGGCAACAAAAGAGCAGGTCGCAAACTTCAACCATATTTATGGACTGGATCAAGGCTATCTTAGCCAGCTGTGGAACAACATGAAAGGGATTGCTCTATTTGATCTCGGAACTTCCTATACAGGGAATGAAGATGTTGCCGCAAGCATTGCACGTAAGTTTCCGGTTACATTGACACTTACGCTTATCTCACTCTTCTTTTCTGTACTTATTGCAATACCTGTCGGTATCATCTCGGCAACAAAACCAAATTCATTTTTTGATTATACGTTTATGTTTATCGCACTGCTCGGACTATCCATTCCGAACTTCTGGCAAGGGCTCATTTTTATTCTGAACTTTTCTATTAAACTGGGCTGGCTGCCCGCCACCTATAGTCCAGAAAATGCGGCTTCCATTATTATGCCGGTCGTTGTACTCGGTACAGGACTTACGGCTGCTGTAGCGCGGATGACGAGATCATCTACCCTCGAAGTCATTCACGAAGATTATATTATTACAGCCAAAGCAAAAGGTCTCAGCCAGCGAGTTGTCCTGTGGAGACACGCAGTAGGCAACGCCATTATTCCTATTATTACGGTGATTGGACTTCAATTCGGCGGGATGCTCGGAGGAGCAGCGGTAACAGAGAAGGTATTCAACATTAGCGGGATTGGAAGTTACATTGTTGATAAACAGTTTATTCCCGATATTCCCGGTATACTGGGCGGTGTTGTATATACGGCGATTACCATCTCCATTGTCAATGTTTTCATCGACATCTTGTATGCCTTTTTCGATCCTCGAATCAGGTCCAAGATGAAACAATATTAAAGCAGGTGCTGACATGTCTACTCTTACTGAACAAAAGACTCCTAGAATCGAAAAGAGTCAGCGATTAAAATGGTCACCCGAGTATATGCAGTCTCAATTTATATGGGTTGTCTCTTTATTGACAACTTTGGTTTTCCTTGGAAGCAGTTATGATTTTGCAAACCGAACCACTAAGCCTGCTCTATTCGCTGTATTTACCGTCTATGCGCTGTTTACGTTGATTCAAGTTCTGATTACTTGGTTTATTCGGCGGGATGTACTGAATTATGGCGAGATTAGATCTGCGACAAGACGGCTCGGTTATGTGCAAGTGTTGTCGATCGTCACCGGTAATCTCTTTACTGCGATTTTTGGCTTACATTTTATTAAAAAGAGAACAACAAACGAGTATACACTCGCGATCTACTTACTTGTAACCCAGATTTGTGTCATCGCTGTATCCTCACTAAACTTGTTTAAACCTTATGTGACGGATACCTTTTTACCATCTATGTTTGTTTTAGTCGGCATTACCTTGTTTTATTTAATCACCTTAGTCCTTGTGGCTATGTATGTAGACCGCCGTCAGGCTCCTAAATGGATGATCTACATAGCGATTCCGCTGATGCTGACAAGTATTACAGGAAACCTGTTTGCTTTATTACTTGGTCTTGACTTGATCTTCAAAATAAGGCAAACCCTGAAACCAGGGTCTGGGAACTGGGAACGGATCTGGAACAAAATCACACGCAATTACAGTTCCATGTTCGGACTTTTTTTCATCGTATTCATGTTCGCCATATCCGTATCCAGCTACTTTACGTTTGACTACGATATGGCAGTTCAAAATAACTACAGTGCGATCCTTCAGACGCCGAATCTTGCTTACCCGCTGGGTACAGATCATTTTGGGCGTGATCTATTTTCTCGTATTGTATTTGGAGCAAGGATCTCCCTCGTCGTTGGATTTATCTCTACCATAATTCCGGTTATTATAGGCGGAATACTCGGGGCTTTTGCCGGTTACTATGGGCGCTACACCGACAACATCATCATGCGACTGCTGGATGTGCTGTATGCCATCCCAGGTATCCTGCTTGCGATTGCGATCATTGCAGCATTTGGCGCAAATACAACGAATCTTATTCTTGCACTCAGTGTTGGCTCTATTCCTACTTATGCGAGAACGATGCGAGCAAATGTCCTCATGGTTTCCAATTATGAATACGTTGATGCGGCTCGGGCTTTTGGATCAAGTAATCTATCCATTATTTTCAGACATATCGTACCGAATTCCTTTGCACCGATGATTGTCAAATCAACCTTAACTATTGGCGGAGCCGTTATTGCGACCAGCAGTCTGAGTTATTTGGGGCTTGGCGTTGAACCGCATATTCCTGAATGGGGGAATATCCTCAAAGTCGGCAGCACTTATCTGGAATCGCATTCCTACCTGGCAATCTACCCAGGTCTTGCAATTGTCGCACTTGTATTATCTTTTAACTTTTTAGGTGATGGACTTCGAGATGCACTCGATCCAAAGATTGATTAATTCACAAAATACAACTTGATAACAACAAACTTAAGGAGGGTTTTACTTGAAAAAAGCACTTTTACCCCTATTGCTTGTCCTCATCCTGGTTATATCCGGCTGCAATGTGAATACGAAATCTGATGTTGCAGGAGAAAGTGAACCTGCTGAGAATACGACTGCCACTGATCTTGAGCCTGTCGATATTGAACTGTTAGCCATGAGCAGTAACGAATCTGATGTAAATATTATTCGAGATCAACTTATTAAAAACGGTTTTAATGTAAAACTGAATCTCCAGCCGGATTACGGCAGTTTTAAAGCACAAGAAGATGCTGGCAACTATGATATTTCTCTCTCAGGCTGGACTACTGTAACGGGTAACCCGGACTATGCGGTCCGTTCTCTTTTCAAAACGGGCGGTGATTACAGTAAACTAGCTGATCCTGAGGTCGACAAACTCATCGACCAGGCTGCGACTGAAACTCCTGAAGAGTATACAGAAACGTATAAAAAGCTTGAAGACTATCTTGTTTTTGATAAAGCTTATATCGCTCCGCTTTATATTTCTCTAAAAAGCCAAGGATTTAACAAAGATGAGCTGAATCCAGATACAATTCGCTTGTCTAAATCTCGCTCCCAGGTATGGGAATCTATAGAGTTTAACGATGCTTCCAAAAATACGACGGAACCGCTTCTTCTGACGCAGGCAGCTTCGACTCTAACTTCACTCGATCCGATTAAAGGGAATGATGGATCGATCAACGCGATCAATACCAATATGTATGTTCGTCTTGTTAATCTAACGGATGATGACCAGATTACTTCTGATGGATCTCTTTCATTGAATCATACTATTGCAGATGGCAATTCAGACTATTACTTTGTTCTGCGTGACGACATAAACTTTGCGAAAATTACGAATAAAAAAGCGGAAGATTCCGGTGAACGTGTTGGTGCTGAGGATGTCATCTTCTCTCTAAACCGCGCTAAAGATCAAAATTCGGTACCAGATCACCGTACCTACTCCTTGCATGAACATATTAAAGATGCAGAAATCGTTACGGATCTCAGCTCACTCGAATCCATCAAACAAGCGGGTTCGGGAAATCCCATTATTGATGTGCTGAATCAAGATTTAGATCAAGGAATTACACAGCTCGTTAGTGACAAGACACAAGCAGATCATAAATCAGGTAAATATCAAGTTGTGAAAGTCACAACAACCGAACCTTTCCCGCAAGTACTCAACTATTTGGCTCACCAGTCTGCTGGAATCGTGTCTAAAAAACAGGTAGAGAGCATTAATACGTATGATGTAGCAAACTTTGACGTGAATAAAGATATCCCTTACGGAGATCAAAATACAGTAACGGAAGGAAGTTCTTACAACAATACGCTGTATGCAAGCGGTCCTTACATTTTGTCTTCCAAAAATGATTATGAAGCTGTATTTTATAAAAACCCTGGTTATATGACGGGTACAGAAAATGAACCGAAGATTTCTGAGATTAAAGTAAAATTCATTAAAGATGCTGACAATGCTTTATCTGCCCTGCGCAGCGGAGAAATTCATATGTACTACGGTGTTCCTGAAACCAAATATGATTTGGTTAAACAAGACAGTAAACTCCAATTACAGACCCTTGAAAGCAATGGAGTCAGCTATTTATTGTTTAATACAAAAGGCCGAGGTGTCGCTGAAAGCGAAGATTTAAGAAAAGCCGTGCTATACTCCATTAATCAAGATGAAATTTTGTCATTCTACAATAATAATAAATTCAAAGCAGTATCCACGGTTAGTCCCATCGTTAAAACGGGGAATGAGCTCGTAGCCGATCCCGCAAAAGTAAAAGAATATCTAGCTAAGTATCAGGAAAGCAAATAACACCTGTATTTTACTAAACGTTTAACTAAAGGAATCCTGTTCATTATTATAGATGAATTCCACATCATTCACCGGTTCAGTAGCTGCGTCTTCCGTTGTTGACATAAGTCAATCACGGGAGGCGCATTTTTTGATAAGAAAATAGTACTAGTAATATTTCAATAAAGTAATTATTATGGATTGATGAAAAGATACCCTCCTTTTGCTGAAAAATGTAAATTCCTGCCCAGCATATGATTGTTAACATTCACGTATACATGGTAGTAAGACTCAAAGCGATAATGATTACAGAATTTGGAATAAAAACACAATCTTGTTACCTTCCTAGTCCTAAGACCAGGTTTCATATAGACTATAGTCAAGATGTAGATTACTACCCTAGCATGTTTTATTTAGTTAGTTAGCAAGCTAGAATAAGGTAACGTTGTTTTTGGAGGGGAAAAGAAACATGTCAGCGAATAGAGTTGTATATATCGTTCTGACTTCAACAGGTACGTATTTATCGAAACTGATACAATTTTATACGAAAGCGTCACTCAATCATGCATCCATTGCATTTGACCGAGAGCTAAAAGAGGTATATAGTTTTGGACGTAAAAATGCAGCGAATCCTTTCCTGGCAGGACTTGTCCGGGAAGATTACAGCTCCCCCTTTTTTCATTCATCTCACTGCGCTATATACACTTTAACTGTGACCTCTGAACAATATAATCAGATGCACCATCTCGTTCGGGACATGATGAAGAGACAGCATACATATAAATATCATCTTCTTGGCCTGATTGGGGTTATGCTCAACGTTGAACTCCGCAGGGAGAATGCTTATTTTTGCTCCCAATTTGTCTCTACTGTTCTAGGACACGGAGGAGCTCTGCCGGTACGTAAACCGGCCCATCTCGTTACACCCGGTGATTTTGAGAAAACAGAAATCTTGAAAGAAGAGTATCGAGGCAGTTTATGGGATTATACATGCAAGTCCAGTGAACGATCTGTTCGAACAAAGACAACATCTATGGATCGAGTAAAGGCGCATATTATTTCATAGCCTTGTTGTATATTGCAATATGGGCGGATAGGATGTTTAATTACGATGGTTTATGATTTTTTACTAGAATTTATTGATCATTTTGGATACATTGCTTTGTTTTTAGTACTGTGTTTGGGACTGATCGGTCTTCCCATTCCTAATGAGGTTGTTCTCATGACGGCGGGTACATTATCGGCTGCAGGAATTCTCTACTACCCTTTCGCTTATCTTGCCGTAAGCCTTGGAATCTGCTCAGCCATGACCTTCAGTTATGTGGTAGGTCGTTTTTTTATCAAAACAAGATTATTCCGAAATATGCAGAAGTCACCCAAAACCGAGCATTATTTTACAATCTCGGAGAAATGGTTCGATAAATACGGTGGTTATGCCATTGGGATGAGTCTGTGTTTACCTTTTCTTCGGCATATAACGATGTACGTTGCAGGAATGAACAAGATGTCTTATCGAAAATTTGCTCTATACGCCTACCCTTCTGCTTTTTTATGGACACTGGTCTACTTTCTATTAGGGATTATCGTGAAAGATCAGATTATAGAAATTGGTACGATGATTGAGCATTATGGAACGATTCTTGTTGTTGTCCTCATTGTATGCTTATTACTTTATTTACTATACCGATCATCTCGCAGCAAACAGCATCATAAAACCATTTCTGGGAGGAAATAACGCTCGAAAAATTCCAGTCAAGATCTCACTGAACAGGAGATTACCGCTTTTTTCAATGCCTATGACCCATTAATCCATCAAGATCCGTACCCTTTTTACACGAAAATGCTTCAAGATCATCCGGCTTATTATATGAAAGAGCGAAACACTTGGATTATCTCAAAACATGAACATGTCCAGTTCATTTTAAAAAGTCCTGCTTTTATTCGGGAGCGAAGCAGGCTTGAAACAGAACCGGCGGTTATGGATTCTAGGTGGCGAAATATAAATGAGCTGGTGCAAGACTGGATGTTATTCCGTGATCCTCCGACCCATACCCGGCTTCGGAGTCACGTTGCTTACGCATTTACTCCAAAGACACTGGAACAGAGCAAACCTCGAATTCGATCTATAGCTGAAAACTTGGCAGCAGATATGCTGAAAGAAACGAATCCCGAGGTCATTCATGATTTTGCTTTTCCTCTTCCCGTAATGGTCATTGCAGATATGCTGGGTGTTCCGCAGGAAGATCGAAATATTTTCAAAAGATGGTCCAATTCTTTAGCAAGACTCCTTGACGTTACCTTCTTATCTGAAGAACAGCTTGATGAAGGCGATCTTGCTGCGGCAGAAATTCGAGACTATTTCCGTCAACAGGTAAGAGCGCGCGAGCGAAATCCAAAAGAAGATATCATAAGCGAACTCATTCATGTGGAAAATAAAGAGCACTTGTTGTCCGAAGAGGAACTCATCAATAACTGTATTTTACTTCTCGTGGCTGGTCATGAAACAACGGTCAATCTGATCGGTAACGGAATGACACTCTTGATCGAACACCCTGAATCTTACAAACTTTTGCACAATCAACCAGAGCTGATTCCATCTGCGGTAGAAGAAATGTTAAGGTATGAAAGTCCTGTCCAGTTTACCAATCGAACAGCTGGTGAAGACATTCTGCTTGGCGATACGCTAATTAGACGGGGACAAGAAGTATTCGTATCCCTAGGTGCAGCTAACCGAGATCCTGCCGTTTTTAGAGATCCGAATCATTTCGATATTGCGCGAAAGAAAAATCGGCATCTCTCGTTCGCCGCTGGACCCCATTTCTGTATTGGTGCTCCACTGGCAAGACTCGAAGCAATCACAGCTTTTCAGGTATTGTTGAAACAGTGCCCTGCTCTTAGGTTCTCCGGGCCTAAGCCAATATGGCGAAATCAAATTTTGTTCCGCGGACTTGAAGCACTTCATGTGAAACTGTAATCATAAAAAGCTGAAAGCCTATTTCATAAAGGCTCTCAGCTTTTTTAGTTTTTTGAAAACAACGATTACTTTAAGCGATGATCAAGAATATTGTATATTATTTAGTTTCACGGTTAGCGATATAGCTTGGTCTTGCCTGTTGACCAGAATATGGCTGAACTAACTTGTTCTCAATACTGTTATATACCATAAAAATGTTGCTACGAGGCATTGGCGTAATATTGCTATTCGAACCATGCATAATGTTGCAATCGAATATTACGATCGAACCTGCCCTACCGACAGGTGTATCAATTCCGCCTTGCTTTACCATACGAGTCAGGTTATCATGGTCAGGGACTCCATATTCTTGCTTACGCAAGGAATCTTTGAAATGATTGTCTGGTGTCTTACCTACACAAGCCACGAACTCTTTATGTGATCCAGGGACAACCATAAGAGGACCATTGAAATGAAAGTTATCTTCGAGTGCAATAGAACAGCTTAATGCTCGCATTCGAGGCATACCGTCCTCCACATGCCATGTTTCAAAATCTGAATGCCAGTAAAATTCTTTGCCCGTAAAACCCGGCTTATAATTAATACGCGATTGATGGATATACGTCTTGCTTCCAAGCAAATATTCCACGATATTAAGTAGTTTTGGGTCCTGAGATAGCTTCTGAAATACGGGCCTAGTCTCATGTATAGCAAAAACAGATCGCACTTCGCTGCCTTCAGGTTCCCGAATGATCTGTTCGCTCTCCGATTCCCTGGCTGTAACCTGCAAATCTCGTGCTTCCTTCTGATAGTAGTTTAGTTCTTCCTGATTTAAAAAACCTTCTAGAAACAAGTATCCATGATGATCATAGAAATCGGATTGTTCTTTCGTTACGGGTGAACTCGTATTCCATTCAGAGTGAACAACGGGGTCCTGTCTCTTCAAAATTCGAGGCTCTGCATGGATTCTTGAAGGATAGACGTCTATCTCTTTTTCTTGCAGTGTGGATATATGATTTTTACTCATCACGATCTCTCCTTTACTTCGAAATTTGGGAAAGTAGCGGGTACGTTCCTTCTTCATCATGAACTTCCGCACCTGTTAGTGGCGGATTAAACACACAGATCATTCGCATTTGAGACCGAGCCCTCAAATAATGCTTTTCATGTCCATCAAGGGCATACATCATTCCCGGAGATATTTGATATGTTTTTCCGCCGACAATTTCGATCTCACCTTCTCCTTCAATACAATACACAGCTTCAACATGGTTTTTGTACCAGATTAGTGTTTCAGTGCCCGCTTTAATAAGTGTGTCATTCAAGGAGAAACCCATCTCATCTTTGGTTAGGAGCAATCTTCTCGAGTTCCATGTCGCGGTGTCGATGTCATCCTTCGTATGAATTATCTCTTCTAAATGTTTAACAATCATGATTTATCTCTCCTCTGCAGATAGTTGTTTTAGACTACGTTCCAGTATTTTCAATCCATCTTCTAGTGTCTCGATTTCAATAGTCAGTGGTGGCATGATCTTCACTACTTCACTATGTGGACCTGATGTTTCCATAATCAGCCCGTGATCGAAAGCGATTTCAGAGAGTCTTCCAGCAAGTTCCTGTCTTTCAAATGCAAAACCCTGTATTAAACCTCTGCCTCGAGTTTCACCACGAAACTCCGGATATCTCGATGGAATATCCTCCAGAACGCTGTGAATAATCTTCGCTCTAATCTCTACATCAAGCTGGAATTCTTTCGTCTTCCAATAATTAAGTGCTTCGGTAGCAGCAATAAACCCTAAATTATTACCTCGGAAAGTTCCATTATGCTCGCCTGGTTCCCACACATCGATTTCTGGTTTCAATAATGTAATCGCCATCGGAAGCCCAAAGCCACCAATAGATTTCGAGAGACATATAATATCCGGCTCAATACCAGCATCATCAAAGCTGAAGAACGGTCCTGTTCTACCACAGCCCATCTGAACATCATCAAGAATGAGCAAAATATCTCTTTCCTTACAAAGCTCCTCAAGACCCTTCAACCACTCTCGGCTCGCAGAATTCAGACCTCCCTCGCCTTGCAGAGCTTCTACAATGACAGCTGCTGGAATAGGCACACCGCTTCCAGGATCATCAAGCAGTTTCTTGATATAGGCGAGTGTATCTACATCCTCTCCATAGTAGCCGTCATAGGGCATAAATACAGAGTGAGTAAGAGCTATACCCGCTCCTTCCCGTTTGAAGGAGTTTCCTGTCACAGCAAGCGATCCAAGCGTCATGCCGTGAAACGCATTGGTAAACGAAAGAATAGTGGAACGCCCTGTTACCTTTCTTGCTATTTTCAGCGCAGCTTCTACAGCATTCGTCCCCGTTGGTCCTGGGAACATCACCTTATGATTCCAGCCACGCGGCTTCAGGATCACCTCCTGAAATTGAGTTAGAAATGTTTCTTTCGCATTTGTTGCCATATCAAGACTATGTGTAATACCATCTTGCATCATATAGTCAATCAGCTTTCCACGAATCTTCTCGTTATTGTGGCCGTAGTTCAAAGCCCCTGCACCTGCAAAGAAATCAATATATTTATTTCCGTTTCGATCCCACAACTGCGCATTTTTTGCTTTCTCAAAAACCGTCTGAAAGCTCCTGCAATAACTTCTAACTTCAGATTCAAGATCGTTAAACACAGTAAGTTGTGGAAATTCTAAAAGTTGATTGTTCATAATACCCCTCCATTGATTCACATTTGATTAATGATTGGTCCGATAACAAACAGTGGCTCATCCTCATGATTTGTTCGATCTGGAAACATATCTGCACTATACCCCACTGTAACAATACTCGGAATGGATCTCTCCTCAGCAAAGCTCAGGAATAACCTGTTAGATGCCATATTCGAAGGTGAAATGGTTGCTTCAATAAAACGCACGCTTTGGCACCCTTTTTGTTTCAAAAGATTCGTCAGCATGGTCTTTGCTATCCCTTGCCTCCGGTGCGTCCCAGCTACTGCGACCTGCCATACAAACAGCCGATCTTGATTTCGTGGTGAAAGAAATGCTGAGATAAATCCGATGATGGCTCCCTCATGTTCGGCAATCAGACAAGTATCATTGAAATAATCTCCAAGCAGCATGTAACAGTAGGGTGAGTTTAGATCGAGCGTTCCTGTATCTCGAATGAGTTCCCATATGCCGGCTCCGTCTTGTGCTATCGGTTTACGGTATATAATCTCGGTTTCCGTGTTGACTGCCATCTTAAATTATTCCCTCCTTCTATTTCTAATTTGAATTCATGTTAATTTCCTGAAGAACGAAAACGCTGCAAAAAGCTCTGTAATCGGTCACTTTGTGGGTTCTCAAATATCTCTTCCGGTGTTCCCTGTTCCACGATTAATCCATCTGCACCGAAAATCACTCGGTCTGCGATTTCTTTGGCAAATTCCATCTCGTGTGTAATCAACATCATCGCCATCTCTCCTTCTTCAGCGATTTCGCGGATTACCTCTAACACCTCACCCACGAGCTCAGGATCAAGGGCTGAAGTTACCTCATCAAACACCATAACTTTGGGTCGCATTACAAGTGCTCTCGCAATAGCAACACGTTGTTTTTGCCCACCGGATAACTTAGACGGATACACCTTCAGCTTATCTTCTAGTCCAACCTTAGTAAGCATCGTAACTGCACGTTCCTCTGCCTCTTCTTTGCTTAAGCCAAGTACTTTACGTGGAGCCTCTGTCACATTACGCATCACATTCATATGAGGAAACAGATTGAAATGCTGGAACACCATCCCGACATTACATCGCATCCGGTGCAGATGCTTTTCGTTTGCGCGAACGATCCCGCCCTTATGCTCCATATGCCATAGAAGCTCACCATCTACTTCAATCGTTCCACTGGTCGGTTCTTCAAGTGTCATCAGCATACGTCCCATGGTTGTTTTACCTGAGCCGCTGGGACCAATAACAGCAACCTTTTCTCCCGGCTGCATCTCCAAATCAATACCTTTAAGAACTTCTACATTTCCAAATGACTTCGTCACACCTGTGTATTTCACAATAGGAGATGTGTCCGGTATGATTTGATTCAACTTTCCTTGTGCAGAAACTTCCGTTTCATCACGTTCAAATACCGTGTTCATATATTTCCCTCCTTATCTTTCTCTTTGTAGTTTCATGCGCTTCTCCAGCTGTTGCACGAGTAACGAAGCGATATAACTAATAATGAAGAACAATACACCAACTAACGTATACGGTTCAAAAGCTCGGAAAGATAAAGATACGATATTCTTGGCTGTGAGCATAAGCTCAACCAACGTAATTGCGCATAGAATGGGTGTCTCTTTAAACATAATGATTAGATAATTCCCAAGTACAGGTATAATTGGTGGAATCGCTTGCGGTAAAATTATTTTCTTCCAGGTTTGAGATTTCGTATAATTCAGTGCTTTTGCTGCTTCCCATTGACCCTTTGGAACAGCCTCGATGCCAGAACGATATACCTCTGAGAGGTATGTGCTGTAATGAAGTCCGAGGGCTATGACGCCAGTATAGAAGGCCGGAATGGAAATACCCACAAGTAGCGGCAGACTGTAATAAAGAAAGAACACTTGAACAAGTAAAGGTGTATTACGTATAAACTGTATAACTCCTTTTGTCACTAACGATAGGGGTTTTAATCGACTTCGTGTCATAAATGCGAGAAGTAAACCAACGAATAATGCCAATACGAAGGCATAAATCGTGATCAACACCGTCATTTTTAATGCCCCGATCAACTGAGGCAAAATATCAAATACATAATTCCAATCCCACATATGTTATAACCTCCCCGTTGTCAATTTCCGTTCAAGTAACTGAACAGCGATAGAAACTAGGGTAGCGATAACAAAATACATCAGCAGAAGCAGCACTAAAATCTCCGTTGTAAAAGAGATGTAGTTATTACGAAGCACCATCGCCTGATATGTGAGATCCGCCATCGTAATGAAATAGACGAGCGATGTTGATTTAATCAATTCCACCATCTGGTTCCCGAAAGACGGCAGCATTTGTAGCGAAGCTTGAGGAAGAATAACATATGTTAACCTTTTCCAGGGTTTCATATTTAGTGCTATAGCAGCCTCAGTCTGACCTTTTGGTACTGCAAGCACTGCGCTTCGAACAATTTCTGATCCGTATGCCCCGAAGTTAAGTCCTATGGCAAGAATAGCAGCTAACATCTTCGGAAGCTCAATACCGATAAAGGGGAGAGCGAAGTATAACCAGAATAATTGAACCAGTAAGGAGGTTCCGCGAAAAATCTCCACATAAATCGCAGCAAAGGTACGTACAATCCAGAGTTTTGATAACCTAAGTAAACCGGCAATAAAGGACACAATGATTGCTAATATGGATGAGAAAAAAGCAACCAAGACCGTGATTTCCGCCCCTTTTAATAACGAAGGAAGAAAATCAATCCATGAATTCGGCATGTTATTCTCCGCAAAGCGCAGCAGCTGTCATATCGCCTGGAAGCTCATCCTCTGTGAATCCAAACTTTTGCAATATTTCGAGCAGCTCGCCTGAGTCTTTCATTTTTTGAAGCTCTGCATTATATGCCTCTTGAAATTCGGTGTCTGCTTGACGAAAAGCTGTCGCCCCATATCCGCGAACACTCTCACCATCCACTGTAGGTTGGGTGAAGTCAGCAACACGTTCAATTTTATTATCATTGGCCGATTCGAGCATCGCCTGAAGTGATGGTCCCGTCATCGTTATGGCCTGCACACGGTCAGCTTGGAGTGCGCTAATCGCTGAAGCTTGGTCGGGAACTTGAATAATACGCTCGGAAGGGATACCAGACTTTTCTAAATACTCAATCTCCACGGCACCTGTCATGACAGCAACTTTTGCATCTCCATTACTCGCGATACCTTCATAACTTACAAGATCTAGCGGATTCCCCTGCTTAACTGCAAGTGCTTCTCCAATGCTATACTCCGGGTTCGCGAATAAGACGGCAGAACAGCGATTTGGATTAATAAACATTCCCGCTGTAATAAGATCGAATCTTTTAGCTTGCAAGCCGGCTACTAATGAACCAAACTCTGTTAGCTCACCTCTCATCTCCTTCACGCCTAGCCGCTCTAGGATTACACGTGCTATTTCAACAGCTTCTCCTGTTAGTTTTCCATCAGCCTCTTTGTATGCGTATGGCTTTTCATTTGCAAATCCTACTGTGATATAACCTTTCTCGATCGCCTCATCCAGTGTACTGCCACTTTTACTACATGCCGCAAGAGATATTACGAAGATCAATGACATTACTAGCACAAAAACTTTTCTCAACTCATTCCACAACCTTTCTCCGTTTTTGTATTCAAAAAAATGACACAACCAATACACCAAGTAAACTTACATTTTTACTTGGTTTTAATCCTTGAGAAAGTCTTAATCTGCTTACTTGAAACAGAAAACTGAATGCAGGTGTGCCCAGTGCCTCCCCTCCAACTCAAGCACCTCTTTACTTGTCAAAATAAGCACCCATGTAAACCGCACTTGGACTTCAGCAAACGGAAAAAGACCTCCACACAGGGGAATAAGACATAGCTCCGCCAGCAGGGGGTCAACAAACAAAGACAAAGGCCCCTATGATTAATGAGTAAAGGGCCTTTGTTATGTGAATTTATTATGTATGTATTAAAGGACCCATCCACTGCTGACGAGGTTAGCTGACGGACTCGGGTAAGATGGTACCCTACACATTGATTTATGTGACTCGCCCCTAATAACTGGTTCCCCCGCTCTCCAGAAAGTGCTTTCTGAAAACTAAGCGTGTGTCCATAATAAAGGGATATTTTGGAAATGTCAAACTCATTAGGAATCTTTTTGATGATAACTGATTGTTTTAACTAGGTTTAAATAGTGGATAATAACTGAATTTTTTATGTTCTTTTATGCCATCTAAAAGTTGTATTAGACGAACTTTAAACAGAGAGAATTTAGCTACATAGCAAGCATTTATTGAGGTAGCAGAATAATGAAAATAGGCTCTAATTCATGTATTTTTATTTACTTCGAATTAAGGGAAAAATGACGAGAATTTAGCAAAATAAATTTATTTCAATAAAAGTTTATTACTGATGTAAAGGAACGGTTTCAGTATGAATGAGTAAAGGCAGAAAACAAAACTAATGAAATTGATACCCAACCGTTTGAAGTTATTCAAATTTTAGTATTGCTAGTTCATGTTAAGGTGCTATAATAATCACAAATTGATAGTCAGTCTATCAAATACATCAAAATAACGGGAGGACATAGTGGAGACAAAAATAAAACGAATAGAAAAGCGAAAAGAAGAGGTGATTCTAGCTTCCATCGAGATCTTTAAAAAACATGGTATCGAGAACTCTAAGATGACGGATATCGCAGATCAAGCCGACATTGGCGTTGCCTCGATCTATCGATATTTTTCAACAAAACCCGAGCTAGTTATTGAAGCAGCCATCAAAATCTGGGAAGACGTTATTGATACCTTTTATAAGGATTTCAGTACGGAGAGCTATAAATCACTGAACGGAATAAGAAGTGTCGAAACATTATTAGAAGTTTTCCTAAAGCTTTATAAACATCATAAAGATTTCATGAGATTTATCGAAGAGTTCGACCACTATATTACAAAAGAAAAGATATCACCAGATAAATTGGAATTGTATGAAAGTGCAATTTTAAATTTGAAACCGCTTATGCTGGATGCTCTTCAAAAAGGTAAACAAGATGGAAGTATCATACAGCAAGTTGATAACCACATTTTTTATATGAGCATTACTCATACACTACTAAGCTTGTGCCAGAAATTAATCTCAAGAAACACCATACTAAACAGCGATCAAGATGTCGAAGGAGAAGTACAAGTCAAACTCATTATTGAAATGGCAATACAATATCTAAGTAAATAAAAAGTTAAAGGTATTATGGGAATGGATTCACTTCACTATAAAAAAGGGGTGCAGCAATGAGCAAAAAATCCTTGCCTTATATAATTGGTCTTCCCAACTTAGGTGTAGGTTTGTTATGGGCTATGAATCTGACATTAATACCAATGCTTGTAGCGACTTTCAATGTTAGTAACACGAAGACTGGCCTGTTAATTACGATGGGTTCTTTTACTGGAATATTTGTTCAATACATATCTGGCGTACTAAGTGATCGATCCAATTTTAAAATGGGCAAACGCAAACCATTTATGCTTATGGGAACCATCGTTACGACGATATCTATGTGTTTCCTCCCTTTTGCACCCAGTTATGGGTCTTTGTTTGCAATCGCCTTCATTTTTTATTTTAGTTTAAATTTCTATCAAGGTCCCTATTACTCTTTAATTCCGGAGACCGTTGAAGAAAGCCAGCTCGGACTTGCTAATGGATTCTCTAAAGTAGTTAGTGTTCTAGGCGGCGCTTTTATCTTTATCATGGGTCCTCTCCTATGGGACAGCACGAGCTCCCTCAATAAAAACCATAGTCTCCCCTTTTTTGTAAGTGCAGTTCTCGGCATCCTAACTGTCATAATCACCTTAGCTTTAATCAAAGAAAAAAAGACAGTTAGAGCGGCTGCTAAGCCCGCAAAATTAGCATTTGATTTCTACAAGTATCCTTCAGCCATGAAGTTATTTACTGCCATCTTTTTTATCTATCTTGGTTATGGAAGTATCACACCTTACTTTGTAAAATATTGCGTAAATAACCTGAATCTATCTGCGGATACCGCAAGCTTCTCCCTTTTGTTATTAACGATAACCGGCGCTATATTCGCTTATCCTTTAGGTGTTCTATCTGATAAGATCGAACGAAAAACAGTGATGCTTTTCGGAGCTGTCATTTTTGTAATTGCGATTGCGGCTGGAATATTTGTTACGGGTGCAACAGGTCTATATGCAGTGATGTGTCTCATAGGCATTGGATTTATCGCCATTCAAGTGACTTCATATGCCATACTAGCCGAAGTTGTTCCTCCAGATCGACTAGGTGAATTTATGGGTATCTTCAATTTCTTTGTATCCATCTCTCAATTTATTTCAGGACTACTGATGGGTGTATTACTAGACTCCATAGGCTATAAAGTATTCTTTCCTTTATCCGGTCTTTGGATTGCTATTGCGGTAATTATTCTTTGGGCAAGTTCAATTAACAAATCCGAGAAAACCGATTTTACATGTTAGTGAGGGACTTATCATAATGAAAAACTTAGATTTTAGGCAGAGTTATTTCTTTTCAGGAAATGATACGGGTTGTCTTTTAATTCATGGTTTTACCTCCACCCCTGCAGAGCTTCGAGAGCTTGGTGAGCATTTGCACAAAGAGGGATATACCGTGCTTGGCGCAAGACTTTCTGGACATGGAACTACTGTTGAGGATTTGGAGAAAACCAAATATACAGATTGGATCCATTCGGTCCAGGAGGGTTACGCACAGCTAGCAAAAACCTGTAGTCAAATATATGTTATTGGACATTCTATGGGAGGTGTATTAGCTCTTCACCTTGCTGAGAACTATAGTGTACAAAAAATCGTAACTCTTGCTCCCGCTTTAGTCACAAAAGACAGGGCTGCAAGGTATGTAGGGATCGCAAAATATTTCCTGAAGTATACCGAATGGCCGCCAGAGGTAAGACCAGAAGAGGAAAGTAAATATTTATTAGGCTATAGTAAAATACCTTTAAGCAGCATTCATGAGTTGAATAGATTACAGAAAACCACAAAGAAATCATTACATAAAGTTGATCAACCTTTGTTAATTATACACTCTATTCAAGATAACGCTGTACATGAAAAGAGCATCCCCATAATAGAACAAGGTGTTGCGTCTAAAGAGATTAAGAAAGTGAGTTTACGTAATTGCGGTCATAATATTACCATCGAACGAGAGAAAAAAACAGTGTTTGCAGAGGTACTGCAATTCTTAAAATAGAATCCTGAAGAACCAATATAATTTGGGACAATTCTGCCCCGTTGTTTAATAAAAAGACAGCCGATCGCAATGATTGGCTGCCTTTTTCATTGAAATTACAATCTCCACGTTCCACATTTCTTTGACGACAAATCCCCAAAGGACTATACAATTCCACCATATAAAGGGGGGGCACACATATGTCTCTAACCTTCTCGTAGATAGTTTTCGCCTATGGTATTTTCAAAAAGATCCATTCTTAAACTTACCTGCTTCACTTCGCGCTTCCTAGATCTTATATGTTTTTCTGTATCCAAGAACGCAACTTATCAGCATAGATAGAACGTTCATCTGGATCAGATTCAGTTACCCTTTGACAGATATAGTTGATCATTCACATATCTAGGGTAAACATGGAGATGATAATGCCACACGTCTTGAACGCAATACAAAACAGCCGATCGTATGGATCGACTGTCTTCTTAATGTTAATACCTATCGTTCCCGAAAAACACCAGAAGCAACACCCCAACAAAGAAACAATAATATGTAAAATAAATCAATTTCCCACTTTTCATAATTCCCATAAACCATTTCAATGCAAAGAAGGTCATAAACAGTGTTGTAATAAATGCAGCTAAATACGGGATGGCTAAATCTATTTTATTCGGTTCATCTAAAAAGTCGGTTAAGCCTAATATTACACCCCCAATGCTGACTGGTATATATAACATAAAGGAAAAGCGAAGTGCAGTATCTTGTTTCATACCAACAGCAATTGCTGAAATAATCGTTGCACCTGAACGGCTAATTCCTGGTGTTAAGGCAGCCGCCTGTCCCAAACCAACAAGGAATGCATCCTTGATCGTGATATCACCTTCACCTTTATTCCCCTTCATATTACGAACCAACCATAGCGCCCCACCAGTGACAAAAAGCATTATCGCAATCGTAGCCATATTAACATTCTCTGTTATATAATCATTTAACAAAAATCCTAAAACTCCTGCTGGAATCGTACCAATGATTATAAAACATCCAAAGCGAAAGTCACTTTTATAGCGTTCGTTTCTCGTTTTCAAAAAAAGGATGGAATTAAGAGCAAGTCTTACGATATCTTCTCTATAAAAATAAAGAATAGCAAGCAGCGAAGCTGTATTTGTTAATATAGCAAAGGTAAAGCCTTGTTCACCCAATCCTAAAATTTTACTAGCAATCATTACATGACCACTAGAAGATACAGGGATCGGTTCCGTAAATCCTTGAACTAGCCCTATAATAATCATTTTGAGTACGAAAATAATATCGATGTCTCCCATTTTACCCCCCTCTAATTCTCTTGATCTTCTAATGTGATATTATAGAAAACTCCGCGTGAACGTGCCATTACTCAAACTTACAATCAACTTACATATTTGAAAGATACATTCGTTCCCCGCTAAAGGGATCTTCATCCTCCATCCATTCCATAGAAAATTATCGTTTGCACTTCCATAATAAACCATTTTGACTTTTTTACGTCATTGTTGTTTCTATAGTTCAATCCAATGCCGAAGTATAAAATCTAAATTCGGTCTTGATACCAAATACAAATAAGTTAAATCCGTTGTTTGAATATAAGCAGCACCATTCCATTTTTCGCTCCTGACATCATATCTCCTTTTTCAAACACAATTAATGATTGGATCAGACCATATGCTTGCGGCCGTTCTAACTTTGTCATCTGACTCTGTTTCTGATTATAGTACAGATTAATTTTATCTGGAGTCCACTTCTCATTTTCACCATACAACATCAAATACCTACCAAGTATGAAACCTAAAGCAAGTGCAATGAGTAGCATAAGGGGGAAGAACTTATTGATTTTCATTCAGTACTTCACCTCTCTCCCAAACTTTTAGTTCAATCAATCCAACTTTCAAAATTTTTGATTAACTTTTGAGACCTTATCGTTGCTTCCTGTCTGTCTTTGGCTGGTGCTGTGATCATATATCCGTTTGACGGAGACCACTGGTCAGCACCATTGATTACTTTAATTGTAAAATCAGAGAATTTATCATCCGTGTATACCCAACCGTAAGTGAAAATATCAGGCTCTGCTCTACCTGTTTCATCTATTATTCGAAAACCAGAGAAAATAGTTGTGAAATTGTGTCCATCATAATGCAACACTAATTTTGTTCTATCTTCAGGAATTTGCGGGACCTTATTCCCTTCAATTTCAATTGCACCTTTATAAGTTCTTTTTCCATTAATGTGATTTCGCCATTCTCCATCCAAATGTAATTTTACACTCTCGATTATTCCTTCCGTTCCTACTTGATAATAAACACCATTTATCGTCTTTATGGAATGTTTAGGAATGAAGTACCAAATAGAGAATAAACATACCATTATTACGATTGTAGTAAGTATAATTTTAATTTTTCACCTGCCTATTAGCTTAATAAAAAGATATCAAAGCACACGCTCATCTAGCCAATGATTAATTCGTACTCTGTCTTGTTTGATTAAGGAGTATTTCTTATAAAACCAAAATATTTTAAACATCAAATTTAATCTCTCTGAGCAATACGATAGTCTATGCTAATTTTACCGCCATTAGGCGTTGGTACAGCTTTAAATTTATATTTACTATTTAAGAAACCAACTGGAGCACTAATGTGGCCACTTTTACCTGGTGCGAGAGTTTTTTTCTGATCTCCATTAATTGTGATTCTTACACTTACATCCCCAGTATTTTTAATCCAAAAGTTTACTTTTGCCCTATTTTTCTTTTTTAATCGGTATGTAGCCTGAAATTCAGTTCCTGAATAACTGCCACTATTAGCTGTATCATCTTTCGACGAACTTTCAGACGACTCCGCAAAAACAGGTATAATACTAGTTCCGAACATTAGACAAACTACCAGAATAGATAACACTACTCCTTTAGAACAGGATTTAAGATTCACGATATCAAGCACTCCTTATTGTATGTTAAAGGATTTTTTTGATCGTATGCATTATAGTTTTTTAATAATTAGAGCATTTGCATGATTGCGACTAATGCAGAAAATACAACTACAGAAAACGGAATAATATATAAACATTGCTTCTTTCTTTTAGGAACAACTAGTAAAATAATAATGATCATTAGAGTATATGATATTTCCGTACCTAGCATATAAAAATAGTTACCCTTACTTATAAGAATATTTTCATATTGCTTGAAATGCTCATAATAGTCTACCGTAGAAAGATAGATTTTATATCCTTCAAATGCAATAACTGAAATCGGTAAAGCTATAACAAAATTAGAAATTAAATGATTAACATGGGAAAACCATATTATATAGGCTGGAATCATTGATAGTAATGCAAGGATACACCAAAAAAACATATATTTTAATGGAAAAAGATGAAGAAACAATATTGTATATGTGTAGTATGAAAGCAGCATTGAAATAAGGAATATAAAAACACGTATTGCGGCTAATTTGGGCGTGTAAGAATATACAGCGATCAAAGTTGAAATAAATATCCACAATCCCCAGTTGCTTCCGATGAGTCCTAGAATCGAAATCTCGTTAGGAATGATAGGTGAATCAAGTATTTTAGCAACGAGACCTAACGATAATCCCAATATGAAAGAGATTAAAATAGAATATGCTATTTTATTTTTGCCAACGTTAATATGAGCACGAATTCTATTAGATTTTAAAATAATATCCATAAATAACCATCCCTCTGGATTAGAAACTAAATTCCCCCAATAAGATTTTTCGAATGTTACTCTGTATATGTTATCCGGCGGTTATTTGCTAGCCACACTGCATTTGACACACTACTCTCTCAAAGCATAAATCAGTAAGATCATCCTCATGAATCCAAAAATAAATCCTTCCAACATCTCCCCACATCATCCCGGTTTTTTCTTCTTCAGAATCAATTTGTAGGAGTAAACGCCACTTTAATGCGGAATTAACAACCTTCTCATGAATATCCGAATTATTCAGATCATCCCAGTCGTACGGACCAACGGCTATTTCACAGCCGACTTGCATATCTCCTTGAATTTGATCAGGATGACCCATAAGTCTGTTAACGTACCCTTCCTTTGACCAATGCGGTAAAAATGATTTCCAATACTTATCAAAATGATCTCTGTTACCATTCCAGCCTAACCCCAAACTTTTCAAATAAGCTGACTCAGCAGTTGGTACAGATATACCCTCCTCATATAAAATCTTGTTCGGCTTCATTATTTCTGAATCAGTTAAATGATTAGGAATAGTTCTTCGTGAAATGTTTGAGAGACCTTCTGAGTCAATGTAGATCACTCGACAAGTGTGAGGATCATTATAAAAATCATCGTCCTCATACATAGCTTTTACAGCATAGAAAAAAGACAGCAACCCACTCTTAGGAAGAGACATATTTACTGGGCAATCCGCCAAATTAATTTGAGCAATAAAAGTCATATCATAATCTTTCCATAATGGCCATTCCATATTATCAGGAAGATCAGGATTACCTCCTACCTTGCTTCCTCCAATAGGAATCATAATGTCAGATACAGGTTCAAGAAAAAGTTGCGCTGTAGGATAAGCCCAGTTTGCAATGGCATGTCCATATTGGCCCAATCCTACTTGCTCAAGTTGTTTTACTACCGTTTGTTTGTTCAACATTATATAACCTCCAAGGGGATATTTTCTTATCTAGATTGCATCAATCTTATACACATAGATCAAACGATATAAGTAAATTCCTTCAACTCTGAAATTATTACAAATAACCTTCCAGTGATCTTATCAACTATTATCCTTTTTCCATACGCCTTCTTTTTACTACCAGTATTAGGAAAACAATAACGAATAAAATAAGGTAAGCAGTGAAAATAATTCCTAGTCCAACCCACACACCATTTTCAAAAAGGCTAAAGAATCTCTCCGAGGGTGGAATCAGTCTGAAAACTAACTTGATGATAATGAAAGCCATAGCTATGACAGCAGCGTCCCTTAAATCTTTCATTAATACACCACCTAACTAACAAGGAATACTAATTTATTGCTTTAATCGTAATTTATATAGCAGGTAATATTATAAAAGCCTTTTCTATTTTAAATTCAATTCTGCTTTACGGTAGCGTCAAGAATTTTGTGTAAATGAAAATATCCTTTTTTTGTAGAAAGT
>NZ_WTWX01000072.1 GCF_009870785.1 Paenibacillus sp. An7
AACTTCAGCCTTCCAAGCTGATAGCGTGGGTTCGATTCCCATCACCCGCTTCATACGTAAACCTCTTCGCGAAAGCGAAGGGGTTTTTATTATTTTTAGATGTATATGAAAATAGGGCTTAATTCTCGAGGTTTTCTTTTTCGGCAGGATCTTGTACTTTTGGGACCATCGTTACGACGGTCCGTAATACGGTTAGTAATTGTAACAAACAGTGTTTTCACAATAAAAGAATATCCGGATCTAATGGTTGAACTGCGCCCCATTTGTTAGATAAGACTAACAAGAGAGGTGCAGTTTTTTTTAGGATGTTCAAATCTATATATGGTAAAATAAGGGTACCTTTTGATTTTAGGGGTGAGGTAACCATGAAAGGTCAAAGGGGAGAGAACTTTGGTATAATTTGGATCTCATATATTCTACGAATCATGGCATCGTTGTCAATATTTTTATCTGCTCTACTTAGCAATACGTTTTCAATTCATCTATAATCGCAAGTTTTAAAGCAGTTATTTTTAGGAATCGAAGGACAGTTCGTATTTAATGTGTTCGTATTTAATGTAGTCGTGTTATTTGTACTTGTTGTAGGGCTGTATTTTCTTTTTCGAGCTTTGTCATTTTGGAATAATGATTTTCTAATGAAGTGAGAAAGTAGGGAAATCTGTTGAGGAAATTATGGATCGTAGCTATTTGTAGCTTTACGCTGCTTACTGCTTGTTCTCAGAAAGATGATTCTTTAGAAAAATATGAAAGTAACCTGGAAGAAGAAAAAACAAAATTTACGGAAATATTAAATGAAAAAGAAAAAAAGATAGAGGAATTAAATCAAACGATTCAGCAGCTGAATACAAAGAGAGAGCGTAAAATATTTTGTGTAAATAGATAAATAGCAAAAAGGAAGACCTTTT
>NZ_WTWX01000073.1 GCF_009870785.1 Paenibacillus sp. An7
GAAAAGGTCTTCCTTTTTGCTATTTATCTATTTACACAAAATATTTTACGCTCTCTGCTTTACCCTTCCTTTGTTCTTTCCACTCTACTAAGTTAGCCATATCTTTATAAACAACGCTAAAAGTTAAGGATGAGTTACATGTTAACTTCAACTGTTGTGCCCGTTTACATGACTAAAAGGGAGCAGCGGCCGACTGGCAACCTGCTCCCTGCTGTGTTTAACTAACGTTTTTCCGTTAGTTGAACAATATTACTACTCTCCTGCAAGCTATTTGAGAAACAATCTTTGGGAGATAGTTTTACTTATTTCTTCAGGGTTTCTAACATCAATGATTAACTTTGATATTTTAAATTTACCAACAGGAAAATTATTTAAGTCAAAATGAAGGGTATCAACCTCATTATTAAAAAAGTAGAGATGGTAACCTCCATTGAATCTAAATAATCCATTTCTTTTTCCTCCAAAAGAAGCACCATAAAGCTTGAAAGCATTTGGTATGGGTCTACCTGTTGTAATCCCCTTAATCGAAGAGTATGGAATTTGTAACCCTTTATCTAATTTTAAAAAGGGCGAATTTCCAAGATTGATAATTAAATGAGTTTCCATTAATTGAATTGTATGTTCCATTCGTTTAGTCCCACCATTTCATAACTTTCTAGTATTGTTGGAATATATTTACATATTATACCATAGAAAATCTTATTTATAAGGATTTACTCAAGAACTGAACATACAACCGAATATTCCGCCGGTTGCATGATGGAATATTACATTATCCTGCCGGGTCGAACGTACCTGCCGGTGGGACTTGATCCCGAGCGCTATAATGTTCACCCCTACTTGTCATGACCATGATTGAGGCTGGTTGGGACATA
>NZ_WTWX01000058.1 GCF_009870785.1 Paenibacillus sp. An7
GTAAAATAAAAAAGACTGTAGGCAAACTAGTTTAAGCTAGTTTGTCTACAGTCTGAAAGAAGGTCGATAGACCTTCTCAGATTGTAGACAAAAGGCATTCAGAATGCCTTTTGTCTACAATCTGAAAATAAGACCCCTAGGGGTCTTATTTTTTAAGAAAATTGTTTAGTTCCAATATTTTTTCTTGATCCGGATCATCTTGTATATCAATGATTTTCTCTTGTACTTTTCCTACGTTTTTCAAAGGTTGATTATTATCAATTTTTTCTGCAATAATTTCTGCTAAACTGGTATTCACTTCTAAATCAGAGTAATACGATAAGATATCAATTCTTGAAGCAGAACTGAGAACAGAAGTGTTAGGGACTTTGCCTTCTTCAAGTTTCGAAGAAAAGAAAGAAAGCTCACTTAATAATCTCTGGTTGAGGTTTTGCTGAAATAAATCCTGTTTAGCGTTATGGGATTGATATAAAAATATATTAAAGAATAGAGATCCAATAAGAAGTATCAATAGAGGAATATATGCTTTTTTTTTCAATTAAAATCCTTCTTTACCAAGAAATTTGATTGTGATTGTAAACTTCCATTGTTTTGCTTGCTGGACCAATACTTATACCAGCAGTTCCTTTTATGTCTACACTTAATGAGGAGTTTAGAATTGTAATATTATGACCGTATTTAGCATAGATATCTGCCTTTGTCAATGTCGATACATTTGGAGTATATCTATACTTCATGTAACCTATTATGTTTCTTGCATAATCGGGATGAGAAGGGCTGTTTCCATCATTAACTTGTGGAAGTTGCATCTCATACGCATAACCTAGAACGCTTTGAAAGGCTACTGGATTATTGGTTTTTTGGATTACTTTGCTGGGATTAATTTGATCTAAATAAGTATATTTAAATACATTTGATGCTGTTCCGGGTATAACACTCATGTTACTATTTGTTCCAAGAGCAAGGACATCTTTCTGTTTTTGTGTTGGTGTCTTAAGCCATTCGAACCGAGCAGAAGCACCGCCTTGAGATGTAGAATATTTCTCATTGCTTGTCTCAAGTTTAAGCCAACTAGTTGTGGTCGTAGATGCTCCCATGGTAGTAATTCCATTATCTTTATTATTAGATTGTTCCATTGCTTCCTGTTTGGAAACTTCAGATACATTTGTGTCTACAATTTGAAGTGGACTATATCCGTTATCTGGAGTTGCTAAAGTATAATCATAGACCTCTTCTAGTTTGAAGTAATTTTCATCAACTGAAGAAGTAACTAGTTCGGAAATACCATCATAATAATACTGTAGATCTTCGTCAATTAGATCATTTACCCAATCTTCAGATAAACCGTATGCTTGATGTACTGCTGACCTTTTTTCTTCAATAGACAACTTTTCACTTGCAAAAGTAGTTGAATTACCAAGTAATGATGCACAAATTAGGGAAGCTGAAGCCAAAACTGTTACTCTTTTGATCGTTTTACTAATTAACAAAATTAATCCCTGCTTTCTCTTCCTTTTTTAATAAACAATGTTCAAATAATTGAAATATTAATATTAATAATGGTAACAGAAAGAAAAAATTAATAAAATAGGAGGATATACGTGATCTACTATGTATAAATTTGTCGAATAATAAGGTATTAATGAGCCTATATGACTATATTCAAGAAACCTGTATATATGCAATTAGAGGAGCTTGTGAGTTCTTCAAAGGGCACTTAATGGATTAATTCTTTTAACTGAGTCAGGCTACCTAATGTTAGTAAAATCTTTTTCGGATGACCTTGCCTGGGAAGTGCAACGAATGCTAGTCATCACTTATTTTTGCTTCAGACAGTTTGTAACCAACTGCACTAACTTTACCTCGTGGGGTGATCCTTTAATTTGGTGGTATCAAGGATCTCAAAACAGTACTATTTGGTCAGTAGCACATGATTACGTGTACTTTGGTAATAGAAACAATGATCAGGACGGAGGACTTTCTCACGTTTATACATCAAGTGTAAAAGATCTAAAGATCGGTAGAATAGCGGCACATCCTTTTTTTATAACTGTCTACTTAATAGGGTTCAGGTTCATGGCAAGCTGCTCCCTACTGTATTCAACTATTGTTTTCTCGTTAGTTCAAAGAACAGTTCATCAACAAATTATCACTTCACTCTTTCGGAAATATTTTTACTTATTTCTTCAGGATTTTCAACACCAATGATCAACTTCGATATTTTGAACTTACCAACTTGAAAGCTATTCAAATCTAAATGAAGAGTTTTAAGCTCATTTTCAAAAAAGTGCAGTTGATAACCACCCTTTGCTCTAAATAACCCATTTCTCATTCCTCCTAATAAAGCACCATATAGTTTAAAAGCATTTGGTATCGGTCTACCTGTTGTTATTCCCTTAATTGAAGAGTATGGAATTTGCAACCCTTTATCTAATTTTAAAAAGGGTGAGTTTCCAAGGTCGATATTTATGTAGGTTTCCATTAATTGAATTTTACGTTCCATATTTTGAATCCTCCATTTTCAATTAATCCATTTATTTTACAACCCATAATTACATATAATACCACAAAAACCTCTTTTATCCTTAAAAGTCTAAGCTCTGCCCGTTTGCTTAACGCACGCTGCCAGTCTACAACTTTATTTTCTCAGTTTATCAAGACCTTAATTTAAGAAAGATAGATATATTAAAGGGTTTCACATATTAGTCATGACTAATATGTGAAACCCTTTATGTTCAACTATTGTTTTATCGTTAGCGTAACAATAAATTTAGATTATAGCATTGAATCCGCTATTTTTTGGATT
>NZ_WTWX01000059.1 GCF_009870785.1 Paenibacillus sp. An7
TGTACGTACGTGTATATTATTTCTAGGATATCAGTAGAATTCTCATCATTGGTTCATCAATTTTGCTTAGTGTAGCTATCAGTTCTCCTGATCAAGTAGAGGACAGTTTACTAGTGAGAAGTTATGCCCATATAGCTCCTAAGCGCTATTCTGTATCACACAAAATTTGTTTTATATTGATTAGTAGTGATTTGGCGATATGCCATTTGAACTGTTAGATCGTAGACTCTGCAAACGTGGATTATTTATTATTCACTTATTTCCCCAACAAAAAAATTCAAAACGTCTTGGGTTATGTACCTACGTTTAAAGTACTTCAAAGTTAGTTAGTAGAATACTCTTCGTTGGTTCTGCTCTTATCAATATGCTTAGTGCAGCAATCCCTAGAGAACTATAAATTACTAGGTAGTTTCTATAGCCTCTATAGCGTCCTAGGCTAGGATCTGAACTATAGTTGATCTTCTATGGCCACAAACTCAGCACATACGTCTATTTTAGCTATACTAATGATCTAATTCAGTTCATCTTCTGTTACACGTACGTATACGTGTACGTACGTGTAATTCATTTCAAGGAGATGAGTAGAATTCTCTTCGTGGTTCCGCTCTCATCAATATTACTTAGTGCAGCTATCACTTTCTTCATTACCTGGAGAACAGTTAAATAGTGGGTAGTCCTTATAGCTTCTATACCTATCACAGTTGCTATCTGAATCTTGCTATATTGCTATATAGCAATGATGTCGCGATATGACCCTTTGAACTGCTCGATCGTTTACTCTGCAAACAATATCGTCCATGACAACAAACTCAGTCCATATATCTATCCCTATGATATTGATCTAATTCTGTTCATCTTCAACTACACGTACGTATACGTGTACGTACGTGTAAATTATTTCAAATACCTGAGTAGAATTCTCTTCGTTCAGTTCTCATCAATATTGCTTAGAGCAGGTATCACTTCTTATTGCTACCAAGAGAACAGTTATCTAGCCAGTAGTCTTTTATAGCCTCTATAGCGACCACAGTTGATATCTGGTTCTTTTTGAAGCATACAAGATTGTTTTGTATTGACTAGCAATGATGTCGAGATATGACCTTTTGAACTGGTCGATACTTTACTCCGCAAAACATTCATAATCGTATCGTCCATGACAACAAACTCAGTCCATATATCTATTCCTATGATATTGATCTAATTCTGTTCATCTTCAAATGCACGTACGTATACGTGTACGTACGTGTAAATTATTTCAAGGACATCAGTTAAACTCTCTTCGTTCAGTTCTATTCAATATTGCTTAGAGCAGGTATCACTTATATTGACTACCTAGAGAACAGTTAACTATCCAGTAGTCTTTTATACCCTCTATAGCGACCACAGTTTCTATTGGTTCTGTTCAACTTAATATTGGCTTATAAGTAGCTATCAATTCTCTGATCTAGAGTGGGTAGCTGTTATATCGTACTAAGCTGCTTTTTGAAGCATACAAGATTGTTTTGTATTGACTAGCAATGATGTCGCGATATGACCTTTTGAACTGGTCGATACTTTACTCTGCAAACATTCATAATCGTATCGTCCATGACAACAAACCTAGCTCATGTGTCCATCCCATGATAATGATCTTATTTAGTTCATCTTCTGTTACACGTACGTATACGTGTACGTACGTGTAATCATTTCAAGGAGATGAGTAGTATTCTCTTCGTGGTTCCGCTCTCATCAATATTACTTAGTGCAGCTATCACTTTTCTTGATTACCTGGAGAACAGTTAAATAGTGGGTAGTCCTTATAGCTTCTATACCTATCACAGTTGCTATCTGAATCTTGCTATATTGCTATATTGCTATATAGCAATGATGTCTCGATATGACCCTTTGAACTGCTCGATCTTTTACTCTGCAAACAATATCGTCCATGACAACAAACTCAGTCCATATATCTATCCCTATGTATTTATCTAATTCTGTTCATCTCTACGTACACGTACGTATACGTGTACGTACGTGTAATTTATTTCAAGGATATCAGTAGAATACTCGTCGTTGGTTCTGCTATCATCAATATTGCTTAGAATAGCTATTAGCTATCACTTCTTCTTATCTACCTAGAGAACAGTTAACTAGTGGGTAGGTTCTGTAGCCTCTATAGCGTCCTAAGTGATACGCACATACATAGTTATATCGTCTATACCAACCGACCCAGCTCATAGATCTATCCCTAGCTATGATAGTGATCCAATTCAACTCATCTTCTACTAAACGTACGTGTACGTACGTGTAAATTATTCCAAGGATATGAGTAGAAATCTCTTCGTTCAGTTCTCATCAATATTGTTTAGAGCAAGTATCACTTCTCCTTATTTACCTAGAGAACAGTTAACTAGTTGGTAAGGTTTCTATAGCCTCTATAGCGTCCCAAGCTAGTATCAGATTCACACATTCATGGTTATACCGTCTATGACAACCGACCCAGCTTTTAGATCTATCCCTAGCTATGATAGTGATCCAATTCAACTCATTTTCTATTACACGTACGTGTACGTGTACGTACGTATAAATTATTCCAAGGATATTAATAGAATCCTCTTCATTGGTTCAGTTCTCATCAATATTGCTTAGAGCAGGTATCACTTCTATTGACTACCTAGAGAACAGTTTATCAAGAAGTCTTTTATAGTCTCTATAGCGACGATTAGCTTGATTAGAAATTATGGTTTTTGAAATGTTCGGCATCTATTACTATACAAACACACGGTGTACATGACTACAAACTTAACTTA
>NZ_WTWX01000012.1 GCF_009870785.1 Paenibacillus sp. An7
CATGAGTTTCACTTGCGTAAAACTCCTCGTTGTTCAGTTTTCAAAGATCAATCTCATCAACAACTTTCGCTGTCAACTTTTATATCATATCATGTCCGGTTCAGAGTGTCAAGCTTTTTTTAGAAGCTTTTCAACTTCATTTATGAAGCTTGTTATTCAGCGTGGTGCTTACTGGCTAACTTCTTGGCCGGAATTAGAATATACCATGCTGGTAGAAATAATGCAAGTCTTTTTTGACGAAAACTTTTATTTCTATTTAGACTTCTTATTAGATTAGAAAACCCTGCTTTTATACAACCGAAATGCAGGGTTTTTCTATCTGATCTATGTTTGTATTAACTCTTTAATGTATAGCTGCCTTTGCGCTACTAGATTAACAATCGTCCCTTCTACAGACACCATAGGACGAGTTGGATGATCTCGATCTGTAAAAATGATCTCGCCTATTCTTTCATCACTTAGTCGCACGATTGTTCCATGATGGAACTGTGTTACTCTCCGAATAAAAATTTGTACGATTTTGGGATCAAGTTTTCCAAATGACTCAAGCAAGATCTGTTCTAATACCAAATAAGGTGACTGAGATTCTTTATATGGCTTGTCCAAAGTCATAGCATGAAAGATATCAGCTACAGCTACAATTCTGGCATAAATATGAATTTGTTCACCAACCAGTTTAAGTGGATAGCCAGATCCGTCTATCTTCTCATGATGTTGCAGTGCAGTTAGTCTTACCCCATCATTAATTGCTTTTACTTGCTTAAGGATATTGTATCCGTATGTTGTGTGTTTACGTACCTCTTCTTCCTCTAAATCAGATAAGAGATTAGGACTTATTATTAGTGATTGATCAATTTTACTATTACCTATGTTGTGCAAAAGACCCGCAAGGGCTACTTGTACCCAATCTTTTGAGGGCAATTTACACCACTGAGCTAATAAGTAGGATGTTAAAGCGGTGAGTACTCCATTGTGAAACATATACTCTTCTTTCTTAATAGAAGAAGGTACAAAATAAAGAACTTGGTATTTCTTAATATGTAAAATTAAAATTTCTAGTTGGGTACGAAGCTCGAATATCGGAATATCGAATGCTCCTGCTTCATTAAAAGATTTCTTAATTAGTGTAATCATTTTATCGTATTCTTCATCAAATGATGTGAGTTCAGCTGATCGTACAATTTGTTCGAACTGAGCGTCTTCTTCCCTCTTCTGTTCCATCTCTTGTTTCTTACTGTTTTGGGGTGGTGAAGGTTTGTTTTGTTTAGTCTGATTACTATCGATATCTACCGTCTGAATGAGAAAAGCACGCAATATATCTAGATCACGCGGAAGTATTACTTTTCCTTTGGGAAGCAGCAATCCCCCTAAAGGTGTATAAACATCTTTAACTAATTTAGCTCCTGGTTTTAAATCGATGATCGACATCAACGCCATTTTTACTACCGCTCCGTTCTTATTACTTTAAAATTATAATATTTTTACATTATATACCTTTCCTATTGGTGTGTATATTGGTAATGCAAAGATGGTTATCGCTCTCACCTTGCTATAAATGAAAAAAAGAGCCTCCCATAACAGGAGACTCTTTTCCAATTATTCTTATTCGGATTCTTCTTCCGATTCTTCACTGCTCGTATCCATATCCGTTTGATCCGTTACATTCTCTTCTGCATCCGTATCTGTATCAGATATTTCACCTGCTCCAGCCATGTTAGCCTCGTTGTCGAATTCACCGTCTTCTTCATCATTCTCTTCAGATTTATCTGTACGACAAACTGTCGCAACAGAATCATGATCACGAGTATGAATCAGCTTAACCCCTTGAGTATAACGTCCCATTGTAGAGACACCTTCCATACTCATACGAATCAAAGTACCGCTGGTTGTAATAATCATGAGATCCTCTTCTGCTTTTACAACTTTGAGGCTCACAACAGGACCATTTTTCTCCGTAACATTGATCGTCTTGATCCCTTTACCGCCGCGGGTCTGAATACGATAGTCAGCAACTGGTGTACGCTTACCGTAACCATTAGCCGTAACAATCAGCACTTCCTGATCTGGATCAATGATATCCATACCAATAACCATGTCGTCAGGATCAAGAGTAATACCCTTCACCCCAGTAGCACTTCTGCCCATGGAGCGAACATCATTTTCAGAGAAATGAATGGACATCCCTTGTGCTGTACCCATAATCATTTCTTGTTTTCCATCCGTCAGTCTCACCTCAATAAGCGAATCATCTTCACGAAGATGAATAGCAATAAGGCCACCCTTACGTATGTTTATATAATCCTCAAGCGGTGTCTTTTTCACTACCCCTTGCTTCGTAGCAAAGAACAGGTATTTATCGCTCTCGAACTCTTCAACCTCAATAACGGCATTCACCGTTTCTCCCTGTTCGATCTGAATCAGGTTAATAATTGGAGTTCCTCTTGCTGTACGTCCTAATTCAGGAATCTCATAAGCTTTGAGGCGGTACACTTTCCCCTTGTCTGTAAAGAACATGAGATAGTTATGGGTGTTTGATACGAAAAGATGTTCAACAAAATCCTGATCCTTCGTATCCATACCAACAACACCGCGTCCTCCCCGTCTCTGAGATCGGTAAGTCGATACCGGCAATCGTTTGATGTACCCTGTATGGGTAATTGTAACGATCACATCTTCACGAGGAATGAGGTCCTCATCAAGAATGCTCTCCTCACCAACCGTAATTTCGGTACGACGCTCATCAGCGAACCGATCCTTAATCTCTTGCAGCTCGTCACTGATGATTTGAAGAACAAGATGCTCATTCGCCAAAATCTCTTTAAACTCCGTGATCTTAGCTAGAAGCTCATTATATTCATTCTCGATCTTCTCGCGTTCCAGTCCAGTGAGTCGTTGCAGACGCATATCGAGAATTGCCTGTGCTTGATCATGGCTTAATTCAAAACGATTAATCAAGCTTTCTCTTGCTGCCTCCGTCGTTGCCGAAGCACGAATAAGTGCAATAATCTCGTCGATATGATCAAGAGCGATCCGTAGACCTTCGAGAATATGCGCACGAGCCTCTGCTTTACGCAAATCAAACTCTGTACGGCGGCGAATAACAACAATCTGATGCTGCAAGTAGTGATACAACACTTCGCGCAAATTCAGTATTTTCGGCTCGTTATTTACGATCGCCAGCATGTTGATACCGAAATTAGACTGCATGGAAGTATGCTTGTATAAATTGTTCAGTACTACATTCGGATTTACATCACGGCGAAGTTCAATGACAATCCGCATGCCGCTGCGATCTGATTCATCTCGAAGATCTGTAATACCTTCGATTCTTTTATCACGAACGAGTTCTGCAATTTTTTCTACAAGCCGTGCTTTATTAACTTGATAAGGAATTTCATGCACAATAATTCGTGCTTTATTATTCACTTCTTCAATCGTTGTTTTAGCTCGCATTGTGACAGAACCGCGGCCTGTCTGATAAGCCTGTCTGATACCTGATCTACCCAAGATATATCCTGCCGTTGGGAAGTCTGGTCCATGAATATAATCCATCAGTTCCAGAGATGTAATCTCTGGATTCTTAATCATTGCTTGTACCCCATCAATGACCTCGCCCAAATTATGCGGAGGAATATTGGTAGCCATACCTACGGCTATACCACCTACCCCATTTACCAGAAGATTCGGATATCTGGCTGGAAGAACGATAGGTTCATGTTCCTCACCGTCATAGTTTGGCTGAAAATCAATGGTATCTTTATTGATATCACGAAGCATCTCCATTGCGATCTTAGAAAGACGTGCTTCTGTATAACGCATAGCTGCCGCCATATCTCCATCAATGGAACCGAAGTTACCGTGTCCATCAATGAGCATATAACGCAGCGAGAAGTCTTGAGCCATCCGCACCATTGTTTCATATACAGCAGAGTCACCATGAGGGTGATACTTACCGATAACCTCACCGACGATCCTTGCAGATTTCTTATAAGGTTTATCCGGTGCCATGCCGAGCTCTGACATTGCATACAAAATACGTCTGTGAACCGGCTTAAGCCCGTCCCTAACGTCAGGCAAAGCACGGCTGACGATGATACTCATCGCATAGTCCATAAAGGACTCACGCATCTCCACGCCTATATCACGGTCTTTAATTTGCGAGTTATTTTGATCCGCCATGCTGGACCTCCTTCTAGTCTATCAAAACCACATTGTTAAGCTGCCTTACGTTTAATCTTTATATAACTATAGCCTAACACGACTGTAGTACTCCTAAATTGACATCTATCCTATTACATAAGCCTTTACCAAAAGAGCATTATTAAACCTGCTCTATTTCTATATATCCATGCCGTTCCTAGGGAAGTGCCCTTCCTCTTTCACAGCTAAGGAATACATTGTATTAATGCAGATGCCACCATTTCCTACAGGATTTCACCTGAGTCCACAGGAATCGCCATATTCCTCTATTATACCACTGTTTTTAGTCCTTGTCCTATGGATTTACCTCAGTACTCTAACGTGCAAATCAATTTTATGTGGAAGTGGAAATGAATGAAGTGTTCACAGTAGAGGAGGGTTTTTGTGAGTATACAAAAAGTTTCGAGTAAGTGGAAAAAGATGAAGATCCTTTTGAAAGATAAATATATAGCCCCCTACAATCCTGAAACTAGAAAATATAGTCTTACTGCATTAGAACAAATGTGCCAAATCTACCGAACCGTTTATGTTAAGCCAGAACAGGGCACCCATGGAAAAGGGATTATGAGAATTGAACGTACTTCTGAAGCTACAGACCACACAGATGAGCCAAGCAGTAAAGATGTGCCTAATGCACTGTATAAACTTCATTATGTAAAAAAGAAAGAGCTATATTACTCTATCGCTGACCTGCATAAAGCAATTCTTAAACGAACCAGGGGAAAATCTTATCTTGTCCAAAGGGGAATCCCTCTCCTGAAATATCAGCAGCGTCCTTTTGACTTACGAGTAATGGTCCAGCGAAATTTGAGCGGAAATTGGGAAGCTACAGGAATAATAGGTAAAGTAGCAGCAAAAGGAAAAATTATAACCAATATCAATGGTGGGGGACGCATCGTATCTTTTGAGCAATTAATGATGCCCTATCTCACCAAAGCACAGACGGCAAAATTAAAAAAAGAACTTTTTGTGCTAGGGGTACGAACAGCAAAATGTATGGAAAAGACCTACCCTCGCATTAAAGAAATAGGACTAGATATTGCTCTTGATGGCCAAATTAAACCATGGATTCTTGAAGTGAATACTTCTCCAGGTCTATATGTGTTTGGTTATCTGCCAGATAAAAGCATCTATCGTAAAATTAAAAAATACGCCATTGCCTATGGCAGACTTAAGCCAGCACCCAAATCGAAATCAACAAAATAGATATAAAAAAGAGGCCAAACTGGCCTCTTCTCTTTTTATTAGATACTAAACGTCAAGGTTCTTAACGTATCTAGCATTTTCTTGGATAAAGTCACGACGCGGTTCAACGTTATCACCCATAAGGGTATCAAACATGGTATCAGCCAACATAGCATCGCCTATGGAAACCTGAAGCATCGTACGGCTTTCTGGATCCATTGTCGTTTCCCAAAGCTGTGTTGCATTCATCTCTCCAAGACCTTTATAACGCTGCACGTTAACTTTTGCATTTTCGCCGAACTCACGAATAATCGCATCACGCTCTGCTTCTGAACCTGCATAACGGATCGTTTTATTACGCTCTACTTTGAAAAGCGGCGGCTGAGCAATATATACGTATCCTGCTTCAATAATTTTACGCATATAGCGATAAAAGAAAGTTAGCAGGAGTGTACGAATATGAGCACCATCGACATCAGCATCTGTCATAATAATGACTTTGTGATAACGTGCTTTTTCAATATCAAAATCGTCGCCAATCGATGTTCCAAGAGCAGTGATGATAGCGCGAATCTCCGCATTAGACAAGATACGATCAAGTCTTGCTTTCTCTACGTTTAGAATCTTACCACGTAGCGGCAAAATCGCCTGGAAGTGACGATCCCGTCCTTGCTTGGCAGATCCCCCCGCAGAGTCACCCTCTACAATATACAGTTCGCTGATGGAAGCATCTTTAGAAGAGCAGTCAGCCAGTTTACCTGGCAGAGAGCTTACTTCTAGTACGCTTTTACGGCGAGTCATCTCTCTTGCTTTCCGGGCCGCTTCACGTGCTCGGGATGCTTGCAGCGCTTTATCTAAAATACGGCGGGCAGTGGAAGGATTCTCGATCAGGAACTCCTGCAGTTTTTCTGCGAACAAGGATTCCACGACGCCCCGAACTTCACTATTGCCAAGTTTCGTTTTGGTCTGTCCTTCAAACTGAGGCTCAGGAATCTTAACCGAGATGATCGCTGTAAGTCCCTCACGTACATCATCACCAGTAAGATTGCTGTTATTGTCCTTAATAATACCTGTCTTCCGCGCATAATCATTGATTACGCGTGTCAAGGCACTCTTAAATCCAGACTCATGAGTACCGCCTTCATGTGTATTAATGTTATTAGCAAAAGAATAGATATTCTCGGCATAGCTGTCGTTGTACTGCAATGCTACTTCTACCTGAATACTTTCTCTCTGTCCTTCTACATAGATCGGCTGTTCATGGAGTACTTCTCTTTTATTATTTAGATATTGAACATACTCCTTAATTCCGCCTTCGTAATGAAAAGAGTTAGAAACACCTGTACGTTCATCGGTAATTCGAAGCCCAATTCCTTTGTTAAGAAATGCAAGTTCACGAATCCGAGTGAGCAACGTGTTGTAATCATATTCAGTGGTTTCTGTAAAAATTTCACTGTCGGGATAGAAGGTAGTCGTTGTTCCTGTTTCTTCTGTATCTCCGATTACTTTCACGTCATACTGAGGAACACCACGTTGATATTCTTGTCTGTAGACGTGTCCGTCTCTTTTTACGGTAACCACGACTTTACTCGACAATGCATTCACGACAGAAATACCTACCCCGTGAAGCCCGCCCGATACTTTGTATCCTCCGCCGCCAAATTTACCGCCAGCATGAAGTACGGTCATTACGACCTCTAGCGCTGACTTTTTCATCTTGGCCTGTTCGCTTACGGGAATTCCTCGCCCATTATCAACAACGGTAATGCTGTTATCTTCATGAATAGTAACATCAATCTGATCGCAAAAACCCGCTAGTGCTTCGTCGATACTATTGTCCACGACTTCCCACACGAGGTGATGCAAGCCTCTTGCGCTGGTAGAGCCGATATACATCCCTGGACGTTTTCTGACAGCTTCAAGTCCTTCAAGGACCTGAATCTCATCTGCATCATATGCCGGTTGATTCATAGACATGCCTTTCACCTACTTCTCAAGATTAGAGTGTATCCAAGTGATGCTGATATGAGTGTATAAAATAAAAAAACTGACTGCGATATAAAAGTACCGCCTCCTTACTAACGGTTAGCAAGGTGACGATACTCGGGAATAACTTTTATATTTCAGATAAAATATTCGCTCTTTTTTTGAGTGTAGCTGAGGATATTGGAGAATAGTAAACTGTACTTTTCGTTACAACAATCGATTTGGCTTCCTCTTCGCCAATCTGTTCGATATTCTTCTCCTGTTTCGCGTACGTAACATACTGTTTGGAAATCTTTGAAGATTTCTCAATAGAGATATCAAAAATGGCTACGAGTTCAGAAGAGCGGATAATTTTGTCACCGCCCAGGTGAATATACATTGTCCGATCCTCTCCTTAACGTTCCACATGACCAGCGTCAACTTGATAGATGTATGCATCCTTCAGTTTGCTGGTATTGAGTGTCTCTATGCCTGTTGCGGTAATAAAGGTCTGCACCTTGCTCTGAAATGTTTCGATGAGCTGGGTCTGACGATACGGATCCAGTTCAGAAAGCACATCATCCAGAAGCAAAACAGGATATTCCCCAATTTCTTCCCGGATCAGTTCAATCTCTGCAAGCTTCAGGGATAATGCAGTTGTTCGCTGTTGCCCCTGTGAGCCATAGGTTTGTACTTCACGTCCGTTGATGAAGAAGGATAAATCATCCCGGTGTGGTCCGGTAAGGGACATCCCTCGCCGAATCTCCTGATCCTTCGTTTGTGATAATTTTATCATAAACCGATCTAATAAGACAGCTTCATCTTCTTCCAAAGGGTCTGCAAAGGAAGGTACATAGGCAAGTTCAAGCTTTTCCTTCCCCCCTGTGATCCCCTCGTGAATCGTTTCCGCCCACTTTTGCAGCTTCTTTATGAATTGTTTCCTTTTTTTTACGATTTTAACACCATGTTCTGCAAGCTGGTCATTCCATACGGTCAGCATCACTTGCTGGGACTCGCCAGCACCATATAATTGCTTGAGCAAATTATTACGTTGTACAAGAATTTTCTGATACTGCTGAAGATGATAAATGTATCCCGGTGCAACCTGACCGATCTCCATGTCAAGGAACCGGCGGCGAACCCCCGGTGTCCCTTTTACAATCTCGAGATCTTCTGGTGCAAACATAACTACATTCAAACTTCCAACAAAGTCACTTAACTTTCGCTGTTCTAGTCCGTTAATCTTTGCTTTCTTACCTTGTTGGGAAAGAGCAAGTTCAAGCTGAATCTTGCCATATTTTCTATCCACATGTGCACGGATGTTTGCACTGCCAGACTCAAAGCGAATTAATTCCTTATCTTTTGATGTACGGTGGCTTTTCGTAAGAGCCAGTGCATATATGGCTTCAACAAGATTTGTCTTCCCTTGCGCGTTTTGTCCAATGATGAGATTGACTGGACCAAAAGAGTCCAGTTTCAAGTACTCATAGTTGCGGAATTGTTTTAGTTCGATATCAGTCACAAACACGCTCTATATCCTCCCTTGCCCCTCGCCCCTTTGAGGAAGCAGCGGGTGTTCACATCCTACTGCTGCCTATGCCTTTGCTTCTACCTCGAATGAGCCTGCCCCTTCAACTTCGATCTGATCTCCAGGGTAAAGCTTACGACCTCGACGTTCTTCAATTTCACCATTCACTTTGATCGCTTGATCTTGAAGAAGTGCTTTAGCCATACCTCCTGTGGGTACACATTCGGACAGCTTAAGAAACTGGTCGAGCTTAATATATTCACTGTGGATAACTATTTTTTTCACGGTAAACTTCCTCTCATGTGCATAACTTTTGCCTTAATTGGTTGTACGGTAAGGCAAAATAACATAAAGACTATTGCTGTTGTCTATAGGTTTCAGAATAATCGGACTCATAACTCCTGTAAAGGAAATCATCAGTTCTTCACTTTCAACGACTTTAAGAACATCCAGCATATATTTGGAATTGAAAGAAATTTTCAGAGGTTCCCCTTTAAATTCTTTGAGCTCGAGTTCCTCACGTACCTTACCAAGTTCAGATGAACTGGACGATATTTCAATATCTCCGCTTTCAAGTGTTTGCATGCGAACAATATTCGTTTTTTCCTCACGAGACAGCAAATAAGCCCGGTCAATCGACTCGCTTAGTTTTTTTGTATTCAAAACCAGTTCTGTTTTAAACGTGGTTGGAATAATTCTAGAAGTATCGGGATAAGTTCCATCCAGAATACGAGTGTAGAACAATACACGGTCAATTTTGAATAACACTTGATTATCAGCAACGACAATATCAACAAGTGTATTTTGATCAGGTACGATTTTACTGAGTTCATTCAGCGTTTTGCCGGAGATGACCACGTTGTGGAATTTAATCTCATCTGCTCCTTCAATGTGAGCGGAGCGTGTAGCAAGACGGTGACGGTCTGTTGCCACAAATTTGAACTCATTATCAGCAAGACTCCAAAGGACCCCTGTCAAAATAGGTGTCGTTTCGTGTGTAGAAATAGAGAACACCGTTTGTTTAATCATATTTTTAAGCAAATCTCCAGGGATAGAGACCGTTTGGTTCTCTTCAATGCTTGGCAGCACAGGGAATTCCTCGGGATCAAGGCCGACAAGCTGAATTTCTGTTGCTCCAGCGGAGATGTAGGTGTTGAAGTTCTCTTTCACTTCCATTTTGACATCTTGTGAAGGAAGCTTCTTAATAATTTCGACAAAAAACTTAGCAGGCAAAACAACACTTCCTGCTTGTTCGACAGTAACTACACTTTTTCCATCCTCTTCAAGAGGGATAAAAGACTGAATTGAAATATCAGTATCACTTGCCGTAAGTGTAACGCCTTGATAGTTAACGTCAAACTTAATACCGCTTAGGATCGGAATTGTTGTTCTGCTGGAAATGGCTTTAGATACTTGCTGAATGGCATCATTCAGATAACTTTTCATTATGCTGATTTTCATAGTTACACTCCTTGGAAAAATGAATTCTTTTTTGAAGAGAGGTTTGAAGAACTGGAACTTGCGGTTAAATGATTCAAACTTAAAAATTTGATTATAAAAAAAGCTATACCCGCATAAATTAATTCATCGGTTTTTTTTAAAATAGAGACCTTGAAACTAAGCTTTTTTGCAGTTCAATTGGTTGAGCTGAAAGCTTAGTTTATTTGGTGTAGTAATCTTTAAAAAAGAGTAGTAATAGTAATAGGGGCACTGAATATGTGGATAAGTGCCTTAAATGACATAAAATTAAGCCTATCCACATGTGTACAGATTGTGCATAGGCTTTGTACTTATTCAAGTTGGGTTTTTAACTTTTTCGATAATACTGTTGATAACTTTAAAGAGCTCTTGGTCCGTTTTAATGAGCTGTGATATCTTCTCGTGAGCATGGATGACCGTGGTATGGTCTCTTCCCCCAAATGCCTCTCCGATCTTCGGTAAAGAATAATCTGTCAGTTCTCTTGAAAGGTACATGGCAATCTGCCTTGGAAAAGCAACGGCCTTTGTCCGTTTTCGGGCCTTAAAATCCTCCATCTTCAAGTTGTAGTATTCTCCAACTTTTTGCTGAATATCTTGAATCGTAATAATTTTAGGTCGACTTGACGGAATGATGTCCTTCAGAGCTTCTGCAGCTAAATGAGTTGTGACATCTTGGTTCGTCAGAGAAGAGTAGGCTACCACACGTATTAGTGCTCCTTCAAGTTCTCTGATGTTTGTATCGATTTGATTCGCAATATACATCATGGCTTCGTTTGGAATATCCAAATTCTCTGCTCTCGCCTTTTTGCGTAAAATGGCGATTCTTGTCTCTAAATCCGGAGGCTGAATATCCGTAATAAGTCCCCATTCAAATCTTGAACGCAATCGTTCTTCGAGTGTTGGGATCTCTTTTGGAGGCCGGTCACTTGAAATAATGATTTGCTTACGTTCTTCATGAAGTGCATTGAACGTATGGAAAAACTCTTCTTGTGTTGATTCTTTCCCAGCTAAAAACTGAATATCATCGATCAGCAATATGTCTACGTTACGGTATTTATTCCGAAAATTCTCACCACGGTTGTCCCGGATGGAATTAATGAATTCATTCGTGAATTTCTCCGAGGAGAGGTAAACAACCTTACTACTGGGGTTGTGCTCCAAAATGTAGTGCCCAATGGCATGCATGAGGTGTGTCTTGCCGAGTCCAACTCCACCGTACAGGAAGAGAGGATTGTACGCTTTGGCCGGTGCTTCTGCTACGGCAAGGGAGGCTGCATGTGCAAACCTATTGCCAGGGCCGATGACAAACGTGTCAAAAGTGTACTTCGGATTAAGCATGTGAGACACAGCTTCCTCTTGAGTTACTGGAGGAGGAGTGAATACTTGCTGCGGATCCGGCTCAGCCGTCTTGTCTTCTTCTATAACAAATTTCACGTCCACTTGCTTTCCGAGCAGTTCGTATACAGTCGAACCGACAAGTTTTGTATAGCGGCTTTCCAGCCATTCTACAGCAAAGGTAGTTGGCGCTGAGATCACAATAGTTTGATCAGTCAGTTTTGTCGCCTTCGTTGCCTTAAACCAAGTGTCGTAGCTAGGCTTGCTTAGCTTTGTTTGTATAATCGATAGTATTTGCTGCCATAATTCGGAAGTATGGCTGTCCACAGACTGTCACTCCTTTTAATCTTCCAAATGTGGCCCAGTGCCATGAGTGGAATGTCGAAAAAAAATTTATATTGTAGAATTTATCCCCAATGTCCATAGGACGCTAAACAAAAAAAGAAGGAACAACGGAAAATTGTTCACAACTTTATCCACAGGGTGTTGATAATATTATGGATTGAAACATCTATTCACATCCAAAAGCAATATAATCATAGCAAAAGAAGTCTTATATTTCAACGTATCTCAGGATTTTATCCACAAATTCAATAACTTGTGTATAATTTTTAATCACAACACTACATATTGTTTATAAATTGTTTAGTTTTCGACAAGATCATTAAAAATCTGAAATCATTTATTCACAGGTTGTGCTTATAAATTATCAGTTGATGTTGGATAAGAGGGAAGATTAAGAGTCACTTGAGGCTTCTTTTCTCTGTGGATAACTGAAAAACGTAATAAAAGTAATTGTAAATGGGGGGATTTGACCCTAATCAGAAACACTACATGTGGAGAAGTTTTATTTAAGAACAAACAAAAAAGAGCCGATCAAAATGACCGGCTCTTTGATTTTGATATAAATAAAGGTGAACTTAGTTGGTAGCAGAGATATATTTACGCTGAAACTTGGCCAGGTCCTCATACTCTTCTGTAAGCTTACGAGAAATACGGATAAAAATCGGAAGCAGCTCTTGATAGATATCGACCTGATCTTGATTAGGAGAGTGTGCATGTGTTGTTCCAACCATGCTTGTAACGACTTCTAGGGAATCGGCATGACCTGTTGCGTATAGTCCAAGGACTACCGCTCCCAGACAAGAGCTTTCAAAGCTCTCTGGCACAACAACTTCCTGATCGAAAATATCAGCCATCATCTGCCGCCATAGCGGAGAACGAGCAAATCCGCCAGTGGCTAAAATTCGGCTTGGCTGCCCCATTTGTTCTTTCATGGCAAGCAGAACGGTATAAAGATTAAAAATAACACCTTCTAATACAGCGCGGATCATGTGTTCCTTCTTATGCTGCAACGTAAGACCGAAGAATGATCCTTTTGCATTTGGATTCCACAGTGGAGCTCTTTCACCTGATAAGTAGGGGTGAAATAGGAGTCCGTCTGCACCAGGAGCTACTCGCTCAGCAATACGAGTGAGTACATCATAGGAGCTGATTCCAAGTCTTTTTGCCGTCTCTACTTCTGATGCGGCCATTTCATCACGTACCCAACGGAAGATCATGCCCCCGTTATTCACAGGTCCTCCGACCACCCAGTGATTCTCAGTTAAGGCATAACAGAAAGTACGGCCCTTTACATCCGTGACCGGCTTATCTACAACGGTGCGAATTGCACCGCTTGTACCAATCGTAGCAGCGACCTCTCCTGGGTGGATGGCTCCTACACCAAGATTGGAGAGTACTCCATCACTTGCTCCTACAACAAATGGAGTAGAAGGGCTTAGTCCCATTTCTTTTGCATAATAAGGATCAAGACCTGTCAGCACATATGTAGTAGGAACCAGCTGAGATAAATGTTCAGGGGTGATACCGGCTATTTCAAGTGCTTCTTGGTCCCAATCCAGCTGCTGCAAATTAAACATTCCGGTAGCGGAAGCAATAGAATGGTCTACCACATATTGATTGAACAGTCTTAAGGTAACGTATTCTCGAATAGATATGAACTTGGCTGCTTGATCAAAAATACTTTTTTGGTCATTTCTTAGCCAGATCAGCTTAGATAAAGGGGACATAGGATGAATCGGTGTTCCTGTTCTACGATATATTTCATGCCCATTCAGCTCTTCTTTTAATTTCCGTGCCCATACATTGCTTCGATTATCGGCCCAAGTAATACATGGTGTGAGGGGAAGTCCACTTGCATCCATAGCGATTAGGCTGTGCATAGCAGAGCTAAAAGAGGCGAATAAAACCTGCTCTGGTAAGATTCCGCTTTCTGACATTACTGCTTTGACCGTATGGATTACAGCAGCCATGATTTCATCTGGATTCTGTACAGCTGAGTCTGGAACAGGCGTGAGAAGAGGGTACTCCTCACTTGCCTTTGCTATCACCATTCCATTTTTCTCAAAAAGCACTGCTTTTGTACTTGTCGTTCCAATATCAATGCCGATCATATATGAGTTCATATTTAGAGCCTTCTTTCTATAAGCTATTACCAACCAATAATAGAGGTAAGAGTGGCAGTTAAATAACGAGATTTAGCAATAAAATCAGGACAAGTGCAACGACAGAAAGTAAACTTTCCATGACAGACCATGTTTTAAGGGTTTGAGGTACCGTCATATTGAAGAATTCTTTAATCATCCAGAAACCTGCGTCATTCACATGGGATAGGAAAACAGATCCTGCTCCCGTTGCAAGAACCACAAGTTCTACACTAGCCTCTGGGGAAAGTGCGAGAACAGGAGCAACAATACCAGCAGCAGTTGTCATCGCGACAGTAGCTGATCCTGTTGCTACACGAATTAGAGCGGCAACAAGCCAAGCAAATAATATGATATTGATATTCATACTCGTAGCGAGTTCTGCAATAGCTGCACCGACACCACTATTAATAAGTACTTGTTTAAAAGCACCACCTGCACCGATAATCAGAATTATGCTTGCTGTCGGTGCAAGACATTCACTTGTAAACTTAGAAATTTCATTTTTGTTGAATCCCCGGGCAAAACCAAGAGAAAAGAGAGCAAAGACCACTGAAATAAGAAGGGCAATAACCTCATTACCAATAAACTCAAGAAAATGAGAGAAACCATGAACACCTTCCGGATCAACAATCAGTGCGATCGATCCAGCCAGCATCAGGATAACAGGCAGTAAAATTGTGAACAATGTAATACCGAAACCGGGAAGTTCACGTTCACTTTTTAATGAAAATTGTTCTGCAAGTTCGGTTGGCGGAGCTACATGGACTCTCTTGCTAATAAAGTTAGCGAATACAGGACCAGCAATAGCTGCAGTCGGCAGTCCCACTATAAGAGAATACATAATGGTTTGACCTAAGTTAGCACCAAATGCCTCAATAGCAATCATAGGCGCAGGGTGAGGAGGTACAAGTCCATGTACAGTAGAAAGACCCGCCAAAATGGGGATCCCGATCTTCAGAATGGATAAACCTGTTTTTCTTGCTACTGTGAATACAATCGGAATAAGAAGAATCAGACCCACTTCAAAAAATACAGGAATACCCACAATAAAACCAACAATCATCATGGCCCAGTGGACCCGTTTTAATCCAAAACGATCAACAAGAGTAGTGGCGATTCGTTCTGCCCCGCCGGACTCTGCCATCATTTTGCCTAGCATTGTACCCAGCCCGATCACAATGGCAATCGTACCGAGGGTTCCACCAACTCCGCTTGTAATCGATGTTACAACATCTTGTGTATTCATGCCGGTGAGAAGGCCCAAAATCAATGCAGCAATCAAAAGTGATACAAACGGATTCCATTTGTACTTGGAAATAAGTATAACTAAAAATACGATAGTGAGAAGAGTCCATACCAGCATTGTTGCTGTATGACTAAGGCCAAAGATACTTTCCATGATGAATGTTCTCCTTTTTGATGGGAATTATAGTAGAGGAGGGATCCTCTATTTAGAAATAAGTGCGCTTACAAAAATCTCTGTCATTCGGCATATCGCCAATTTGTATACTTGTCGACAACTTTTAGTAGAGAGAAAGCACATATTTTGCACCAATCTCCTTGAATATAAGCAGTATGGGTAATTCATTTCATAACTCATAAAAACGATAAATTGAGCTTTATAATTGAGAACGACTTTTACCAATAGATCGTCTTGCTGAAGTAACTAAAGATATTATGAAACTGATTGCTACTAAAAACATCTCTAAAAAGTTTTATGCAGTGTTTGTCGTGAATCTGTAAAGTAAATCCTGACTTCGTTTGCTACAATCTCAGGGTCTTTGGAAGCAAGCCCTTTCATTAATTGATGGTGTTTTTGAATGACAGCTTTGATCCGTTCTTCGCCATGGGAGAAAATCTCTTCGGTTGTAAGTAAAAGCAACGTCATAATAATCTGCCGAATACTTTTCCAAAGATGGAGAATTCGCGTATGATTTGCTTCAATAATAATCGTCTCATGGAACTGGAAATCAAGATAAGCAAATTCAATAAAATCGGAATGTCTCATGGCAAGTTCCATTTTATCGATGATTTGTTGTAGTTTTGTTAACAGATCACAAGGCAATTGCTTCGCTAAATTCGCTTGAACAAAACTTTCAATTAGGTACCTTACATCATATAGCTCGTCCTTATCTCTTGAGCTTAGTCCAAGAACTACGGCACCCATCCGCTCTAATCTAATCAATCCCTCGTTTGAAAGCGTTTTAAACGCTTCTCTTACAGGGGAACGACTGCTTTTAAACTGAGCCGCAATTTTATTCTCGGACAATAATTCTCCCCTTGCGATCGTGCCATCAATAATTTGCAAACGTAAATCGCTTACAATTAATTCTCCTAAAGAATTGCCTTGTAGCCAAGCAGAAGGATAACGCATCATATAACTCTCCTATTCATTACACTAGACTTCTTTTATCTTCATGATAACGAACATTAGTGTTAGTCGGCAATAAATGAGAAAACTTCATCCATGTATACTTGTATACAAGTTATTGATACCACTATCCTACCTCAACAGTGAATAATTTGTAAACGGTTAATTAGAGGGATGGATTTATATAGAAGGCATATATTTTATACATATAAACATAAGGAGTGAATTGAATCACTTTAATACAGAAATACTCCATATGGAGATTTGCCCGGCGAGATTACGGGGTGTTCAAATTAAGCTATATCGCAGACATATAGTAGAAGAAAAATTATTAAAATAAACTCAGTCCATCTATCCACATGTGTATAACTTACAAGAAGATACAATAACTGATAAAAAATGTGGACAAGAGGATCTAAAGATATGGAATTGGGATATAATGTAGTTCAGTTGACTTTTTGACTTGTACGTGGTTAAATATATAAAGGCATTTTCTGTGTTGATGAAAATGATTAAATTAAGATATCGTTATAGATTGCGCTATGCAAATAAACAGTTTATATGTACTACTAGGTAGTTCAATCTGTACAGGATTCCTTTTAAGGGGGTGCAATACATGAGACCAACATTTAGACCGAATGTTAGCAAACGTAAGAAGAACCATGGTTTCCGGAAAAGAATGAGCACGAAAAACGGCCGTAAAGTTCTGGCAGCCCGCCGTCTTAAAGGCAGAAAAGTACTCAGTGCGTAATGCGTGCATGAAGACCACTACGGTGGTCTTTTTTTCTTAAACAAGAAATTCTATTTTAAATAGGGGAGCGTTTATAGCTTCCTACGATCGTCCATACTTATTTTTAGGGTGAAACAATGCGTTCATTATATAGAGACGCGTCTTAGCAAGGAGAAGAGATTATTGCATAAAAGATTACGTTTACGAAACCGTGCCGACTTTAGTCGCGTATACCGTTATGGTAAGTCTCAAGCAAACTATCAGTTTGTGGTATATGGATTGCGTCGCAAGGATGTCGAGCAGTTTCGTGTCGGCGTATCTTGCAGCAAAAAAATAGGAAATGCGGTTGTCCGCAATCGCATGCGAAGAATGATTAAAGAAATTATTCGACATCATGAAGCCGAAATTGTTGAGAATATGGATCTCATATTTATCGTAAGAAAGGGAGCAGTTTCGATGAGCTACAAAGAGATGGAGAAAAGTCTACTTCATGTCTTGCGTAAAGCTTCGCTGCTCAAGGCAGAAAGGCGCTCGAAATAGCGTTTCTTTGTTCTTCTACTTATGGTATTATTTACGGTGGAATGGATAGGTTAAGAGAGGGGTTATCAAGTGTCACGACTCAAGTCAATGAAGGGGAAAAAGTGGATTCTCCTGATCGCTGTAATTGCTTTAGTTGCTGTACTATCGGGTTGTACATCTGCTAATACAACTCATGTTACCACAGAAGACCTCAAAAACAGTGGATCCTTTTGGAAAAGTAACGTTGTTTATTGGTTCTCATTATCTTTAGACACATTAGCTAAGCTGTTTGGTGGAGAATATGGATTGGCAATTCTCGTACTGGTAATTATCGTTCGTACGTTAATCCTTCCACTTACTATTAAACAAGTTAAAAGTTCAAGAAACATGCAAAAGATTCAACCGCTTATCAAGGAAATCCAAACGAAATATAAGGATACCCCTGAAAAAATTCAAGCGGAAACGATGAAGCTATTCCAAGAGCATAAAGTCAATCCAATGGCGGGTTGTTTGCCTCTGATTATCCAGATGCCTATCTATATCGCTCTTTATAACTCGATTCTCTATAACTCAAATATTAATCAGCACACTTTCTTATGGATGGAACTTGGTTCCCCAGATAAATTGTTTATACTTCCTGTGCTCGTTGCTGGATCTATGTTCTTCCAAACATGGTACATGATGAAACAAAATCCATCACAGCAGCAAGGACCTATGCAGTTTATGCTTTGGGTATATCCAATCCTGATGTTTATTATGTCCTACCAGTTTGCTTCGGCATTGCCGCTCTACTGGTTCTACTCGAACATCTATACCATTATTCAAAACTTCTTCCTCTATCGCAATAACGACAAGCATGTAGCTGCTGCAAATGTTGAAGGAACAAAGGTTTCCTCTAAAAAGAGACAAGCTGGAATGGCAACTACGAACGGTGCAGGTTCTCAAGCGAAGAAGAAAAAGAAAAAGAAGAAAAAATAATATAAATCATTGATTGTCCGGTTTATCAGATCAGGAAGTGGCAAAGGAGGCACGGCGATCCATATGACCACCGTCATTGTGACAGGTAAAACGATAGAAGATGCTGTAGATCAAGGACTGGCTAAGCTTGGTGTCAGTCGAGATCTGGTTACGTTAAACGTCTTAGAACAGCCATCCAGAGGTTTTTTAGGTCTCATTGGTGTTAAGCCAGCCAAAGTAGAATTGACACTTAAGCCAAAACAGGCAGAAGAATCTTTTCAAAACGAGCCCGATTCTGCTCTGATCCGTACTTCTGAGCTTACATCTTCAAGATCAACGGAGCTAGATACTAATATATCTAATGATGTAGATCCATATGTTGAAGCGAGCAATTTTGTGAAAGAAGCAGCTGCGGGTATGGGTCTCGATGTTGAAATTGAGATCAAAAAAAGCAGGGATGGTAAGATATTCAACATTACCGGAGAAGATCTTGGTCTTATTATTGGACGTAGAGGCCAGACTTTAGATGCTTTGCAATATTTAACGAATATTGTGGCAAACAAACACTCAAGCAGTTTCGTACGAATTATTCTTGATGCGGAGAATTTTCGATTAAGACGTCGTAAGACACTCGAAGAACTTGCAGATCGACTGGCTTCACAGGTGATTCGGACGGGAAAAGAAGTAGTCCTTGAACCCATGCCTTCCCAGGAGCGCAAGGTGATTCATGCTAAACTTCAGAATCATCGTCAGGTGAATACAATCAGCAAGGGCGAAGAGCCTAACCGTAGAGTGGTTATTACACTTAAATAAGCTTAATGTGATTTCATGCGATTACGCAATGGCTTCCTGCCCCGTGCAGAAGCCATTGCTTTTTTCGTAATCAGGGTACGCATATAGACAATAAAATCATTTTGATCTATATGTAGACCTGATTAAATCAACCAAGGTATTATGAAATTGATTCAGTTAATAATGAAAATAACAGTCTTATAACTTGAATATAGATCGTAACCATGGATACGGGAAGGTGAAATAGATGATTAGTGATACAATAGCAGCTATTTCTACAGCTGTAGGTGAAGCAGGGATTGCTGTCATTAGGGTCAGTGGTCCAGATGCAATCAAAGAAGTAGGTAAGATTGTAAAAAGTAAAACACCACTCGAACAAGCGGAATCTCACACCGTTCATTATGGACATATTATCAACCCACAGACACAAGAAAAAGTGGAAGAGGTACTTGTCACAGTGATGAGAGCTCCACGTTCATTCACCACAGAAGATGTGGTAGAGATTAGCTCGCACGGTGGTGTTATTTCCGTTAAACGAATTATGGATCTACTGCTTATGCTGGATATCCGAGTAGCAGAACCAGGCGAGTTTACCAAAAGGGCCTTTTTGAATGGAAGAATTGACTTGTCTCAAGCCGAAGGTGTTATGGATCTCATTCGTTCTAAGTCAGATCGTGCTTTTTCCGTTGCTTTAAAACAAGTAGGGGGAGCTCTCTCTGCAAAAATACGTGATCTTCGTTATACCCTTGTAGAAACAATGGCACATATTGAAGTGAATATTGATTATCCAGAGCATGACGTAGAATCACTCACTTCTGAATTTATCAAAGAAAAATCGTCTCATGTTATGAACGAAATTGATAAGCTGTTAAAAACAGCAGAACAAGGGAAAATATTAAGAGAAGGAATTACTACAGCCATCGTTGGAAGACCTAATGTAGGTAAATCTTCTTTGCTTAATACACTGGCTCAAGATAACCGTGCGATCGTCACAGATATTCCAGGAACAACTCGCGATGTCATAGAAGAGTTTGTAACCATTAATAATATTCCTTTAAAATTGCTCGATACGGCGGGTATTCGGGAAACAATGGATGTTGTTGAGAAGATTGGTGTGGAACGATCTCGCACTGCTTTTACAGAAGCAGACCTGATTCTCATGGTAGTAAATGCGGGAGAACCGCTGCATGAGGATGAGCTCGAACTTTTGGAGCAAATTAAAGGCAGACAGGCTATTGTTATTTTAAATAAAATGGATCTCCCAACCAAGATTGACCGGGACATATTAGAACGCTATATTGATCCCGAATTAATCGTACCGATGTCTGTAAAAGCAGAAGAAGGTATTGACCTGCTTGAAGAAGCAATATCAAAACTATTCTTTAGCGGGCAATTAGAATCAGCAGATCTCACTTATGTTAGTAATGTACGGCACATCTCTCTTCTGAAAAAAGCAAAGCAGTCTTTACAGGATGCTTATGACGCTGCTGAACAGTTCATCCCGATTGATATGATTCAAATTGATGTAAGATTAGCTTGGGAGCAACTCGGTGAGATTGTTGGAGATACTGCGCATGATGCTCTAATTGATCAGATTTTCTCCCAGTTCTGTTTAGGGAAATAAAGAAGATATAATTATTAGATCCACGGGATTCATTATAGATTTATCATTTGGAATGATCTAAATCAATCGAATCAAGTCTTATGGAATTCCCATGTTTTTTGATATAATGGAATTTAGTGCTTTGTATAAGCGCCTAGAAATGAACTTGATAAGAAGTCTAGAACAGTGAGGTTCTGATTTCGTTTCAATACAGCAATATAAATTACAGGGAGAAATCCCTGAAACAAGGAGGAAGGCACGATGGGATTTGATGGCGGTACATTCGATGTTATTGTCGTTGGTGCAGGTCATGCTGGTGTTGAATCAGCTCTCGCTGCAGCTCGTATGGGCTGCAAAACGCTGATGGTCACTATTAATCTGGATATGGTCGCATTTATGCCATGTAATCCATCGATTGGTGGACCAGCAAAAGGTCATGTAGTCCGTGAAATTGATGCTTTAGGTGGAGAAATGGGCCGCAATACAGACCGAACATTTATTCAAATGAGAATGCTGAATACAGGTAAAGGTCCAGCAGTACATGCGCTTCGAGCCCAGGCAGATAAATTTTCTTACCAGCACACCATGAAAGAAACGTTAGAAATGGAACCGAATCTTACGATGCGCCAAGGCATGGTAGAGCGTTTAATCGTGGAAAACGGAGAGTGTGTCGGTGTCGTTACACAGACAGGATCAGAATACCGTGCTAAATCAGTTGTACTTACAACAGGAACCTACTTACGCGGTAAAGTAATTATGGGTGAACTGATGTATGAGAGCGGACCAAACAATCAGCAGCCTTCGATTAAGTTATCTGATCATCTTAAAGAGCTTGGTTTTGAACTTGTACGTTTCAAGACAGGGACTCCACCTCGGGTGCATAAGGATACCATCGATTTCAGTAAAACAGAAATCCAACCAGGAGACGATATTCCTAAGTTTTTCTCCTATGAGACGGAAAGCTCAGACAATGAACAATTGCCATGCTGGTTAACGTACACCTCAGCTGAAACACATCAGATTATTACAGATAATCTGCATCGTGCCCCCATGTTCTCAGGTGTAATTGAAGGTACGGGACCACGTTATTGTCCTTCCATTGAAGACAAGATTGTTCGTTTTAGTGATAAACCAAAACACCAAATTTTCCTAGAACCCGAAGGTAAAAACACCAAAGAATATTATGTTCAAGGTTTGTCTACCAGCTTACCTGAAGATGTGCAATTAGAAGTATTGCGTTCTGTTCCAGGACTTGAGAATGTACAGATGATGCGTAACGGCTATGCCATCGAATATGACGCTATGGTGCCGACGCAACTTCTTCCTTCGCTTGAGACTAAGCGTCTTCCAGGGTTGTTTACTGCAGGACAAATTAACGGAACTTCTGGTTATGAAGAGGCAGCTGGTCAAGGGATTATGGCTGGAATCAATGCAGCCCGTAAAGCACAAGGAAAAGAAGCGGTTGTTCTAGATCGTTCGCAAGGGTACATCGGTGTTCTTATTGATGATCTGGTGACAAAAGGTACGAATGAGCCCTACCGTCTGCTTACTTCGCGTGCTGAGTATCGACTGCTTTTGCGTCATGACAATGCCGACATGAGACTTACTCCACTTGGACATGAGATTGGACTTGTGACGGATGAACGTTATGCTAAATTCCTTAATAAAAAGGAAAAAGTAGAACAGGAAATCGAACGTTTGCGTACCACTCGTACTCGTCCTTCAGAAGTGAATGAACTTCTTGCAAGTATAGAGTCAACGCCTTTGCAAGATGGAATTTCTCTTCTTACCTTGATGAGACGTCCTGAAGTGAATTATTCTTTTATCGAGAAAATCTCACCTTCTCCTTATGATCTAAATGAAGAGATGAAGGAACAAGTTGAAATCCAAATTAAGTATGCGGGTTATATTGAGAAGCAACTCACTCATGTAGAACGTCTGCTGAAAATGGAGAAAAAGAAAATTCCAGATACCATTAATTACAATGAGATTCATGGTTTGGCAATGGAAGCGAAACAAAAGCTAGAAAAAATTCGTCCAATCTCTATCGGTCAAGCTTCCCGGATCTCGGGTGTAACACCGGCAGATATTTCAATATTGCTCGTTTATCTAGAACATTATAATCGGGTTACTGCATCTAGGGGGTAACAATGGATCATATACAGAAGGAATTGCAAGAACGCTTAGCAGAACATCAGATTGAGCTTAGCGAGAAGCAGTTAGATCAATTTGAGATTTATTATAAAGAGCTCGTATCTTGGAATGAGAAAATGAATCTAACCGGTATCACTGAAAGAGAGCAAGTATATACAAAACACTTTTATGATTCTGTGTCACTTGCTTTCTATGTAGGAATGGACGAAGTGAATACAATTGCGGATATAGGTTCTGGGGCAGGTTTCCCGGGTATTCCGCTTAAGATTTGTTTTCCTCATTTGAAGCTGACGATTATTGATTCTCTGAATAAACGGATTACTTTTTTACAACATCTTTGTGATGCTCTTGGACTTGAAGACGTGGAACTTATTCATGGTCGGGCAGAAGAGGTCGGAAGAAAAGCAGGTTACCGAGATCATTATGATTTAGTTACTGCGCGTGCTGTTGCGAGGCTTGCGGTACTTAATGAATTTTGTTTACCTTTTGTCCGTAAAGACGGAATGTTCGCAGCAATGAAGGGTAGCGATCCTACTGCAGAATTGACAGAAGCGGCATACAGTTTAAAAGAGTTAAAGGGTAAACTCATTGAGACACATGCTTTCCAACTACCTGTGGAAGAGTCAGCAAGGCATATGATTTTAATCCGTAAGATAGCAAACACGCCAAAGATGTATCCTAGAAAACCAGGAACACCACTTAAGACACCACTTGTTAAATAATAAGAAGGGAATGTTTCACGTGAAACATTCCCTTTTTTTTGTTCTTTTAAGTAATCTAACTTCTCAAAATAAGAAATAATACTATATTTTATCTGCATAAAAACAAGCCTCAAAAACGATATAAAAACAAGGCTCAAAATCAACAAACACGATGAAAATACTAGAAGTCAATTTTCCTTAAAATGAGATAAAATTCACTGCCAAACAATAGGATTATGGAAGAAAAAGTGATAGAATAGAGGGAGTAGTTTCTTCGTACAGATAGAGTCTAAACGTCATAGAACATAATACTATACATAAAGAAGACGGCTTAGCCTAGTTGCAACATGGAATCGAAGAGAGAACAGTCAATGAAGTGCCTAAAGCGGCACTATTTTGAATTTAGGTGGTAATCTACGGAATGAAAGAACAATTTTCTAAGTTGTTTGGTTTGACGGAACGCAGTAACGGGGAAGAAGTAAAACAAATTCCGATCGATGAAATTGTGAGCAGCCCGTATCAGCCCCGTACGATTTTTGATGACGAGAAGATTGAAGAATTATGCCAAACGATTAAAACTCATGGTGTCATTCAGCCCATTGTGGTTCGCGTTCGGAACGGACAATATGAAATTATTGCTGGGGAGAGACGCTGGCGTGCCGTAAGGAAACTTGGCATGGAACATATCCCTGCTATTGTACGTGAATTTAATGATTCTCAAGCAGCTTCAATAGCACTTATTGAAAACTTACAGCGTGAAGGGCTGACAGCAATTGAAGAAGCTGTGGCATATCAAAAGCTGATCGACTTGCACCAGTTAACACAAGAAAGTCTGGCACAGCGCCTTGGAAAAAGCCAATCCACAATAGCAAACAAAATTCGCTTGCTGCATTTACCTGAAGAAGTGAAGATGGCTCTTATGGAACGGAAAATATCAGAGCGACATGCGAGAGCACTACTTTCCCTAGATCGTTTGGAGATCCAATTAAAAATTCTCGAAGAAATCATCACTAAAGAACTCAATGTAAAACAAACGGAAGCAAGGATTGCTTTCTACAAAGAGTCTTCCAAGATTAAGAAGTCAAAACGGTTTTCTTTTACAAAAGACGTTAGACTCGCTTTGAACACAATTAGACAATCCATTGATATGGTGTCAGATTCAGGCCTCGACATCAAAACAAAAGAATCTGATCATGAAGATCATTATGAAATAGTAATACAAATTCCGAAACGTAAATAATGAACATACAGCGGCTCAGGTGCCGCTTTTTCTATCTACTTCATTCTAGCTATTGCGCCGATATCTATTATCTCGTACCCCTAAGGAATGACTCCTATACTGAGGTGAAAAAAGTGTCAAAGATTATTGCCGTAGCAAACCAGAAGGGCGGAGTAGGTAAAACCACGTCCTCTGTTAATCTAGGTGCCGGACTAGCTTCACTTGGCAAGCGTGTGCTTCTTGTAGATATAGATCCCCAAGGCAACACAACTAGTGGGGTGGGTGTTAATAAAGCAGATGTTGCTTATTGTATCTACGATGTGCTCATTGAAGAGATCCATCCTAAAGAAGCAATTGTCGAAACGAATATCCCGGGACTCCATCTGATTCCCGCAACAATTCAGCTCGCTGGAGCGGAAATAGAACTTGTATCTACCATTTCTCGTGAAGTTCGTCTGAAGAAATCTCTGCAGATGATCAAACATGAGTATGACTATATTTTGATTGATTGTCCTCCTTCACTTGGAATGCTTACCATTAACTCACTGACTGCATCCGATTCTGTTATTATTCCAATTCAGTGTGAATATTACGCCCTCGAAGGTTTGAGTCAGCTCCTAAATACAGTTAGGCTTGTACAAAAACATCTGAATACTTCTCTTCAAATTGAAGGTGTACTGCTTACCATGTTTGATGCTCGCACGAATCTTGGGATCCAAGTTATAGAAGAAGTCAAAAAGTATTTTCAACAAAAAGTATATAGAACGATTATTCCGCGCAATATTAGACTTAGTGAAGCACCATCACATGGACAGTCTATTATTACGTATGATCCTCGCTCAAGAGGAGCGGAGGTTTATTTAGAGTTGGCAAAGGAAGTGATTTCATATGAGTAAGCGTTTAGGTAAAGGCTTGGATGCACTTCTACCTTCGCTTTCGATCAACGATGATGACAAAGTTGTGGAGATACCACTCAGCCAGCTTCGCGCAAATCCTTATCAGCCTAGAAAAACATTTGATGAAGAGTCCATAAAAGAACTCGCTGAATCTATTCGCCAGCACGGAGTTATTCAACCGATTATTGTTCGCAGTGTGCTTAAAGGATATGAAATTATAGCGGGTGAGAGGCGTTTTCGCGCATCTGAGTATTGCGGTAAATCTACAGTACCAGCCGTAGTTCGTAACTTTTCTGAACAGCAAGTCATGGAAATTGCACTTATTGAAAATCTGCAACGTGAAAACCTAAATGCTATGGAAGTGGCTGTAGCATATCAAGGTCTTATGGAACAGTTCTCTCTAACTCAAGAAGAGCTGTCTATGAAAGTTGGTAAATCAAGATCTCATATTGCTAACTTTCTACGGTTGTTAACCTTACCTGAGGAAGTAAAGGATTATGTTTCACGTGGAACATTATCCATGGGGCATGCAAGAGCTATTGTTGGTCTTAAGGATCAAAAGGTAGTAAAGGAACTGGCTGAGGAATGTATCCAGAAGCAATGGAGCGTTAGAGAACTTGAAGAAGCTGTTCAACAATTGGATCGTAAGGGAAACGAAAGTAAATCTAAGTCTAAGCAGAAGAGAAGAGACCCTTACATTGAAACGGTTGAGGAAAGTCTGCGTGATCGTTTCAAGACTACGGTAAAGATTAAGGCTAACAAGGAAAAAGGAAAGATTGAACTGAATTATTACAGCAAACAAGATTTAGAGAGACTATTAGAATTACTTCAATAAATGGACTTCTCGAATGATCTACATGTCTAACCTATCATCAATACACATAAATATGAGGGTAATGGGTAAGTAAGTCTTTAGTGTAATGACATATCGTCCTCTTACCTCAGGTAGGAAGAAAAGATATGTCATTTTCTTTTGTAGAGGAGTAGGGAAATGAAAGAAATCATATATTTGGATCACGCTGCTACCTCATGGCCGAAGCCGGAAACAGTAAAAGAAGCGATGCTTCAAGCAATGGAAACAGCAGGTGCAAACCCGGGCAGAGGAAGTCATCAAATGTCTGTCAACGCAAGTCGGGTATTATTTCATACTCGCCGTGCTATTGCAAGGCTGTTCAGGATTCATAATCCAAATGATGTCGTACTTACTTCTAACACTACAATGAGTTTAAATTTAGCGATAAAAGGAATTTTGGGACCAGGCGATCATGTAATTACTACAATGATGGAACATAATTCGGTAAGAAGACCTTTAGAATATTTAAAATCACTCGGGCAGATTGAGGTGGATTATCTTCCGCTAACGGATGAAGGCCAAATATCTATGAATATGCTCGAGAGCCGAATCCGTCCTCACACCAAATTAGTAGCAGTAACGCATAGTTCTAATCTGCTCGGAAGTATTCTTCCATTGAAAGAGATTAGTGCGGTTACTCGAAAATACGGAATCCCTTTGCTCGTCGATGCCGCTCAGAGTGCGGGAGTCCTGCATATTGATGTAGAAAAGATGGGGATTGATCTGTTGGCTTTTCCCGGCCATAAAGGTTTGCTCGGGCCGCAGGGAACAGGTGGCCTTTACATTCATCCTGATCTCGATGTGAAGCCGCTGATTTACGGAGGGACAGGCAGCCAATCAGAAGCAATAGGGCAACCGACGATTAGACCTGACCGTTATGAATCAGGTACACCCAACGTGGTGGGGTATGCTGGTTTAACGGCAGGAATAGAGCAAGTATTATCCTTATCGATCGATCATATCTATGAACATGAGTGGTCGTTATCTCAGTATTTAATAGAGGGATTAGAAAAGGTGCCAGGAGCACATATTTTGGGCCCAAGAAAAGGATGCTCAAGAAGCGGACTTGTATCTTTTAATATAGAAAACATAGATTCTGCCGAATTAGCTTTCCGGCTTGACCGAGAATATGGTATCGCAGTGCGCTCTGGATATCACTGTACCCCACTAGCACATGAAAGTGCAGGAACTTTAAATCAAGGAGCAGTAAGAGCTAGTTTTGGTGTAAACTCAACAGAGGCGGAAGTGTCGGCGCTGCTCGCAGCTGTCCACGATCTTGCCAGTAGATCTTAATTAATAGAGGAGTAGGAACAATAAATGACAGATATAAATGAACTGATCCTGGAACAATTGCCTATTATAATTTTTGGTACTCTGTTAATTGTTCTTGTTCTTTTAATCATGATGATTGTCCAAGCTGTAAAGATGCGTAAACTTCGTAAAAACTATGACAACTTAATGTCTAGTACAGGAGTAGAAGATTTAGAGTCCTTACTTTTTCAACTTAAAGTTCAAATGGATGCTATCGAGGATATGCAGGCTGAGAATAAAGATGATATCCAAAAGGCACTTGTGAAGTTGAAGCAAGTCCAAGGGAAAATAGGAGTAAAACGTTATAATGCATATGGAGAGCGGGGGACAGATCTGAGTTTTTCTGTTGCCATGCTGAATGAACAGAGCGATGGTCTCGTGTTAACAGGGTTATATAATCGGGATGGTTCTTATGTATATGCAAAGCCCCTAAAAGGGGGAGAGTCAACCTATTCTCTATCAAACGAGGAAAAAGAAGCTATTGTTCTTGCACAGCAAGAAGCGTAACACGCTTATGCCATTCGGTAAGTGCATCATATAAACTGTGGGAGATCACTTCTGCCATGCGAACGACCAGACTAAGCCGAGTATTCTGAAGCACAAAATACTCCATAAAGCCGCCGACGTTAACGATACCTGTCAAATGGATATCGCCAACCGGCGGTAATTCTTTATTTACACCTGCTCCTGGGCGAAGAGGTCCGGCGGATACTTGAATGCAGCCTACACTAGAAGATTGTCCAAGACAAGCATCGATACCAATAACATAAGGGTCAGCATGTGTGGAATAAATTACATCAAGTGTATCTTGTAAATTCATTGCATGAACGGGTTCTTCTAGTGTACCGTATAGATGGTAAATGGAACTGCTCTTTAGCTTGGATAGAGAAGTACCCACGAGAGGACCAAGACAATCGCCTGTTGAGCGATCCGTTCCGATACAAACAATGACAATTTCTTTATGGGCAGGTGCCTGAAATAGATGGAATAGTAAACGGTGGACAATGGCTGAAGCAATACCTGGATCCGTATGAGGTATTTTCAGGCCAGGCATGTCCTGTGAAGATAAAGCTTTAGGATTACGATTCATAGTCGCACTATCTTCCTTTCGTGCTTGGAATAGTAGTATTAGTATATGGAAGAATGCTGGTTTTTATACTTCAATTCACTAGACCATCATAGATAAGGAGTATTCGCGAATGGATACGTGGCTTACGATAGCTTTTGACTCAACACAGCAAGCGATCTATGCAGAAATGCTGCTAGAGTACGCGGAGGTTGAGATCGATACCTGTCCTACCCCGAAAGAGATAACTGCAGGCTGTGCTTTATCAATTCAGTTCCCTGAGCAATTTCTGGACAAAGTAAAGTATGTTATCATGACAGAGAAAGTTGAAGTACGCGGTATCTTTCGAAAAGAAGGGACCGGGTATATAGAAATCATATAGAGATCGTTTACTAAAGAGGTGAGTAAAGAGTGGATTGGCCGCTAATGTTATTGACTGGCACAACCAATGCAACGGAAGAACCAGGTAATGGAAAAGTTGAAGAAACGGTTGAGGAAGCCGTGGGCTGGGTTCAAAAAATTACAGATGGTTTATGGAATTGGTTCACAGATGCCGACATGTGGATCGGCTACGCAGGTACACTATTACAGATTCTTATTGTATTTGTTCTAACACGGATTGTTATTAAATTACTGCATGGAATTATTGATAAATCTTTACTCAATAATGATTCGGAAAGAAGAATACGACTTAATACGCGCAGAGTGAATACAGTTGGAGAACTTCTGAAAAATGTAGTGTCCATGGCATGTAACTTCATTCTGGTGCTCCTTATTCTTAGTCAACTAGGTGTAGATCTAGCACCCGTGTTAGCTAGTGCTGGTGTACTTGGACTCGCCATTGGATTTGGTGCACAAAGTTTAGTTAAAGACGTGATAACCGGTTTTTTCATTATATTTGAAGACCAATTCGCTGTTGGGGATGTCATTCAAACCGGCACCTTAAAAGGCACGGTGGAAATGATCGGTTTAAGAACAACGAAGATTATTAGTTTTACTGGAGAGGTTCATATTATTCCTAACGGGGGAATCACCACAGTTACTAACTTTTCAATGGCTAACTCAAGAGCAGTTGTAGATATTCCGATGAAAGGTGAAGAACGACTGGGTGAAGCAATGCGGCTTGTAAAAGAGGCTGTACGCAACCTGCCAGAACGTAATACCAATGTACTGACTGTTCCTGAGGTTATGGGGATTCAGTCTATGACAACATCGGAGTATGTGATCCGTGTGGTAGCCGAGTGTCTGCCGAATATGAATAATGCAGTGCAGCGTGACATCCAGATGGATGTGAGGCAAGCACTTGAATATCAAGAAACAGTTCGTATGGCTGAGTTAGAGAGTGCCGCATCAAGGGAAGATGATGAGACAGGAGATGGATCAGGTGGAGCGTAAAATTTATGATCTTGGAGACATCGTACAGATGAAGAAACCACACCCTTGCGGAAGCAATGAGATGGAGATCATACGTATGGGAATGGATATCCGTATTAAGTGTGTTGGATGTAAGCATAGTGTGCTAGTTCCTAGAGCAAAATTTGAAAAAAACTTCAAAAAAGTACTTCGCTCATCTAAAGAGCCTCAGTCAGAATAAGAAGCAGACTGGGGCAATCCTTTCTTGCTATTAGAAGACTTTTTTGATATAATGAATCTTGCTGCGGAAAGGTACCCAAGAGGTTATAAGGGGACTGACTCGAAATCAGTTAGGCGCCTTGCGGCGTGCGAGGGTTCGAATCCCTCTCTTTCCGCCATTTAACTAGATGATTGAACCTAACCTAAAATACGGACGCACCTCTTACGTTTTCAACGTAAGAGGTTTTTTCGTATATGGAGACTTTTGCTGTTGTTGCTATTGTTCATTACAAATGTTTTTGTTTAGAAGATGCTTATTGTAAAGAAACCAAAAAAGGACCCTAAAAGGGTCCCTCCCGGAAGGCAGTGCGTTATGGTAAAGAAAACATCTTTACGTAACAATTCGTAAGAAACTCGGTGTACTGCAAAGCAATACTAGTGCATCTGAATCCAATTATTTCATCTTCGGCACATTACCTTCCGCTTCTATTTGCCACGATCAAGACCCTCCTCTAAGCGAATGTCCGGCTCGGTTTTCAATACATCCAACGGAACCACAACTCTCCTTGAGCACTGCCTTAACTGTATTATGTCCGGTAATGAGAAAAATAAACGTGAGTTACAAATAATTTTATTTAGCCGTTAATGATTAATGAACCCGGGCTTTGGTAAGCTTCTTCCATTTACGATCTTTATTCGTTGTTTCTGGGAACGGATCGCCTTTTTTCAGCTTCACTCGTTTGGGATTGTTGATTTCTGTGTGAAAACTGGCCTCCCCAACCTCAGTATATTCGCCGTCATTTGGTGCTTTATCTCCTGGTTCGAATTCTGTTCTTTCACCCATTGGTATCCCTCCTTATATTGTATTGCTTCCTTATTGTGCACAGATTCCATTCCAATCATGTTGGGTTATCTAATGGTAAAAGAGAACATGTGCTTGCACTCATACCATGAAAATGTTATATTGAAGTGGTGCGAGTTTATTCTCGTTCCTTGCTCTCAGCTAAGCTAGAGGGCCTTATGTCCATAAGGAGGTGTATAGTTATGCGCAAATACGAAGTGATGTACATTATTCGTCCTGATATTGAACAAGAAGCTGTTCAAGCTGCAGTCGAAAAATTCCAAGGCATCATCTCCAATGGCGGGGAAATTACAAAACATGATGTTTTGGGTAAACGCCGTCTTGCGTATGAGATTAAGAAATTCCGTGATGGTCACTATGTGTTGGTTAACTTCAACGCTGAACCAGCTGTCGTTTCCGAGTTGGAACGTCTCATGAAAATTTCTGACGAAGTAATTCGTTATCTCATCACAAACGATGTTGCTTAATCCGTAAAACATATTTTGTAATAATTACGCTCAGAAGGAGGGGATTAGATTGTTGAACCGAGTCATTCTGATTGGCCGGTTAACCCGTGACCCTGAATTACGTTATACTCCTGCTGGAGTAGCCGTGACTCAATTCACACTTGCTGTAGACCGTCCGTTTACAAGTCAAGGTGGAGAACGGGAAGCTGATTTTATACCGGTCGTTACCTGGAGACAGCTAGCGGAAACTTGTGCAAATTATTTGCGTAAAGGCCGTCTAACAGCAGTCGAGGGACGCATTCAAGTACGTAATTATGAGAATAACGAAGGTAAACGTGTATACGTTACTGAAGTTATCGCTGATAACGTTCGTTTCTTGGAATCTAGCCGTGATGGTGGTAACACAAATAGCGGTGGAACTGTGCGTGAAGAGCCTTCATTCGGAGGCAACGGCAACGGTAACCGAGGGAACAACAATTTCTCACGGAACAATCAGGATCCTTTTTCGGATGACGGTAAACCGATTGATATTTCGGATGATGATTTGCCATTTTAATTAGGAAGGACTGAATAGCATGGGCTTCAAACAAAGAGAAGGCGGAGACGATAAAAGACCAGCACGCCGTGGTGGCCGTAATAAACGTCGTAAAGTTTGTTTCTTCACTGTAAACAAAATTACTCACATTGACTATAAAGATACGGACCTGCTTCGTAAATTTATCAGTGAACGCGGAAAAATTTTGCCACGTCGTGTTACTGGCACGAGTGCAAAATACCAACGCATGCTGACGATTGCAATCAAACGCTCCCGTCAAATCGCATTGCTTCCGTACACAACTGAATAGTTTCAGGTTCAGTGATCGAAAACAACTTGCTGTTTACAGCAGGTTGTTTTTTTTGTTTTAATAATTACATACGTTTGAATCAATTTCATAATACCTTTAGTTGCTTAAATCAGGAGTATATATAGATCAAAATGGTTCTATTTGTCTATATATAGTTACAAATTTATTGTTTTAATGAGTTATGAAATTGATTCGATTCTCTAATCTATTGATATAAAGTGGCTATTAACTATGGAGATGTTGGAACAACGTTGTGATTTTCCTATTAGACAAAAAATAATGATAGGATAGATAGAATATAGGAGTGGTTATGAGAAGGCAAACACATCAAAGACGCGGGACTTCAGGACGTTTATTGTTAATGCTGTTGCTCTTGGGACTTGTATATTATATTTCGCAGTCGGACACTTTCCGTATTCATTGGAGCCTTCCTTTTTTTGGAGAGGTTAAAGAAGAACAGTTTGAAGTAACGGGATTACACCCCGTTGTTGCTGAAAAGCAAAATCAGTTAGTAGAACGAGGAAGAAAGAGCGGTATAAAGATCATTATTACAGAAGGATACCGGAGTGAAGAGAGGCAAGATGAACTCTTTGAACAAGGACGATCCACCGCAGGGCAAATTGTAACTTCTGCTAGAGGCGGGGAATCTTATCATAATTATGGACTAGCTATTGATTTTGCGATTAGGGTATCGGCAGATAAAGTGATATGGGATATGGACTATGATGGGAATGGAAATGGGAAATCAGATTGGATGGAGATTGTAGCGATCGCTAAAGAACTCGGTTTTGAATGGGGAGGCGATTGGGCTAGTTTCCCAGATTACCCTCATCTTCAGTATGATTTTGGTTACAGTATAGCTGATCTGCAGCGCGGTAAAAGACCACCCGGATATATACTAGACTCTGAAGATTTAGAAGCAAGCGAAGAATGAATGAGCAGAAGTAGAAGATGTAGAAGAAGTTGTTAGAGTGGTTAAAGTAAGAAGGGTTGACAAACCAACCACTTTTATAATACTTTTAGTTGCTTTAATGAGACTATATATTGATCAAGTGGTTTTTTGTCTATATAGTTACAGAGGTTTACGTTTCAATGAGTTATGAACTGGATTTAAATTGATATTATAGGGTCCTGCTTATGTAGGACCTTTTTTATTTTCATGAAAGTTTTCACAGGATGTTTACAATTCAGCATATAGGATAGTTGAAATAAATAAGTAGAATTGTATAATAGGGAAAAAGTTCTAATAAAAGTAATCATGTAACCACGATTCGTTAAAATATCTTTACTTCATCCTCTACTGAACGATAACGCTAGAACCATCCAATCTTGATTTAATAGGCGTTATGTTTACTCACACTAATATTTATTTACCATTTTATGTGTAATGTATATGTTATATATAGACAATCCTTTTATTAAGCATAACAATATACTGTCATCTATTAATCAGTACGTCTTTGAAATAATTAAACTCTTACCCCTTATAAACAGAAATAAACGTTAAATATCAATGGAATGTAAAAAAACATTGACGTTAGTAAAATTTACACGTATCATTAAATAAATTATTTAATACCAATTAATAGGATGATATTACATTTATTGACCGATGGTCTAAAAGTATGCATCTCTAGCACTAGATTTCCGCTTTTTTTATTATTCATTATAACCTCACACCAAGGATACTCTACATATTTAGATTCGTATAAATGCAATCCATTTATTAGTTCGTATTCACCACTTATTTATTCATCATTCCTGCCCTACTTTGTTTCTCTAGCAACATGATAATACTTCACAAATTTAGTAACTCTGTAATTATTCATGGATAATTTTCATATATTTTATCCTGATAATTTATAAGCATTTATAGAAATTTACGAGGAGGATTTTCATGAGAAAAAGATTTTCGTTATTGCTAGTGATCATGCTTATGCTGGTAACGGTACTTGCAGCATGCGCTGGCGGACAAACGGCAGAACCAACTCCGGGGGAAACACCAAACACAGAAACACCAGCACCAGAGACGCCAGAAGCACCTGCTGAAGATGCTACACAGAATGATGGGTTGTTTGAAGCAACAGACATGTCACAAAATCCACCAACTGCCACAGAACGTAAGGATACTTTGATTGTAGGGGTAACTTCTCCTAAGGGCGTATTTAACCCACTTTTCCAAGATTCTGCGTATGATGATATGGTTAACGTTATCCTATTTGATGGTTTTCAAACCATAAATGGTGATGGAACATATTCTCTTCATTTGGCAGACAGCATTGATGTTAGTGAAAATGGTTTGAAATATACTTTCAAACTAAAACCGGGTGTGACTTATACAGATGGAACACCAGTGACGGTTAATGATTTCTATTTCTCTCTAAAAGTTCTTCATGACAAGAGTTATGATGGACCTTCTGATGCATTGTCTTACATGATTAAGGGCGGACAAGATTATTACGATGGTAAAGCTAGCGAAATCTCGGGCGTGACGATCGTAGATGAGAATACTGTAGAAGTAGAAGTTACTGAAGTTACAGCTCTTACTAAAGACTTCCTAGGTGGAATAACTTTCCTTCCAGAAGCTTATTACGGTAAAGACTACAAACAAGGTAACGTTGAACCTGTAAAAGCATTGAACGACAAGCCACTAGGTTCTGGTCAGTATATTATGAAATCTTTCCAACCAGGACAACAAGTTATACTTGAAGCAAATGAAAACTACTTCGCTGGTGCACCGAAAATCAAAAATGTAATTTACAAATCAACTACAGATGAAACTAAACTTGCTATGCTTAACACAGGCGAGATCGATATGGATATGGTAACTGTAAATGAAGATAACATTGAGGAACTTCAATCCTATGGTTTCTTGAACATTAATGTCTTCCCTACCAATGGTTATGGATATGTAGGTATCAACCATGAAAAAGAGAAATTTAAAGACGCTAAAGTTCGTCAAGCATTGGTATATGGTTTGAATCGTGCTGAAATTGTGGAAGCCGTTTACGGTAAATTTGCAGACGTAATTAACATTCCACAATCTAAACAATCTTGGGCTTATACAGACGAAGGAATTGAAGCTTATGCATTCGACACAGAAAAAGCAAAATCATTGCTAGATGAAGCTGGATGGACAGTAGGTGCAGACGGTACTCGTGAAAAAGACGGTGAGAAACTGACTATCGATTTCTCTGGTACTGCTGATAACCCAGTAGTTGATGCTATCTTGCCGATAATGACTGCTAACTATCAAGATCTTGGAATTAAGCTCAATGCAGAAAAACTTGATTTTAATGCAATCCTTGATAAAACAGATAAGGGCGATTTCGATATGTTCTTCATGGCATGGGGACTTACTCCAGATCCAGATGGAACAGTATACACAACGGGCGGAGCACAAAACCGCGTGAAATACTCTAACGAAGCTTATGATGCGTTGATGAAACAAGGTAAAAAAGAACTTGATCCAGACAAACGTAAAGAAATCTATGCACAGGCTTACCAAGAGCTGAACAAAGATATCCCTGATATTCTGATGTACCAAAGAAGAGATGCTTGGGCTGTTAATGGTCGTGTAACTGGACTTGAGATTACTCCTTATAAAGACTTCACATATTCTCTTTATCAAGCCGAACTCGCACAATAATTTAACTGCATGATTATGATAAGCTCAGCTCATTAAAGAGCTGAGCTTATCCAATTATAATCCGGGAGGAATATTATGAAGCAGTACATTATCCGGAGGCTGCTGCAGATGATTCCGACGATGATCGGAATCAGCATAATTGTTTTTGCAATTACAGCACTCATTCCAGGAGACTATATTACAGCTCAGCAAAATCCGAATATGACTGCGGAAAAGGCTCAGCAATTACGAGAGATATATGGTCTCGATAAAGGTGTCGTTGATAGGTACTTCACATGGGTAGGACATATGATTACCGGTAATATGGGGGACTCACTTCAACATAAAAGACCCGTTACTGATGTAATTGGAGATTATGTATGGAATTCATTTATCATTGCATTTTTTAGTCTTATGTTTAGTTGGATTATAGCTATTCTTACAGGAGTTTTATCAGCCAAATTTCAATACTCATTCTTCGATAAGATTGTTACACTCTTTGTATTCTTATGTATGTCACTACCCTCTTTTTTCTTAGGACTCGTTTTAATTAAATTCCTAGCTGTTGATTTAAAACTATTCCCTGTAGGAGGAATGACAACAGCAGGCCAACCTGGTTCTACATGGGATTATATTTTAGATGTAGCTAATCATATGTTTATGCCTGTTCTTGTGCTCACCATGCTCAGTACAGGATCACTAACGCGTTATTTCAGAACGAGTATGCTGGAGGTGATACGTCAGGATTATATTCGTACAGCCCGTGCAAAAGGTCTGAAGGAAAGAACGGTAATTTTCAAACACGCACTTCGAAATGCAATGCTTCCTGCGATTACGTTAATGGGTCTAGAACTTCCAGGATTATTTGGAGGAGCAATCATATTAGAGAAGATTTTTGTTTGGCCTGGTGTAGGACAAGTTTATCTGGAATCGATTACGATGAGAGATTATCCATTTATGCTTGGATTCACTATATTCTTAGCGGTTCTTACATTACTCGGAACTTTGCTATCCGATGTTCTCTATGGGGTTGCTGATCCTAGAATACGTTTAAAGTAGGAGGAGATTTCATTGTCAATAGAGGCTGCACCATTAAATACGAATGTTCAAGCTCCAGTTAAGCAGCCAGATTCCCCATGGCGTGTAGCAGTACGTCGTTTTACCCGTAATCGGCTTGCTGTAGGTGGACTTTTTATTCTAGTACTAATGATCATTATTTGTATATTTGGTCCCATGATTTCACCATATAATTTAAATGATTACAAGGTAATTGACAAAAATAAAGCTCCGTATGCGGAGCACTGGTTAGGGACTGACAAGCTCGGAAGAGACATTCTGCTTCGTGTAATGTTAGCAGGTCGTGTATCTATTATGGTAGGTATCATTGCTACTGCAATCACTGTAATTTTAGGTTCTATCATGGGCGCGTTGGCTGGTTTTTATAGAAACTTTGTGGATACGGTTATTATGCGTATTTGTGAGATTTTTATGTCTTTACCGTCTTTGCCGCTTCTTATTATTTTAGGGGCAGTTCTTTCTGATATGAAAGTTGATCCTAAGGATCGAATTTATTATCTAATGCTTATTATGGGGATTCTCGCATGGCCGTATCTGGCTCGCTTGGTTCGTGGTCAGATTCTGACGCTGCGAGAACAGGAATTTATGCAGGCTACTGAAGCACTCGGTCTTCGTGACCGTCGCAAAATTTTTAGACATTTACTGCCTAATACCGTTCCCATTATTATCGTGTCAGCAACGCTTGGAGTCGCAGGTGCCATTATATCTGAGTCTACCCTTAGTTATCTAGGGCTTGGTGTTGTTCCTCCAACCCCATCTTGGGGCAATATGATCTCTGAAGCGAATGGACTGATTGAATTCCGAAAAAGACCTTGGATCTGGATTCCGCCAGGCATGTGTATTCTGATTACCGTAGTATCGATTAACTTGATTGGTGACGGGCTACGCGATGCGCTCGATCCTAAAATGAAAAAGTAGGAGATGCGAAGATGGCAAAAGACTTAGTAGAATTCCGTAACTTAAAAACGCATTTTCATACATCCGCAGGGATCGTGAAAGCGGTTGATGATGTAAGCTTTACGATTCGCGAAGGCGAAACTGTATGCGTCGTTGGTGAATCCGGATGTGGAAAAAGCGTAACGGCAATGTCACTGATGCGTTTATTAGAGGTAGAACCGGCTGGGGGACAGATTTTATTTGAAGGTAAAGATCTTCTTAAGCTCAATAAAAGAGATATGGGCCGAATTCGCGGTAATGATATCTCGATAATTTTCCAAGAACCGATGTCTTCCTTAAACCCTGTACTTACGATCGGGGAGCAGATCAGTGAACCGCTAATGATTCATTTGCTGCTGGATAAGAAGAAAGCTCGCAAGAGAGCGATTGAACTGATTAGTCTAGTTGGGATTTCTCGCCCTGAGAAAATTGTAGACTCTTTTCCACATGAACTGAGCGGCGGTATGCGTCAGCGGATCATGATTGCCATTGCACTAAGCTGTAATCCAAAGCTGCTCATTGCTGATGAACCGACGACTGCACTTGATGTAACCATTCAAGCACAAATTCTTGATCTGATGCGTGATATCAAAGAGAAATTTAATACCTCCATCATGCTCATTACCCATGACCTAGGTGTTGTTGCGGAAATGGCTGATTATGTGGTCGTTATGTATGCAGGCAAAGTAATTGAGGAAGCTTCGGTATTTGAACTATTTAAAGCACCAAAACATCCATATACCAAAGGACTCCTTAAGGCTAAGCCGATTATTAATCAAAGACAGGAACGTCTATATTCTATTCCAGGCCAAGTGCCAAACCCAGTTGAACTCGGGCAGAATTGTCATTTCCACGATCGCTGTGAGTCTTGCATGAACATATGCCGCGAGAAAGAGCCTCCACTGCGTAGAGATGAAGAAGGACATAAAGTCGCATGTTGGCTCTATGAGGAGGAGGCAATGGTACGATGACAGAAGCGCTGATTGAAGTACAGAATCTAAAGAAATACTTTCCGATTACGGGCGGCGTGTTTCAGCGTCGTGTGGGTGATGTAAAAGCAGTAGACGATGTATCGTTTACTATCTATAAAGGAGAGTCATTCGGACTCGTAGGAGAGTCTGGCTGTGGTAAGAGTACCATTGGCCGAACCATTCTTAGACTGAATGATAAAACGTCGGGTAAGGTTATTTTTAAAGGACAGGATCTTCATACCTTATCTAAGGAGAAACTGCGATCCATTCGGCCGGAAATGCAGATCGTATTCCAAGATCCTTTCAGTTCACTGAATCCCCGGATCAAGGTAGGCGATGCAATTGGCGAAGCACTGCTGGACCATAAATTAATTCCTAGAAAGATGATACGAGCTACCGTAGAAGAAACTTTGCGTATCTGCGGTCTCTCTGCATATCATTATGATCGCTTTCCGCATGAGTTCTCAGGCGGGCAGCGTCAGCGGATTGGAATTGCGCGTGCACTCATTCTAAACCCAGACTTTATTGTGGCAGATGAGCCGGTTTCTGCACTGGATGTATCGATTCAGGCTCAGATCATTAATTTGCTTAGTGATTTGCAAGCAGAGAAACAGCTGACATATCTGTTTATATCTCATGATCTCAGTGTAGTAGAGCATCTCTGCACAAGAATTGGTGTTATGTATCTTGGTTCCATGGTAGAGATGGCTAGTAAGGATGAATTGTTCCGCAATCCGCTTCATCCCTATACAAAAGCTCTACTATCCGCGGTGCCCATTCCAGATCCGACACTGAAAAGAGAACGCATTGTGCTTAGGGGGGATATCCCGAGTCCAGCAAATCCACCTTCAGGTTGTAAATTTCATACTCGTTGTCCTATTGCTTCGGATCGTTGTAAGCAAGAGGTTCCGGAGTACCGTAATGTAGGTTCAGATCACTATGTGGCATGTCACTATGCATAAATATATTGAATTCTAAAATAGAAATCATTTACTGCACTGATTATTGGCAGTGCTCAGGCGCCGTACCACAAACACAGCTTTTTTACACTATAAAAGTGTAGAAAAGCTGTGTTTTGGTTACAAAGAAATAAAAATAAACTCCCTTTCATTATTTTTTTAAAAAATATAGAAAAATGCAGACAAAAACCTTACTTTCTACGTCTATACTTATATAGATTGGTTTAATAAAGATTAGAACGATAGATTGGTTACATAGATAAGGATATTCTGCTAGTAAAATCGAATTTTTTTGAAAAATAAAATGAATGGGGGAGTAGAGATGAAGAAATGGATCTTGCGAAGCAGTATACTGGTTGTTCTCATCGCTGTCATATTTATAGGTATAAGGCCAGAAAGCTTAGTAGGAAAACCATCTATTCAATCTAGTGCTGCCCTGCTCATGGACGCTTCTTCAGGTGAGGTTATCGTTAGTTCTAATGGGGATCACCCTTTGCCTGCAGCAAGCTTATCCAAATTAATGACACAGCTTATTATCCTGGACGAAATGAATGCCGGACATATTTCTAGAAGTGACATTGTAACGATCAGCAAACATGCTGCGACATCAGCTGGTATTAATGTATCTCTAAATGAAAATGATCAATTCACAGTCAACGAACTACTTAAGGTCATCTCTGTTTATTCCGCAAATGATGCAACGATTGCTCTAGCAGAGCATGCATTTGGCTCTGAAGAACGTTTTGTAGAAGAAATGAATAGAAGAGCGAAGTCTATAGGACTGTCTGTACATACAAAATATAATAATGCGACAGGTTCTTCGTCTTTATCTGGTGGACCCTCTGAGAACTATATGACGGCAAAAGATGTTGCTAAACTCTCTGCTCACCTTATTAAACAACATCCTCAAATTTTAAAACTTTCAAGCCAGACTCAAGTTGAATTAAGAAACAAAGGATTATATATGAGCAATACTAACTGGATGCTGGACAATGTAAAGGGTCCATATGCTTACAGCGGGGCAGACGGTCTTAAAACGGGCTATACAGAAGATGCAGGTTATTGCTTATCAAGTACGGTGAAAAAGAACGGGCAACGATTGATTGCTATTATCATGGGAGCAGAAACTAAAGAACAGCGTTTTGAAGAAGCCAAGCAATTGTTTGACTATGGATTTGCTCACTCCTATAGTGCAAAAGAGTGGACCCAAAACTGGGCTTCAACGTGGCTTCAAGTTATTCAAAGACCCTCTTTTTAATTCAAAATGTTAGGGAAACCCTTCTCTATTTCCTAGAAATAAACCAAAAAGGTTACAAAACACGGAGAAATATGACAATTTGCATGGTGCAGTCTTACAGATTAATATGGTAATATAGCAAAATGTACAAGTTGCACGATAAAAAATAATAGGACATTATAGAGTGAGGCAGTTCCGTATAGAAAGAATGATTACGAGTGATTTGTCTCCTGTGACCTCTAGTGCCTACTAAAATAGAAAATAGGACTGCAGCCCCCATACTAAGAGAAGGAATGAACCAATGAGATCTAGATCAAGAAGAAAGCAACGCAATAAAAAAAAGGGTTTACTGATCACGCTTGTAACCCTTGTTGTATTAGTCGCGGTAGCCTATCCTTTTAGACAAAAAATTGCTCTTGCAGCATTTGATTTGTTCTTATCCGATACTATAAAAAATCAGCTCGAGAAATCATATAGAGGTGAAGCTAATGCCGAGCCTATCGTATATCAAGAAAAGCCATTTTCTGTTCTGTTACTAGGAACGGATGCAAGACCGTATGAGAAAACGCGAGGTCGTTCCGATACCGTTATTTATTCGGTGGTTCGTCCTAAAGAATCAAAAGTCCTGCTTGTCTCGATTCCCCGTGATACGTATGTACAAATCATAGGACACGATTCAAATAAAGACGGTGAAGATGATTATGATAAACTCACTCATGCTTTTGCATTTGGGGAAGAGGAGATGTCAATTAACACCGTAGAAAATTTCCTGGAGAAGGAAATTGATTACTATGCAACGGTAAACTTTACAGCCATTCAGGAAGTTGTCGACGCGATTGGCGGTATTGAACTTCCGATTGAAGAAGATATCGTCAACAAAAATCCAAATCACGTACAGTTTACGATTGAAGGTGGTAAGCCGCTGTATAGTGGAGAGGAAGCACTTTATTACATTCGTTATCGCGAAGACAGTGACTTCAACCGGACAAAGCGTCAGCAGATCTTTTTAAATGCAGTTGCCAACAAAATGCTGAGTCTTAGCCAAATTTCGAATATACCGAAACTGTTTGATATTATGGGAGATAACTTCCAAACCAATATGCAGCCTTCTTTTATTATCAACCTAGCTAAACAAGTGCTTACTCAGAGCAACCCTGAAATTTCTAGTTTCACTATTATGGGTGAAGGGGTAAGAAAGAATGGGATCTTCTATGATGACGTAGATGAAGATTATCTGGCATATGCTAAAGAGCTGATTAGTAACTGGCTCGATCCAAATACGACGGCAGAGACATTAATGAAACCGAACACGGACGATATAAAGAGTAAAGATACAGAATAGGTGGACGTAAGATCAGCACTGGACGATTATTTCTTTAAGTCTGGTGCTGATTTTGTTGTCTTATGAGAATATAATGGTAGTAAGTAAGAAGTAACCCCGCGATATGTAAAAGATACAAATACTTTACTATTGCCTTAACATAAGGAGGAAGTGTTTAGTTATGAATATTGCTTTTTTCTTGCTGCCCAAACAGGAGGTAGCAACAGTTACCTCGGATGCAACGCTGAGACAGACTCTTGAACGGATGGAATATCACCGCTTTACTGCAGTTCCTATTTTGACTAAAGACGGAAAATACAAAGGGACAGTAACAGAGGGAGATCTTCTATGGCATATGAAGAATTCTAAGGGGGAGATTACATTTGAAAACGCTTCAAAATTTTATCTTAAGGATGTACCCCTGCGAGTAAATATTAAACCTGTTTCCATTAATGCCAACATGGGGGATTTAATTAATCTCGCAAAAGCACAAAATTTTGTGCCGGTCGTCGATGATATGGATCGGTTTATTGGGATTGTACGTCGTAGTCAAATTATTGAATATTGCGAAAATATGGTGGAGAAAGAATCCCTTAATACGAATTCAGGTTAAAATAGAGGAAAAGGTCTCATTTTTAATACAAGAGATTCCGAGCAGTCCTTTTTATGGATATTCCCTTTTATGCTATAATGGAGAATAAAGCTTTTCACGGGAGTGTGACGATCATGAGCATGCCAAAAGAACTGGATGTAGCGAAACGCGCGAAAGTGATTGAATGGCTTAAAACGGAAATGCTGGATCAAGTGTCACGTTTGTTTAAAGCGCTTTGGGAAGGAAGCACAGCGCGAATCAGCGATAGTCTTGCAAGTCTCATCATGAGCAGTTATATCCTGGGGAGAAGGCTTGGGATTTCTTTTAAAGATATGGATGATCTGCTCATCGATAAGCTGAAAAAACACAAACAGGAAGGTCACCAGCTTGAAGACTGGTATAAAGATATTTCTGCTCTCGAAGATCATATGCGTAAGAGGTGAAAACATTTGAAATTTCGCTGGTCAACAGCTATATGGAGTATAGTTTATCTTGTGCTTTTGTTATCACTACTGACTCCGCCGCTGACAGCTATTAGTGTATTTTTAATTATTCTGCCTGGGGTGATTCTGTACGGCTCACTGAGCTTGAAAGCCTTCTGCCTGCATATTATCCCTGTGGCTCTGATTGCTTTCATTGTAGAGCCTTTTTATTTGCTGTTATCGATTTTCTTTTTGATACCAGCTATTGTTATGGGACATTTCTACAAAAAGAAAAAGCCGGCACTGAATACACTTATGGCAGGTACGGGTACGATCCTTGCTGAATTTTTGTTGTTGCTGCTGATTAGCACCACTATTTTTCAGTTTGATTTTCAAGGATATATGAAGGATGTTGTTACACTCACACTCACTCCGGTGACCGAAGCCGGTGGTAACAATGCACTCACCAATGGACTCGTGATAGATGAAGAAATGGCAGAGCGTATTAAAACAACAACGGTACAGATGATTCCGTTCGCTCTGATTGTCACTTCCTTTATTATGGCATCCATAACACACTCTATTGCTCGTCCGGTGCTTAGTCGACTTGGCGTTCATGTACCAAGACTAAAGCCTGCACGAGAGTGGAGATTACCAAAAGCTTTAATTTGGTATTATTTTATAGGTATTATTCTACAACTTGTTGCAGATGGCTCGGGATCTAGCTTTATGACGATAATTGCTCTTAATTTCGTTCCGCTGATTAATTTCTGTTTTATGATTCAAGCCGTCGGCTTCTTCTTCTATGTTGCTCATACAAAAAAATGGCATCCTATACTGCCCTTCTTGCTTGCAGCAGCGACGGTTCTGATTGGACCCATGCGGATTATCGGGATTATTGATCTTGCTTTTCCACTCCGTGAAGCCATTTCCAGACCAAAACGATAGGATGAATTTTTAATGCCTAAATTTCTTTTAAAACGCTGGCACGGATACCAGACCGTCTGGGCGTTTGCTCTTTTACTCATTCTGGATGCATTTCTTGTTGCCTATAATTGGCCGCTTGGTCTTGTCTGTCTTGTCCTTGTGGCCATTCTTGGTTTCGTAATGGTCAAAGCTGAACTTGATTTTAGAAGAGAGCTGAATCAGTATATAGGCGGTCTAAATCTACGTATTAAAAGGGTAGAAGGACAAGTCGTCAGCAACTTGCCGCTTGGGATTGTTCTATACAGCGAGGACCATTCTATCGAGTGGAACAATCGCTTTGTCTCTCGTATGTTTGGTGAGAAAACACTGATTGGCAGTGATCTGGCGACCCTTTTTCCACAGCTGCCCTTTAAGGTAAAAGACAAAGACAAAAAGGATCATCATAAGGATCATCCTCATGATATCCAATTTGAATATCGGATGAATGAACAAGTATATGATCTAAGACATTATCCAGAAGAGCGGCTGATCTACATTTATGAGACAACTGAGCTTGCAACACTTCGGGATAAATATGAGAAAGAAAAAATAGCGCTTGGTATTATCATGCTGGATAATCTGGATGAAGCATCCCAAGGCATGGATGACCAGCAGCGCACTGCCCTAACTGCTCGTGCAGCAAGTGAGATTACTTCCTGGGCTAAGGACTTCAATATCTATCTAAGACGTTTGTCTTCAGAACGTTATCTAATGATTCTTAATCATAATTCCTTGCAGGATCTTGAGATGAGTCGCTTTATTATCCTCGATGATATTCGGGAGATGACAGCCGATTTGAAGGTTCCTATGACGCTCAGTATTGGTCTTGCCTACGGTTCAGACAGCATTCGTGAGCTTGGGGAGCTTGCTCAGTCCAGTCTCGATATGGCGCTTGGGCGGGGCGGGGATCAGGCTGCAGTAAAAGCGGGTCAGCGACTTTCTTTTTATGGCGGTAAAACCAATGCCGTGGAAAAAAGAACTCGGGTAAGAGCAAGGGTTATTGCGCATGCTCTGCGTGATCTCATGCAAGAGAGCGACCAAGTCTTTATTATGGGGCACAAAATCCCAGATATGGATGCGATAGGGGCTTCCATTGGGATATGGAAAGCTGCTAATCTATATCATGTGGATGCCTACATTGTGCTCGATGAATCGAATCCATCGATTGAACGATTGATGGAGCAGGTGTATAAAGACGAGCAGGTCGGGGCTTCGTTTATTACACCGGAAGAAGCACAGCAGATGATCACAGAGCACAGCTTGCTTGTCGTCGTCGATACACACAAAGCATCCATGACGATCGAACCTAGACTTGTACAAGAGGCTTCTCGTGTAGTGGTGGTCGACCATCACCGTAGAGGAGAAGAATTTATAAACGATGCAGTGCTGATCTATTTGGAGCCATATGCCTCCTCAGCTGCTGAACTCGTCACAGAGCTGCTACAGTACATTCATGATAAATTACAGCTCAGACCACTGGAAGCCACGGCACTGCTGGCAGGGATTACGGTGGATACGAAACATTTTGCAATTCATACGGGTTCAAGAACGTTTGAAGCGGCAGGTTACTTAAGACGATCTGGTGCGGATTCCATTCTGGTGCAACGTTTGCTCAAAGAGGATCTCCAGGAATATATTGCGAAAGCAGAAATCATAAAACATGCTAAAATGATTCATGGGCATATTGCAGTAGCTGTTACCGAAGAAGGACAGATAATTTCACAGTTGCTCATTGCACAGGTGGCAGACTCATTACTTAATATGACCGATGTCGTTGCTTCTTTCGTTGTTAGTGAACGTCCAGATGGATTAATTGGCATCAGTGCCCGTTCTCTTGGTAAAATGAATGTTCAAGTTGTTATGGAACGACTTGGAGGCGGCGGTCATTTAACGAATGCGGCTGTTCAGCTAGACATGCCGATTAGAGAGGCAGAATCACGTTTGTTAGATGTACTTTCTGAAATCGAGAAGGAAGAGGGGTTGTTCGAATGAAAGTCATTTTTATAAAAGATGTAAAAGGTCAAGGGAAAAAAGGTCAAGTTAAAGAGGTGTCTGAAGGTTACGCATCAAACTTCTTGCTGCCAAGAGGACTTGCGCGTCCGGCAACAGATGGTAACGTAAAAGTTCTAGAAAACCAAAATGCTGCGGAACAGAAACGTAAACAGCAAGAAAAAGAAGAAGCTGTAGCACTTGGTGAAAAGTTGGAAACTGTAACGGTGGAACTGAAAGCTAAAGCGGGTGAAGGCGGTAAATTGTTTGGTGCTATTACAAGCAAACAGATCGCTGAAGCACTGGGTAAACAAGGTTATAAGATTGATAAACGGAAAATCGAGCTGGATGAACCGATTCGTACCCTTGGGGTTACACAGATGAGTGTTAAACTCCATCCGGATGTCAAAGCCACGCTCAAGGTCCAAGTGACGGAGGAATAAGATGGGCGGCGAGATTTATTTCGACCGGGTTCCACCGCAAAACCTTGAAGCAGAGCAGGCCGTTCTAGGTGCTATTCTTTTACAAGCAGAGGCTTTGATTACCGCTATGGAGCGGGTATCGACTGAAGATTTCTACGACAAGTCTCATCAGTTAATCTATGAATCCATGATTCAGCTTAGTGAAGATAACCAGCCAATTGACCTTATCACGCTCACCTCGCTTATGCAGGATAAAGGGCAGCTTGAGGATATCGGTGGGGTAAGTTACCTTGCAAAATTGGCACAAGCTGTCCCAACAGCGGCTAATGTGGATTATTATGCGCAGATTATTGAAGAAAAATCGATGCTCCGCAGATTGATTCGAACAGCAACTACCATTGTAAGTGAAGGGTATGCTGGCGGAGAAGATGTGTCAGGAATGCTTAGTGATGCCGAGCGGAAAATCCTTGAGATTTCTAATCGCCGATCCAGCAGCGGCTTTATTGCCATTAGAGATGTGCTCATGGAAGTGTTTGATAAAGTAGAAACCCTTTATCAGAACAAGGGGAATACAACAGGGATTCCTTCCGGCTTTGTGGATTTGGACAAAATGACGAGTGGTTTTCAGCGAAATGACCTCATTATCGTTGCGGCACGTCCTTCTGTAGGGAAGACGGCATTTGCCCTCAACATCGCACAGAACGTAGCGGTAAGAGCAAATGAGACGGTAGCTATCTTTAGTCTCGAGATGTCAGCCGCTCAGCTGGTACAGCGGATGATCTGTGCAGAAGCTAACCTCGATGCGAATGTCATGCGTAACGGGGAGTTTAAAGGTGACGACGATTGGTCCAAGCTGACAATGGGGATTGCTGCTTTATCGGAAGCAGAGATTTACATTGATGATACTCCAGGAATCACCGTTGCGGATATTCGGGCTAAATGTCGCCGTCTTAAAAAGGAAAAGGGCCTCGGTATGATTGTGATCGATTACCTCCAGCTGATTCAGGGACGCGGCAAGAGCGGCGAGAACCGTCAGCAGGAAGTATCTGAAATCTCTCGTACCCTAAAGCAAATTGCCCGTGAACTAGACGTTCCTGTTATTGCGCTCTCGCAGCTTAGTCGTGGTGTTGAGCAACGGCAGGATAAACGTCCGATGATGAGTGACCTTCGTGAATCAGGTTCCATCGAGCAAGATGCTGATATTGTTGCCTTTTTGTATCGGGATGATTACTATAATCAGGATACAGAGAAGAAAAATATTATCGAGATCATTATTGCTAAACAGCGTAATGGTCCGGTCGGAACCGTTGAACTCGTATTCTTGAAAAACTTTAATAAGTTCGTAAACTATGAGCGAGTTCATGCGGATGCCTTTGCTGGGTAATCCATTTGGATTGTAAGATAGATGGACAAGAGATCCACTGACTAGTGTTATTTTACACTGGACAGTGGATTTTTTTTGGACAACCACATCTAATCACGAACAATATATTTAAGTTGTGTATAATCGTTCGTTTTTATGTTTGACTTTGCTTTGGGTGACTGGTAAACTTGAATTGCTGCTTTTAGCAGCAAGCGTACAGATTTAATGATCTGTAACGTTAAGAATGAAGGAATGCAGGTTTTTTACTACTCTGACGTTTTATGAATTGTCCATGGACAGCTACGAATACTATGAATGAAGACAACAATGCCAAGTGAATATAATAAACAAAGTTTGTAATTTACATTTACGGGGGAATGAATATGTCAACAGTAGTCGTTGTGGGGACACAATGGGGAGACGAAGGTAAAGGCAAAATTACCGATTATTTGGCAGAAAGTGCGGAAGTTGTAGCTCGCTACCAAGGAGGTAATAATGCAGGTCATACAATCCTGATTGACGATAAGAAATTTAAGCTCAGCTTAATTCCATCCGGTGTTTTTTATGAAGATAAGACATGTGTCATAGGAAATGGGATGGTTGTAAACCCAGAGGCACTTATTAAAGAAATTACGTATATACATGATAATGGATTCTCTACGAAGAACTTAGTGATTAGTGATCGTGCTCATGTCATCTTGCCATATCATATGGTTCTCGATGAACTGGAAGAAGAGCGCAAAGGTCCAAATAAAATTGGTACGACGCGTAAAGGGATCGGCCCAGCTTATATGGACAAAGCTGCTCGTAACGGGATCCGAATTGCAGACCTCATGGATGCAGAGGAATTTGAACTGAGACTCCGTCATATGGTCAAAGAAAAAAACCAAGTCATTCAGCAAGTGTACGGTGTCGAGCCGCTTGATGTAGAAGAGATTCTGAAGCAATACCTCGAGTACGCTGAATTCATTCGTCCTTATGTGACCGATACATCCGTTGTTCTTAACAATGCGATTGATGAGAATAAACGAGTATTGTTTGAAGGTGCACAAGGGGTAATGCTCGATATCGACCAAGGTACCTATCCATACGTAACCTCTTCTAACCCGTCAGCAGGCGGTGTATGTATTGGTTCAGGCGTTGGACCCTCTAAGATTAAAGAGGTTATTGGTGTAGCTAAGTCGTATACGACTCGTGTTGGCGATGGACCTTTCCCAACCGAACTTAATAACGAAGTCGGTGATTATATTCGTGAAAAAGGTCATGAGTATGGCACAGTAACAGGCCGTGCACGTCGTGTGGGCTGGTTTGATAGTGTTGTTGTACGTCATGCGCGCCGTGTCAGCGGAATTACGGGCTTATCCTTGAACTCTTTAGATGTACTTACAGGTCTTGATACGGTAAAAATCTGCGTAGGGTATAAATATCGCGGTGAATTCATTACCCATTATCCGGCTAGCCTGAAAATGCTGGCTGAATGTGAAGCCGTATATGAAGAGATGCCAGGCTGGAGCGAAGATATTACAGCAGCTAAGAAATTAGAAGACCTTCCTGAGAATACACGTAATTATGTAACGCGTGTGTCTGAGCTGACAGGAATTCCGATTGCTATTTTCTCTGTAGGTCGCAACCGTGAGCAAACGAATCAGATTCTGCCGATTTATGAATAATATAAAATAGAACATGAGCTTAGTCTCTAGTAGGACAGAGCTTATCATCTAAATATTTAAATAGAAGCTTTCTACTTTTAACTACCTTTCATTAGGGAGTTGAAGTGGAGAGCTTTTTTCGTTAAAAAGCAGGATTATTTTTTATTTCTAGTAAAAGAATTAATTTCATAAAAATTGAGGTAGGAAATAAGGATAGAATAGAGCCTCATGCGTCAATACTGATTTTATACACTTCTATAATTCCTACTTCTCTAAAGAGGGGCAGGGCGGAGAGTGATTTAATCAGTAGGAGGCATATAAAATCATGAGATGGCTGAAATGGTGCGGAAAAATAGTAATAACGGTCATGCTGGTAAGTACACTTACATTGCTGACAACAGGTCTTATTGTGCAATCTTATGTAGAGTCTCTGCTATCTAGTTTTAATATTGCATGGGAGGGACAGCCGACAGGCCTAACTTCTATTTTTCAAGGTGCGTTAGGAATGAACTCTAGCAATACGAATGAAAATACGAGTGAAAAAAGTACAGAGGAACAGAAAAAGACACCGGATCGTGCAGCGAATAAGCAGAGCAGTAACTCACCTGAAAGTTCGAGTGGCGGCAAGGATTCAGCCCCTGATTTAGCGGAAGTTCCTGATGAAGGTACTGACAATCCAGAAGAAACAAAGGATCCTGTGGTTATGTCACCCGATGATGTGGCTAAATATAAGGACACCATTCCGAATGAAGAGAAGACCGAAGTTTTTGATTTATTGATGAATAAAATACCAACGGATGAGATGCAGCTCATAGCAAGCAACATGGAAAATGGAATTACAGAACAAGAACTGCAAGATATGGAGCAGGTAATAGCGAAGTACCTAACGGAAGAAGAGTATAAGCAGCTTATGGCCATATTGACACCAGAACAATAGAGGAAAGTTCAGGAAACCCGCGCTTGTCGCGGGTTTTTTGGCATGTTTTCCCGTGTTGCTAGAGAAGGAAAACCTATGATAGAGTATACAAGTGGACAAAAGGTTAAAATTTTGACACTTTTACACAAATATGAAGTTTAGCTATGAAATTGAATGAAATGACTCATAAGTATGTCATTAATAACAAATAATACACCGGTGACAATAACAATATACCTAAGGCGTGTAACCATAAAGGAGAGAATCATGAGCAGTTCGAAAGACAACACGAATACATCGGTTTCCCTAACTAAAAAGCTTTTTATGAAACCGCGCAAATGGTTTTTGCTTACTGCAGCAGGTTTCTTTATGATGCTATCTGTAGGATTTGCCGGTCATCAGTTACTCACGACTCCATATTACAACGTATATGTGAAGGATGAGTTGATTGGTACCTTATCCAGTGAAGAAGAGCTGCTCTCGCTATACGACCAGAAGAAACAGGAATATGAGAAGAAATACCCGGATGTTACTATGAAGCTGAATACAGAGGCGATCTCGCTCAAGAAGATCCGTACGAGTAAACCGGTAAGCATCACTACTGAAGAAACGCTAGCTAAGCTGGATGGAATGATTACGGCTTATGCGGAAGGCGCTGAACTTAAAGTAGGAGACAAAGTGATTGCAATTGTAAAAGATCAAGAAACAGCAGATCAGATTCTGGAGCGCGTAAAAGAGATGTATATTCCGGCCGAGGCAAAGGCTGATTCTTCAGATGTTGGGTTAAAAGTGAGATCGGTCGCTGCTTTTACTTCATCAGAAGAAGATACGGCGGAGGCCAAAGAAGAACAGGTTACTCTCGCTTCTATACAGCTTAAGGAAGAAGTAGCAGTAAGAGAAGTGGCAGCTGACCCAAATAAAGTGTTAACAGACGAGGAAGCGATAAAGCTTCTAACCGAAGGAATGGAAGAAGAGTTTCCTTATCAGGTTAAAGAAGGAGACACCTTATCCTCTATAGCTAAGGCTCATCAAATGAAACTAGCTGAAATTCGTTCCCTCAATCCAGACATTAGAAATGACTTCATTAAGGTCGGACAGCAGATTACTGTTCTTGCACTGAAACCAGCACTTACGGTAACAACGGTAGAACATGTGGTTGAAGAAGTCATTACTGAGCCGCAGGTAGAAGTTCGTAAAAGCGACGAGCTTAAATCAGGAGTAACCAAAGTGGTTCGTGAAGGGAAAACAGGACGAAAACAAATGAGCTATCGGATTACCAAAGAGAACGGTGAAGTCGTTAAGGAAGAATGGCTTGGACAAGAAGTATTGGAAGCTTCGGTAACTGAGATTGTAATACAGGGTACGAAAGTAACCGGGGAAGGCAGCGGCGTGTTTACCTGGCCTGTATCGAATGCTGTGATCAGCAGTAGTTTTGGACAGCGATGGGGCAGACAGCACAAAGGAATTGACCTTGTCGGAGAACGTTCGATTAAAGCATCAGACGAAGGAGTCGTTACTTTTGCCGGGCAGCAAAGCGGGTATGGCAACGTCATTATTATTAATCACCGTAATGGCTACGAAACCGTGTATGGACACTTAAACAGCATCGATGTGAAGGTAGGACAGATTGTTGAGAAAGGTGAAGCCATCGGTGTGATGGGTAATACCGGTCGCTCGACAGGCACACACCTTCATTTTGAGATTAAAAAAGACAGTGTTGCGCAGAATCCAATGAAATATCTGCCGTAAAATAGGAAAGCATGGTCTGTATAGAGACAGATCATGCTTTTTTGTGTGAGAAAGGAGACCTTTTCACCTAGTGAATCTGCCGGTTTAGGTGTGTTAAAATAGATCGTATTAAGCAGATAAATGAGACCGAGGTCTTTTTCACAAAATAAACGTTGGAGCGGAGCGATTGTATGCAAGGAAAGATTCTCGTAGTAGATGATGAACAACCAATCGCAGATATCCTTAAATTTAACCTGGAGAAAGAGGGATATCAGGTTACTTGTGCCTTTGACGGCATACAGGCCGTGGAACTTGCATTGTCTGAACAACCGGATCTAATTTTGCTGGATTTAATGCTCCCAGGTAAGGACGGAATGGATGTCTGCCGGGAGGTAAGAGCACAGCTTGAGACCCGTATTATTATGCTGACGGCTAAAGATTCGGAGATTGATAAGGTGTTAGGATTGGAACTTGGAGCGGACGATTATGTCACGAAACCATTTAGCACAAGAGAGCTGCTGGCCCGGGTAAAAGCGCAAATGCGCAGACAACAAAAACCACAGATTCAAGTGGATACTTCCTCTTCGGCAGAAGAACAGCAGGGGCTGAAATTACATGACCTTTATTTTGATACCGATATGTATACGGCATACAAAGGCGGAGCAACGCTTGATCTGACCCACCGCGAATATGAACTGCTCTATTATATGGCCAAGAATGCAGGCAAAGTGATGACAAGAGAACATTTGCTGCAGGCAGTATGGGGGTTTGAATATTTTGGTGATGTGCGGACGGTGGATGTGACGATTCGGCGTCTGAGAGAGAAGATTGAAGAAAATCCAAGCAAACCGGAAACAATTGTGACACGCAGAGGACTTGGTTATTTGATTCGAGGTTCCAAGAGCGGAGTTTTGTAGATGAAGTGGACTTCTTTTTTTCGTACTGTCCAAGCCAAACTGATTATTGTATATGTACTTCTCATTCTGGTAGCAATGCAGCTGATTGGTGTCTACTTTGTTAGTGCGATGAAAACGTCGCTGACCAGCAACTTTACAGAAGACTTACACGCACGTGCTGAAATGCTGTCTGTACTTGTAGCGGAAACCCTTGTAACCGGAGACGGTGATGCTGGTGAAGAACGAACCGAGAGTCTAGGGACACTGGTAAATAATCTTTTTAATATTAGCGGTGCAGAGATTCAGGTGCTTGATGCAAGCGGTCGTGTGCTGACAACAACCCTTAGCTCGCACAACAATTACATAGGCCGTAAAAACACACAAACCGTGGTTAGTCGTGCACTGCAAGGAATTCGAGATAATGAAGAAAATGTGATAGATGAAGATAATGTACGTAAAAAAGTAGTAGCCAAGCCGGTCTCCTCCGGAGGGAAAATCGTCGGTGCTGTCTATATTGCGGCATCGATGAACGAATTATACACAACAATGGAGCGGATCAATAATATTTTTATATCCGGAGTTATGATCGCGCTTGGTCTGACTGCTGTGCTCGGTGTCATTCTATCACATACCATTACAGCCCCGATTAAGGAACTAACACGAAAGGCAAATGCCGTTGCGGAAGGAGATTTTCGCACTAAAATGCCGGTGCATGGGACCGATGAGATCGGGCAGCTCAGCAAAGCTTTTAATTATATGACAAGCCGTTTACGAACGGCACTATCTGAGAATGAAGAGGAAAAAGAAAAGCTGTCCTCGATCCTTGCTAATATGAGTGATGGCGTCGTCGCTACGGACGAACTTGGACGTATTATTCTCGTGAATAAACGTGCCAGTCTCATGTTGGGTGCCGACGAATCTGCAATGACCGGAAGGCATTTTGCTGTCCTGCTCGGACTTGATGTGGAGGAAGCGGAGACGATGCTGAGCGGCATTACTGCTTCTACGCTTTTACAAATTCACCCCCAAGGTCAGGATGGATCACTCGTGATTCGGGTTACGTTTACCCCTGTTCATCGGCGAGGGCATGGCGGAACAGGTACTATTATCGTGCTACAGGATGTGACGGAACAGGAGGAGCTTGAGGCATCACGGCGTGAGTTTGTGGCTAATGTGTCCCATGAGCTGAGAACTCCGCTGACAACGATTAAAAGCTATGCAGAAGCACTCGATGATGGAGCAATTGAAGATCCTGAACTAGGAGGACGTTTTGTTGGGGTGATCCAAAATGAAACGGAGCGGATGATCAGACTGGTTACCGATCTCCTTCATCTGTCACGGCTTGACTCTAGTGAAGCCCCGCTTCGTAAGCAGCTTACTCCAATCATCGATGTACTGGAAGAGGTGGCTGATCGCTTCTCATTCCAGATGCAGCAGAAACACATGAGTATTGCGGTCATTGTAGAGCGGGGAGTTCCGGAAGTACCTATGGATCGGGATCAGATCGATCAGCTTCTCGATAATCTGGTATCTAATGCGCTCAAGTATTCGAATGAGGGAGGGAGTGTCACCTTGGCTGCTTCCCTTGTAGAAAAAGGGGTGGCCATATCGGTTGAGGATACCGGGATCGGCATTCCTAAAAAGGATATTGAACGCATCTTCGAAAGATTCTATCGTGTGGAAAAAGGAAGAGCTCGCAGTATGGGCGGTACGGGGCTTGGTTTGTCGATTGCCCGGGAAATCGTCAAAGCACATGGCGGCGACATTGAACTTGACTCTGAGTTTGGACAAGGAACAAGAGTTACGTTCATTCTGCCTCTTGTACAGGAAGAGAGGGGCTATTCATGAAGGAAGGTCTGAAAAGCACGGTATTAGTACTGCTGATCACAGCCAGTCTTGTTCAGAGTTATTTTCTTATTTACCGTCTGCCGGGAAGTTACTCCATAGTGAATAGTGAATCTAACTACATCAAGACCGAGAATATGGGTCAGGAACAGCGAGTAGAGAATCTATTATTTCCTGATCAGATGATCATTCATATGGGAAAGGATAAGCATACGATTTTTTATCCGGAATCCACCTTTTATCAGCTCATCTATTCACGGCTCCAAGGCCGGAATTTTGGTGATTTTGAGAGGCAGAGCGTAGATTCTGCAGATTGGGAGGAACTGAAGAAGAAGCATCGGGGCATGGAGCTATCGTTTGATGGGGGTATTCCTGTATCGCTGCTGCAGCGGGTTATGCAGCTTGATCCAGATCCTCTTTTTCAGGGAGAAACGATTCATAAGATATGGATCTATACTACCGATAAAGACCCCAAGGTACATGCTCTGTTCTTCAGCGCTCGGGGGGATGTTGTCTATGAGGCCTCAGATGTCGATTTAACGGTTCAGGATGTACTGCAGCATGTGGATTTCGGGACGGGCTGGACTCCTTATCAGCTAACTGAGGCCGGATACTATATTCCAGAGGAACCACTCGAAGTACTCCAGGTAGAGGTTCCAACAGGTCAGTATACGGTAGAACAAATGCAGCGCAGTCTATTCTTCGACCCGAGTATGACGCGAAATATTCAGGAGAAAGATGGATCGGAAATCTATACAGACAGCAAGCGAAGTTTGCAGGTGAAATATAACCAGCGCTGGATTAGTTATAATGACCCGGCAGCTGTGCTGACAAGTGAAGTAGACCGGACGAAAGACGTGCTTGCAGCGGTTGATTTTGTGAATCGATATGGCGGTTTTAACGGGACTTACCAGCTTACCATGAATACGGAGAATCAGAGTACGGAAATTAATTTATTTCCCTATTATGACAGCTATCAGATCCTAGATCTGCCGCAGTATGGATTTGAGCATATGTATCTTGATGTGCAGAAAGAGTCTGTTGCTACTTACGAACGTTCCCTGCTCTATTTAAGAGAGGGAGAAGAAGTCGATAAGCAGATGGTACAGCTTCCTTACGGGGAACAACTGGAACAGCAGATTGAAGAAGTCGCTGGAGATACAGATGTGGTTAGTGTATACCCCGCTTATCGTCCACTGCCGACAGAGGCAGGAATGAAACTCATCCCTGTGTGGACTGTTAAACTGAGTACAGGGGAAGTAAGGACGCTCGATACAAAGTAAAAAGTGGTTACCCCTTGGACTGGCCTCTGCAGGTGGTCTATAATGAAATGAGGTGAAAAGATGGACTTTGGCCGTGCCAAGAATGTATTAATATATGCTTTTCTGCTGCTGAACCTGGTTCTCGGTTATCAGTTGTGGGTGGATGCACGGGAATCGGCCGGCTCAAGTCTTGACTATGCTTCTCTTGGTGACAGTACACAGCGACTGATGGAAGAGAAGGGGATTCAGATTCTTGCGCCCATTCCAAGCGACACACCTGTTATGCCAAAGCTGACCTATCGATATCTTAATGGAGACAAGGCAGCAGGAATAGTACAGCTTGATCAGCCTATTGATAGTAAACTAGTGTTTACTGAAAAAGAAATGGCGGCTGCGCTGAAAAAGACAATTCCAGATATTAATCAGTATAAACTGGACCCGCTTGCGAATCTGGATGCTTCAGACCGATTTATTTTACATCCGCTTGCGGAGCAAAAATGGCCTCTTTTTCATGTGAATCTAGAATTATATTATTCAAATCAGAAAATAACAGCTTACCGGCAATCACCGATTGAGATGTCAACATTTGAAGAGGAACAACAAGTGCTTCCGGCTTCCAAGGCGCTTGGTACGCTGGTGGAGCTTTTTTTACCAAATGAAGCGGTCGTACAGGATATCACGCTTGGATATTATGGTGAGGAGTTTAACTCGGACAGCCAAGTGGCAGCCCCTGCGTGGAGATTTGTGCTCGAAGGTGGGCAGACCTATTATGTTCAGGGCATCAGCGGAGAGGTGATTAGTCCGAAGACAGAAAAACCGGAGGAGTAATGAGTTATGGGGATACGTTTTACCGTGTTGTCGAGTGGTTCGACAGGGAATGCGACAGTCGTTCGTAATGATGATACGGCTTTATTAATAGATGCAGGGCTCAGTGCGAAGCGAATCGATGAACTCATGCTAGAGCGGGACATGCTGGGTTCACAACTGGACGGAATTTTAGTTACACATGAACATTCAGACCATATTCGGGGTCTTGGTGCAGTAGCACGAAAATATAATTTGCCGATCTATGCGAACACAAACACATGGAAAGCAATGCAAAAATCGATTGGTAAAATCGCTGAGGAAAACATTCGGTTTTTGGAGAGCGGAGAGGTAACAGAGTTTAAATCACTTCGCGTGGAGTCATTTGGTATTTCACATGATGCAGCAGAGCCTGTAGGCTACTCTTTCTATGATGGTAAAGAGAAACTAAGTGTGGCAACCGATCTTGGCTATATGAGTGATAAAGTACGCGATGCGATCTCAGATGCAGATGTCATGGTACTAGAAGCCAATCATGATATTGATATGCTGCGAATGGGACGTTACCCATGGAATACCAAGAGACGGATTATGGGCGACCTTGGTCACCTATCGAATGAAGCAGCAGGTGCTGCCCTTAGCGAACTGATGAATGGAATTACAAAACGTGTATATTTGGCTCATCTGAGCCGTGATCATAATATGATGGAACTCGCCAAACTTACGGTACGAAATGCAATGGAAGAACGAGGATGCTTCTATAAGGATAGCGAATTCCAACTTTGTGAAACGTATTATGACCGGCCTACACCGTGGGATAAGGTGAGTTCTCCATAAAGCTGTCGAGATCGGCAGCTTTTTTTTCTACCTCTTCTCGGGTAAGGATGTTTTTTTCAATGAGCAACTCAATGATGGTGCTTAACGCAAGCGTGTTGCGGTAATGTTCTTCTTTGAGATCTGCTAATTTGGCGACAAGACCTACCTCTTCCATAGCTGTGTATACACGATTCATAGTGATACCTCCTTCTAATTTGAGTAGCCAATTATATGAAACTTTCAGCCAGTCTAGTAAGCTCTTAATTGTATTGTAGTCAGACAGGGGCAAAAACATTCCTGTTTTTTCTTGTTTCTTGAGAAGGAAGGGTCATGCTATGCTAAGGAAGCTTTTTTAGGATTTTAGCTTGGTATAAAAATGGGAATAAAGACCTTGTTATTTCGGTTGGTTCGGATAAAAAATGAGGTCTATAATCCATTTACGTTGCCGCGCTTAAAGCGGTAAAATGATGGTGATATATGTTATAGAGAATGATTACTTCCCCTTTTTTTCGAAACTTTTTCGTTTTAGATGGGTTAACTATAGTAGAGAAGATATGAAACTTGTAGCAATTTATAAATCATTATTCATGTGAACAGAGAAATAAGCACGTATTAAGGCAGTTAACGGTCTTGATGCAAGTGATACGAGGGGAGAGAATCCAATGGGATTGTTTGACGACGAGTTTTATTCCACCAAAGTATCAAAACGGACCGGAAATCTTCCAAATCGAATTAGAGTCAGCCGCAAAAGATGGTGGCCGAAGACAGTAAAGAATACGGAATCTTCCACTTTTTCAACGATTCAGGTTGCTGTAATCAGCTCGGTGATTAGTGCCATTGTATCTGTGACTTTATTTGCGTGGATTGTATATCCAGGGAATACACAAATGGCTTTTGCTGGACAAAGTTCTTATGCAAGCGGAGGGACTGACTCTTATGAGACACAAATTATGCAAGCGGGAGATAAGGTGCGTCCAGCTGTAGTAAGTATTGTGAGCCATAAAGACGTTGAGGGTTCTAAAATTTCGGATTCGGCTTTAGGGTCGGGCGTTATTTTTAAAATTGAAGGTAAAAAAGCATATATCATGACCAATCATCATGTTGTCGATCGTGGAGAGAACCTAGAAGCTGTAACCGTAGATGGGGTATCCAAAGAAGCAGAACTGATCGGTAAAGACCGAATCAGTGATATTGCTGTGCTGTCCATTGATAGCAGCGGGATTAATACAGCAGTGGAGCTCGGAGATTCTACCAAACTGCGCCGAGGTCAGACTGTACTTGCCATTGGGAACCCATTAGGACTTGGCGGTACGATGACAAGAGGGATTGTAAGCTACATTGATCGTCAGATCCCGGTCTCGATTAATCAGGACGGAATATATGACTGGGAACAGTCGGTCATTCAGACGGATGCTGCTATTAATGAAGGAAACAGCGGCGGTGCCTTGGTTGATTTAGAGGGCAATTTGGTTGGGATCAACACGATGAAGATTGCAGATACGGGCGTGGAAGGGCTAGGGTTTGCGATTCCAACGCATGATGTGATGACGATTGTCGATGATCTGATGGGGGATGGAAAAGTCTCTCGTCCTTATCTTGGTGTATACACCGTAGATCTAGCCAGTCCTTATGCTCCGCTTGATAAAGAACAGCGGGAAGAGATGAAGCTGCCTGACTCCGTTGAAGAGGGCGTGATCGTGCTTGAATCATCCGGTCCAGCGGACGAAGCGGGGCTTAAGATGAATGACGTCATTGTGGAGTTCGATGGAAAGAAAATTAAATCAACGCTCGATCTGCGTAAGCACCTGTATGAGAAGAAGAAAATTGGCGAGGAACTCAAAATAAAGTTTTATCGTGATGGGGAGCTGACGGAAGTTTCCGCTAAGCTTACAGATAAACCAGATGAATAGCATCAGAGCGAAAACGGTTTTCCCCGGGCAGGTGGAAGCCGTTTTTATTTTTTGCTCTTTATTTTCTGAGCATGCATGGCAGGTTACTCAATCTGGGAAGGCTACACACAGGCAGAAGCAAAGGTCACGATGAAAAGTCCTATTCTACCCCATTGTAGGGGAGAAAAAGGATAAAGGGTTTCTTTTCAAGCGCAGGTGTGGTAGAACAAGAGAAGGAGCATGTCCATATGTGAGGGCGTTTGCCTTGAAGCATAAGGACACAGCCGTAAGAAGGGTAAAGACAGAAAGGATGCTTGAGTGAATGTACACCGTATGTAAAGATCATGTGGAGCATGCCATTGACCAGTTTGTTGATGAATTCGAGGATGCACCCGATATTGTAGATTTGAAAGAAACCGAATTCTCCGACTGGGACCCGCCGGTAAAGTGCTCAGAATGTGATAACAACGCGGAGTTCCTAGTGGTCTAAGAGGTTCATGCTTCGCACGGATATAGTCGAATAGTAAACATGGGGAGAGCGTGAAGTTTGCGCTCTTTTTGCTTGTATATATAACGTAGATGGTAATTTGTAATTGGATTAAGAAGATGAGCGGAGCATAAAGAGGAAAGCAGCAGGCATTGTCCGTACATAGCGGTAAAAGCCGTTTTATATAGGAGGTAGGAATAAGATGTTTATTCAAATTATTAGTGTAGGAAAATTAAAAGAGAAATATTTAGTACAGGGCATTCAGGAGTATGCAAAACGTCTTGCGCCTTATATCAAGTTTCAGGTGATTGAAGTACCGGACGAAAAAGCTCCTGAGAACATGAGTGATGCCGAGATTCAGAATGTGAAGGACCGTGAGGGGGAGAAGATCCTTGGTCATATTAAAGGTGATGCCCATGTGATTGCGTTAGCACTGGATGGTCAGCTGTGGAGTTCGGAAGATCTAGCTGCCGAGATTGATAAGCTTGCTACTTATGGAACAAGCCATATTGTCTTTGTAATTGGCGGCAGCAATGGGTTATCGAATACAGTACTTCGGCGTGCACAGCAGCGTCTGAGCTTTGGGCGAATGACTTTGCCGCATCAGCTGATGCGTCTCGTGCTCGTGGAGCAGATTTACCGTGCGGTGAAGATTAACCGGGGGGAGCCGTATCATAAATAGGGATAAATCTAATAATAAACAATAATAAAAAGAGGTAGATTCAACAATGAACAAAACGTTAAATGATATCGAATTAGCTTTTTTTAAGCAATTTTCGAATTCAGATTGGGTTGTAGTTAAACATGTACCAAATCAGTTGCATAATAATGAAGCAATCAATGTAAAACCAAAAAACGGGGAAAATAATGGAGTTATTTTTAGTATTAACTCCATTACTTCTACGTTCGACTTTTTAGTGGATAGTGAACATGTGTTAGAAATAGCTTATAACTATCTTGGAAGTACCAATTTAACACCCTCAATTGCAAATGTAATTGCAGAAACGTTAAAAAAAATAGCAATACAAAACAGCATTTATACTATATACATAAAATATGAATTTTCCATTCCTAATCAAGCGGGTTTTGATTACAAAAATCGCTCATTTTATTGGGTAGGAGATCGGACGAAAATTAAAAATTCAGTTCTACGTCAGTCGATTCAAGAGGATTGCATGATTAACGTAGAGATGGCAAAGCAACATACATATATCGACTATTTTTCACGCATCGTCAAGCAGTATATGACTATTATGAATACTACATTGCTTGGTAAAACGAAGTTGCGGTTTAGCGGCTATAACGGGGAATTTTTCGAAATGGTTTATCATGATGTGACTATGAATGCATATGACCGAGGTATTTATTTAACGTTTGATTATAAAGAAGTGGATGGGGAAGTAATGATGAAGCAAGTTTTGAAAGAGCTTCCACCATTTGCGAAAATGAAAGGGTACAACTACTATAAGGAGGAGAGGTTTGGTTATACGATAGGTAGTAACGTGAAATTAAACGAGATTGAGCAGAGGATGTTACGTATTTATCAATGTTTAGGTTTCGAGTTACAACTACAACATTCATACCGCTATAGTGAAGATGACCGTTCATGGTATTTGGTTTCGAAGCAGCTGTATTAATTTATTATTAATAGGATATTACCAATAAGTATAAAAAATCGATCGGAAAGAAAGGTGAGGAGCTATGAAAATTATTGTTTTTGGAGCAACGGGCGGTGTAGGTCAGTCTGTCGTGAAGCAGGCAGTAGAGAATGGTTTTGAGGTAACCGCATTTGTACGGACACCAACAAAGCTGGAAGTTACACACGATAATTTAAAAATTATAAAAGGAGATGCTTTCAACCAAGCAGAAGTCGTAGCAGCAATTGTTGGTCATGATGCGGTCGTGTCATGCTTAGGCTCTAATCAAGGAATGAAAAAATCAACCGATCTCCAGGAGATGACGAAAAATATTGTTGCTGGCATGCAGGAGCATGATGTCAAACGAATCGTCTATACCGCATCTGCTGGGATACATAACGAGCTACCAGGGATCAGCGGAAAACTGATCATGAGAATGCTTAAGAATACTCTAGTAGATCACAGGGCTGCTACGGATGATATTGTGGCACATGGACTGAACTACACCATTGTTAGACCTTTGGGCTTAACTAATCGTCCCCTTTCAGGGAAGTACAGAGAATCTACGACAAGTGTACCCAAAAACGCAAGGTCCATACCGCGTGCTGACGTTGCACATTTTATTCTGAAAGCATTAAATAATGCAGAATATGAAAACACATCGATTGGAATTTCTACTTAGAAGTAACAAAACAACAAACTCTACTGACGTCGAGGAGTACCGGAAGATCCGTACGGCTCAGGATAAAAGGTCCTGCTGGGACACCCAGAGCTGACTGCAGATGCTGATTGCCATCGCAAGTCGGTTACGCCGCGGTGAACCGCATCTAAGTAAACCAAAAATTTATTCTGTATAAATGCGTGTTGCAGTTAATATAATGGTCTAGTCGAACCCATTACCTGCAATTACAATAACCTGGACTGGATTTTGCTGTATTGTTGTCGAAATTATACTCGGCTTTCAGACAGATGGCAGATATGCATTAAAGTCAGGAAGTTACATATTTTTTACTAAAAAACCATATTTGTGATTCGACAATCAATAAGGGGTTTAAGAGTAACTTATTATACATAAGGAAGAGGAGAGAACAAATTGAGAAAACAAAGTAAACGTAGTACCGGCAAGGTACTGATTATTTTGCTGTTATCTGTTCTTTTTATTTCGGCCTGTAGTTCAAGTAACAACGGTAATAACACATCTGGTGGTGACAAAGAGGAGAAAACATTTACTTCTAAAGACGGGCAGGTCGAGTTAACTGTGAATAAGGGTTGGGTAGAGGACCCTGCTCTTAATGAACAGGCCATTTTGGCAGTTTCCGAAAGAAAAAACGAAAAGTATGCAATAGTAAATGCTCTTCTAAAGTCGAATATGGCGGACGATGCTACATTAGACGATTTCAAAGCTGTATTTATGAGTAATATAGACTTGTCTATAACTAATGCGGAGGAATCTAACAATAAAACAATAAATGTGGATTCTTCTGAAGCTCAGTTATTTGAGATTACCGGTGAGGCGCAGAAGGTGAAAGTGCATTATTTAGTGGCTTTAATAGAAAAGGGCGGCTCCTTTTATCAAATTATTACATGGTCTACACAATCTAAATTTGAAGCTAACAAAGAAGAGCTTTTACAGGCGATTGAATCATTTAAGGTATTAAAGGAAACACCAACAACTCCAGCGTCTACATCTACTTCGCCCCCCAAATCTACAGATCCTAACAACAAAGATGATAAGAATACAGGAGTGACCACAATGACGACTGATGACAAGAAGGCAGAGATTACGGTTCCTGCTTCTATGTCATACGAACTTGAGTTGTCTCCTGATGCTGACATTCAAGCCTCACGTATGCAGCAAGAGGAATATATGATAGTTCTCCGTGAGAGTAAGGATACTTTTGTCGATAACTTCACATTGACTGATTATTCTACAGCGGTTACTGACTCCATGTCACAAATATTATTGAATGCCACATTAACAGACCCCAAGGAAATGGAGGTCAATGGACAGCCAGCTGTACAATACGAGCTAAGTGGTGAAATTGACAAAATCAAAATTAGTTACCTGATCACACTTGTAGAAACCGACGGTAACTTTACTCAATTGTTATTCTGGACTCTTCAAAATCGGATGGATGAAAAACGCGACATGTTCATTAATGCTGCTAATACGTTTAGAGAGGTTCAATAATCTAACTAAGTAATTCATCGACATAAATGAGAACATATGGTATGGTTGGTGAAACCCATAGGCATTCCACTCACTAGAGCGGAGTGCTTTCGTCTATATTTATGGGTTTTTTACATTAATGTATTACTATCTACCCGAAAAAGGATGGAGGTTGTGATGCTGTGTTTCTCTATTGGTCCCCGCTCAGGGGCGGTTCGACGGCTGCTACTAATGCGCGCTAAGATCACTCATTGAAAAGGAGAGGTAGAGCATGGCTACATATATTCATACCGAAAGACGTTCGCAACTCAATCCTTCTGGACTTCGAAATTTACGTCAGGAGGGGCGTTTGCCAGGGGTTGTATTCGGGAAAAACGCAGACAATCAAATTATTCATATTTGCACCAAACAATTTGAAAAGTGGATAAAGAAGGGGGCTTCTGGCTTTATTGAACTGAAGATCGAAGATGATTATTCGTTTATCGTTCTGTTAGAAGATCTTCAACGGAACCCAGTAACCCGCCAACCTTTGCATGTCGATTTTCAGCTTGTTCAAACCGATGAGATCATTCGGACGAAGCTAGGGGTCAAGATCGTAGGTGTTCCTGCCGGAGCGAAGTGGGGAGGAGTTGTGCAAATCCAAGACCCATATGTGGAAGTGGAGGCACTACCGAAAGACCTGCCGTCTATAGTTGAGCTGGACATCAGCGCGATGGAAATTGGAGAAACGCTCTTCGTGAAAGACCTGGTTCTACCGCCGGAAGTGACAGTGATTTCCGGTGATAACGAACTCCTTGTATCAGTGTCAAAGCCTTAAAGCCTTAAAGCATTAAGAGGCTGTTTTCATCTGTGAAGCGTCTTTAAATAGATAAATTAAATATGAATCAGATCGTTTGATGAAATGAGTTCGGTAATGATACCGGGCTCATTTTCATTTATATCTACAAGTATCCTATAGTGTTTGTATGGTGCTAGTGTTCAAATGAAAATAGTTATGGTATGCCCAAAAAGCATATGAGTGTATTTTATATAGGTATTGGATATTTAGCCTGAATCATTCTAAGCTTTAATTGATAACAGAGAATGAGTAAGGGAGGAATTAGAGATGGCTATACAGGACAAAGTGATCATTATTATGGGGGCATCTAGCGGGATTGGAGAAGCAACGGCAAAAATACTGGCGAATAAAGGTGCTAAATTAGTATTAGCAGCACGTAGAGAGGAAAATCTAAAGAGAATCAGAGAGTCCCTTCCTGATGCATCCATCGTCTATAAGAAGGCAGATGTCTCAAGTTATGAGGATGTACAGCAGGTTATTGATTTAGCTCTTACCGAATTTGGCAGAATTGATGTACTTTTTAATAACGCGGGGATCATGCCGACAGCACCACTAATTGAGGCAAAACGTGATGAGTGGAAAGAGATGCTAGGTATCAATGTAATGGGCGTACTGAATGGGATTGCAGCTGTTCTTCCTCAAATGGTTGGACAAGGATCAGGACATATTATCTCAACGGATTCAGTAGCTGGCCATGTTGTCTATCCGGATTCTGCCGTATATTGTGGTACGAAATTTGCGGTAAGAGCAATTATGGAAGGACTAAGACAAGAACAAAGGGAAAACAATATCAAATCGACCATTATTTCACCAGGAGCCGTCGAGACAGAGCTTTACAAGACAATAAGCGATAAAAAAGTGGGAGAAGAGTTACATAAAGTGCAAAAGGAATGGGGCCTGTCTGCCGAGGATATTGCCCAAGCAGTCGCTTATGTAATTGATACACCGGAGAGAGTATCGGTTAGTGATATGATTATTCGTCCAACTAAACAAGAAGTATAATAAAGGGCAGGGGGTTCAGTGATGGATAGGAAAGCATTCATTGAATTTTGTAAAGAAGGTAACCCCATTTCAGGAAACGATATAGAATTACATGGTCTGCTGACAGAGTGCAGCTACGAAGCGCAAAGGATAACTATGAAGCTGAATACATCGTACCACTCAAAAGAAGAAATTGTAGAGATTTTTCGTGAACTGACAGGTACTGAAGTGGATCCATCTTTTATGTGTTTCCCTCCGTTTTATACAGACTTCGGTAAAAATATTACGGTTGGAAAAAACGTGTTCTTTAACACCGGATGTTCCTTTCAAGATCGAGGCGGGATTAGAATTGGAGATGGTTCACTGATTGGTATGAATGTCACCATTGCAACTTTAAATCATGGATTATCCGTAGAAACAAGAAATGTAACCTATCCCTCACCCGTTGTTATTGGACAAAATGTATGGGTTGGTTCGAGTGCAACGATACTTCCCGGGGTAACGATTGGGGATCATGCTGTGGTCGCCGCGGGTGCTGTTGTCACTAAAGATGTACCTAATAACACAGTAGTCGCAGGAGTACCGGCAAAAGTAATAAAGAACATCGATACAGAATCATAAATAGAAACGCATAGTGAAACTCTCAATTGCAGCTTGACTCTGAACAATCCATATGTAAAAAGGGTGGATCTGGAAGAAGAAATGAAAATTTTTAAGACTATTCCAAATCATTGAATATATACAAAAATACTGCTGACATAGCGATGTTAGCAGTATTTTTGTATATATTTGATATGGATTTTTGCATCATTTTTTATTTCCACCTCCAATTCTTGACGTCATTTATTGATGATGCTATCTTATCTACTAGTCATAAAGGAATGGTACTTTACACCTATTCTGATATGAATGAATTATAAAAATGATTTGGAGTTGTGATTTATGAAAGATGCTTTATATGAACTGTTGTATGGCAGTACAGCGGATGTTACGACTACACAGCTATTAGGGAATACGTTAGTAGCTCTAGTCCTAAGTTTAATTGTGTTTATTACATATCGATTCACCTATGGAAGCATTTTGTATAGTAAGAAATTCAACGTTTCCTTAGTCATGTTAACACTAATAACTACGGTTATTATGAGCATTATTGGCGGGAATATTGCACTGTCATTAGGGATGGTCGGGGCTCTTTCTATTGTTCGCTTCCGTACTGCGGTTAAAGACCCAAGAGATACAGCGTACATATTCTGGACGATTGCTATCGGGTTAGGAGCAGGTTCAGGCAGTTTAGCGATCACGATTATCGGCACCGTTATCATTTCTTTAGTATGCTTTATTTTCAACTATGGTATTGGAAGTGATGAACGCTACTTAATTATTATCCGCTCTGAAAACATAGACGAATCTTTAGAAAATATAAGAAAGCATATGTTTAAAGTGTGCAGAGGTTATAAATTGCGTTCAGAGACGGTAAATGATCAGTTTGTTGAACTTGTTTATCAAATTAAATTGAAAGGCAATGCATCAACAACAGAATATGAAAATATGAAAAAAATAAAAGGTGTTATTTCAATTAACGTAGTTTCTCAAAATGGAGAAACACTAGAATAGGTGTAAGACATATGAACAAGAGAAATAATGGAAGAAGAACGTTGTTGTTCATTATGATCGTCCTATTGATTGCTGGTTGTATTGTTGCAATTCCTCGATTCACCTACTCCTCTAACTATGAAAAGGGAGATTACGAGAAAGAGGTAAACTCAATTCCTGATATGCATTCATGTGAAGAAGATCATACCTTGCCCGTTGTTGTGATTCATACCAATGGTCAAAATATTGAAACCATATCCGACTCTTTAATTGATGAAAATACAGCTCGTTATCATGTGGATTTTTCCTTGTATGACGTTAATTCTGATGGACGCGTCTGTGTAGATTCAGAATCAAAACCAGCAATCAAAGAAAGGGTGGAAATTGGTATAAGAGGGCAATCTTCACGCGTTCATCCAAAAAAACAGTTCTCTCTAAAATTTATTAATGAGAATGGGGAAGAGAAAGACGTATCCCCATTAAATATGCCCAAAGATAGTGAGTGGGTACTAAACGGGATTTCTGCTGATAGCTCTCTGATTCGAAATCATATAGCTTATCAAGTTTCGGGTGAGATCATGGCATTTGCGCCTGAGACGCAGTTTGTAGAAGTGTATATCCTTGATGACCAAGCAAATGAGGTCAACGATGTAAGTTATCGCGGCGTGTATATGCTTATGGAAAAGATCACACGTAGTTCGGATCGGGTCAATATAAACAAAACCGATGAGGGTTATACAGATACGAGCTTTATCATTGCGAGGGACAAGATTAAAGAAGGTGAGCCTGTTTTAGACAGCTTGTGGAGTAGTGTCTTAACAGACCAAATTGTAAGCGCAGATGGTACCGTGAAAAAAAGAAGTCGACTTACGTATGTGTATCCTGGCAAGACACGGATAACGGACAATCAAAAACAAATGATAGTTAATTATATTAATGATTTTGAATTGACCTTGTATTCTCGTGATTTTACGAATAAGAGAAGCGGATATCGAAAATACATTGATGTGGACTCCTTTGTAGATTATGCCATCATTAACGACTTTTTTAATAATGTCGATGGTGGTGATGTAAGTACATATTTCTACAAAGATATAGGTGGTCGCCTGCATGCGGGACCTGTATGGGATTTTGATCTGATACTCGGTTCACCTGATAATTCTCCATATTCTAGTGCAGAAGGATATAGAATGTTCAACACGACTTGGTTTGATCAGCTTTTTAAGGATCCTTATTTTGTTGATACGTATATAGAAAGATATCAGTACCTTCGAAAAAACGTATTATCAGAAACATACTTATATAATTTGATAGATCAAGCGGTTGAACAACTTGGAGATGCTGTACAGCGAAATCATGCCAAATGGTATAGTGCTGCTTCGCAAGCAGAAGAGTATAAGAAAGAGATTCAACAAATGAAAGACTATATTGCGAAACGATCAAGTTGGATGGATCAAAATACAGCTATCTTATACAGAATGAACGAGAGTGACTTGTAAGGGATTGATGTAACTTGCGTAAATTTATGCTAATTGTATTTAGTATGTTATGTATCATCATGTTATTGATGTATTTGTTTTTTTTAGGAGGTTTTGATTTTAAAAAGGATGATCTCAAAAGTGTAGGGGAGGAAAATGGTGTCCATTATGCAGTAAGAGTCAGCGGTGATCAGATTGAACAGTATGATGGGAATACCTGGAGTCCATTTGTAATAAAAGGGATATCCTTAAGTGAAAGTCTGCCTAATAAAGAGCAGTTAAGTTCAGATCAGCTAGAGAAGAAGATTAGTAGTTGGCTCGCTCAAATCAGTGAGATGAATGTTAACACGATTCGAATTCCTTCTATTCAGTCACCAGCTTTGTATAAAGCAGTTTACGAGTTTAATAAGAATAATCAGAACCCAATATATATTATTCATGATATCCCTATCAATGAAGATTTCATTGATGGTGAATATAAGCAAACGAGCGAAGAAATACAGAGACACTTAGAGAAAAATATCAAACATACGATTGATATCGTCCACGGCAGAAAGATGCTGTGGGATAAAAATATTTTTACAAGTAAGTGGTATAACAATGATGTTTCTCCTTATGTATTAGGCTATGTTATCGGCAACTCGTGGGATCCTACGTTGATAAAGATTATTAATAAAAGGGATCAAGAACATTCAATCTATGAAGGAAAATATGTTACGGCTGATTCACTTAATGGGTTTGAATATATAATGGCTGAGGCACTAGACTATACCATCCAATATGAAGCAGAAAAATACAAACAACAGCGTCTGGTTTCCTTCTTAAATACAATTGAGCTTGATCCGATTATACATTCCGCACAATCCAGTGTGTTTCGTAATACGGAGTTAAATATTGAAAAATTGAAGATGACGAATGATGTTCATACTGGGATTTTTGCTAGTTATCAAGCATCTCCAAACGATACTGATTTTCTGAACTTCAGCTTAGAGAATTTGCATTCTCTCTCATCAGAGAAGGAAGGATCGTTTGAAGGATATTTACAGCAGCTAAAGAAGATTCATCAAAAACCGATTGTGATTACGAATATGGGACTGTCTACTTCTAGAGCTATGTCAAAAGAAGATGAATATGATCATTACAGTCGTGGAGGAATGACAGAAGAGGAGCAAGGGGTGTATTTAACAGAGCTGCTCGATGATATTTATCAAAATGATTATGCAGGGGCCATTGTATATCACTGGCAGGATGAGTGGCAGAGAAGCAGAACCTGGAATACACGTCATATAAAAAATATAGAGAATACAGAAAATTGGTTAGACGTGCAATCGAGTGAACAACATTTTGGGATTATGCAGTTTGTTCCAAGCAATGAGCAGGCTGTTAAAGTGGATGGGCTCACCACAGATTGGAATGAAGAAGACTTACTATACGATAATGAAAATGGACAATTGTACGCCAAATATGACTCCAGCTATTTATATCTGATGATTCAAAAGGATAAATTCCATTTTACTAGGGACTATCTGCGAATAGCTATTGATGTTAACCCATCTATGGGAACACAAGATTATGAAGGATATAATGGGATGTTTGATATGAATGCTGATTTCGTTGCAAGAATACAAGGGAAAAACGATTCAGATATTCAGGTTCAGTCTCGGTACAATATCTTTGATTTTCGTTATAAGTACTACTCTAATATAGTGGATAAAATGACAACGATTCCTGCTGAGAATGTAAATACATTCGATCCAATCTATCTATTGACTCGAAATGTATTTCAAAATGACGAAGCCATGGAGAAAGTACCGCCTAAATACATGGAAACCGGTACCCTTGTATTTGGTAATTCAGATTACGATTCTAACGAGTATAATTCACTTGCCGATTTTTATGTGAAGGAAGATGTGATCGAGCTTCGAATTCCGTGGCTGTTAATTAATGTGATTGACCCAATTAACGGAATCGCATTAGGTGACTTTTATAAGGAAGGAATCAATACTCAACAAAAAATAAATCAAATCGGGTTACAGGTTCTCGCCGAGACAGACGGGCAAATAACAAAAGTTACGTCTCCTAGCTATTTGCGTCTAGAGAAAAGTAACACTCACTACGATGAAAGAACCAAAAAGTCGTATGAAGTGCTTCAAGCCTATTTTGAAAATGTAGACGGCTCTTAAGAAAGGACTTATATGGATCTGATATATTGCTTTATTATTTTTTTCTTCGTTATTTTACTCCTTGTTATTTTGTATATTGTTTTTTCAAAAGCGAAACAAGGCATAGACCAAAGAAGAGTCAGTCAATTGGAATATGAAATACAGCCGATTGTTGACAAGTATATGGAATCAAAAAGTGAAGCTGTAATTTCAGATAATGAAATTGTAGATCTGCGGAAAAAGGTTCAATCTAGGGCAGGGCTGCAGGCATTTAACTCTATTTATTTTGCCAAAGTGAAGCAGGAAGGTGTAACGGAGAGACTTCATCAGCTGGTCACTCTTATCCTTGATTTCCAAACATTAAATAACAACCGCATCGTACGCAATAAATATCGAAAGAGCTATATTCTATATTTGTGTGCTGAATATTATATGAATTCAGAAGAGGTTACCAAATTTGCGATAGAAAGCTTACATGATCCCTCGCTCTATGTGAGGAATAATGCACTTCGAGTCCTTAGAAATACAGGAGAAGTGGACAACCTTATTAAGGCATATCAGAGAATTTCTCAGGGACAGATGTACTTTAATGATAAAGTGATTGTGGATTATATGGATAGTTTTCGCGGTGATATGCAGGAGTTAAATAAGGCATTAGCGAGAAATCTAATTACATTCAGCCCTAAAATACAGCGCGATATTATTGAACATTTCACGAATTGCCACATAAGTAAGTATGCAAATGAAATTTTATCATTAATTGAGACATCTAGAGATATGGAGATCATTATTGCAGGGATTCGATATTTTGGCGTGGTTCATAAACAAGAGGCTTATTCGTTTATTGTTCATCAATTTAAAAGTGAAAACTATGAAATTAGAGCAGTATGTGCTAGGGCCATTGGTTTATATCCATGTGAAAAGACGATTGAACTACTCCACGAATATATAAAAGATACGAATTGGTTCGTGCGGTACAATTGTGCTTTTACACTTTTTCAATTAGAAGAAGAGAACATTTTTCATAAGGATAGTTCCATCGGGAAAGTCCTTAGTGAAGAGGACATGTTTGCTAGAGATATTATGATTTACACCCTCTATTCCAAAGGTTTAATCAACTCTGATAACGATCAAGTTACATTAGCCAGCTTCCAGATTGAGAACGGTGGAAAAGGAGGAGAAGAGAGATGGGTTTAGAACAAATCATCTTATTCATTAATTTCTTTTTCTTGGTCTATATGTTTCTATATGCGACTTATGTTTTTTTAAATACCATGGTGGCTTCCTTTCATCTTGATGATTTTTTTATAAAAAAAAGCCATATAGGTTACTCGCAGCTTAATAATAAGGAAAACTATATCCCTATATCTATAATTGTTCCTGCCCACAATGAAGAGGTAACAATTATAGATTCCATCACCTCTTTATTGCGCCTAAGTTACCAAAAAGTTGAAATTATTATTGTGAATGATGGTTCCAAAGACTCCACTATGCAGAGAGTACTGGATCACTTTGAGTTAAAAGAAGTGAAGCGTCCTATTCATAAACAAATAAACTGTAAAGAGATCAAAAGTATTTATGAAGGTGATATAGAAGGGAAACGAATTGTACTTGTAGACAAACAAAATGGGGGGAAAAGCGATGCTCTTAATACCGGTATTAATGTAAGCAGGTACCCCCTGTTTCTCTGTATGGATGCAGATTCGATCTTACAGTACGATTCTTTGGAGAAAATTGTTGTACCGTTTCTGGAAAGTGATGATGTCGTTGCAGTGGGAGGTAATATCAGAGTTGCCAATCAGGCCACGATTAAAGAGGGTAGAATCGTAAAGATTGATCCACCTAAGAAATGGCTCGTTATGTTCCAGATGATCGAATATTTCCGTGTATTTTTGATGTCTCGTGTAGCAATGAATGGACTGAATTCAAACTTAATTATCTCTGGTGCCTTCGGTCTATATAACAAAAAAGCGGTGATCAAAGTCGGTGGATATACGACAGATGTAATGGGCGAAGATATGGATTTGATTGTAAAGCTGCACTGTTATTATCGGAAAAACAATCTTCCCTATCATATTGAATATGTACCCGATGCCATCTGTTGGACCCAAGTGCCTGAGAGAATATCAGTACTGAATTCACAAAGGAAGCGTTGGCATATAGGTATGGGACAAGCGTTGTTCTCTCACTCCTTTATGTTCTTTCGCCCAAGGTATGGCACAGTGGGGATGATCTCCTATCCGTATTTTGTTTTATTTGAGTATATAACCCCTCTATTAGAGATTCTCGGGATATTGACAATTACTTTATCGTATTTGTTTCATTTTATTAATTTGGAGTTCCTTATTTTCTTTTTGGTTTTTTATATGGTATTTAATATCGTCATATCCTGGATTTCAATTATTTTCTGTAATTATTTATTTAGTGAATCTCTGTCTCTAAAAGATGTATTTAAACTTCTTGCGGTATCTCTATTTGAGTGTATTGGTTATAGACAGATGTGTTCTCTATTTCGAATTGGTGCTTTTTTAGGTACCAGAAAAGGAAAGCATAAGTGGGGGAATATGGAGCGAGTTTCAATGGAATAAGGGAACGAAAGGATTTCTTACTAATGAGTGAAACGACTTTGAATGTATCAAGAAAAGAAATGAAATATGTGATTAATTCTTTTCAATATGCTGAGTTATCAAATGTGTTGAATGATGTTCTGATCCCCGATAAGAACAATAAAGCTTTTGGGTACCTTATTCGTTCATTATATTTTGATACCCCTTTTAATAAGGATTTCTATGAGCGTGTAGATGGAATAGAAAATCGCAAAAAAATTAGAATAAGAACCTATGACGTGAATGATCCAAAAGTAAAGTTAGAAATCAAACGAAAATTTGGTGCTGCACAAAGAAAGGATAGTGTAGTGATCGATCGTGAAGATGCCCAAAGACTAATGGAATGTGATTACGATGTTTTATTAAAATATAATAGTAAAGCAGCGAATACCATTTATAATATTATGAAGATCGACCACTATCGTCCTGTTGTTATCATTGAATATCGAAGAAAAGCATTTATACACCCTACTAATGATATTCGAATAACATTTGATACTGAAATACGCAGCAATGAGATTGATTTAGATTTTTTTAATCCAGATACCGTATTGTATCCGCTATTTGATTACGATACAAAAGTATTGGAAGTCAAATATAATAAGTTTCTATATCGATGGCTTAGTGACATTCTGGGGAGATGTGATGTTAAGCAACAATCGGTTAGTAAATATAGCTTATCTCGGAGCTTTTTTGAGAGTTATATGGCATAAGTATTAAAAAAATGGTGTCTTAAGAAGGAGTTCTTTCTTTAGACACCATTTTTTTATTTTCAGACAGGTTGGGGCTTTTATTGCGATCGTTTCTTCAAACTCTCAAAAGAATGAATCGCAATTCCTGCGATCCGACCCTTGTAATGCTCTTGTACCAGCTTGATCTCGGAAGCAAGGGTATGTTTATTTTCGCTATAAAAAGAAACATGCTGTTCAGGAGTTTTTTCAGTTTCAACAGCAATGGTTATTTTTTTGTTTTCCTGCTCGGCCCAGTCCACTTCCTGTGAGCTGAGGTCGATGATCCCGTTTTTCCCTTCTGCAAAGTTTCGATAGGCCATGACCACAGTTTCATCTGTATTTTGGATCAGCCACTGCGATAGGTAGCCTTGTCCATATTTATTATCAAAGGTAATCTCATCAAACCAAAAAGGAATATCTATTCCTAAGCTGGTGTTTCTATTCTCAGTAAAATGCTTTAGTTGCAAGAGAAGGGTTTGAAACTGGCAGATGATTTCCTCTTGATTGGTTTCCCAGTTTTCTAACAAGTAAGGCTCGATATCCAGATGGATACCTTTAAATTGCTCGCGAGAAGGCACATCTGCTTGGTAATTATGAAACCAATCTAGAAACTGATCTTTACTCTCATGGTCTGTAATTCCCCAATCAGGTGCACCATCTAATGCATATACCGCTACCCCTTCTTTTTGCAAGGAAGAAATAAAGTTTCTATAGGTTTCGTTGCTAACCTTTGAAGAGTACTGTAAATATACAGAATGAATGTTCATGTTAAGAATGGACTCCACCGTATGCTCCATATCTGTCTCGATCACAGAGGTATCCCAAAGCCATGTTGAATAGGATGTAGTATCGCTGTTTATAAGCCATTTCCCTAGTACAATAATAAGGAATATCGTCAAAACAACAGAAAGAATAATTATTTTTGATTTAAGAGAGCTAATAAAAACCACCTTCTTTAATAATAATGATTATATTCAAATGTCCATTGACTATTATCTCGAAAAACAGTTTTTTTGTGTCGGTAAAATTTTGTGAATAAATAGATAGGTAGATGGAGTATGAGAAGGCTTTTGTATGCACCTAATGAAAGAGGTGTGGAGCAAACAGACCTTTTCCATACTCTATTTGTAATTCAAGAGCATAAACCACAGACTATTTATCACGTTATTTTAGTAAAATAGATTGATAAAGAACATTGTTTTACTAAAATAATATAATTTAAATCATAAAATATCCCTTTTTATTTGAAATTATGAATAAAAAAAGTCTACTATTGTAGTTTCCAGTTTTTTTTGCTAAACTGAATTTACTAAAACAAGGTCAATATAACTAGTTATTTATGTAATCGCTTTATGTAATCGTTTTACTGCTTTCTTGAAAAAAAATGAAAGAAGGATTGAAATGAAGACGCTTAATAAGAACTATTGGCTATTTGGTTGTTTCTTTTTACTGTATTTCTTTGTTTGGGCTGCATGTAATATGTTTTTATCTTTGTGGCTGTCACAAGTAGGGGGATTAAGCTCTACAAGTACAGGAATTGTCTTTTCTGCAATTTCCATCGCAGCAATATGCTATCAGCCGTTTTTTGGGATCATCTCAGATAAACTGGGATTAAAGAAAAATTTATTATGGGTTTTTGTAGGATTGCTAGTTTTGATTGGTCCTTTCTTTGTCTATCTATTCCCTGCTTTACTCAAAACTAATATCATTCTAGCTGCTATTGTTGGAGGCGCTTACCTTGGTGCTGTTTTTAATGGCGGGGTAGGAGTAATCGAAGCTTACATTGAAAAAGTCAGCCATGTAAACAATTTTGAGTATGGCCGCGTCAGAGTGTTTGGTAATATCGGTGCTGCAATTAGTACCTTTGTAACCGGTCATTTATTTGCTACCAATCCAAATATTATTTTTTGGATTTGCTCCATTGCAGCGATTTTATTAGCACTCGTATTAAGCTTTGCAAAAATGAGCGGAAACAATGCTGAAGCGCTCTATAACGCGGATCAGCCCTCCGCACCTAAAGTTTCGACGGTTTCTCTGTTTAAGAACAGAAAGTTCTGGTTTTTTGTAATCTATGTACTTGGTGTTGGCTGTATTTACGATGTGTATGATCAGCAATTTCCAGTCTACTTTACCCAGTTCTTCTCATCAGAAGGTCAGGGTACAGAGGTGTTTGGAAACCTTGTCACCCTCCAAGTATTCCTTGAAGCGATCGTCATGGTTCTCGCCCCATTTATCATCAATAAGTTTGGTGCAAAACAAGCACTAATCTATGCTGGATTTATTATGTCATTCCGAATACTGGGTTCCAGTATTGCAGACGGCCCTGTTGCCATCAGTTTATTAAAATTAATGCATGCCGCAGAAGTACCTATTTTACTTGTGGGTGTATTTAAATACATATCAGCAAACTTCGATATGAGATTATCGGCAACTATTTATCTAATTGGCTTCCAGTTTTCAAAACAAGTAGGATCTATCTTCTTATCAACCATCGCTGGTAACATGTATGATACCGTTGGGTTCAAAAGCGCTTACCTGTTACTAGGTACGGTTGCACTCATCTTTACACTGGTATCTATATTTACACTGTCTGGAGAGAAGAGAGTGAAACTGGGCGAAGTGAGTCTTTCCTAGTCTCTTACATTACTATTCATGGTATGATATTTAAGTAAAATTAACTTAAAAAGTATAGGTGATACCATGGTAACTATTAAAGATATAGCAAGACATTCTCAAGTTTCTACTGCTACCGTTTCAAGAATATTGAATAACGATCCGTCCCTTTCCGTATCTGAAGAAACGAGAAAAAGGGTTTTGGCTATCGTTGATGAGTTAGATTATAAACCGCTTCGAAAAAAAAGCGTGAAGGTGAAAAAACAGGAAGAAGCCTACAACATTGGCGTCATTATGTTGAATGATGAAACGATCGATCCCTATTTTCAGTCCATTCGACTTGGGGCGGAAGATGCCTGTAATCAATATCCCTTACGTATCGTTTCCACGATGATTGTTGGGAAAAGTCAAATCACAGCTGATAGTTTAAGTGGGTTAGATGGGTTAATTGTCATCGGAGATGTAGATATCGCTGATTTAAAAGAAATCTATGCTCATAACAACAATATAATCGCTGTTGACTATTTACCAAAAGATACAAACGTGGATGTTGTTATCTCTGATTTTGAAGGCGCTACAGAGCTTGTCATCTCCTACTTACTCGAACTTGGGCATACCGATATTGCTTATATCGGCGGAAAAGGAGAAATTTTTGGCGTCAGCAAGTTTAAGACGAGCGATAAAGAAGATACCAGAAAGAGTACTTTTGAAAAAACGATGAAGGAAAAAGGATTATATAATCCAGAGAAAGTCTTGATCGGTGAGTGGAGTACAGCAAGCGGATATACATTAACGAAACAGCTGATTGAAATGAATGATTTGCCAAGTGCGATTGTTGTCGGAAGTGATCCTACCGCAATGGGAGTGCTTCGAGCGCTCCATGAAGCAGATATCAGGGTTCCAGAAGATGTGTCTATATTTAGTTATGACGATATCGAAGCTGCGGCTTATATGAATCCTCCGTTATCCACCGTAAAAGTGTACGGTGATGAAATGGGAAAAACAGCAGTGAAACTCCTCTATGATCGTTTGAAAGGTAGAACTATACCATTAAAGGTGATTCTTCCTGCGGAGTTGGTCATTCGAGATAGTGTTAAAGCAAAAACCTGCTAGAAAGATCAATTGACCTATTATAGGCACGGTTATAAAGGAGCAATCAAATTGAGATAGGAGTTGTTTTATTAGAATGGGAATTCATTATAATTCGGAAAATAAGACCTTCCATTTGAGGGCTAAAGATACCAGCTATGTAATGGGTGTATTACGTGATGGGTACCTTGTACATTATTACTGGGGCAGAGGTGTTAGCAACTATCGGCATTCTAATGCGATTCAATATGTAGACCGGGGATTCTCGGGTAATCCTTATGATCATAGACATGATCGTACATTTTCTCTCGATACATTGCCACAGGAATATCCGCAGTATGGGAATACCGATTTTAGAAAGCCTGCTTACCAAGTTCAACTGGATAATGGCTCCACCATTACAGACTTACAGTATGTTGATCATAAAATTAGTAAAGGAAAAATGCCGCTAGAGGGGCTTCCTTCCACCTATGTTGAAAAAGAGGATGAGGCAGAAACGCTTGAGATCCTCATGGAAGATTCGTTGATTGGTCTGAAGGTGTTTTTAACTTACACTGTCTTTGAACAATTCAATGTCATTACTCGGTCTGTGCGTTTTGTGAATGAAGGAGCTCATTCTATTAATTTACTCAGTGCACTAAGCACATCCGTTGATTTTCGAGATGCTGAATTCGACTTCTTACACCTGCACGGTGCCCATGTAAAAGAAAGACATATTGCACGTCAGCCGCTGCGTCATGGAATTCAGTCTGTGGAAAGTACAAGAGGGGCAAGCAGTCATCAACATAATCCGTTTATGGCGCTTCTTCGAAAAGATACGACAGAAGATCATGGAGAAGTATATGGATTTAACTTTGTCTATAGCGGGAACTTTTTAGCTCAGGCTGAGGTGGATCAGTTTAGAAATACGCGTGTAACGATGGGGATTAATCCATTTGATTTCAGCTGGAAACTGGAGAACGGCGAGAGCTTCCAAACGCCTGAGGTTGTTATGGTGTATTCATCCGAGGGGCTTGGCGGAATGTCTCGAACATTCCATGAGTTATATCGTACCCGTCTAGTTAGGGGAACTTACCGGGACAAAGAACGTCCAATATTAGTGAATAACTGGGAAGCTACTTATTTTGATTTCAATGCAGAGAAGATTATGGATATTGCTAAAGTAGGTCAAGACTTGGGGATTGAATTATTCGTTCTTGATGACGGCTGGTTTGGCAAACGCGATGATGATACTACCTCGCTGGGAGACTGGTTTGTTGATCGCAATAAGCTTCCTGAGGGTCTTGATCATCTTGCAGAGAGTGTAAACAGCATAGGTATGCAGTTTGGGCTGTGGTTCGAACCGGAGATGATCTCTGTTGACAGTGACCTGTATCGCGATCATCCTGATTGGTGCCTTCATGTACCCAATCGCAGCCGTTCGGAGAGCCGCAGACAGCTTGTACTCGATTTTTCGAGAGATGATGTGTGTGAAGAAATTACGAAACGGGTGTGTAGCATCCTGGCGAGTGCTCCCATTTCGTATGTGAAATGGGATATGAACCGGCACATGACGGAGATTGGTTCGGCTCTTCTTCCGGCAGATCGGCAAAGAGAGACTGCACATCGTTATATGCTGGGTCTATATAAAGTAATGGATGCCATCACGTCTTCCTTCCCGAACATCTTATTTGAAAGCTGCTCCGGCGGCGGTGGAAGATTTGACCCGGGAATTCTGTATTATATGCCGCAGACATGGACTTCTGATAATACTGATGCGGTATCACGCCTGAAAATACAATATGGTACAAGCTTAGTTTATCCGCTTATTTCAATGGGATCTCACGTTTCTGCAGTTCCAAATCACCAGGTTCATCGTGTTACGTCTCTGAAAATGCGAGGAGACGTAGCTATGTCCGGTAACTTGGGATATGAGCTTGATTTGACTCAAATGACGGATGAGGAGAAGGAGATTGTCAAAGAGCAAGTTTCCAGTTACAAAGAAATCCGTGGATTAATTCAATTTGGAGAATTCTATCGACTGGAAAGTCCTTTTGAAGGCAATATTACGTCTTGGTTGTTCACAAATAAAGAGAAATCAGAAGCCATTGTATTCTATTTCCGTGTTCTAGATGAGGCAGCTGCACCTAGCACCTTCTTAAGACTAAAAGGAATCGATCCTGCGAAGCAGTATGCACTAGCTGGTGATGATTCGGATGCGGTATTCGGCGGGGATGAATTAATGTATTCTGGCTTACCTATTCCTGTTGAGGTGAAAGGCGACTTCCAAAGCGTAGTGTGGCATTTAAAAGCAGTGTAGTTTTTATAGAAGGCGGCAAAGGGAGAATCTCCTGCCGCCTTTTTTAATTTACAAGGATTGAGATTCGTATGGAGAATCAAACCCGGACAGGCATGATCAGTATCTGGGTTTTACAGTTGTGTGAATGTCATTGACAAAATATTTTACTGTGATTAATATTGTGAACATATTTAAAAGAGGAAACACACTTGGAAAATTGAATAACTAGCAGGCTATGATTGCTATGGATCACACTATAGCAGGAGCAGCTTCTGGAGAGACCATGAACTTGTTCATGGCGCCGAAGGGTTCACAATCTCAGGCAAAAGGACAGAAGAGTACTAAATAACTGATTTGTTATACATATTTATTTATGTATATTCAGCTTATTTATTACTTAAATGACCTTGAGAGATTGGAGAATATCCGATCTCTTTTTTTATTTTCTTTTTACTGTTCAGAAGGATGTAAAGAATTTTTAGTATGATAAGGGAGAGATACGTATGGCACAACAAGAGTTACAGAGGGGTTTAGAGAATCGTCATGTACAGCTCATTGCAATCGGCGGAACGATTGGTACTGGATTGTTTTTGGGGTCCGGTAAAGCAATACAACTGGCAGGCCCCTCGATCATCATTGCTTATCTAATCATAGGTATCGCCATTTTTTTTGTAATGAGGGCACTAGGGGAACTGCTGCTATCTAAAGCCGGTTATCAGTCTTTTACGGATATTGCGGAAGATTATCTTGGTCCGCGGGCAGCATTTGTAACGGGATGGACTTATTGGTTCTGCTGGATCATGACCGCTATGGCAGATGTGATTGCAGTCGGGGTGTATGTGCAGTATTGGTTTGATATTCCCCAGTGGGTACCTGAAATGATCTGCTTAATCATCTTATTGGGGCTCAATCTGTTAACGGTGAAGAACTTTGGGGAACTTGAATTTTGGTTTGCACTCATTAAGGTAGTCACCATTCTTGCTTTAATTGGTATTGGCATTATCTTGCTCGTAATAGGCTTTAAAACAGATACAGGAATAGTTACGGTAAAAAATATTTGGGAGCATGGCGGAATCTTCCCTCATGGAATATCGGGATTCTTACTTTCGTTTCAAATGGTTGTGTTTGCCTTTGTCGGCGTGGAGCTAGTTGGTGTATCTGCTGCGGAAACATCAGATCCAGAAAAAAATATTCCATCGGCCATTAATAAAATTCCTTTACGGATTTTGTTTTTCTACGTTGGTGCGATTATTGCTCTATTATGCATTAGTCCTTGGACGGAACTCAGTGCAAACGAAAGTCCTTTTGTTAAAACATTCAGTTTAGTTGGGATCCCCATTGCCGCAGGCGTGATTAATTTTGTCGTGTTAACTTCAGCAGCTTCTGCTTGTAATAGCGGGATGTTCTCAACCAGCCGGATCTTATTTAGTTTAGGGGGCAATAAACAGGCACCTTCCTTTTTCTCTAAACTAAATAAGCATCATGTACCTAGAAACGGGTTATTGGTATCAACGCTTGTCCTATCTGCGGGAGCCTTGCTTAGCAAACTGATTCCTGAACAGGCTTTTGGAGTCGTCACCACCATTAGTGCTATTTGTTTCATTTGGGTTTGGGGTGTACTTCTCATATGTCATATCAAATACAAGAAAACACAGCCTGAGTTACATGCAAAATCTAAGTTTAAAGCACCATTCACCCCTTTTGTGAATTATGTTGTCTTAGCACTGTTTGCATTTATTCTTGTCATTATGCTGTTTGCGGATGAGACACGCCCAGCATTACTGTTAACTCCTCTATGGTTTGTTTTGTTATATATTCTATACACTTTGAAAAAGAAGGGGACTGTGAACTAATATGCTGACATGGGAAGAGGTATTCACCGTGCAAGTTAAGATTAATAATACAGCCGAGCTTCAGAGTAATGATGGAGATACCGTAATCATGATTTCTTTTACAGGCCAAGTTACAGGGGAACTGTTTCAAGGGAAAGTGTTAGATGGAGGAGTAGATACTCAGATCATTAGTAAGTCCGGCAGCCACAGTCTATCTGCTAGATACATGCTTCACGGCAAGGATTATACGGGAGAAACCTGCCAGATTTATATTGAGAATAATGGAAACTTTCATAAAAATGAGAAGGAAGCTTTGTTTCGAACCTATCCTAAATTAATCACGAATAGTAAAGCACTATCTTATTTCAATGATGAACTATTTGTAGCGGAGGGCTTTCCAACCGAAGTCGGGGTAGATATTAAGATATACAGGTGGGTGTAAAACGTAAAATATAATAGCAAGACCTCTTTTCTACTTGAATGAAGTCAGCGAAGTGCATGACTGATTCGTAGAAGAGAGGTCTTTTTTATAAGGTCTTTTTGCAAGCTTATTGTGTGATATTAATTCATCTTGTCTATCTTTATGTGTTTAGTCATTACATAGAGGGCAGTAGCGCCAGCACCAACCGTTCCGCAGATGATATCCCACATCGTATCCGTCAAACTGCCATTTTGTGAACGGAGACTGAATAGATGATCCACAGAAAACTCATAGATTTCCCACATTCCAGCCATGGCAATAGCAAAGAATAAAGAGAACCAAACGATAATGTTGAAAGGTAAGCTATCGATCCCTTTACGCTTTATTAACTTATTCAAGATGAACTGGCCTACGAAGAATAGAATAACGCCAGACAGCAGATGTTCAATCTTGTCTAGATAAGGAATGACACCATACATACCGAAGAGATTGGCAAGCATCATCGTAATTGTGATAAAGATCAGGACGGACAAGTATAGTGCAGGAGGTAACTCCGTTTTGGTCCACGTCATTATTCCTCTCAAAAGCAGCAGCACGATCATAATTAGACCTGCTTGAAAAGTCTTATCGTAAGATCCATTTATAGCAAAATAGACAATGGATACTCCACATATAATGTACAACATCAATTCATAAATAGAATAAAACCTATGATTTCGATTAGGATCTGTGTTTTGTCGCATTATCGTTCCTTTCTGACTTATATGTATAGTAAGTAAGTATCTTAACAAATGTATTATCACCAGATCAAAGTTACCTCATACACATTCCTTATTTTCACGTACTTCTTATAGAAGGGATAGAAAATATAAGCATTTTCACAAACGAACAGTTGGATTTCACCTATTCATACATGAGTATAGGATGCCGATACAATATATATTGAGAAAATGAAAAGTTTAGAACATGGGAGGGCTTTATATTTTTGAAAGGTAATAAATTCAGATGAAAATGAACACGTCATGTTCAACCATCTCGCCCGATGTAAAATGAGTGGCTTTTTTTGCTGTTAATAAGATAGGTGAGTTCATAAAGGAGTGTAATGATATGGGATTTAGAAGAGAACTGAGAAACAAAGTTACATTTAAAATGACAATTGGCAGAAAATTAATCGGCTCTTTTTTGATTGTCGCCCTATTATTAGGGATAACAGGATCGATAGCGACTATATATTTAACTAAAGTAGATAGTACATACACAGATTTAACAGATAGAAGAGCAGTCATATTATCTAACACGTTAAAAATACAAGTAGGGATTTCGAAAGAAAATAGTTTAATCCGTGCTTATATGTTGACTAAGGATCCTGAGTTTTTAGATAAATTAGCAGAGGAGTATGATACAACAACCAGGGTAATTGCAGATACGCAAAGTATATCTTATATCCCTGAGTATAAAGAAGGATTGCAGAAACTTCAAAAAGGAAATAGTGAGTTCAAACAAAAATATGATCAATTAACTCAGATGATTAAAGATAAAGGGCTTTCAGATCAAACTATGGAGTACTTTACAAAGGAAGTATTTCCATTAGGAGTGAATCTCGATCCCATTGTAGATGATCTGGTATCCTATCAATTAACTTCCATGGATGAGGCAAGTAGGGAGAGTTCAGCACTTGTTAAGGGTGCTGTCTCAACTGTCTTTTATCTTAGTGCTTTCACATTTTTTCTAGCTGTACTCATTGGTTACCTCTGTTCACGTTCGATATCGAGACCGGTGGTGGCGATCACTTCTGTTGCTGAGCAAATCGCGCTCGGAAATCTGACAGTACAAGATGCCAAAGTAAAAAGTAAAGATGAGATTAGAATGTTGGCGAACTCCTTCCATCAGATGAGGGATAATCTACAGGATTTAGTACGCCAAATCAGTACTAGTTCAGAGCATGTAGCCTCCTCGTCTGAAGAGTTAACGGCAAGTTCAGAGCAGTCCAGTCAAGCATCCGAATCAATTACAATAACGATCCAAGAAGTATCGAGCAATGCACAAATGCAATCGAGAAGTGTAGATGAGAGTCTCCAGGCAATCCATGAAATGTCATCTGGGGTTCAGCAAATTGCTTCTAACGCACAAATGACCTCCTCGCTCACTATGGATACTGCAAGCAAGGCTATTGAAGGTAACCAGTCCATACAATTGACCGTATCACAGATGGAGTCAATTGAGCTTACTATGAACAATTTAGTGAATGCGGTGACGGACATGGAAGAACAATCAGAAAAAATAGAATTGATCGTTGAAGTGATATCAGAAATTGCTGCACAGACGAATCTGTTAGCTTTAAACGCAGCGATTGAAGCGGCTAGGGCGGGGGAACATGGACGAGGTTTTGCAGTGGTTGCTGATGAAGTAAGAAAGCTAGCGGAACAATCATCACAGTCGGCAGGACAAATAACCGAGCTCGTAACCACGATTAAAGAGCGAACGCATCATGTAGTGGAAACAACAGAAGCAGGCGTGAAGGAAGTCAGCGATGGAATTGGGGTTGTTCATAAGACGGGCGATTTATTTGAGGTGATTAAGCAAAATATAGAAGAGGTTTCTAATCAAGTTCAGGAAATCTCAGCGGCTTCTCAGCAAATATCAGTAAGTACAGAGCAGGTTGTTCATTCCATAGGACTTATATCAGATGGCTCCAAGACCGTTGCTGCTGAATCACAGAATCTTGCTGCATCTACGGAAGAACAGTTAGCTTCCATGGAAGAAATAACAGCATCTGCTGCTTCACTGTCTACGATGGCGGAGGACTTGCAAGAACTAGTAGGAAAATTCAAAGTATAAAGAATAAGCGTCAGAATACGGTCTCTCCGTATCTGGCGTTTTTCATTTTTTAGGGACATATACAGGATCATTTTCAAGATTTACAACATCTCATTCTATGTCATAAACAGGAAAATCCTTGTAATATGAATGAAGCAAGTATAAAGGAGGTGTTCCTGTTGGCTATTGAACAGCTGGTATTAAGCTCAGTCTTCATTGCAGGTTTATTGTCCTTTTTCTCTCCGTGTATATTACCGTTACTTCCTGTGTATATCTCCATTTTATCTACGAATGAACAGGGACAAACAACAAATAGCAGGGGCTCGCTGTCAAAGGGAAAGCTTAACCTTCATTTGTTGCTGAAAACGTTTATTTTTGTAGCCGGCTTATCGACAAGTTTTATTATACTCGGCTTTGGAGCGGGCTTCTTAGGCGCTGTACTGAATACAAGCTGGTTTATCGTTATCTGTGGTGCTTTTGTGGTATTGCTTGGATTACATCAAGTTGGTTTGTTTCAGGTTTCTATTCTAAATCGTGAAAAGAAAGTACAGATTAATCGAAGTGAAAAACGGGATCTTGTTGGTACTTATCTACTCGGTTTTACGTTTAGTATTGGCTGGACCCCATGTATTGGACCCATCTTAGGAGCTGTACTAGGTTTATCTGCAAATGAAGGTCAGGCATTATACGGAGCATTTCTTATGTTCATCTATGCACTTGGCTTACTTATTCCCTTTTTAATTCTAGCTTTATTTTCCGATGTTTTGCTGCGTAAGGCAAAAAAATTAAATAAACATATGAACAAAATGAAGATTGCTGGTGGTGTCATCATTATTATTATGGGGCTGTTCCTTATGACCAATAATTTAAACTGGTTTACTACACTGATCCCACAGTAAGAGGAGTGAAAACAATGAAAAAGATGATACTTATTCTGCTGGCCGTAACCATGATCTCTTTGCTTGCTGCTTGTTCATCCGGAACGAAGGCAACAGAAGCAGGTGAGACTACAAGTGCAGATGCAACCAATTTCACTTTAACTGACACTGACGGTAAAGCTCATAGCTTATCCGACTATGCAGGAAAAAAAGTGTATTTGAAGTTCTGGGCATCCTGGTGTTCGATCTGCTTAGCAGGTCTTGAAGAGGTAGACGCGCTTGCGAAAAGCGATGAAGATTTTGTTGTTTTAACGATTGTTTCTCCAGGCTATAAAAATGAAAAAGAAACAGAAGCTTTTAAAAAATGGTTTAGTGGTGTGGAAGAAGCAGCGAATACAACGGTGTTGCTTGATGAAGGCGGTAAAGTAGCCGATGAATTCGGGGTTCGTGGATATCCAACGTCTGCGTACATTGATTCGGATGGAAAACTCATTCAAACCCTGCCTGGTCATGCGGGTAACGAACAAATCACCGAAAAATTCGCATCAATAAAGTAAAGGAAAGGCTGTGAAGACGAATGAAGAAGATGGGATGGTTTCTGCTCTTGGGACTGGTTATTGTAATCGCAGGATGCGGAACAGTAAAAGCAACGAGCGGATCGGGTTTATCTCTGAAGGCAGAGTCAAAGTACCCCGAGAATCCAAATGTAAATTTAGCTTTTGATGAGAATAATCTAGAGGAGATTTGGCTGGCTGGCGGCTGCTTCTGGGGTGTCGAAGCTTATATGGCCCGTGTGTACGGGGTTTATGATGTGACATCTGGTTATGCAAATGGTCATACGGAGAATCCCACTTATGAGCAGGTGGTTCGTGGTAATACAGGATATGCGGAAACCGTTCATGTGACGTATGATCCAGAGCGCGTTGATTTAGAGAAGCTGTTAACTTATTATTTTAAAATCATCGACCCAACCATTCTAAATCAGCAGGGGAACGATCGCGGAGAGCAATACCGTACAGGTATTTATTATATAAATGAGGAAGATAGAAAAGTGATAGATAAAGTCATGGCAGCAGAACAAGAACGTTATGATGATTCCATTGTTACGGAAGTTGAGAAGCTGACCGGATATACACTCGCAGAAGAATATCACCAAGACTATCTAGAGAAGAATCCAGACGGATATTGCCATGTTGAGTTTGATTCATTAGAAAATCAGGAGATTCCTTCTCTGATCGACCCGGCTCTCTATCCAAAGCCAAGTGAGGAAGAGATTAAAGCAAAACTCACGGATGAACAGTATGAAGTTACGCAAGGGAAAGGCACAGAACGAGCATTCTCCAATGAATATTGGGATAATTACGAACCAGGAATTTACGTGGATGTAGTAACAGGCGAGCCTTTATTCTCATCTGCAGATAAGTATGATTCGATGTGCGGATGGCCGAGCTTTACGAAACCAATCGATCAAGCAGTGGTGCTTGAATATGAAGACACTAGTTATAACATGATTCGCACCGAAGTAAGAAGCCGCACCGGGAACAGTCATTTAGGTCATGTATTTGAAGATGGACCAAAGGACCGCGGGGGCCTGCGTTATTGTATTAACAGTGCCTCTATTACTTTTATCCCGCAAGCAGATATGGAAGCGGCCGGTTATGGATATCTGGAACATCTTACAAAATAGATACAGTATTGTACAATATATATAAGGTAAACAAGGGAGATGGTGAAAAAGCCATCTTCTTTGTGATGGACCAGTGGTCCGTGCCTTAAGAAGGAGGAGACAATGTATAAACTACTTCTAGTTGATGATGAACCCATCATCATTCGAGGAATTCGTTCCTTTGTTGATTTTGAAGCATTGTCCATCTCTGAGGTATTTGAAGCCTCAAACGGGGAAGCTGCGTTAGAAATTTTCAAACAACACGAACCCGATTTTATTTTAGCGGATATTAATATGCCGAGAATGAATGGGCTTGATTTTGCCATTGCTGTGAAGAGTCTTAAACCAGACGTAAAAATTGCCCTTGTGACAGGATATGATTATTTTGATTATGCTGTTTCTGCTTTAAAAGCAGGTGTGGATGATTATGTATTAAAGCCCGTTTCTAAAAAAGATATTGAGCAAATGCTAAAGAAACTCATTGAAAAAAGACAACAAGCGGATAATTACATAGAGGTATCGCGACTTGTACAAGATTTGAAGAAGAATACGGATACAGTAGACGATACGGGTTATAAAGTGAAAATACAAAAAGAGATTGAGGACAATATTGCGAATAAGGATTTTTCCTTAACGTATCTAGCAAAACAGCTCGCTCTCAGCACATCCTACCTCAGCAGTCTTTTTAAACGTTTGTATGGTCAAACCTTTCAAGAGTACATGGTAAACATGCGCCTAGAACGTGCCAAGATTCTGCTGCTTAGCACACATATGCGGGTGTATGAAATTGCGGATGCGGTTGGTTTTGAAGATCCGAACTATCTAAGTGCCTCATTCAAACGAAAGTTTATGCTATCCCCTAACCAGTTCCGAGAAAAGGCACGGGAATGAGGATGTCGCGCTTCTATGTTTTTAAGAAACTGCGTGTTCAAATCGCCCTCCACTATATTGTTGCAAGTGTGCTGACCCTGCTGTTTATCGGCATTATTTTATACTTTAGTATTGCCTCCATTGTGCAGAAAGAAGCAACAACGAATACGGAGAATGCAGTGGAGCAAAGCGGAATGTACATTGATTTGTATATTGACCGGCTAAAAGCTCTCTCGCGGTTACTTGCGGAGAATCCGCAGCTTGTCGATTATTTTTCAAGTACAGATCGGCAGCAAGCAGACAAAGAAAAGATTCTTAGCATAATTGATACCTCCATAGCTACCGACCCGTTCATTGAGTCGATTGTTATGGTCAGTAAGGACGGGCAAATTATCTCGAATGAATCGGGTTTATCGATGAGCATGTCGAGCAATATGATGAAAGAAGCGTGGTATGTATCTGCCATTGATAATGGGGACGTTCCTGTTCTCACTTCGGCACGCATGCAGGATTTTAGTATGGATAAAGATAACTGGGTGATCTCGCTCAGCCGTGAAATTAAAAATGAACAGGGCAGAAATATCGGGGTCCTTCTCATTGATGTCCAGTATAAAGTGATTGAAGATTATCTGGAGAATTTAGATTTAGGCCATACGGGTTTTTCCTTTATTTTAAATGCCAACCATGAGGTCGTATATCATGAAGATCCTGCTTATTTTCAAAATGAAATCAAACAGCAGGAACTGTATGAAATTGCTTTAGATCCAGCAGCATATGATCAGGTGGGGCGGACTTTTACACATTTGTATTCTTTACGGAATGCAGACTGGATATTTGCCGGTGTATCCTCCCAAGATGAACTGACAGCAATTAAAAACAAACTATTTAACATTTTCGTCCTCTTCGGCTTTGGATTCCTTGTCATTGCAACCGTCAGTGTGGTTCTTTTTACAGGAAGGATTACGACACCTTTTCGTAAATTAGAGCGAGCCATGCAAGATATTGAAAAAGGACTTACAGAGATAAAGGTTGATAGCAGGGGATGTTATGAAGCGCAAAGCCTTTCTCGGCACTTTAACGGGATGATGATGGAGATCAGAAAATTAATGCAGGAGATTACGGACAAAGAAAAGGATTTACGGCGCTTGGAAATCAGCACACTGCATAGTCAGATTAATCCCCATTTTCTCTATAATACGCTTGATACTATTGTGTGGATGGCTGAGTTTAATGATAGTGAGAAAGTGATTGAAATGACGAAAGCATTAGCACAATTTTTCCGTTTATCGTTAAGTGGAGGAAATGAGCTGACTACCGTAGAGAATGAACTCGATCATGTAAGGCAGTATCTATTTATTCAAAAAGAACGTTACGGCGATGGACTTGTGTATACCATTGATTGTGATCCATCCTTATTAAAAGTACAAATGCCTAAGATTATCTTACAGCCGATCGTTGAAAATGCACTGTATCATGGAATACGGGGACTGGATCGTCAAGGTGTAATCGAGGTTGGTGCGGAAACGGATGGAGAGTATGTTATTTTTACAGTTCGCGATAATGGAGATGGATTTGATAAAGATGCACTGCTACAGAATCGAGCCAATCACTCGACAAAACTTGGCGGTGTCGGAATCAAAAACGTAGATGAGCGTATTCAGTTGTATTACGGCCCCGAGTATGGAGTAAACATCCATTCAGATCATAATGGGACAACCGTGCGTATCGTAATATCGAAGACTCTGGATTGAAATGAACTTATATATTCATTACGAAGGGTCGTTCTCTTTAAAAAGGGGACGGCTTTTTGTTGTCTACCCAGGAGTACTCCAAGTGAGACGAATGCTTGCATAAGGTTACAAAATGTTTCATTTACATACGTTACCTGCCCTATGTTCTCTTGTATATTTAAATGTAAGTGCTTACAAAAAAGAGAAAGACGCTTTTTTAATGAAAAAAAGGGTTGAAGGGTGGTCTAAACATGAGAAGAAAAGAAAAACAGATATCTCTATTCATGGTATTGCTCTTGGTATTAAGCTCGTTTTCGTTCCACATGGGGACAGCGGAGGCAGAAGATGTAAACAGTACATATATCAAAAACGGGGGATTTGAATCCGATTTTTGGACGGACAAGTCATGGACGGTGGAAACGGAAGTATGGGATCAAGTGGATATTCAGTGGTATACCCAAGTTGATGGGGATGACCCTAAGCCGTATGAAGGAAAATATGCATATAAATATTGGATTGATAATACAAAGGCTACTAATACCCAACTTATCACGTTAAAACAGTCAATTAAGTCCCTTCCAGCTGGAACTTATGAGCTGTCAGTGAAGTCCATGGGCGGGGCTGATAAGGAGGCGGGAAGCGTTGAACTATTTGCAGGAAATGACAAGACGACAGCGGTTTCTACCACTGGCTATAATACTTGGGGAACAGCCAGTCTGAATTTCGTCTTAGAACAAGATGCTTCTGATTTTATCTTCGGGGCCAATATAAGCGGGGCTCCAGGTGCATGGGGATATATCGATCGTTTTGAACTGAAGCAAGTAAGTACCGATACAACCCGGCCGGTAGATACAAATATTTTTGTGAAAAAGGTGGAAGGACTCTCGCCTGACTTTATTAAGGGTGTCGATATCTCCAGCATCATTTCTTTAGAAAAAAGCGGAGTAAAGTTCTATGGTGAGAACGACGAGGTACAGGACATATTTACAACGTTAAAAGAAGCAGGAGTTAACTATATTCGGGTACGTGTATGGAACAATCCTTTTGATTCAGCTGGAAAAGGTTACGGCGGCGGTAATAATGATCTGCAAACCGCGATAGAAATCGGTAAAAGAGCTAAAGCAAATGGAATGAAGCTGCTGGTGGACTTCCATTACTCTGACTTTTGGGCCGATCCTGCCAAACAGCATACGCCTAAGGCATGGGGAAACCTAAGCTTTGAAGATAAGAAGACGGAATTGTATGAATATACAAAAGAAAGCTTGCAAGAAATGATCGATGAAGGCATCGAAATTGGCATGGTGCAGATCGGGAATGAAACCAATGGGCAATTTGTCGGAGAATCCGATTGGACAAAGATGAGCGAGTTGTTTAATGAAGGAAGCCGTGCTGTTCGAGAGATTGATAAGAATATTCTAGTTGCTCTGCATTTTACGAATCCAGAGACGGCCGGCCGGTATGATTCCTATGCACAAGAATTGAAGCAAAATGAGGTAGACTATGACGTATTTGCAAGTTCCTATTATCCATTCTGGCACGGCACACTGAGTAATCTAACTTCGGTGTTAAAACAAGTTGCCGATACCTATGGAAAAAAAGTAATGGTAGCAGAAACTTCTTATGCATATACAAAAGAAGATGGTGACGGACATGGAAATACGGCCCCGGGCTCGGGTCAAACATTAAACTATCCCATTACTCCACAAGGTCAGGCCAATTCAGTTAGAGACGTCATTCAAGCCGTGGCCGATGTCGGTGAGGCAGGAATCGGTGTTTTCTACTGGGAACCTGCATGGCTTCCCATAGGTCCGAGAGAAAGCTTGGAGCAGAATAAAGTTAAATGGGAAGAGCATGGATCGGGCTGGGCATCCAGCTATTCCAAAGAATATGATCCTGATGACGCAGGAAAATGGTACGGGGGAAGTGCCGTTGATAATCAAGCTCTATTTGATTTTAGTGGACACCCGCTCCCTTCACTGAATGTGTTTAAATATGTTAATACAGGCGCTGTCGCTCCCGTTGCTATTGATGAAATTAAGGATGTAGCTGTGACGGCGGTAGCAGGAGAGAAAATCACTTTGCCGACTGTTGTAAATGTTACTTACAATGATGGAAGTACAAGATCGTTATCGGTTGTGTGGAATCAAAGTGAACTGGAACAAGCTGAGAGCAAAGGTCCAGGCAGTTATGTGATTAGTGGAACGGCTGAAGGTGGAAGAACAGTAAAGGCTATTCTTGAAATTAAGAAAGAGAATCACGTCAGTAATGGAAGCTTTGAGAGTGATAACCGGAGTATGTGGAAGATCACTTATGGAGAAGGAAGAGAGCCGCATACCAATTATCAGGACAAAGTGACAGATGCAAAAACAGGAAGCTATTCTCTGCATTTCTACTCCGCAGAAGCAGTGGACTTTAGAGTAGAGCAGACGATTTCGGGACTGAAGGACGGCTATTATCATCTCTCTATGTTTATCCAAGGGGGCGATGCGTCTAGTTCCGACATGAATCTTTTTGCTGTATCCGGCGGTAAAGAAGTGAAGGTGGCTACAGAAGTAGATGGATGGGCGCAGTGGAGAAATCCAGAGATTCAGAACATTCTTGATACTGATGGAACTATTACGATCGGAGCAAATATCAAAGCAGGCGGCGGTGCTTGGGGAACCATTGATGATTTTTATCTGGGCTATGTAAAAGGGGTGGAATCCCTTCCTGATTCGGGTACAGGGACAGCGCCGGAGAGTCCTGGAGGAGGGCAGTCTCAGCCAGAGACTCCTGAGAGTCCAGCTCCAACGCCTGAGAATCCTGGGCCGCCTGCAGACTCACAGCCAAATGTCCATCAACCGTATATGAAAGGATATCCGGATGGTACTTTTAAACCTGATCAAGCGATGACTAGAGCGGAAATGGCCACTGTTCTTTGGAGGCTTCATGCAGGACAAGAGGTAACTGCTCAAGCGATAAATTATACGGATGATCTCGGCTGGGCAGCAAAAGAGATACATGAGGTCACTTCAGCAGGTTTAATGACAGGATATAGAAACGGAACCTTTGAGCCGAATAAGATGCTTACTAGAGCAGAGATGGCGGCAGTTGTGGTGCGCTGGATGGATTTGAGTGGAGATTCTTCTTCACCATTCATGGATACCAAAGGTCATTGGTCAGAACAAAATATAGCCTTGGTGCAAAAGGCAGGTTATATGAAAGGAATGCCGGATGGAAGTTTTGGGCCGAATCAATATCTCAGCCGAGCAGAGGCGGTAACCCTAATCAATAGAGTACTGAACAGAGGTCCGCTAGCCGGCATCACTGTCTCATCGTGGTCTGACGTGTCACTGGATCACTGGGCCTCGCAAGATATTGAAGAAGCGACAGGGAGTCATCATTCGACTCAGGATATGATAAAGAAGTAAAAGAATAGAGGGAGAACATTTACCTTCGTGGTACGTAAAGATGCGGTACAGGGATGACATCCACTGTGCCGTGTTTTTATATCCATAATGGAATTATAATCCTAACAAACAGCAAAATTTACACAGTTTTCTATTATTTAAAAGTAGATAAAATAGTGATATGCTAGGTATAGGTTCAATTCATCTAGAAAAGGTATGCGAAAAGGTTATTTATAACTTGCGTGATAGCGCATACATCTTTTCTTCAAATACTAGCGTATAAGGACGGTAATTATGAGCAACAGACAAACCGAAACAGACGTAATCTTAATTGGTGCTGGAATCATGAGTGCGACTTTAGGGACATTGCTAAAAGAATTAGTACCGAACTGGAACATTAAAGTATTTGAAAAATTAGCAAGTGCAGGTGAGGAAAGCTCTAATGAGTGGAACAATGCAGGAACGGGTCATGCCGCACTCTGTGAGCTTAACTACACAACTGAAAAAGCAGACGGCTCAATCGATATCAATAAAGCAGTAAATGTGAATGAACAGTTTCAAGTATCTATGCAGTTTTGGTCTTATCTAGTAAAAAGTAATCTGATTCGTAATCCGCATGATTTTATTATGCCATTACCCCATATTAGTCTAGTACATGGCGAAAAAGATGTAGCATTTTTGAAAAAACGTTATGATACCATGATCGGCAATCCCCTGTTTCAAGGCATGGAATTTTCCAGTGATCCGAAGAAACTAGAGGAATGGATCCCGCTTATTATGAAAGATCGCAAAACAAATGAGCCTATTGCTGCCACTAAGATGGAAGCAGGTACGGATGTAAACTTTGGAGCCTTAACGCGGATGTTATTTGGCCACTTAAAGAACAAAAACGTGGATATCAAATATAAACATAGTGTCGAAGATATAAAACGAAACAGTAACGGATCGTGGGAATTAAAAGTACGAAATGGCAGCGGTCAGGTCGAGCGTCATACAGCTAAATTTGTTTTTGTTGGTGGCGGAGGCGGCAGTCTTCCGTTACTACAAAAGTCAGGAATCCCTGAAGGTAAACATATTGGCGGCTTTCCAATCAGTGGACTATTCATGGTATGTAATAACCCAGAAGTTATTGCAAAACATCATGCTAAAGTGTATGGCAAAGCAAAAGTAGGAGCACCGCCTATGTCAGTTCCACATCTAGATACAAGATTTATTGATAATAAAAAATCATTACTTTTTGGACCTTTTGCCGGCTTCTCACCAAAATTTTTAAAAACCGGATCGATGTTCGATTTGATCGGTTCTGTAAAACCCAACAATGTACTCACGATGCTCGCAGCGGGAGCTAAAAATATGTCTTTAACAAAATACCTCATTCAACAAGTAATGTTATCCAAAGAAAAACGGATGGAAGAGCTGCGAGAATTCATTCCGGATGCCAAAAGCGAAGATTGGGATTTGCTTGTATCGGGACAGCGCGTCCAAGTTATTAAAGATACCAAGGCCGGAGGTAAAGGAACCCTGCAATTTGGTACTGAAGTGGTAAGTGCCTCGGATGGCTCAATTGCTGCTTTACTGGGTGCTTCTCCAGGGGCCTCGACCGCTGTTCCTGTTATGCTTGAAGTGATTGAGAAATGTTTCCCTGAGCATTTGGACAATTGGAAACCGAAATTAAAAGAAATGATTCCTTCCTACGGAATGTCTTTAATGAAGAACCCTGATCTCATCCGTCAAATTCATACTTCCACTGCACGGACACTCGGTCTAAACAATGGTGAATTACAATCTTTGATTAAATAACGCACAGGCATCGTTCTCGCTAAGAAGCAGAGAACGATGCCTGTTGTTATATAGTAAGGTCTTATTTGGTAGCGGGTTAAGCAAAAAAAAAACCTTTTGCTATACGATCGGCACGGTGCCCATCTTATAACTCAAGGTGTTTATTATGAGACAACGATAAAGAATGCCTACTCTGGGAGTACCTCATAAGCTAACTTCATGATGACTTCTTTATGCTCAGGATATGTAGCCAAGAGCTCATCTTGTGTAAACATTTCAAAATCTCGGAATTCAAATCCAGGTGAAACCATGCATCCGACGAGGGAGAAGGTATCTTCGTCCATCACAGACGAACCAAAGATCGAGTTTTTAGGAACGAGAACTTGGGGAACTTCGCCTTGTTCCAAATTGATTCCTAATTTGTGTACTTTATATTCACCATTCTCATCAATGACATGAATCGTAAGCGGACTTCCTGCATGATAGTACCATAGCTCATCTGATTTCAAACGATGGAAATGAGAGATATCATTGGAACCGAGAAGAAAGTAGATACTGGTATATAGTTTTCTAGTTCCTTCAAAATTTACACTCAGTTCTTGATCTGAGGTCTGTTCCTGAGATTTGAATGTTCTTTTATAATATCCGCCCTCGGGATGTGGCTCAAGACCTAGCTTGGATACATAATATTGTGCGTCTTGTCTTTGCATCGCTGTAAACCTCCTATAAGATCTGTTCTACTTTCATTTTACCAAACAAACAGTCCTACAACCATTGCCGTTAAACTGGATACGAGTATACCGCTTGCTAACAGCAGCCATGTATATTTGGATATAAATTTTGCTCTTACATCACCGAACAAGGCCTGCATACTGCCAAGGATAATACCAATCGTTGTAAAGTTACAGAATGATACAAGGAACGTAGAAATAACAGCTTCTGTATGTGGAGTTAAGCCTGACATAATTTCACTTAGACTTGTCATGGCAACAAATTCATTCAGAACAATTTTCTCACCCATTAACTGACCGACGGTGAAAATTTGTGAGAAGTCTACGCCCATTAAGAAGCTGATGGGAGAGAAGACAACACCAAAGATATTCTGAAGCGTAAACTGATCATGAAATAATCCTAAAATCGTGTTGATTGCAGTAATCAGGGAGACAAAACCAATCAGCATAACTGCGATAATTAATGCCATTTTACCGCCAGTCATCATACTTTTTGAGATCATATCAAAGAAGTTACCCTTTTCCGATTTGGACGGAGTATAAACAATATCCTCTTCTTCCGTAACACGATACGGATTAATGATAGAAGTGATGATAAGTGCTCCAATGGCATTAAGCGGAATAGCTGTCAGTACATATTTAGCGTCTAGCAACTGCAAGTAGGAACTCAGCATCGGTGCACTAACACAGGACATACTTATCATGGCAACGGTTAGCAGCCGTTTGTCGCTCATTTTATTGAGCTGAGTACGGGTTACGGCTAATGCCTCATTATTCCCTAGAAACATAACTTGAATCGAATAGAAACTTTCGAAACGCGGCGTTTTTGCTATTTTAGAGAATGCCCAACCGACCCCGTTAATCAGAGCTGGCAAAATACCAAAATGAGTGAGGATATCAAAAAATACAACAACAAAGATAATTGGCATGAGTACATTCATAAAGAACGTATAGGCAGAGCCGTCAAGAGGAGCAAAATCTCCGAACACAAAATTCACCCCAGACATGGAACTATCAATTAACCATAAGAAAAAGTCGGAAATCCAGGTGATCACTTGTCCGCCAATATCGGTTGATAACATAAACCAGGTTGTAGCTAATTGCAGAACAAACAAGATGATGATAGGTTTCAACGCGATTTCCCTTTTATTGAATGACAAAAGATAGCTTAGCCCTAATAAGACTAAAATTCCAACAAGGTTTATCAATAAATACATTTTGGTTTTGCTCCTTCTGATGATCTATGATGTGTAACATTAAAATATTTTTCTCTAAAAATAAAAGGGGGAAATGAACGCCTGGTATTATCCTTATTTGTTTAATGAAACAAAGAAACCCAGAAACTACCATACTCTTCCGCGAGTAGATAATAGTTCCTGGGTTTCTGCACAAAATCAGACTCTTATCATAAAAACATAAGAGTATAAAACACCAATACATATCACTGCTCATAGTCGAAACCTTTAAGGGGTTCGGTAGAAACTTGCAGGCCATATCCCTGCGATTATATGAGAGAAAATTATTAATTTTGATTTTAATGTCTGGATGAATTATAGCAAAATATTAAAAATTAATAAACAAGTTTAATTAATTATAGTGATATTCTTCGTTGTATCCCCTTACATTTCCCATTGCTTTCTTCTAAATTCTCTGTTAAAGTTTAGATAGTTAATATTTAGACGTCTAAATATTGAATATAAAGATAAATATTTAGGTTATGGGAGGCTTTTAAAATGGGTAAATTAGATAATAAAGTAGCGATTATTACGGGTGGGGCTTCCGGTATTGGAGAGTCCATGGTGGATCTATTCGTACAAGAAGGTGCTATCGTCATTGCGGCAGATATCAATGAGGCAGCACTAGAAAAAGCAAGCCAAAAAGAAAATGTATACGGATTGAAATTAAACGTTGCTTCTGATGAAAGTTGGAAAGAACTAGCTAAGGAAGTAAACGATCGCTTTGGCAAAATCGATATCCTTGTTAACAATGCAGGTATCTCTTCTGAGAAACCTTTCGCAGAAATCACGGAAGAAGATTGGCAAAAAATGCTTTCCATTAATGGATTTGGACCATTTGCAGGTATGAAACATGTAACTCCTTACATGGCTGCTCAAAAGAAAGGTTCGATCATTAATATTTCTTCTTACACCGCAATCATCGGTCAAGGATTTAACCATTACTCTGCATCGAAAGGTTCAGTACGTGCTTTATCTAAAGCAGCAGCTACGACTTTCGGACGTCAAGGTATTCGCGTAAACGCTTTGTTCCCAGGAATCATTGAAACACCAATGACAAAAAATTTGAGTACTTCAAAAGATTTGTTAGATCGTTTGGTACAAGCAACTCCGTTGCAACGTTTGGGTCAACCTAGCGATATTGCTCAAGCTGCACTGTTCTTGGCTTCTGATGATTCTTCCTATATTACAGGTTCTGAAATTGTAATTGACGGCGGGTTCTCTGCTCAATAATATATAGTAACCAGCGTGACAGCTCTTACCTCTTTATTTAAGAGCTGTCATGTATAACCGAGGAGGATTCTATGGAAAGACAACCCTTTTTTGAACTTATACATAGTATGGATAAGGTTACGAATCAATTAATTATTGAGTGGAATAAAACATTTCACGAAGACCTCGGTATTTCGCAGATTATTGTGCTCGGACATTTGAAAATGAATGGAAAAAGCCGGCCATCGGACATTGCAAAAACACTCGGACTTACTCCTCCCACGCTCAGTTATTTATCAGATAAATTAGTAAAGAGGAAGTTTGCTAATCGGTTGACGCATGAAAGCGATCGCCGTGTGATCTATTTGGAAATTACAGAAGATGGTGTAGATGTTTTGAATAGAGCAACCCAAGCAGGTGAGAAACTGCGTATGAATCTATTCGAAAAGTTAACAGAGCAAGAACGGGATCAATTAATTAGTCTATACCAGAAGCTAAATAGTGAAGAGTAAGAAAAGCTAGAACCTCATATATCCCTCAGTAATAAACTGTAAACCTTTGTATTTTCTTGTATTTTACAATCCCCTAAGACTTAATTCAGAAAACAATAAGATGACAGCGCTTCCCTTAAAATTTTTCTGTAATCACATTTGTGATTTATTTACTATATCGGAAGGATCGGCAACTTTTTTTATAACCACTCGTACTAAAGATAATATGTAAAACCTTCTTTATTTATCGGCATTTATCAGCAATCTCCTAGTTTACACACCTATTTGCACCTCCTCGGCAATTTGTTTATACACTTTCTCCATCTCTTATTATCATTATTTGAGCGGTAAGCAAAGAAAGGATGAAAAGGGTATACTACAAAACAAGAAGTGTTCTACAGGCCAAAAGAGGGAGATGAACTCATGAATAAAAAGGAAAGCTCAGATGCAGGCTGGAATTATGACAACAGCTACTCTCGTCTGCCTGATCTATTCTATACCCGCCAAGAGCCTGAACCGGTACGTTCACCACATTTGGTTGTATTTAATGATGAACTAGCGAAGACCCTTGGACTACATGAACAGGTGCTAAATAGTGATCAAGGTGCAAGCGTGCTTGCAGGTAACGAAATCCCAGAAGGAGCTTATCCGCTTGCTCAAGCTTATGCAGGTCATCAGTTTGGGTATTTCAACATGCTTGGGGATGGACGAGCTGTGCTTATCGGGGAACAGGTTACACCTTCGGGTGAGAGATTTGATATCCAGCTGAAGGGATCAGGCAGAACGCCGTATTCAAGACAGGGAGACGGCCGGGCATCCCTTGGACCTATGCTGCGTGAGTATATCATTAGTGAAGCAATGCATGGTCTTGGAATTCCGACAACCCGTAGTCTGGCCGTGGTGAAGACAGGTGAGCTGATTATTCGTGAAACCTATCTGCCGGGCGCTATTCTAACCAGAGTAGCAGCAAGCCATCTGCGTGTAGGAACATTTCAGTACGCTGCGAGTTGGGGCACGAAAGAGGATTTGAAATCCCTAGCTGACTTCGCTTTACAAAGGCATTTTCCAGATTCGGCAGATGCAGAGAACCCGTACCTCCATCTGCTTCAGGAAGTAATTCGAAGACAGGCCCTTCTTATAAGTAAATGGCAGCTAGTCGGCTTTATTCATGGGGTGATGAATACCGATAATATGACGATCAGCGGAGAGACCATTGATTATGGTCCTTGTGCATTCCTCGATGATTATGACACGGCAACCGTATTTAGTTCCATTGATCGGGAGGGGCGGTATGCCTATGGAAATCAACCAAGTATAGCGGGATGGAATCTCACAAGATTAGCAGAAGCCTTACTACCTTTGCTGCATGAGGACACGGAGCAGGGTGTGAGTCTAGCCCAGGACGTACTAGCTGAATTTCCTAAGTTATATCGTCAGCACTGGCTGGCGGGAATGAGAGCAAAACTAGGGCTATATACGGAAGAGCAGGAGGATGAAACCCTGATCGAAGATCTGCTTACCATGATGTACAAGCAAGATGCAGATTACACAAACACATTCCGTTCTCTAACTTTGCAAAAGCCTGAAGAGGTGGCAATGTACGGAAGTGATGAATTCACTTCTTGGTTTGGGCAGTGGCAGGCAAGACTAGACACACAACCAGAAACAAAGGCTGAGGCCTATGAGCTGATGAGCCGCAGTAACCCTGCCGTGATTCCTCGTAACCACCGGGTAGAAGCTGCGTTAGAGGCAGCAGTAGATCAAGCAGACTACAGCGTTATGGAGCAGCTGCTAGATGTGCTTAAAGACCCTTATGCCTATACAGCTGAACAAGCTGAATTTGCTGCACTTCCACCGCAATCAGCTGTACCGTACCGAACCTATTGCGGGACCTGACAGTAAATACCAAGAATCATCATATGAATCGATCGAAAGAAACAGGATATGTAACCCGCATGTAGATGGGAATGTATCCTGTTTTGCTGTAGAATTCGTGACAGAAGGAAAAAAAGAGTATGATAGAGTGAGCAGAAAGATAGAGGATACAAAGCAATAAATAACGGGTAGAGAGCAGGATACAATGAAAATGATAGAGAACAAAAAACAACGTTACCGCTTTAGCGAAGCACCCATATGGGACTTATCACGAGCTTATTATGAAGAAAAGGGAATGAAGGCATGGAATAATGATCAGGTGCCTCAATATATAACGAGTAATCCCATGATTGCTGCAGCTTATGCAGAGATGATATTTGGCTTTCTCCAAGATCGGGCCACTCAAGGACATACCACAGAGCCAGTTACAATCGTAGAGCTGGGAGCTGGAGCAGGACGTCTTGCTTACCATGTACTTCTCGAGTTGTATAAACTCAGGGACTATGCGGGGATATCACTGCCGCCTTTCCGCTATGTAATGACGGATCTTGCTATGAGTAATGTACTGGCTTGGAAAGAGCATCCCGCACTGCAACCTTTTACAGCGGATGGTGTGCTTGATTTTGCAAAATTTGATGCCGTTCAGGACACGGAACTGAACCTAGTGATGGAGGGCATCACCATTAGTAAAGGAGATGTAAAGCAACCTTTACTGGTTGTGGCTAACTACTTCTTCTGTGGAATTCCTCAGGAACTCCTTTATATCCAGGATGGAAACGTATATGAGGCAGATGTTTTTGTGGAATATCCTGAACATATGGATACATTAAAACCGTCAGAAGTATTAGACCAAATATCTTTGCGTTATGAACATAGGAGAGCACCTGAGTATGAGCAGGAGGCATATCCTTATCGTGATGTCATTGCTGTTTATCAAGAAGAATTAGAAGAATCACATATTTTATTTCCTGCAGCAGGACTCACTTGTTTAGAACGTTTGAATCAGTTGTCACAGGAAGGTTTTGTATTAATTACAGCAGATAAAGGAGAGCATTTACTCGACTACTGGAGATTCTCAGAGCCGCCGGAGCTGATTATGCACGGAAGTTTTTCATTAACAGCTAATTATCATGCACTTCAGCAAGTTTTTGAACAGAGAGGAGCCGAGGCATTATTCTCTCCGCACCACTATCGTAATATAAATGTCGGCTGTATTCTTAAGCTGGATCAGCCACAGGGATATTCAAATACAAGACTAGCTTATCGCCGGTTTATTGAGCGGTTTGGTCCCGATGAATTTTATAGTATGAAAGAATGGGTCGATCAAAGAATAGACAGCATGGGGATGCAGCAGATTCTAAGCTTCTGGCGTCTCGGCGGATACGATGCAGAATTCTTCATTCAGAGTGCAAAGCAGATTAGCAGTCTATTGCCGGAGGCAAGAGACGAAGAGCTGCTGGATATTAAAAGGGGTATAGAAATCATGTGGTCATCGTACTATGTGATGGAACAGCGCTATGACTTAGCACTGGATGCAGGCTTAGTATTGTTTGAGATGGAGATGTATGAAGAGTCTAAACGTTACTTAGAAATATCAATTGAGCTTTGCGAAGATGAGGAAGAGATCGTATCTACCGTCTTCTATTGTTTGGCGATATGTTGCTTTGAGTTAGAGAAGATTGAAGAAGCACTTCATTATCTCAGAAAACTGTTAGAACTTGAACCCAATCACGAAGAAGCTTTAGCCTTATTACAAGGGTTTGAACAATAGATTTTTTATAAGACAGGTCCTTTTGGATCTGTCTTTTGCTATTTAAAAGGGTATATTTTACATCTGGCGAAATGTAGTAGGAGGAAGAGGAATGTTTAGGAGGATATATACATGGAGACGTTAGCTAAACTAGAGTTGCATCCCTTATCTGAGATTGAACATTTGAAAGTTCACGGAAGAACGACAGGACGACTTTCTCCGCTCACATTATTCTGGACAGGAAGTGCAGTTGAATTCAATGTCAGAGGATCAGAATTATGGGTGGAAATAGAGGTGGATTATGATACATATGAGCCTTGGGTTAGTATTCTAATCAACTCGGTTCCTGTAAGCAGGCAAATGATAATAGCGGGAAGAAGCTTTATTTGTGTATTTAGAGGGATGAATAAAGAGGTTATAAAAAATGTGCGCATAGTAAAAGACATGCAGGCAATGAGCGGAGACCCTGGCAACTTACTACAGATTCATGCCGTAAAGACGGATGGGGATTTTCTGCCTGTGGAAGAGAGACCTTACAAAATTGAATTCATCGGGGACAGCATTACAACGGGAGAAGGAGCCATTGGTGCGAGAACGGAAGAGGATTGGATCCCGATGTGGTGCAGTGCAATTCACAATTACAGCACGATGACTGCAAGTAAGTTACAAGCGGATTACCGGATTCTCTCTCAAAGTGGATGGGGTATCCTTACAAGTTGGGATAACAATCCGCGTGCAAATATGCCCGATTATTATGAGAAAGTATGCGGCATTCTCACGGGAAAGAAAAATGAAGCTTTGGGTGCCTTTGAGGAAAATGATTTTGAATCATGGCAACCGGATGTGGTAGTAGTAAATCTCGGGACAAATGATGGAGGAGCATTCTATTCCCCTGAATGGAAGGATGAAGTAACGGGGGAAACCTATAAACAACGATTACATGAGGATGGTTCCTATCACGAGGAAGATATACAATCCTTTGAGAATGCGCTGGTTCGTTTTCTCATGAAGATAAGAAAGTATAACAAGCAGGCGAAAATCGTATGGGCTTACGGAATGTTAGGGATACCCATGATGCCAGCCATATACCGAGCGGTTGATGCATTTAAGCAGAAAACAGGAGATCAGAACGTCTCTGTATTCCAACTGCCAAATATGACAGGACAAACAATGGGTGCTCGAAGCCACCCAGGGGCAACGGCCCATGAAAAAGCCGCTGAAGAGTTATCCGCTTATATCCGAAATCTCCTATAAAGATCTTAAAGTAGAAGCATCCTCGCGGATGCTTTTTCCAATTGTATAAAATTGGATGGAGGAAATAGCGTGCATTTTATAGTCAGCAAGCTCAAATTTACTTATAATAATAAATTAGTGCATGTGCTAAATTAATCCAAAAATATTACAACTGCTCTCTTTTGTAGTAAAAGTTAGAAGTGGAGGTAACGCTTGTTCCAAATCTTGCTGCTTAATTTCTTGTTTTTACTCTTTCCAGTCCTCGTATTTTTGATCTTTTTTGAAAATAGACCTTTTTGTAACATTCGTTACGTTTTTGTGGTTTTCTCGGCAGTAACCATGTGCCTTTGTATGATCATGCCGATTCGCTTAGAAGCTGGGTTTATTTTTGATCTGCGATATATTCCTTTTATTATTGTTGCTTTATTCGGAGGGTACAGGCATGTTTTGCCTTTATATATCTTGCTGAATATTTTTCGGTTTTATGTGGGGGGAGAAGGTACACTTCATTCTTTCCTTTTCTCAACGGGTGTGCTGATTCTGGTTCCGTTGTACAGTAAGAGGTTTACGAGATTAGAATCTAAAGGCCGTATTATAGCTGCACCTATCTTCTCTTTCTTGACTATGGGATGCTATCTTATCTCTTTAGCTTGGGTTATTAAGGATTTAGATCATCAGTTCTGGATGCTTGTTGTAGATGCACTCGGAACACATATTGTAGTAATGCTGATCATTATGATTCTTATCGAGAAAATAATTACGAATATTAAGGGACGTGACCGAATCCTTTACTCGGAGAAATTAAATGTCGTCAGTGAGCTGGCGGCTAGCGTGTCTCATGAAATAAGAAATCCGCTTACGGTGACCAGTGGGTTCTTGCAATTATTAGCGAAATCCAAAACCATGACAGAGCAAGAAAAAAGATATGTTAATCTATCTTTGCTGGAACTGAAACGGGCAGAGAAGATTGTAAGTGACCATCTCTCTTTTGCTAAACCACAATCGGAAAATATGGTTTATTCCAATATGAGAGAAGAGGTAGATTACACCCACGAAATTATTATGCCATATGCCTTGTTACATAAGGTGGATGTGAGACTCACATTTAATAACACGTTAAAGGCCTATTATGACCGGAATCAAATCACGCAGTGTCTTATTAATCTATATAAAAACGGGATCGAAGCCATGACAGAAAAGGGCGGCGGAACACTTTTCATCGACATTTTGGAGAAGAAGCAGAATATTATTGTCCGAATTGAAGATACGGGAATTGGCATGACCAATGAAGAAATCACGCGTCTGTATGAGCCTAGTTATTCGACGAAAGAAGAAGGAACCGGTCTTGGAATGCTGATGGTTTACAGTACCCTGAATAAGGTGAAGGGTACTATTGAGGTACATAGTGAGAAGGGGAAGGGAACTACCTTTCTATTAACGATACCCGCATCAACCTCAGAGACTTTTGAAATGAATAAGAAATAGAAAAAGACGAAAGGAACGCATACAGCTGCGCGTTTTCTCTCGTCTTTTTTACATGGCTCAGGCTCTATTTGTTTCCTTTACGGACTTTCAATTGCTTTCCTTTTATGGTTGTATCCTTCATCATCTCAAGCACCTGCGGTCCTTTGCCATTTAGAATTTCCACATCCGTTACATGATCATGAATGGTAATAATACCAATATCGTCTGCAGTGATTCCATCCAGTTTTGCAATGGTTCCCACGAAGTCTACCGCTCTGAATTTTTTCTTCTTGCCGCCATTGAAGTTGAGCTTCATGATCTGTTCGTTTAACAGTTCACGCTTATTCTTCTTAAGTTCGGTACGAACATGTAATTTTCGTTCAAATTCTTCTCTGCGCAGGTCAACGGCCTCTTCGGAAGGGGCTTTCATCTTAGGGATCTCAAACCCAATATAGGCCTCAATATCCGCTAATCGACTGCCGTCTCTAGGAGTAACGAAGGTAATCGCTTTTCCTGTCTTGCCTGCACGTCCCGTACGCCCTGTACGGTGAACATAACTCTCTTTTTCCAGTGGGATGTCGTAGTTAATAACATGTGTAATATTTGTAATATCAATCCCTCTAGCTGCTACATCAGTAGCAATCAGGTAACGGAATTGTCCTCTTCTAAAAGCGTTCATCACTTCAAATCGTTCTTCTTGTTCCATACCGCCGTGAATCCGATCGCATGGATATTCGAGCTCTGCAAGTTCTCTGAACAAGGAATCGACATGCTCTTGAGTACGGCAGAAAATAATACAACTGTCTGGGTTTTCAGTTATAAGTACATCTTCCAGCACAGCGAGTTTGTCTCCCTCTTGTACCTGAATAAGCGTATGTTCAATCGTTGCTGTTGTGATCCCGGTTGCTTTAATTTCAATCTCAGTTGGACTATTCATATACTTACGGGACAGCTTGGCTACATCTTCTGGAAAAGTAGCGGAGAATAACATCGTAACTCGATCCTTGGGCAGTGCCTGAATGATCGATTGAACTTGTTCAATAAAGCCCATGTTCAGCATTTCATCGGCTTCATCAATGACGAGATAAGCGATTCTTTCTAGCGCAAGTGTTCCTCGTTCAATATGATCAAGTACGCGTCCAGGTGTACCGACGACCATGTGAGTCCGTTGTTTTAACTCAGCCTTTTGGATATGAAACGGATGTTTCCCATAAAGCGGGGTAGCTTTGATCCGTTTGAAGCGGCCAATGTTCGTGATATCTTCTGTTACCTGGAGGGCAAGTTCCCGAGTTGGCGTCAGAATGAGAGCCTGCGGCTTATTTTCGTTCCATTCTACTTGCTCGCAAAGGGGAATACCGTATGATGCAGTTTTACCGCTGCCTGTTTGTGATTTGGCTACCAAATCTTTATTTTGAAGTACAACAGGAATGACTTCCGATTGAACTTCTGTTGGCGTTTCATAACCTAAGCTATGAAGTGCTCTTATAATTTCTTCACCTAAAGGATAATCTGTAAATTGCTTCTGACTCATTCTCAACCTCTTCTGCACTATATTTCAGTTCACATACATATAGAATTCTTGTCTCTAATCTAACCTGTACTTATCCAGTATACTCTATTGTTTGATTTCTCTCTAATTTCACGCAAATGTCAGTCTTGCATAAGAAACAGAACTAGAGTCATATAAACTTTTGATCGTCATAGTCCATAAGAATGAAAAGTTACCGGGATAAAGTACAAACCCTTTGCATATTTCAAAAAAATTTAATGATAATTACCTATCTGTAAATGATAAGGGACGTTCCGATAATAAAACAGGACAGTAAATATTGTCTTTTGAACCACCAAAACTTAATAGGCAAACCTTTGGAAACATAGGGACGCAAAGCTATAGGGACTACGGTTTTATATAAACTATTGTCAGCCAGCTGCCAAAGAGTGTGTTTCGCTTTTTGATATAAGAATGTATAAGAATGCAGAGTTTATTTCTTATGCTTTTTTAGATGCGTATAAGTTGCTCTTTAAGAGTAGCTTTTTTTGTGCAAGTTGTAAGGGTTGGAGAAGTACTGCACATCACATCAGGAGGTAGAGAGTATGAAGAAAATGATAGTAATCGCTGCATCAGCGGCAATGCTGCTCAGCGTGTTAAGTGAGACGAGTTATGTTATGGCAAGTGAAGTGCAAAATTCTAAACTAGCAAAAATCGCGGCACAGAGTGAGGTTGGTTCGGCAAGTAAAGCAGCAGTAGTTCCCTTTGATTTATATGGGCAAGAGGTATTACCTACATACAATCGTATTTATAAAATGGAAAATGCAAACATAGCAACTATCGCAAGTAATGGCGGCAATTACCCTAATTCTCAGATTAGTAAAGCAATTGATGGGGATCTGAGTACCCAATGGGAAACAGGAAAGCCAAATAGTACAACATTTACGAATGAGGTTGTTTTTCGGTTAAATGAAATCACTACATTAGATCGAATTGTGTATGCAGCTAGACAGGACAGCGCTAAAGGTAAAGGGTTTGCACAAGAATTTGAGATATATGGATCGGCTACAGATGAAGGAAGTAATTTTACATTAGTATCTACAGGAGAATACATAGGTTCCACAGGGAACATCGTAGAAATTCAATTTGCCCCAACAACGTTTAAGAGAATTAAGTTTGTATTCAAAAAGGCAAATCAAAACTGGGCAAGCGCAGCTGAATTTTCTTTTTATAGAGAAGATAAGGTTAGAGATGCTATGAATACTCTTTTCACAGATGGAACGATGAGTGCGGTGATGCCAGAGTATAATCAAATCGACAAATTGATTACCCTGGAGCAAGAGGCAAAAGGACATCCGTTATATGCTGCTTATAAAGATCAGATTGATTTAGCTAAAAAGCTGGTCAGCGGTGAAATAGATTTGCAAGAGACGCTATTAAAGGCCGAACAGCGAGGCGATATGAGAAAGCATGCACAGCAAAACTTACGAATGAATTTAGGTACGAACAACCAGCCAACCGGATTTACAGCTAAACCTGGTGATCTCATTCATGTTTATTTAGAGGTAGAGTCTGCTGACAAAATCCCTTCCTTAGTCTTCACACAACAAGAAGGATCATGGTCGAGCTTTGCAAAAAATATTCAGCTTAAGCCAGGGGAAAATACAATTACCGTACCCGAAATTGCGACAGGGTCCTATTCCCGTAGTGTTACTAAGGGCGGAACCATTTATATTGTTAATCCCTATACATCAGAAGAGCAAGGGAAAGCTCCAGTGCTTCGTTTTGAGGGGGTAGAGAAAATTCCAATGATGACTTCGGATACAGATCCCGAACAGTTTAAACAAGAGCTGATCGCCTATAAAAAGAAAATGGATGAGGATGCAGCAGCATATCCTAATGTGGCTGATCGCCAAGTAGTCGATGTTGTGGAGATGGTCAGCAATCATATCATTTTCACAGGAACGGCTTCTGAGGCTTATCACCAGTTTATTACTAAAGGCAACAACCCAGTGGATACAATAACTGGCTATGACGTATGGATGAATCAGATTTTTGAAAATTATGGTCTAGATGGAACCAGTGAGGTGAACGATCCTAGATTGATTCGGGAAAATATCCGTCTGATGCAGCCTTATGGTGCCATGTACGCAGCCGGTGATCATACGGGAATTCAAAATAATACGGTTGCTACGATGTTAGCTGATTTTAGAAAGGTTGCTCCAGGATGGGGACTTAACCATGAGATCGGGCACCGTCTTGCGATCGGAGAACGGGAGTACGGGGAAGTTACGAACAACATGGTATCCATGTTGATGTCAGTTGAAGCTCACAGCATGAATAACAGCAATGCGATTGATGACCGTATTCCTTTTGAAACGATCTATAACTATGTAATTAAAGAGAATAAAGTGACGATGGCTTCACAAGGATTGTTTGCGCGCTTAGGTGCTTACTGGCAGTTAGAGCTTGCACATCCAGGATACTGGGGAGATCTATCCAAAATGTATCGTGAACGGAAGGTTTCCCTTACCAATGGTGATATTTCAAAACAACAATATTATGTGGAATTTTCTTCTGAGCTATTGGGCTATGACTTAAGCAGTTATTTTGCTAGACATGGTTTCACGGTTACAGAGGAGACGAGAGTAAAGACAGCTAAGTATCCAGAGCCGAAGAAACTTTGGTACTTAAACAATTCGGTCCTTACATATGAAGGAACAGGAATTGAAAATAAAGATGTATCGGATTTAGTAGAGGTTAATATTGCTGGAAATGCCTCAGCAAAGACGAACACATTGAACATTAGTATAGATAAAGAATATCAGAACGATATCTTAGGTTATGAAATTTATAGAGATGATATCCTCGTTGGTTTCACAAGTAAGAGTCAGTTCATGGATACAAATGTAGATACAAGCATTAATTATACCTATAAGATCATTGCATATGATAAAAAGTTGAACCCATTAAACCCGACCCAATGTAAAGCATTTCAGCCTAAATTATCAGTAGAAGAGCAGATAACCCTGAAATTAAACCAAACGTTTGATCTAGTAGATTATGTAAAAGCAACAGATTATCAAGGAAAAGAGATTACAAGGGAAGTCGTTGTTACATCAAGCGATGTGGATGTTACGAAAAAAGGAAGCTATAAAGTGGTGTACGAAGTTCAGAGCGAAGGAATGACTGTGACGAAAACAGCGAATGTTATCGTAACGAGTAACTTGGAGTATGCTTCTGATCTGACTGCAGAATCGACTAGAGTAGGTTATGGTCAGTTCAAAAAAGATACAGCGCCAGGCGGCAATGTAATTACGCTTCTCAGACAAGGGCTTACGGTGACATACGCAAAAGGCATCGGAGTACATGCTAACTCTGAGGTGATATACAATATTGAGGGTAACGGATATGACTTCTTTGAAAGTTATATCGGCGTTGATTACGCAGCCGATAGAACAAGGGCATCAGCTATATTTGAGGTGTATGTAGATGGTGAGAAGAAATTTTCCAGCGAAGTAATGAAAGCAAGCACTGAGCATGAATTCATAAAAGTACCGGTTGCAGGAGCGAAAAAAGTGAAACTTGTAACAACAGATGCCGGTGATGGTAACACACAAGATCATACCGTATGGGCTGGTGCTAAATTTACCACGGCTTCAAGTGCACCTGAGCTTTTCATACCTAAATCCGTATCTACTACAGTAGGTCAAGAAATTATGATTCGTACTTATTATTCGGCTGTTGATGCAGAAGATGGTGATTTAACTTCCGAGGTCATCGTGGCGGGTGAAGATCAAGTTAATTTTAATAGAGCGGGAGAATACCCTATTACTTATACGGTAACCGATCGTGATGGAAATACGGCCACAAAGACAAGAACCATAGCTGTTGTGGATATGGAAGATTATACGTATTTAACCGATTACGACTGGAGTTCAACGCAGAATAGTTATACAGCACCGCTGAAAGACATCTCTATTAGTGCGAAGGCTTTACGATTGACGAATGAGAATAGCAGCGAAGTTTCCTACACAAGAGGGATCGGTGCACACTCTAATTCCACTATTGTGTATGATCTAACGGATAAGAATTTTGATTACTTCACCTCTTTCGTTGGGGTGGATCGTCAGATGTATGGTTCTGTAGGTTCCATCAGTTTCGAAGTGTTTGTAGATGGAGAGAAGAAATTTGACAGCGGACTGATGAATTCAAGAGATCCGCAGAAATTCGCCCAAGTGGACATTAATGGAGCAAAAGAACTTAAGTTAGTCGTTACCGATGGTGGGAATGGAAATGGATCTGACCACGCAACATGGGGAGATACGAAGCTGCATTTTGCTAATGCCAATCGCTTGTTTACATATGAGCTTGAACAAGCAATCGAGGAAGCAAAAGCGGTTATTTTAGAAGGATACACTTCAGAAAGTATCGAGGTGTTCACAACGAGCTTAGCAAAAGCAGAAGAGGTCCTCGCTAATCAAGGAGTAACTCAAAATGAAGTCGATGCAGCAATAAAAGCTTTAAATAGCGCAAAAAAAGGTTTGAATCAGATAGATCTTACTCAAATCATAACGGTAAAAGACAGTTATTTAAGTGACACCATTAAGAAAACGTTAGGTGTTACCGGGGAAGTAACACTAGGTGATATGTATAATCTTACTTCATTAATCTGTTTGCCTAAGGGGAGAGAGCGAGTTCGTTCTCTTGAAGGATTAGAGTATGCTATAAATCTGGAGACCCTTAATATCAGTGGAAATGAAGTCACCGATTTTTCTCCGATTGGCGGCTTGGTGAAACTGAGTAACTTTACTCTGGATCCTCAATACATGGAGGTAGCCCAATTAAATGGACCTGTTGTTAAAGTCGATAATCTCGTTACAGGGATAGATGGTAATAAAGTAATCCCTGTTACAGCAGTAATTCGAAACAATAAAACGTCCCAAGAGACAGTGCTTGATGGTAGTGAATGGTCGAAGTCCCCTGAGAAATTCACCTTTGATTTAACGAATGAAGAGAAGGGATACTACACGTTTGTAATTGCCTATAAAGTAGAAGGCAGCTTGGTACAATTAATGTATATCATCGATAATAGTAAGTAAGATAAATTCAAAAATAAGAGCGCCCCGCGGGGTGCTCTTATTTTTTTGCATGTGCGCCCGGCATGGGCGATAACTCGGCGGTGAAAGTCCGCTACAGGCTTGG
>NZ_WTWX01000013.1 GCF_009870785.1 Paenibacillus sp. An7
GGTAGAACTTCAGCCTTCCAAGCTGATAGCGTGGGTTCGATTCCCATCACCCGCTCCAATCATTTAACGTAAAGTCTGGTTCAGTAACTAGGCTTTTTTTTGTATATATAGATATTATTAAAGGATCATTAAGTGTATTACTGGTTGTATGCTTGTTACTAGATTGTACTTGCTTTTATGCAATTGCAAATAAATTTTGGATACATGGATTAACATATAAAAGCAATAGTTCAGCTTATCCACTGGTTGAATATTTCAAGAAAAACTCTAGAAATACGACAAGAAAAGCAGTATTTTACATTAAAAGTTACAAAAAACCTGTATTTTCTATCACAAAACTAAAGATTTTCACTGATTTTTATTGTATTATGTTATGAAGGTGTCTTTTTTTACGTAGAATTTGTAATTAGCAGGAGATAGGAGGATAAGCATGACAGAAATTATGGTAACCGCGAACAAAAGCAATTCTAACAACTTGTTGCGCCGGGATGTGCGGTTTCTTGGTAATATACTCGGGGAGGTTCTCGTTCATCAAGGAGGTAACGAACTTCTAGACGTAGTAGAAAAAATTCGTGAAACCAGTAAGGCTTTACGGGCCGAATATACGCCAGAGTTGTATCAAGAATTCCTTAGTATGATCAAGCAATTAGATTCTGAGAAACGCCATCAAGTGATACGGGCCTTTGCAGTTTACTTTCAATTGGTGAACATTGCGGAACAGAACCACCGAATTCGTCGCAAACGTGACTACGAAAGATCTGCAGGAGAGACTGTGCAGCCAGGATCAATCGAAATGGCTGTTAAGACTTTGAAGGAAAAAGGGTTTGAATACAGTGATGTTGAAGAAATCCTAGGTTCTCTTTCACTTGAGCTTGTTATGACTGCGCATCCTACGGAAGCCATGCGTCGTGTTATTCTGGATATACATAAACGTATATCAGAAGATGTCATGCTATTAGATAATCCTATACTAACGCTCCGAGAACGTGAACAGCTGCGGGAGAAATTACTTAACGAAGTTATTACCCTGTGGCAAACGGACGAACTGAGAGATCGTAAACCAACTGTGCTTGATGAAGTAAGAAATGGAATGTACTATTTCCATGAAACTTTATTCCATGTACTACCGGATGTTTACGAAGAACTAGAACGCTGCTTGCATAAATATTACCCAGAGAATCACTGGCATGTACCAACGTACCTGAAATTCGGCTCTTGGATTGGTGGAGACCGTGATGGAAATCCATCGGTAACTTCTGATGTAACTTGGGAGACACTTCGAGTACAACGTAAGCTTGCTATACGCGAATATAAACGTATTCTAATTGAACTGATGGGGGTTCTAAGTTTTAGCACTAATATCGTAAACGTATCGGAAGAATTACTCGCTTCGATCGAAGAAGATCGAAAACATGTTGTCATTAAGAAATCAGAAATATGGCGTAATGAGAAAGAACCTTACCGTATTAAGCTTGCTTATATGATTACTAAACTAAGTAATATTCTGGATGAGAGCACATTGGGTCAGCCGAACCGGTATGACTCACCAGAAGAATTAATTCGTGATCTGAAAGTGATCGATTGTAGCTTGCGTCATCATTATGCTGACTATGTTGCAGATACGTATATCAAGAAAACGATCCGCCAAGTAGAACTTTTTGGATTCCACACTGCTACTTTAGATATTCGTCAGCACAGTCAAGAGCATGAAAATGCGATGATAGAAATTCTAGCTCATATGAATATTGTGGAAGATTATTCAGCGCTCAGTGAGGAAGAAAAAATTAATTTACTTGCTGGTTTGCTCAATGATCCGCGTCCATTAACATCATCTCACTTTAAATACAGTGAGAATACACATGAATGCTTGGAAGTGTATCGTACCATCTACCGGGCTCAAAAAGAGTTCGGAAAGAACTGCATAAATAGTTATCTGATTAGTATGACACGAGGTGCAAGTGATCTGCTCGAAGTAATGGTTCTGGCTAAAGAAGTTGGCTTATATCGTGTTGAACCAGACGGCACTGTTGTATGCTCCATTCAATCTGTACCTTTATTTGAGACTATTGATGACTTACATGCTGCGCCGCAAATCATGAAACGTCTGTTTGATTTACCGGTATATCGCAGAAGTGTCCAAGCGAGAAATGACGTACAAGAAATTATGCTTGGATACTCCGACAGTAACAAAGATGGCGGAGTAGTTACTGCGAACTGGGAACTGCTTGTGGCGATGAATGATATTACGGCGATGAGTAAAGATTATGGAGTGAAATTGAAATTCTTCCATGGACGCGGAGGAGCTCTTGGACGCGGAGGAATGACATTAAATCGTAGTATCTTGGCTCAGCCGTCTCATACTATTGGTGGAGGTATTAAAATTACTGAACAAGGAGAGGTTATCTCTTCTCGTTACTCACTTAAAGGTATTGCTTATCGCAGTCTAGAGCAAGCTACATCTGCACTATTAACATCAGCAACCGCTGCTCGTACGGAGAAAGTCGATGAAAAAGAAGCAGGCTGGAAAGAAATCATTAGGGAAATTTCCGAAGTTTCACTGGAAAAGTACCAAGATCTTATTTTCCGAGACAAAGATTTCTTTAATTTCTTCAAAGAATCGACTCCTTTACCGGAGATTGGGGAATTAAATATCGGTTCTCGTCCATCTAAGCGTAAGAATAGTGACCGTTTTGAGGACCTGCGTGCGATTCCATGGGTGTTTGCATGGACACAGAGCCGCTACCTCTTCCCGGCATGGTACGCAGCTGGTACGGGCCTACAGAGTTTCTACCAAGGTAAGGAAGAGAACCTGAAGGTTCTACAAGATATGTATAATAACTATCCTTTCTTCAGTACCTTGATCGATACAGTACAAATGGCAGTAGCTAAAGCAGATATGAATATCTCCAAACAGTATACTTATATGGTTAAGGATGAAGAAGTACGTAATCGGATTGTGGGACTTATTAAAGAAGAATATAAGTTAACCAAAGACCTATTACTTAAAGTAACGGGACAACAAGAAATTTTGGATAACGTACCTGTTATTCAAGAATCGATCCGTTTGCGTAATCCGTATGTTGATCCGTTGAGTTATCTCCAAGTACAACTGCTTGCAGAGCTGCGTGAACTGCGTGAGCAAGACGGCGATGATGCGGAGCTGCTTCGTGAAGTGTTGTTAACCATCAATGGTATTGCTGCAGGACTACGAAATACAGGTTGATAAGTCATTAGATAACAAAACGAAATCATGACTATAGGTTTTTTAATTAACGGGGGATCTTGTAAAAGAGAACCCGTTTTTTTTGTGATATTTTTAATGGATTCTTCTATGAAATGGATTGCATTTTAGGTGTACATCGATTACGATTTGAATGATGTAGGTAAGCCAAATAGGGCGTTACGAAAGACCCATCAGCAAGTCTGGGGGAATAGATGGTGGACAATTTAGAAAAAAGGTTGGTCAAACTCATACTAAAGGGAGATCAGCGAGCTTTTGCTGAGCTTGTTGAGTTATACAAAGACAAATTATTTCATTTGGCTTATCGTATGCTCAATAATCGGCACGAAGCAGAAGATATTGTACAGGAAACTTTTTTACGGGTATACCGGAATATGGAGAAATATGATCCTGAACAGAAGTTTTCTACATGGATCTACCGTATTGCTACGAACTTGTGTATCGATAGGTTAAGAAGAAAAAAACCTTCGTATTCACTTGATGCGGAAATCGGTGAGCAGGAAGGCACAGATGGTTATGCCATGCTCCCAAGTGATGATCGGACTCCGGAAAGCGAAGCTTTGTTATCAGAGACACAACGGGTTATCCGAGATGCCATTGAAACTTTGCCAGCAAAGTATAAATCCATTATGGTACTGCGCTATTTGCAGGATCTTTCTTTACAGGAGATTAGTGAAGTATTGGACATGCCGGTAACAACCATCAAGACAAGAGTACATAGGGGTCGTGAGTTTTTACGTAAAAAACTTGAATATAAACTGTAGGTTGTTTTGTTATTTTTAAAATTTAATGAAACGATCTTGATCCTCACTGCGTATAACATGAAAATGAGTCTTATGTTTAATACGTAGTTACGCAAACAAGTTAGGATAGACGTGAGACTTCATAGATCTTGAGGAAAGGATATGCTCATATGGATTGCAATGAAATCACCTCTTTAATGCATGAATATTTAGATGATGAACTTTCGACGCCCCAGAAAAAGGGACTCGAGAATCATTTATCGATGTGTCCTGACTGCCGCATGCTTTTTAAAGAGTTAGAACAGACGGATATGCTACTATATGCTATGAAACATTATTCCCCGTCTGCTTCAGATGAGCTGACTGATCGGATCATGAGTGCTGTACCACAACCGAAGAAGCAGCAACCTTGGCTGAAATGGGTGAAGCGACATCCTGCATTTACTGCTGCTGCTGTATTTTTGTTAGTTATGTTGTCCAGTACTCTTAGCTTCTGGGATCAGAGCGATCAGCTGATCGTTAAAGGCAATGATCTGGATCAAATCGTAATTGAAGGGAATAATGTTATTATTCCAGAAGGTAAGTCTATAAACGGCGATTTAACCGTGGAAAATGGAACAGCTCAGATATATGGTAACGTAGAAGGAAATCTTACGGTTATTGATGGATCTTACAATATGCAAGCTTCTACAGCACATGTTTCCGGGCAGATCAAGAGCATAGACCAGGCACTGGATTGGATTTGGTATAAGGTAACAAACATCATGTCTGTTGTAGCATATCGCTAAGAAGGTATTTATTGGTATTTGTTAAGCTATATTTTATAAACATTACCAGGGCACCTCGACTGCGAGGGGCTCTTTTTTTCATAGAACAGGGCATATTTATAATAAATGGGTAATTTGATGGTTGCTCGCTTGCAAGTTGTACTTTAACGTTATAACCTAGATATAAAGAAGAACATACTATAAATACAACTTTAGATAGCGTGTAGCGTTTACTCTACAAGGGGATAACGGGGGCAAAAGGATGAACTATTTTGCGGACTTAACATGGCAAGAGTCCATTAAAGACATTATAGATATATTAATTGTAGGCTACATTATATACCAGATTATCCTGCTTGTTCGGGGTACACGTGCTGTGCAATTGCTGAAGGGGATACTTTTACTTGTGGTGATTTGGGTTGTCAGTACCTGGTTTAATCTCTACACATTAAAGTGGCTCATGAACCAATTCTTTACGTTCAGTGTGGTTGGTCTATTCATCATCTTTCAACCAGAGCTCCGCCGCGCACTTGAGCAGTTAGGACGAGGTAAATGGTTTAATCGGATTAGTGCAGATAATGAGGAGTTTAGCAGGTTTACGAATGAATTAATTAAAGCCATAAACTACTGCTCTCGCCGCAAGATCGGAGCTTTAATTGTCTTTGAACGAGAAACAGGGCTCAATGAATATACGGAATCAGGTATTAAAATGAATTCTGTGTTAAGTTCGGAACTGCTCATTAATATATTCATTCCGAATACACCGCTCCATGACGGAGCTGTTATTCTGCAAGGGAAACAGATTGCAGCGGCAGCCTGTTATTTACCTTTATCAGAGAATCCTTTCATTAGTAAGGAACTTGGCACACGTCACAGGGCAGCCATTGGAGTCAGTGAAGTTGCCGATGCTGTCGCCATTGTCGTATCGGAAGAGACAGGTCAAATTTCTCTAGCGATTAATGGTCAGGTGGTAAGAGATATTAAAGAGGAATCACTCATTTCCAAATTACATGAAGAACTTCGTCCAACTTCTACGTTAAAAGAGAAACGTAACCCGTTCTGGAAACGGAAGGGGGGACGTCAGTAATGGATAAATGGTTCAATAATAACAATTTTGCCAAAATATTGGCGCTCGCTGTCAGTCTTTTGTTATGGGCTATGGTTCATTCGAACGATGTTACACCGACACCGACAACAAACACTTCTATAGAACCTCGTGCGATCGATAATGTCAAAATTGAAGCCTATGGAATTGATTCGTCTAAATATGTACTGACATCCATGAGTGAAACGGAAGTAGAAATGCAGGTTAGAGGTCAGCGCTCTGTACTCACTTCTGTATTCACGGATGAATATAAAGTAAGACTGGATTTAAGTAATGTGAGTCCGGGTACTACGACGCTTCCTCTTAGTCATGTGGTTCCAAAAGGCGTGGAATTTGTGTCTATGGAGCCTTCGAGCGTAACAGTTACGATTGAGGAATTATCGTCCCAAAATTTCGAAGTAAATGTGGTCACCACAGGAACCCCGGCAGATGGATATGCAGCAGGCACACCAGTTATTACGCCAAATGAACCTGTAAAAGTCACCTTACCGGTTAGTCAACTTGCTGCTGTCGGGAAAGTTCAGGGCACGGTTAATATTGATGGGGCAACTGAGAATGTAACTGAGAAAAAAGTGAAGTTAGCAGCTTATGATCTGGAAGGAAAAGAGATAGAAGGAGCGGTTATTGAACCAGCTGCAGTCTCTGTCGATATTCCGATAACTGAGGAGTTCGCTAAAGTTCCTTTGAAAATTAAGTATGAAGGTCAGCTCCCCGAAGGGCTTACTTTAGCCAAAGTGGATTCAAATGTGAGTGAGGTAACGTTGTTTGGAAGCCAAGAAGCGATAGTAGGGATAGAGTCCTATAGTGGAGTGACTTTGGACCTTAGCGCTCTAACAGAGGCCGGCACAGAGACAATTAAAGCGGACTTGACGCCGCCCTCTGGTTTTGAGAAAATCGAGCCGAGCTCCGTTGTCCTTACGGTAACTGTTGTTGCATCGGATGAATCGTCGATTAGCGAGAAATTAATTCGAAACGTTCCCGTTACTCTTCAGGAACCTGGGGGCAGTTTTACTGCGACAATAACTCGTCCCCAAAGTGCAAATAAAGATATAACAGTTTCGGGTCCGAGGGATATGCTGGATAATGTGGATGCTAGTGATATTAAACTTGTTGCGGACGCGAGAAACCTCAAGGAAGGTAACCATGTAGTTGCGTTACAGGTAGAAGCACCTGATTACGTGACGGTTAAGTCTTCTTCGGCGGATCTTAAAATTTCCGTACAGGTGAAGGATGATTCGAAAGAAACGTCTACAACACCGGTCGAACCTGAAACAAAGCCGGATGAAGATAGCAAAGTGGAAACTCCAGATCAAGGATCAGAAGAAAATACAGATACGGGATCCTCTGATGGGAACAATGACGAAACTACGGAAAGCGAATCAGAACAAAACGATAGCTCAGCAGGAGCTAATTTTTCATCACCGTAAGCAGATATGAAAACGAATTTTTGATAAAGATGATATAAAAAAGAGGGGTAAACAAACAATGGGGAAATATTTTGGTACCGATGGAGTTCGTGGAGTTGCCAATAAAGAATTAACAGCAGAAATGGCCTACAGTATTGGCCGCTGTGGAGGTTATGTACTAGCTGGCGGAGTAGAACGTCCAAAAGTTGTGATTGGTATGGATACTCGAATTTCAGGACTCATGCTGGAATCAGCTCTAATCGCTGGACTATTGTCCATCGGAGCAGATGTAATTCGTCTTGGTGTCGTTTCTACGCCCGCAGTAGCGTATTTGACGCGAACTCTTAAAGCAGATGCGGGAGTAATGATCTCAGCTTCTCATAATCCGGTACAAGATAACGGCATCAAATTTTTTGGTGGCGATGGTTTTAAACTTTCTGATGAGACAGAGAATCGCATTGAAGAGTTGATGGATGCTTATGAAGATGAACTCCCACGTCCAATCGGGGGTAATTTAGGTGCGCTTACCGTTAATGATCAAGCGAAGTTTGAATATCTTGATTACTTGAAAACAACAGTTTCATCTCGTTTTGACGGACTGAAAATTGTACTCGACTGTGCACATGGTGCTGCTTATGAACTTGCTCCAAAACTGTTTGCAGACCTAGGTGCTGAAGTAATCATCATTGGTGCGGAACCAACGGGTCTTAATATCAATGATCACTGCGGATCTACACATCCTGAAAAACTAAAAGAAGAAGTTCTGCGTCATGGTGCAGACCTTGGACTTGCTTTTGATGGAGATGCAGACCGTCTGATTGCTATTGATGAGACAGGGGCAGAAGTAGACGGTGACTTTATTCTGTGTATTTGCGGTGATGCAATGAACCGTGCAGGCAAATTAAAAGACGGAACCATCGTGTCCACGGTGATGAGTAATATTGGATTCTATAAAGCAACTGAAAAATTAGGTCTTAAAACGGCAAAAACTGCAGTCGGCGACCGTTACGTGATGGAAGAAATGCGCCGTGGGGGATATAACCTGGGCGGAGAACAATCCGGACATGTAATCTTCCTTGATTACAATACGACTGGTGATGGTATGCTGACAGGTATTCAGCTAGTCAATACACTTAAAGAGTCTGGCAAAAAACTCAGCGAGCTTAAGTCAATCATGAAACAATATCCTCAGGTTCTTGTGAATGTTCGTGTAGAAGACAAGAGCAAGTTTGAAGGAAATAAAGGCATAGAAGAAGCTATTGTTGCAGTAGAGAACAAGCTTGGCGATAACGGCCGTGTCCTCGTGCGGGCATCTGGAACCGAGTCATTGATTCGTGTGATGGCAGAAGGTCCAGACCGTGACGAATTGGAACAATTCGTAGAACAAATCGCAGTTGTCGTGAAAAAAGAGCTTTCTGTATAAAACAATAAGCTTAAAAATGAGCCTGCGAGACTAGTAACGGTTTCCCAGGCTCTCTTTTATGGGTATAAATGATGAAAATTGATGTAAGGTATAAAGCGCCATTGCAAAACGTACATGAGATGCATATAATGAGTTGTGTGATTCAGATACAGAAAGTGAGGATCGTGAGGTTACCATGTTTTAAAAGCGCCAGAACTTGTGCCAGCGTACGGAACCAGTTGCTCTATAACAATTGGACGGATGGGCAAGTTGACGAGGTGGAGGTGTTCGGATTGTTCGGCGGGGACCTCCCGGTATTCCACCATACCGCTAATTCGAGTACGGAAAAGAAACAGGTGACTGTTTTTACAACGAATCGATAGGTGATTAAACTAAAATACTAAATTAGACATGCACGAGGAGAGCATCTTTGCATAATACTACATGAGGTTGATATGCATTCATCGTGACATGAAGCGCTATAGAAAATACGGATTAGCTAAAGTAGCTAGGTGCTATGATTTCAGGACATGGTCTTAATAAAAGCTGTGAAATTTACCGTAAAGGGTTTGTCACCCGCATATCAGACAATTATTTCCTCATGCTTATTTTTGCAAACTATGCATTCAACTCCTTCGCATGATTTAAAATCGGAGGAATTTACCTATGTGTGGAATCGTTGGATATATCGGAACTAAAAATACGCAAAATGTATTAGTAGAAGGTTTGAAAAAATTGGAGTACCGTGGTTATGATTCTGCGGGGATTGCTGTTTTCACTCCAAACGGTCTTCAAATTCAAAAGTCAATTGGTCGTCTTGCTAATCTTGAAGCGAAGCTTGAAGGTGCTCCGCTACAAGGTAACGCAGGAATTGGACATACCCGTTGGGCTACCCATGGTAAGCCTTCGGATGAGAACTCTCATCCACATACAGATAACAGCATGAAATTCTCTGTAGTTCATAACGGAATTATTGAGAATTACTTGGAACTGAAAGATGAATTGATCGCTGAAGGATGCAACTTTACATCTGAAACCGATACAGAAGTTATTTCTCACTTGGTTGCACGTGAATACGACGGCGATATCGTAAAAGCAGTACAAAAAGCGATTAAACACCTGCGTGGTGCTTTTGCACTTGGAGTACTTACTGAGTATGAGCCAGATAAATTGGTTGCTGTTCGTCAAGCTAGCCCACTGATCATTGGTATTGGTGAAGGCGAGAACTTTATTGGCTCTGACATTCCAGCTATTCTCGAATATACTCGTAATGTGTATATCCTGAATGACGGTGAGATGGCAGTTCTGACAAAGGATTCTGTCGAATTGATGACAATCGAAGGGAATTTTATTTCTCGGGAAATGACTCGTGTCGATTGGGACGCTGTTACAGCTGAGAAAAACGGATTTGCTCACTTTATGTTGAAAGAAGTTTACGAACAGCCAAAAGCATACCGTGAAACCATGCTTGGCCGTATCTCTGAAGATCATAAAAAGATTGTTCTTCCTGATCTGAATTTGACAGAAGAACAAATTAAAAATATTAAAAACATTCAAATCATTGCATGCGGAACTGCATACCATGCTGGTCTTGTAGGACGTACCATGATTGAACAACTGGCACGTATTCCAGTTGAAACTGATGTGGCTTCCGAGTATCGTTACCGTTCACCAATCGTGAACTCTGATACACTCGTAATTGTTGTCAGCCAATCTGGTGAAACTGCCGATACGCTTGCTGCACTTCGTGAAGCTCAAGCAAACGGTGCACACGTACTTGCAATTACTAACGTAGTAGGAAGCTCTATTGCTCGTGATGCGAACGATGTACTTGCTACACTTGCAGGTCCAGAAATTGCTGTTGCTTCAACCAAAGCTTACAGCTCCCAGCTCATCGCATTTGCGCTCTTTAGCTTGTATCTTGCACAAGTTCGCGGAACACAAACAGAAGAGACCATTGCAAACATTATTGCAGCAATGCAAGCTCTGCCTGAGCAAGTTGAGCAAATGCTTGAACAAGCAGACACAATTAAAGAATATGCAGAGCAAATCTCTACACACAAGAACCTGTTCTTCATCGGCCGCGGCGTTGACTACGCTGTAGCACAGGAAGGTTCCTTGAAACTGAAAGAGATCTCTTACATTCACTCTGAAGCTTATGCAGCTGGAGAATTGAAACACGGAACACTTGCTTTGATCGAAGAAGGTATTCCTGTTATTGCTCTGGCTACACAAGAAGATGTTCTTGAGAAAACAGTAAGTAACATCAAAGAAGTGAAAGCACGCGGTGCGGATGTTATGGTTATTACTCATGAAGAGAATGTAGCAACTCTTCTTAAATCCGTAGACCAAGCTTATGCAATTCCTAAAACATTGCCAATCTTGACTCCAACACTAGCTGTTGTTCCACTTCAATTGCTTGCTTACTACGCATCTCTTGCTCTGGGTCTTGATGTGGATAAACCACGTAACCTTGCGAAGAGTGTAACTGTTGAATAATATAGCGATTTAACGACATTTCATTCATTACTCATCAAAATGATGTCGAGCGATGATCAGGTTTTTCCCAGATCATCGCTCGACTTTTTTTGCTTTAAATTGTGTATAACAATGAAAAAGATAACCTCTGATAAGTTAGAGGTTATCTTTTTTTTGTACGTCACTATCCGGATCAATATCCTCAACGTTCGGCAAATTAGGAAGTTCTGTCATAGGGGCTCTAGACCATTCCCTAGCCTGCTGAAGGATGCTGGGAATTGGAATGCTAAATCCAATGGTAGAATCCTCATCAGCGATGGCTGAATTGATACCTAAGACTTTTCCCGTATCGCTGCTAATAAGTGGTCTGCCGCTGTTACCATGGGTAATAGGATCAGAAATCTGATATAGATTACTGTATGTATAGGAGATATCAAAGCTTCGATCTAGCCCGCTGACAATTCCTATAGTGACCGTGTTCTCTAATCCGAGGGGACTGCCAAGCGCAAGAATTTCATCTAGTAACAGTCCAATTGATGACGAATAAATCTAAAAACTTAAGAAATATTTAATTTATAACCTACTCTTTATTTAAGAAGTTTCTACTATTCTATAAACATAAAAAACAGAAGAAACAATTGGTGTAGATGTAGGCTTTTTGCTTATCCAAGTGGAGTCTAACTGATGAATTATCGATGCTGCCGTATAAGGCGTAAATCGTTCGGCAGTAGAGTAAGGTAACTTCATGCACTATATAAACCGTTTTATTTTACTGGCGATTAGTCTGATTAGTTCTTGAAAAATGTTAATGAGAATGACGAGACAGGAGGAATTTAAGATGCAAACAGAGACGACACAAAGAAAAAGCAGAACATACATCGTCTGGATGTTATTACTGCTATATATTTGTTTTTTATTTAAAGTCATATTGTTCAAGTTTGGTTCAATTGAGATAGGGCCCATACTGAGTAAAATTCATCAAACTCTGATTGACCCGGGCTCTCTTGTAGATCGGTTGGATACGGCAAATCTTGAACTATTTAGAACACTGAGAAGGCAGGCAGCTCACCCTAACTTACGAAATGTAGTTAACATAATAGGAAATTTTGTTATCTTTATCCCGTTTGGTTTTTTAGTTTCAATGGGAATAAAGAAGGTAAGCTCGGGAATTGTTGTACTCATTGGTTCGTTTGGAATGAGCTTATGCCTGGAAAGTTTACAGCTGATCCTCTCCATGGGGAACTTTGATGTTGATGATCTCTTGCTTAACACACTTGGCGGTGTTGCAGGGTATCTAGCTTATTATTTATGTGTTGCAATAAAAGAAGTGTTTCATCTTACGATTTCTTTATCAGCACCCGTCAAAACAGAAAGAGCCTGCCACTAAATGGCGGGCTTTTTATATTAAACGTATAAACTATTCACCCATAAAATCATTCATGTTAACCTAACGAATGATTAGGCTCGTTAATGATTAGGTCCGTTAATGATTAACTCTGTAGGACGAAAAATGCCATGAAATATTTATATCATGAAGTTAATATTTGAAAAGCTACCTGTCCCTATTGCAGAGGACGCTTTTCTTTTACACATTTATGTTTCGAGTATTAGGTATGTCAGATACATTATTTGTCTTGATATCCATACTTCGCCATAAGTATACGGAGTACACCAGCATAATTCCAATAATGAGGTAATCTATAGCGGCAGGTTCATTTGCATTACCCATCGAATTCCCCATAAATTGAAGGAAGTTATTTAGTCCATGAAAAAGAATAGGAATGACGATGGATTGCCGATGAACTATAAGCAGGGAAAGGACCAGTCCGACGATAAATGCATAAACAATTTGAAAAAGGGTATCAATGAGAGACTGCCCGCCAATCAGCTGAAGAGAGTGGGTAATTGCAAACAGAAAGCTCGTCGTAAAGACGGCAACACGGAATCCTTTGGGGAGAAGCAGCCTGAGCATAAAGCCACGAAAGAACATTTCTTCTACCAAACCAATGACTAGGATCTGTATCAAAAGCATGATAAAAAGATCAGGTAGAGAGGAGGTGTTCAGTCCGTGATTTCCGTAAGCGATGAGGATAAGTACAAGAAGCAGCGGCAAGGAGTAAAGTAAAGTCTTCTTAGCCGAAGAGGGGGAGGTAAAGAAATAGTGTTCCCACTTATTCCTCATAAGCAAATAGATGAGGATACCAAGTGCGAGCGGGATCACTCCAATAAATTGAAGCAGAGGACGCTCAGGAGAAGTAATCGATACAAAGGCTCCATTCGCTGTAAAGAAGACCATTAATAATAATTCGAGCCCAATAATACTGAGAATAATCCTTGTGTTTGTTCGCAAATTGACAGCCCCCGATATGTATAGTTTAGTTGTTGAAATATACAGCTAGTGAATTAATTTCATCATACCTTTAGTTGTTTTAATCAGGACGATATATAGATTAAAACAAAACGATTCTATTTATCTATACGTCATTCCAAGTTTATCGTTTTCATGTTTTGTGAAATTAAATCAAGTAACCATCTCTTTCACCCATCTAATTATATTCTAAAACTGATGTTATAAGAAGTTATTGTATAAAAATCTACATAAAAAAGCTCATCCTCTTCTTAATGAAAGAGAATGAGCGGGTTATCGGAAAGTTTAAAATGGAGATCAGATTATACGGCTAATTTCTGTGACCCATTTTTTGAGTGTCGTTCGCTTACCACAAGCATGATGGCAGCAGCACTAACAAGTACAAAACAGAACAAGAATGAATAACGGTAACCTACAATACTTGCTACTCCCCCGCCAACAAGGCTGCCCACCAGTCTGCCAATCGTTGACGAATTAGAGTAGAGCGTTGATGCGTATCCAGGCATGCTTGGAAGCAGATCTTGCATATAGCTGATGCCGATGGCAGAGATAACCGCAACAAAGAAAGCAAGCAGTAACTGCGCAGCAAGCATTTGCCACATCTCACCTGAGATGACGACAACGAGATAATACGCTCCCCCTAGAATAGCCCCATACAACATCAGGATCCGGTTACTATATTTTGAGCCTAGAAGACCAAGCATAATCATAAAAGGAATTTCCAGTGCAGCACAAATACTGCTGACAAGACCAACATCTGTTGTTGTCCCGCCTAAGTTGTTCGTAATAAAGAGAGCCGTATTTAGGCTGCTCATCCAGTGAGCTATATAAAGCAGTGTCAGGATAAGAAAAGGAAGCAAGATCGTCCGATTTTGATGCAGCCGTATACTTTGTGCCGGACTTCCTGTGCCGCTGGTCTTTAGTTCTACATTTGATTTCAGGAATGCAAAGACGAGAAATGCAACAAGAAGGAAAATGGTAATCGTTCCCGAAAAAATACCGCTAAAACCGACGGCCTCCAGAAGCAGGGTACCAAATAATGGACCTGTAATAAAACCTAGGGAGAAGGCAGAACGTAAGGTAGAATTAGCAAAGGAATGATCAGTAGATTGGCTCTTCGTTACAGCTTCTCTAGCAATGGCAAATAATTGAGGCATACCTGGTGCACCAAGTGCTGTGAACACGGTCATATATATGAACAAGATCGTAAAGTCTTTAATGAGCAAGTATCCACTAAAAGCCAAGGCATTGCACAGGGTGGAGACGATATAGATATGTTTTCGATTCAAACCCAGGTCAGAACGTTTCCCAATCAATATGCTGACCCAGACCCCGGCAATTAAAGTGACGGCAAGAAAAACACCAAATACCCCTACAGATACACCGAGTTGCTCTGTAAAATAAATTGATAGAAAAGGCGCACTGAGTGAGATCGCCATTCCCTGCAGCAACATACACAAAAAGAGCAGGGCATAAGAAGGAATAGAAAATAGTCCAATGAGTCTTTTTATCATGATAATAAGTTACTCCTCTATGTTATTTAGAATTAGATAGCCAACCGCGTTATAGTATACTTGAAAAAGACAATAATAATATATACGGTATTTAACTGAAAACCTCAACTATTTGGCTAAAGGGGTTATTTTGATGGACATAAGATTACATGCTTGTTCTTATTCTCTACATAATCGTCCTTTTAAAACATCTTATAATCCGCCGCCTTTTTATTTAATTCGGCTTCAGGTGTTGGGCGTTGCAAAAGCTCTAGTTCATGGAGAAATGAAACCAATTTCACCCGGAGATCTCCTCATGTATCCTCCAGGGGAACCTTATCATTTAAGGGTAGGCAAAGAGGGGGAAGATACGGAAAGCGGTGATTACTTTTTACTGTGTGACGGAAGCTGGATGGATGAATGGTGGGGAAGACATCATCGCGATACTTTAAAAAGAATTCCATTAGATGATCATCTTTTGTATCTATGGCAGCAGTTGTCCGTCGAACAGCACCGAGTAAATCGGAACAACCAGGAGATTATAGGTCACTTGTTATGTACGCTACTACTAACGTTGGATCAGGTAACATGGGTCACTGATCGGAAGCAAGGGCAGGATTCCGTTCGAAGTAATGAGCTGGTTGTCAAAATGAAGCAATATATTAATGATCATGCACTTCGTCCTCTGCGGGTGGAAGAAGTGGCTCATCATGCTGGACTGAGTGTATCGAGAGCTGTACACCTATTTAAAGAGGTCACCGGTTATACAATCATCGGATACGCTGGTGAGATCCGCCTGTCACATGCGATCGAGCGAATTCAGTATACAGAAGCAAGTCTAGAAAGTATTGCATATTCCTGCGGATTTAGTACGTACTCTTATTTTCATAAATGTTTTAAAGAAAAAGTGGGGTGTTCACCAAGCGAGTTCCGTAAACGCCCTGTTTTAGTTGGAAGAGACAATCAGCACCAGGGTACGATACAGACGATTTCTGGAATTTCGCCGGATGCTTATCGGTTTCTCCGTTCCTAAGCCTATACAGGAATGCTTCTTTCCTTATGTTATCTGCTGCGTTTGGATTCATCCGACCAAGGTTAAATATACTCACAAGGTTATCTCAGAAGCTACGTGATGATAAGGGAAAGGCATATCAGTAAAAAGGATCGAAGTTTATTTATTCCTGTTAGGAGGAGAAACGATGGGACGCTATATACAAGTTGAAGAAAACGTGAAAATTTACGTGGAAGATATAGGGGAAGGGACTCCTGTTATTTTCCTTCATGGTTGGCCTGTTAATCATAAAATGTTTGAATATCAATTTTCCCGTCTGCCCGCTAATGGATATCGCTGTATTGGTATTGATTTTCGTGGATTTGGTAAATCGGATGCTCCATGGGAGAGCTATTCTTACGATCGACTTGCCGATGATGTTAGGACGGTTATTGATGAGCTCGGGGTTACAGGTGCTACATTGTTTGGCTTCTCCATGGGAGGCGCAGTTGCGATACGATATATGGCTCGGCATAATGGACATGGGGTTAAAAGTCTCGTGTTGGCAGGAGCAGCAGCGCCCGTGTTTACGAAACGAGATGATTTTGACTATGGAATGAATCCTGAGGAGTTCACCGAACAAATGATTGTTGCTGCTTTTGAAGATCGGCCGAAGATGCTGACTAAATTAGGACTTCAATTTACAAAAACCAAAACAAAAGCAGGTATGATGATTTGGCTTCAATCTCTTTGTCTACAAGCTTCGCACCATGGAACAGTTAAGGCAGCTTTGTCTTTACGGGAAGAAGATTTGCGTTCGGACTTGTCTAAGATTAAGGTACCTACCATTATTTTTCATGGAGCAAAGGACAAAATATGTGAACCGGATCTTGCCAGACTCACAAGTGAAGCGATTGCTGGTTCCAGACTGATTATGTTTGAACAAAGCGGTCATGCCATGATGTTCGATGAGCAGGCTAAATTTAATGAAGAACTTCTGCTTTTTCTAAACACGGAGGATTTGCTTCATAGAGGTGAATATATAGATCCTGTTAATGCCGTGTCAAAATAAAAATGGGCCGATTCCTTTCCTATTTTCTTTGGGTAGGATTCGGCTTATTTCTTATTTTAGAAAAGAAGGTTGCATTTTAGATAAAAAGGATATATATTATAAATATCTTAAATTTAAGATAAATGAAGAGAGAGGGATAAACGTAATGAATAATGACTCATTATCATTAAGATTGTTCGTTATTCTCTCCAAAGCTTACAGGGTAATTATGGAACAAGCAGTGAAGGATATGAAAAGACACAGATTATCTGAGACTGAATTTGCAATGTTGGAACTTTTGTACCATAAAGGAAAAATCCCGATGCAGCAAATGGGCGAGAAACTGCTAATAACGAGCGGCGGCATTACCTATACTGCGGATAAGCTAGAGAACAAAGGGCTTCTTAGAAGGGTTGCTTGTTCGTCTGACCGCAGGGTGACTTATGCGGAGATCACGGAACAAGGTAATGGAATGATGGAGGCGATCTTTCCAGAACACCAGAAAGTGATTGAATCTACAATGACTGGACTGACTGATGAAGAAAAGGTAGAGGTAATTGATCTGCTGAAGAAACTTGGTTTATCCGCTCAGAAGACTTAGCTGCTCATACATTACATAAGAATGAAAAAAAGCGGCTGTTAAACTTGTAGATCACTGTACTGGTGATTTTGATCAAAATAACAATCAACGATAAGAAGAATCTATTTTTTTACAAAATTATCTTAAAGTTAAGATAAATGATTCTAAACTAACTGTTGATAATTATATTTCAAACACATTAACGAACAAAGAAAAGAGGAATTACAAATGGTAGGAACAGGATTGCTAATTATTCGCTTGGTGGTAGGACTTATTTTTGCAGCACATGGAGCACAGAAATTATTTGGCTGGTTTGGCGGTTATGGTCCCAAAGGTACAGGAGGATGGATGGAGTCCATTGGAATTAAACCAGGGGTGGCTGCAGCAGTCATGGCAGGACTTGTTGAATTCGTAGGCGGGATTGCTTTTGCAGCAGGACTCTTCACTCCAGTTGTCGCTGTACTGCTTGCACTTACGATGATTGTAGCGATGGTCAAGGTGCATGGACCCAATGGTTTCTGGGCAACAGCAAATGGTGTTGAGCTTAATGTCATTCTCATGGCAGTGCTGATTGGTGTCGCTTTTACAGGGGCAGGAGCTTACTCTATTGATGCTTTGATTCAGTAAAACGAATAAATAGGATGAACTTACTATATTAGAAGAGGTGAACAAGATGAGACAACAAACGGCAGGAATTCATCATATTACAGCTTTCGTATCCGACGCTCAGAAAAACGTAGATTTCTATGCAGGGGTTCTTGGATTACGACTTGTAAAAAAGACAATTAACTTTGATGCTCCGGATGTCTATCATCTTTATTTTGGTAATGAACAAGGGAGCCCAGGCACAGTGATCACCTTCTTCCCGTTCCCTACGGGACGTAAAGGAACAATAGGCGGAGGTCAGGTTGGGTGGACAACATATGCAGTGCCTGTCGGTTCACTTGATTTCTGGAAGGAACGTTTGAATAAATTTGGTATTTCATATACGATGGTAGAACGTTTTTCAGAAAGTTATGTACAGTTTCGAGATGTGGATGGACTACAGCTTGAACTTGTAGAGAGAGAAGAAGGACCTTCAAGCCAGTGGACCTTTGGCGGTGTACCTTCTGAGAAAGCAATTAAGGGATTCGGTGGGGCGTTGCTCTATAGCACAAATCCAAAAGAAACGATGACGACCCTAGAGAATACACTCGGATTGACCAAAGTAGGTGAAGATAAGGGTGCTGTTCGTTTCCGATCAACAGGAAATCTAGGCAATTTGATTGATGTAAGCAAAACACAGATAGCACCGGGGAGAAACGGTACCGGGATTGTTCATCATATTGCCTGGAGAGCAGCGGATGAAGCAGATCATCTACGCTGGAGTGCTGCCGTAAAAGCAGACGGATTTGAGCTAACCCCTGTAAAGGATCGGAATTACTTTAAAGCACTCTATTTCCGGGAACAAGGGGGAATTCTGTTCGAGATTGCTACAGATCCTCCTGGATTTACTGTGGATGAACCTGAGGAAGAGCTGGGTGAGAGTTTAATGCTTCCAGAATGGTATGAGAATAAGCGTACTGCGCTTGAACAGAATCTTGCTCCCATTGTTGTTCGTGTGCTGAAACAGGATCAGATGTAAAGATAAAAGGAGCTAATTTTCAAATGGAAATGTCTATGCGAAGTATTGATCCTCTTACTCAAACGGAAAGAGAAAATTATAAACTTCTCACGGGAAGTATTATTCCGAGACCGGTTGCTTTTGTGACGACTTTATCGGAAGAGGGAACGATCAATGGAGCTCCTTTCAGCTATTTCAATATCGTAACAGCGGATCCTCCAATGATCTCGATCTCGGTACAGCGGAAAAATGGATATCCGAAAGATACAGCACGTCATGCAATGCACCAGAAAGAGTTTGTCGTTCATATAACCGACGAGATGAATGTCGCTAGGATTAATCTGACTGCGGAGAGTTTACCTCCTTCCGAAAGTGAGATTGAAAAGGCCGGACTAACTGTGGTTTCAAGTGACCTAATACAAGTTCCTGGAGTAAAAGAGGCAAAATTCCGTATGGAGTGTGTCCTTGAAGCAGCGTATCCCTTAGGAGGAACAGAGAGTGCTCCTTCCTGTGATTTAATCATCGGCCGGGTTGTTCGTTTTCACGTAGCCGAGTCCATAATAGATCATGGCCGGATCGATGCGAACGAACTTCAGCCGGTTAGCCGCCTTGCAGGGAATCATTACTCCAAGCTAGGTCAGATGTTTTCACTAGAGCGCCCTGAATAAAAAGTTTTTATTTTATACCATTAATTTACTGTTATTGATTATGGTTAACTAATATTATATAGCAACATGGTAATTCCATCATATTTCTGGGAGGATATACAATGAAAATTGAAATTTGGTCGGACTATATGTGTCCATTTTGCTATATTGGAAAACGCCGCTTTGAAGAAGCTTTGGAGTCGTTTCCTCATAAAGATCAAGTTGAAGTCGTTTATCGTAGTTATGAACTGAATCCAAACGGATCACGCGATACAGATCAGACAACTTACGACAGTCTTGCGAAAAAGTTCGGAATGTCTGTTCAAGAGGCAAAATCAATGACAGAAAATGTCGTAGCACAAGCGCGTACGGTTGGACTGAACTATAATTTTGACGTTATTAAACCAACGAATTCGTTTGATGCACACCGTTTAACTCATTTTGCTGCAGAGCAAGGGAAAGCAAGTGAGATGACAGAATTACTTTTCTCCGCTTATTTTGAAAAAGGCGAACATATTGGCAGCAGGGAAGTTCTTATACGTCTTGCTGGTGAGATTGGAATGGATCCCAAACAGGCAGAGAAGATTCTGGAAGAATCGATCTATGCTGAGGAAGTGCGCAGAGATGAGAAACAAGGTGCTGAGCTTGGGATTCAAGGTGTTCCTTTCTTTGTAATTGATCGTAAATATGGGATTTCGGGTGCTCAGCCACCTCAAGTGTTCACAGATGCATTGACGCAGGCTTGGTCTGAATCTCAGCCAATGAAGGTTATCGGAGGCAGTGATGCTGCGTTATGTACGGATGGTTCTTGCAGTTTACCTGATAAATAAAAAAGGGTCCTTATAATAAATGTCTGGCATTTCTGCCGGGCATTTTTTTATCACAGGAGAGTCATAAAACATGATAACGCTTACTATATATGTAGAGAAGAAACGAAAAAAGAGGAGGTTTACTTAGGTGGAGAAATACAAGAGCTCTAATCCGCTGGGTGTGATTTTGTGTCGGGACTGTTATAGTGAGCTCGGTGTGCAGGAGACAGACCGTGTCCAGATTTTCTATTCATCTTGCGGTTCAGTTCATTGCAAAGAAACAAGACTGAATACGGAGTACGAACAATATATGGACGAATAATGATTATATTACTCTTATGTAGATAAGATGATGATACAGGATACCAAGCAATGACCCATATAAAAAAATAAAAACAGGCTTATACATCCCTATTTACTGTGATGTATAAGCCTGTTTATTTGATTCATTTATATATAATTAACGGTTGTTCTCCAACTTAACTTCCTTTTTATTAGAGAACATGATTTTAAGAAGCGGTGGTGTTACTAGGGTTGTGACAATGACCATAATGATGAGTGAGGTGTAATATTCAGGATCAAGCAGACCGGATGCAAGACCTGTACCTGCAATGATCAGAGCGACTTCTCCGCGAGAAATCATGCCAGCACCGATGGAAAAAGATGAACGTCCCTTAAATCCAGTCAGACGCGCACCCAAGGCTCCGCCCAATAGTTTTGTCACAATGGCAACGATACTGATTACGATAATGAATCCGATCTGAGATCCGACTCCTTCAAAATCGACATTGAGTCCAATGCTTACAAAGAATACAGGAACAAACAAACTGTAAGCGATCGGTTCAAGCTTACTTTCAACCGTATGCTTAAATTCAGTCTGTGAAATCGCAATACCTGCAGCAAATGCACCAATAATACCTGCGATACCCATCCATTCAGCAAAATAGGAAAAGGCGAGTGCAATAATGACTCCGCCAGAAATCACAGTTTCTGTTACTTTCAGTTTGGCGAACCATTTCATCATTAGAGGTACGACCCAGATGGATGCGGCAATGATGACAGCGAAGAAAAGAACTTTCTTTCCAATAAGACTACCAATACTTACGCTTTCTCCACTTGTTCCGAGGATACTCATCATTATTGCCAGCAAGATGACAACTAGAATATCATCAACAACAGCGGCTCCAAGAATGGTGGTACCCTCTTTCGAACTAAGCTGGTTCATTTCTTTTAGCGTTTGTACAGATATACTTACGGAAGTAGCACAGAATAGAAGACCGAAGAATAGGGCGTGATGGTTCTCCATACCGAAGCTTAGTGCTGCTCCATATCCCCCAAAGAATGGTAAAATAACCCCGCCTACGGCAACGGCTAAAGCAGCCTTCCAGTTCTTACGAAGTTGATCCAAATCCGTTTCCAGACCTGCAATGAACATAAGAACAAGTACGCCGATTTCAGAGAATTCGTGGATAAACGACGTCTGTTGAACCCAGCCAAGGATCGCCGGACCGAGAATAACCCCTGCAATTAATTCACCAAGGACGGAAGGCTGGCCTAATTTGACCGATAGATGACCTGCAATTTTGGTGAAAATAAGAATGAGCACGAGGTGTAAAATAAAAATAAAATCCATCGTTGTTCCCCTTTCGAAGTAGGTTTATATTGTCCGCCAGTGAGGAAGTTTTATGTTTACACACAAAAAAAGCCTATTTACGCAAGATCCCCATAAATACGCCTGAAAATAGACAGGAGGGGGCCTTGTGTGCCAGACTCCTCCTGTGAACAATATATATAATTGTGATATGTTTTACGTTTCTCTTTTTTATTGTACATTTTTTTATAACAAATGGGAAGGGGAATCGTTACAAAGTATCCTGAATAAAGTTCAGAGTGTTGTCACTTAACAATTAACTGTGATGAAGTTTATAATTGAAGTAAGGATTTACCTATAGAGGAGGATAACGTTCGTTATGAGCAAAGGTATAGTAAAAGAGAGTGACTACGTCCCGACGACGAAGAAGAATTTTGCGGGAATCATTATTAGCTTTTCATTGATTGCCAATGTTATTATATTGTTGCTCTTTTTTGCACCAGTAGGTTATAACGGTGAAGTGCATTTTGATTATACAATACTCCCGCGGATCAACGCAGTACTCAACAGTTTTACGTTTATTTTTTTGCTAGCAGCACTCATTGCTATTCTAAAGAAAAATGTTAAGATTCATAAACGATTTGTGATTGCAGCATTTGCTTCCACATTGTTATTTCTAGTAACCTATCTTACCTTCCATTACATTTCTCCGGAGACATCCAAGTTTGGAGGAGAAGGATTTATTCGTCCTGTGTACTTTACCATTTTGATCACGCATAGCTTTTTAGCTGCTGTCATTGTGCCGCTTGCTCTTTTTTCACTCGTGTGGGGCTGGACAATGCAGGTAGAAAAACACCGGAAGATTGCGCGATGGACGATGCCGATTTGGCTTTATGTAAGCTTTACAGGGGTAATTGTGTATCTTATGATGGCACCTTATTATTAAGACCGAGTAGTTGTGGGCAGTTCCTATAATATGTAAGAAATAGTGGATGGATAAAAGACCGAAATGTCTCTTTTCAAGAGATATTTCGGTCTTTTTTTGCAAAAAAAACTTGCTTGTTTAGAAAATAAGGAATATAATTGACCCATCAACCATTGAGGTGTCAATGATTTGAAGGAGGTCTTTATTATCTCTACATGTCGTACGGAAGACCTATTATATTTGCTTATGCATCTTAATAAGCATATTGCTACCCGGTTTGAACGCTGTGCGGGTGTAAGTCCTAATCGGCTTGAACTCTTATGTAAACTGACGGGTGGAGAAATCAGCCAATCTGATTTACAGAAGGCAGTATCCATTGATCCTGCTGCTGTGACACGTCACGTTCAGCAACTGGAGGCGGAAGGAATACTACTCCGCACGAGAAGCGAGAGCGATAACCGGATTACGTTAGTTCAGCTGACGGAAGAAGGAAAAAACAAAGTAGAAGCTTTCAAAGCGGAGAAAGAACGATTTATGGAGGAACTGCAAACCGATCTCACAGAAGCAGAGCGTATTCAGTTTCTTGAAACATTACAGAAGCTAAATAACCAGATCCACCAAATGAAAGATCCCGGAAAGACGAATAAATGATATAGATAAAAGGAGCCTATTACCATGACTGTAAATTCAGTAATCAAAGATTATAATGAAGTCATTTCTTCCCGCCGTTCGGTGCGCGTGTATGACCCTGCGGTTAAAATTAGCCGTGAAGAAATGACAGAAATTTTGGAAGAAGCAACACTTGCTCCATCTTCCGTTAACCTTCAACCATGGAGATTCCTAGTTATTGACAGCCCAGAAGGGAAAGCAACACTGGAAGAGCTGGCACCAGGAAACTTGAATCAAGTTAAAACTTCCTCTGCAGTTATTGCAGTATTTGGAGATATGAATGCATTTGACAATGCAGATGATATTATGAGCAGTTCTGTAGAACGCGGCTTTCTCCCACAAGAGGTAAAAGAGCAGGTTATGGCCAACTACACTACATTGTTTGGACGTATGTCACCTGAAACATTCCGCGAAATGATCTTAATTGACTCCGGATTGGTTTCTATGCAGTTCATGCTTTCTGCACGTGCTCATGGATATGACACTAACCCAATCGGCGGTTATGATAAATCCCGAATTGCAGAAGCATTTGGAATGGATAAAGAACGTTACGTACCTGTGATGCTAATCTCCATCGGTAAAGCAGCTAAAGAAGCACGTAAGACAACACGTCTGCCTATAGACCGTGTTGCACAGTGGAAGTGAGGAGAATACCTATGATAATTATTCATGCAGAAATGAAAGTGAACCCTGCTGTAGAGTCTGGATTTCTTGAAGCAGTAAAAGAGTTGGTAGAGTCTTCACGCGCTGAAGAAGGCAATGTTTCATACAAACTTTTTAAAGATACAGAGCAAGAGAATACCTATCTAATGATCGAAGAATGGAAAGATCAGGATGCTGTAGCTTCTCATAATGCAAGTGCTCATTTCCAGGCATTTGTAGCTAAAGCACCTAAATACTTGTCAGCTCCACTGAATGTGCAGGCATACGCAGGTCAGCCTATTAACAAGTAAGATAACGACTAAAAAAGCGGAGAAACTAGCTAATCTAGTTTCTCCGCTTTTTTATTGTTTAAATTTTTTGCGTAATAGCATTGACAGATAAGATTGTAATGATACAATGAATCTTGTGTCTAATTGATAATGAATATCATTATCTGAGGCAATTAATACCAGAGTTTCCTACATAATGATCCATCCGTTTTTTTCAGATGTAAGTAATATCCCTATCCTCCTGAATAAACGGAGAAGAGGAAGGAACGGTTATGAAGAAGCGATACTTATTTATTTTACTTATCATCTTATCCCTTCTTTCCGTTTTCATCGGAGTAAAGGATATCCAGCCTTGGCATTTGCTGAACTTAGATGACATTCAGAAGCAGATTTTACTGGAGAGCCGATTACCAAGGCTTGTAAGTCTACTCATTGCTGGGACCAGCATGAGTATATGCGGACTGATTATGCAACAGATTACACGAAACAAATTTGTCTCTCCAACCACAGCGGGAACAGAAGACTCAGCTAAACTTGGCATTTTGGTGTCTATGTTGCTGTTCGCTACTGCTCCTCCGTTCGTGAAGATGCTGGTTGCTTTTGCATTTGCACTGGCAGGGACATTTATATTTACCAAGATTCTAGAGAGAGTTAAATTCAGAGATACGATTTTTATTCCGCTAGTGGGCATCATGTTTGGTAATATTGTCGGTTCGATCACTACCTTTTTTGCGTACAAACACGATCTGATCCAAAATATTTCCTCTTGGCTGCAAGGAGATTTCTCCATGATCATCTCTGGCCAATATGAGCTTATCTATATCAGTATACCGCTTGTCATTATCGCTTACTTTTATGCGAACAAGTTCACGGTAGCCGGTATGGGAGAAGAGTTCGCTGTCAATCTCGGACTTAACTATAAGTGGATTGTCAATATCGGTCTTATCATCGTTGCGATGGTTACCTCTGTCGTTATTTTGACGGCAGGTATGATCCCTTTTCTTGGTCTGATCATTCCTAACATCGTGAGTATGTATATGGGTGATAACCTTAAGAAAAGTCTCTCTCACACTGCTTTAGTGGGTGCCATTTTTGTATTGATCTGCGACATCCTGGGACGGATCATTATTTACCCATATGAGATACCGATCGGTTTAACGGTTGGCGTGCTCGGCAGTATCATCTTTATTTTCTTGCTGATGAGGAGAAAGGCCTATGAATAACAAGACTAAGATTACACTTCTCGCTGCTCTTGCTGTTGCTCTTATTGGAATCTTTGTCTTTGTCGATCTAGGCAGCAGCTGGCGTTATGTTCTTCCTAGAAGAGCAATGAAGATCCTCGCTATTGTGATCACAGGAAGCGCCATTGCATTTTCATCCATGATATTTCAGACCGTTACGAATAACCGGATTTTGACACCAAGTGTGCTCGGGCTTGATTCACTTTATATGCTTATCCAAACCTTTATTATTTTTATGTACGGATCAGCACAAGTATCTACCCTCAGCAAGAATATGAATTTTATTATTTCGGTCGGTCTGATGGTGATGTTTGCAGGGGTCTTGTATAAACTGCTGTTCAAACGTGAAGGAAGAAACTTATTCTTCTTACTTCTCATCGGTTTAGTCATGGGAACGTTATTCCAGAGTATGTCGACCTTTATGCAGGTTATTATGGATCCGAATGAGTTTTTAATTGTGCAGGATCGTATGTTCGCAAGCTTTAATAACGTGAATACAGATCTTGTCATTGTATCGATTATTGCTTTTGCCGCAATCGGAGTTTATTTTACAAAATTCAGTAAGTATATGGATGTGATGTCGCTAGGGCGGGAACATGCCGTTAATCTTGGTGTTCCTTATAATCTGGTTGTGCGCCGGATGCTGATCATTGTCGTGATCCTCGTATCCATCTCTACCGCACTTGTTGGACCTATTACTTTCCTAGGACTTCTTGTCGTCAATGTAACTTATCAAATGTTTAAGACTTATCAGCACAAAGTAATGATTCCAGCAGCGATGCTAATCAGTATTAGTGCGCTTGTAGGCGGTCAGATGATTGTTGAGCGAATCTTTACTTTCTCAACTACACTGAGTGTCATCATTAATTTTATCGGCGGGGTTTACTTTATTTATCTGCTACTTAAGGAGAATAAATCGTGATAGATGTGAAAGAGGTATCCAAACTATACGGTAACAAGTATGTGGTAGAGAATGTAACTACCAACATCAAAAAAGGGAAAATCACTTCTTTTATCGGGCCTAACGGTGCGGGAAAGAGTACCCTGTTGTCTATGGTAAGCAGGCTCATAAGCAAAGATCACGGTGAAATCTTCATTGATGGAATGGATGTAAGCAACTCTAAAAGTGGAGATCTTGCAAAGAAAATAGCAATTCTCAAGCAATCCAACCACATAAATGTAAGGTTAACAATACGTGATTTGGTTAGTTTCGGCCGGTTTCCTTATTCTCAAGGCAAGCTAACCAAAGAAGATTGGGCATTTGTTGATGAAGCCATCGAATACATGGAGCTTCAGGATATGCAGCACAAATTTTTGGATCAGCTGAGCGGAGGTCAGTGCCAAAGAGCCTTTATAGCCATGGTTATCGCCCAGAATACAGATTATATTTTGCTGGATGAGCCGCTGAATAATCTGGACATGAAACATTCCGTTCAGATCATGAAAGTACTGCGGAAGCTTGCAGATGAACTGGGTAAGACGGTTGTCATTGTTATCCATGATATCAATTTTGCATCCTGTTACTCTGATTACATCGTTGCATTAAAGGATGGCCAAATCGTAAAAGAAGGACCGACGGATGAAATTATTGATCCTGTGGTGCTGAAAGAAATCTATGAGATGGATATACCTGTCCAGATCATTGATGGGAATAAAATTTGCGTGTACTTCCGGTAAGGTAATTTGTTCTTAGAAAGTAAAGCAGTGTTTCTTATTCCTTTCGAGTATAAAGAAGATTTTAAGTTCATGATTAACCCAATAATATAAGAGGTGATCCTAATGAAAAAATTCAAGTTATCTTCTATCTTTACCCTGGTTATGGTTATGATGCTTACAGTAGTACTGGCAGCTTGCGGCAGTGACACGAAAGAAGCAGAGGGCGGAGCTGAGACGAACGCAGCAGCGGGCAGTAATGGAACTTCAGAACAAGTACAAAACAAGGAAGTAACAATTACTCATTTGCTAGGTGAAACGACTCTTGAGACTAATCCTGAAAAAATCGTTGTATTCGATATGGGGATTCTTGACTCTCTCGATAAATTAGGTATCGAAGTTACAGGAGTTCCACAAGTAAATATTCCTCCTTACCTAGAAAAATATAAAGATTCCAAATATGAGAACGTAGGAAGCTTGAAAGAACCAGATTTCGAAAAAATCGCGGAAATCAGTCCTGACCTGATCATTATCTCCGGTCGTCAAGCTGATTCTTACGATGAGCTTAGTAAAATAGGAAAAACCATTCATCTTGGCGTAGATACAACTCGCTACATGGATTCTTACAAAGAAAACATGCAGATTCTTGGACAGATTTTTAACAAAACAGATGAAATAAATACAGAGATTGCGAAAATTGAAGACGAAATTAAGGTGCTTAATGAGAAAGTAACAGCAAGCGGTAAAAATGCTCTGATTATCCTTGCTAATGAAGGTAAAATCAGCGCGTACGGTGCAGGCTCCCGTTTTGGAATTATTCATGATGTGTTTGGCTTTACTCCCGTAGATAAAGCGATTGAAGTTTCAACACACGGCCAAAGTATCTCGTTCGAGTACATTGTAGAGAAAGATCCAGACTATTTGTTTGTAGTCGACCGCGGTGCGGCTGTTTCAACGGATGATAAAACTTCTTCTGCTAAAGGTTTGGTTGAAAACAGCCTGGTGAAGAATACAAAAGCATATAAAGAAGGACATATTATTTATCTAGATGCAAACTACTGGTACTTGTCCGGGGGAGGTCTTGCCTCGGTATCTGAAATGGTAAAAGAAGTAAGTGATGCATTTGAAGAATAATAATAAAAAATAATAGTGGATGATGGATGCGCATAGGGTACAGGTAAAGGAAGGTTTACCTTCTACCCTTTGCGTATTTTTTGTGTTCTTTATTCTTCATGCTACAATACTAATATTGTCATCTTATCTTTATTCCTATAACCTGAAGGGAGGTCTCAGAGTGAAAAAGAACAGGCTTGGTTCATCTGATTTAATGGTAAGTGAAATTGGACTCGGATGCATGTCACTAGGGATAGATGAGAAGGTAGCGATCCCGCTTATACATGAAGCGATTGCCCATGGTGTTAATTTTCTGGATACAGCTGATATTTATGATGATGGGCGTAATGAAGAACTGGTGGGGAAGGCTCTTAAAGGAAGCAGACAAGATGTAATCATTGCTACGAAAGTAGGAAACAGACGTCTGACCGGTCAAGAAGGACTCCGCTGGGACCCAAGTAAACAGCATATCAAAGAAGCTGTAAAAGATAGTTTACGCAGGCTTCAGACTGACTACATTGATCTTTATCAACTGCACGGCGGTACAATGGAAGATCATATAGGAGAAACAATTGAGGCCTTTGAGGAATTAAAGCAAGCCGGATTCATTCGTTATTATGGAATTTCATCGATACGTCCGAATGTGATTCGCGAATATACCCAGCATTCTTCGATCGTTAGTGTAATGAATCAGTATAGCTTGCTGGACCGCCGCGGAGAGGAAGAGGTGTTTCCTTCTCTTCATGAACATGGGGTAAGTGTCATAGCGAGAGGGCCGGTGGCTGGCGGTGCACTGGCAGATGGCAGAGATGATAAAGCTCTAAAAGGGTATCTAGAATATACACCCGAGCAAATTAAAGAGATTCGCGAGAGATTATCAGCTTTTGTTACGGAAGAACGGAGTATGTCACAGCTAGCAATTCGTTATGCACTCTCACATCCTGCTGTTGCGACTGTCATTCCTGGAGCTAGTTCCAGGGAACAATTGCTTAGTAATATTGGAGCATCAATGACAGAGCCGCTAACAGATAAAGAACTAGATAAGCTTAGAAGATTGACCAGAGCCAATCAGTATACACAGCATTTATAGTAGAAACTTATAGGTAAAGAAAAGAGGAAAAGACATGGAACGAATTCAAAGTGAAGAACAGTATCAGGAGTTAATTAACGGTGACCGTTTGACGGTCATTAAATTTGATACGAACTGGTGCCCAGACTGTAAAAATCTAGACCGCTTTATTGGTGACGTCATTGACAAGCATCAAGATAAGCAGTTTTTTGCTCTGGATGCTGAGAAATTCCTGACGATTGCTGAACAAAATCAGGTACGCGGTATTCCAAGTCTGCTTGTGTTCAAAGACGGGGAGAAAATCGCTCATTTGCACAGTAAATGGGCGAAAACACCAACCCAAATCTCTGAGTACTTAGAGACTTTGGAATCCAAACAATAATGCAAGAGGATAAATAATGAAAAAGGAGCTTTTCCTTGGGCTGATATCAGCAGCTAAAGGAGAGGCTCCTTTTTTTATAGGATGATAAATAGAAGAACAAGGGCAAGGCCAAACCGGTAATAAGCAAAGGTGGAAAGTTTCCATTTTTTCAAAAGGGAAAGGAATGTTTTAATCGCCAGCATACCAACACAGAAAGAAGTCAGAAGCCCGATTGCAAAATAAGGGATATCTTTTACGGACAAAATGTCTGCACTTTTCCATAGATCGAGAGCGGTAGCCCCAAACATAATAGGCACGGAAACAAGAAAAGTGAATTCAGCCGCAGCTGTATGACTGACTCTAGCAAGAAGTCCACCCGAGATCGTAGAACCGGAACGAGAGAAGCCTGGCCAAAGCGCTAAAATTTGAAACATTCCAATCATAAATGCTTGCTTGTAAGTGATATCATCTACGGTCTGTGCTGTCGGTTTCCTGTGCCATTTCTCTGCAGCAATCATAAGCAGTCCGCCGGCAATAAGGCTGTAGACCACAGTAGTTGGACCAAATAAATATTGTTTTATTACATCACGAAACAGTACCGCAGTAATAGAAGCAGGCAGCATTGCTAGAAAGATGTGAAGCAGGTTCAGACGAGGCATGACGCGATCACCAGGTTTGACGGTGAAAAAACCGACAAAGGTCCTCCAGTAAAGAACAACGACAGCAAGTACAGCTCCGAGCTGGACAACAACTTCGAATGTTTTGACATTTTCCTGATCCGTAGAGAGTCCAAGCAAGTGAGCGGTGATAATCATATGACCCGTTGAGGAAACAGGAAGAAACTCAGTCAGCCCTTCCACAATTCCCATGATAATGGATGAAAAAATGTCCACTTCTTGTCCCCTTCCCATCGGTAAATTAGCAATTAGAGAATTTCTGTACTCATCCATATATAGTACTCCATAGTTTGTCCTGTAAGAACTAATGAAATATGTATTTATTTGTCGAGATTTACAATCTGGATATGACAATTTATGATAGATTAAGTAGTAAAGATTTGTAAGCGCTTATATAGAACAGGGGTGTGTAGATTGCTGTCAAAGATTGTACGGCGTACGAATGATATGAAGCTTAAACATAAGCTTGTTATCAGCTATGTGCTTGTTGTCATGATTCCCGTACTTATTATTGGAGTAGGGGTGACCTACTATTTTAGACAGCAGGCGATGGATCAGGCAATACAGCAGGCTGAAAACAATGTAGAGCGTATCAAAAATCAGACCATGACGCTGCTACGAGTACCGATGGATATTTCTAATCTGCTTTTGTTTAATAACGAGATAAAAGAAATTGCGAACACAAAGTTCGAAAGTATGCTGGAGCTGACACGAAGTTATCGCTCCTTTACCTTATTTAACGACTATTTACAGCAATATAGAGAATTATATGGGATTCGCTTTTTCTCATTTAACCCAACCTTGGTTAATAATTATGAATTTATACCCGTTGATCCTCAGATAGAAAATGCTCTTTGGTTTCAGAAAGCAATGAAGTCGACGAGTATTGGTTGGTTCTTTATTCCGAATTCAGACGACTATCCGGCAGATACCCTGAGTCTTGTACGAGGTGTTCAATTTCCTGAATATCAGAGACGAGGCGTGCTCATGGTTCTCATTGACCGTGATGTACTCAATAATATGCTGAGCCAGGAACCTTTTAATACCATGATCGTAGACAGTCAGGGGTATATTATTGCTGCAAAAGATACGAAGCTGGTAGGGTCTACTTTTGAGTCCCTTCATATGGGGGTAGATCTTCGATCTCAAAAAAAAGGGCTCATTGAAGCAAACGTGTATGATGAACCTTCAAATATTATAGTCGATGAAATGATCCCGTCTTCAAGTATGAATGGGTTCCAAATTGTTTCTATTTTTTCGAAGGAAAGCATAGTATCCAATGCAAAGCATATCAGTCAGATCGGGATGTTGTTTATTATTCTCGTGCTTTTATTTGCGATGGCTCTCGTATACGTTATATCACTGCTTACGACCAATCGTTTACTTCGGCTCAGCAGGCAGTTTAATCGATTAGCACTAGGAGATTTAAAGGTTGTATCGCAAGTAGATGGTAATGATGAGATTGGTCAATTATCAAGACAATTTAATCATATGGTATCCAGCATTAATGGACTTATGGAACAAGTCGTAGAGACAAGTGAGCAAAACAACCGACTTGCAATCGCACAAAAAGAAATTAAGCTTAAAATGATGGCTAGCCAAATCAATCCCCATTTTTTATTTAATGCATTAGAGTCTATTCGAATGAAAGCACATATAAAAGGAGAAGCAGAGATAGCCAACATTGTGCGTTTGCTAGGGAAACTCATCCGTAAAAATCTGGAGATTGGCAGTGGTAAAACAACCATTAAAGCAGAGATGGAAATGGTTCGATCTTATTTGCAAATTCAAAAGTTTCGTTATGAAGATCGGCTTGATTTTGAACTTACTATCCAGGAAGGCATTGAGAAAGAGAAAATACCTCCGCTTATTATTCAGCCGCTTGTAGAGAATGCGATTGTGCACGGTCTCGAGAATCAAGAAGATGGGGTCAGAGTAGAGGTGTCCTTATATGAAGACAATGACCTTATTCATTTTACAGTTCGAGATAATGGAGCGGGCATTCACCCAGAACGATTGAAGGAAGTCGTCGCGTCGATAACAGGCTCTGATGAACAAGAGAAAAGTAGAATTGGACTGCGGAATGTACATCAGCGTCTAACCTTGTCTTATGGAGAAAAGCATGGTCTAATCATATCCAGTGAGTCTGGTAAAGGTACAACAGTTCATTTTACGGTTCCTAAAGGAGGCAGCAAATAATGTATAGCGTATTAATAGTAGATGATGAACCTATGATCAGAGAAGGGCTCAAAACGATTATTAACTGGGAAGAAGAGGGCTATACGGTGATCGATACTGCTTCTAACGGAAGAGAAGCTATTGAAAAGCATCATCAATTGAACCCAGACCTTACGATCCTAGACATCCGGATGCCAGGTCTTACGGGTCTTGAAGTGATTGAGCAACTCCGCAGTGAAGGAAAAAAGGGTCAATTTCTTATTCTAAGTGGACATGCAGATTTTGACTATGCTAAGAAAGCGATCAGCTTTGGTGTAGGTGGATACTTATTAAAACCGGTGGATGAAGAAGAAATGGTGGAAGAACTGGAGCGTATTAAAGCACGTCTAGATAAAGAACAAAGTGTAAATCAGCGCAATACGAATAAAGATCTTTTTTATCGTGAACATGTGATTGAGTCTATACTGCACGGTGGACAGGTGTGGACTGCGGAAGATCTGAAAAAATATGATTTGTACTGGCCTTCCTATCAGGTAGTCCTTATTGAAGTGTTTAATGAGTCTTCTACTCACATGAGTGCAGAGATAAAGAAGGAAATGATCGATCTGCTTGCTACATCGAAGAGCGGGATTATTTTTACAGCGGGAAAATACATTGGTTGTTTGCTTAATTCACCTCTGCTTACAAGTGTTGAACGACAGCATTTTTATAATGAGACGGTTACGACTCTTAAAAGATTTTTAAGCCCTGTATTTATAGCTGCCGGGACGGGTGTATTACATATGGAAGAAATAAAGACATCGTATGATGAAGCAGTGCACCTGCTAGAGGAGCGGTTCTTTTTTACCGAACAAACGGTTTTGGTGGGGAAAGAAGGTTACCGGCTAAGTATGCCTATAGAAGAGAGAAAAGTAGAATTACAAGGACTAGACGAAAATAAAATTACAGATACACTTTACTATGCTTTAGACATCCGGAGTAAAGATTTATTATCACGTGTCCTGGGTCAATACCAGCAGTGGGTGCTGATGGAGGGCTACACGGAACATGAGATTAAGAACATGATAACTAAAATTGCTGCAGTAGCTTTAAACAAGCTTTCTCTAGTGAGTTCTGAGACGAAACTCATTGCGACGGAACATACAGCTTTGTTATCGGCATTATATCAGCAGCCAACGTTCGTTGTGCTTTTGGATACATTGGAACTTCAATTCTCGGAACTGATTCATAAGCTCGGTGTAAATAGTAAAGATACCGTAATCAAACAGATGATTGATTTTATAAAAAGAAATCCAGGAGACCACCTCAAGCTGGAGGTTCTTGCTGAAGTTTTTAATTATAATAGCAGCTATTTGGGGAAATTGTTCAAAAATTATACGGGTGAGTCCTTTAATGTGTTCTTAGATAAGGTTCGTATGGAGAAAGCAAAGTCGCTTCTTGAAGAAGGGCTCAAAGTCCATCAAGTATCGGACCAAATCGGTTATGCTAACGTAGATTATTTCCATACAAAATTTAAAAAATATATGGGGATTTCTCCTTCTGCCTATCGAGATCAGCATAAACAGCGACAAAAGTAGAGCATCGGTTCATCCTCCTTTACGAAAACGTTTTTAATTTTTAGACATTCTGCACAATGCAAATTAGAAATATATCTAATTTTTATATGATTTTCTCTGAAATTCATTGGGTATTGATCCAGAATCTCTTGGAGTATGATTAGGTTATCAAACAGAGGAGGGGTTATTTTATGGAAACGCTAACAAAGCCCGCTTCCACGGATTCCGAGGCCTCCGCCGCGAAACAAGTTAAGCCAAAGTGGCCGAATGGTTTATGGAAAACTGTGAAAGATCAGAAGTTTTTATTACTTATGTCCTTACCTTTTGTAATTTGGGTCTTCATATTTAATTACTTACCTCTTTGGGGCTGGACAATGGCCTTCCAAAATTACAAACCTGCCAAGACCTTTACGGAACAAAAATGGGTCGGATTGGAACATTTCATTGAATTGTTTAGTGATGAGCGGTTTTATCTCGTACTTAGAAATACACTAGCAATGAGTTTGATGGGACTTCTCGTCGGATTTGTGTTCCCTATCTTCTTTGCAATTTTGTTGAACGAACTACGCGGTACGATCTTCAAAAGAACGGTGCAAACGGTATCCTATTTGCCTCACTTTGTATCCTGGGTCGTTGTTGCTGGGATTGTAACAAAAATGCTTTCAACGGATGGCGGAATCATTAACGATATCCTAATCGGACTCCATATTATTAATGAGCCCATTCAGTTCATGGCACAAGGAAATTTGTTCTGGTACATTGTAACCGCTTCCGATCTATGGAAGGAAATGGGCTGGAATGCAATTATTTATCTAGCTGCCATTACGGGGATTTCTCAAGAATTATACGAAGCTTCAAGGGTGGATGGAGCAAGCCGCTGGAGACAAATGTGGCACATCACACTGCCGGGTATTCGATCAACCATTTCCGTATTGTTTATTATGTCCATCGGACACTTGATCAGTATCGGATATGAGAAACAATTCCTCTTAGGAAACAGTCTCGTAACAGACTATTCCGAAGTACTTGATCTTTATGCGCTTAATTATGGTTTACAAATGGGCAGGTACTCCTATGGTACGGCCATCGGCATATTCAATTCAGTTGTCAGCGTCATCCTGTTGTTCGTTGCAAACGGTCTCTTCAAGAAATTTACGAAAGAAAGCATCATGTAGAGGGGAGGAAGTAACATGAGTGTTAAAGCTTTTAATGCGACTAAATCGGAGAAGGTATTCGACATTGCGAATTTTATACTGATGGCAATGATACTGACGGTAACCTTATATCCCTTTTTAAATGTACTAGCCATTTCCTTGAATGATTCAACCGATACGGTTCGGGGGGGCATTTACTTATGGCCTCGAGAATTCACACTCGAAAATTACAAAACAATTTTTCAATATGATGGACTGATCCAAGGAACCAAAATTTCATTTGCTAGAACGATTATAGGTACATTCCTGGGTCTGCTCAGCTCCTCCATGCTTGCTTATACTCTGAGTCGCCCTGATTTCAAAATTAAGAAATTTGTATCTACATTCCTTGCACTTACCATGTATTTCTCTGGTGGTCTGATTCCCGGATACATTCTAATGAAAGACTTGCACCTGATCGGTACATTCTGGATCTATATCTTGCCGATGATGGTCAGTGCGTTCAACGTGTTCGTTATCCGGTCCTTTATTGACGGTTTGCCATATGCTCTTCAAGAATCAGCGAAACTTGACGGGGCAAATGACCTCACTATTTATTACAAAGTCATCCTGCCATTATGTAAGCCAGTTCTTGCCACCATTGCATTGTTCCTCGCAGTAGGTCAGTGGAATGCTTGGTTTGATACGTATCTCTATAACAATTCCAAACCGGAACTTACAACACTGCAGTATGAGCTGATGAAAGTTCTGCAAAGTACACAGCAAGGCGGATCTAATGTTAATGTTAATGATATGGCTCAACAAATGGCACAAGTATCGCCTGAATCGATTCGGATGGCTATTACGATTGTTGTTACGCTGCCAATCCTGGTTGTATATCCGTTCCTGCAAAAATACTTTGTTGGCGGCATGACACTTGGTGCCGTAAAAGCGTAATAGAAGTTCACTTATGAAAATCAAGCAATTTAAATGCTGCTGACATTGCCATTCAAGGGTTAGATTTACCACCAAACGAGTATTTTCTATGGTATATGCAGGGTGACCTGTTATGCATATATAAGCTACCTATAAATAAGGGGGATTATGTCAAATGAAACATAAAGCGCCGAAAACGATAGCGATGATGCTGCTTGCAAGTACTATGCTGTTCACTGCTGCTTGTGGAAATACAAAAGGAGAGGAATCTAGTACCTCAGATCCAAATTCAACTGAGCCGATCACGTTCAGCTTTTTTGGAGCAGATACAAGTCCGAATTGGAATAAAATGCAGGATGTGGTAGGTAAGAAGATTACAGAAGCAACGGGCGTTACGATTAACGCAGAATATGATATTGCGAGTGGCGGCGGGGATGATAAGATTGCATTAATGGCTGCTAGCGGCGATTATCCCGACCTGATCTTTCCTAAAGGAAACTTAGCTAAACTAGTCGATGCGGGAGCTATGATTGACCTGACAGAACTCATTGAAGAGCATGCACCTAATATTAAAAAAATGTACGGCGAAGAAATGAATCGCTTGAAATATAGCAATGAGGATCAAGCGATCTATACCCTGCCTACGAATGGATCTGTAGATCAGTTGACATTTGATAATACTGGCGGATTTGAACTGCAGCATCGTGTGGTGAAAGAACTCGGTTACCCTGAGATCAAAACAGTAGAAGATTACGAGAATGCACTGCGTGAATACTACAAAGCACATCCAACAACAGAAGATGGACAGCCAACGATTCCACTTACTCTTAGTGCCGATGGATGGAGAAGCATGATTACCGTTACGAACCCAGCTGTTGCTGCTACAGGTGCACCTGATGATGGTGAATACTACATTAATCCGGAGACTTACGAAGCAATGCTTCATTACAAACGTCCAGAAGAGAAAGAATATTTCCGCTGGTTGAACAAAATGTATAACGAAGGTCTTCTCGACAAAGACACCTTTATTCAAAAAGAAGATCAATATAAAGCAAAAATCGCAAGTGGTCGCGTTCTTGGTATAATTGACCATGAGTGGGCTTACAATGATGCAGAAGTAGCACTAAAAAATGCAGGTAAAGATGAAATGACTTATGGTCATTACCCAGTAACGCTTTCCTCCGAATTTAAACGTGCAGATTTCCAACCCGTTGGTTCCGATGGGTATGGTATCGGGATTACGGAAAATTGTAAGGATCCCGTTCGTGCAATTAAATTCTTAGACTGGATGGCTTCCGATGAAGGCCAGGTACTTCGTAACTGGGGGGTTGAAGGAGAACAATATGTTATCGAAGACGGTGTTCGTGTGATTCCTGCTGATGTGCAGGAACGTAAGAATAATGATAATGCAAGCTTCACGAAAGAAACCGGAATTGGGCTATACTTTGTCTTTGGTCCACACTATGGAGATGGTGTAAAAGACCCATCAGGCAACTACTATACTACGAACTTCCCTGAACAAATCTTAGCAGGCTATTCAGAAGCAGAGAAAGAAGCATTAAAAGGGTACGGTATTTCTACTTGGAAAGAGCTGTTCCCAACGGAAGAGGATTTTGAAGTAAAAGAGTGGGGAGCGGCTTACAATATGCCGGTACCTTCTGACGGTAAATATCAAGTTATCTATCAAAAAACGCAAGATATCGTTCAAAAGCGTATCCCAGAAGCCGTTGTTTCTTCCGCTGATAAATTCGATCAAGTCTATGACAACATGCTAGCTGAACTTGATAAAGCCGGCGCAGTTGAAATGGAGCAACAATATACCGAGTGGATTAAAGAAAGAGTAAGATTGTGGACAGGTAAAGACGTGCAATAGAATAGATAAAGGAAAGGGGATCCCTGAATGATCCCCTTTTTTTAATAAAATTGGTATAAAAGAAGGATATTGAACAACAGTGTCGAATTCCTTTGTTGAGGTTTTTCGAAAACGTTTTAGGATTTTCTTAATACTACATAATCGTTGAGACATAAAAATGGAGGGAATTACATTGACAATTTTTCAGTTTCCAAGTGATTTTAAGTGGGGAACAGCAACCGCATCATACCAGATCGAAGGAGCAACAAAAGAGGATGGAAGAGGAATTTCTATCTGGGATACCTTTGCAAAGACGCCTGGAAAAGTTTTTAATGGCGACAACGGGGATGTAGCTTGTGACAGCTACCACAGATACGAAGAAGACATTGCTCTAATGAAGGAACTTGGTATTCAAACGTATCGGTTCTCTGTAGCTTGGCCTCGTATTATCCCTGACGGGGACGGAGAAATTAATCAAAAAGGACTCGATTTCTATCATCGCTTTGTAGATAAATTGATTGAAAATGATATTGAACCTTTCTGTACTCTCTATCACTGGGATCTTCCGCAAGCTCTTCAAGATATCGGAGGTTGGGAGAACAGACGGACAGTAGATGCCTTTGTAAAATATTCTGAAGTCATGTTCCGTGAATTCGGTGGAAAAATAAAATATTGGCTTACATTTAATGAACCATGGTGCATTGCTTTTCTATCTAACTTCATTGGTGCTCATGCCCCTGGTAATACAGACTTACAAGTTTCAATAAATGTAGGACATGGGATATTACTTGCTCATGGTAAGTCCGTACAAAAATTCCGTGAGCTCGGAGTAGACGGCAAGATTGGGATCGCACCAAATATGGAGTGGTCAGAACCTTATAGCAAAACAGAGGCCGATCAGGCAGCAGCGGATCGAAATATTGCTTGGTTTGCTGATTGGTTCCTAGATCCTGTTTTTAAAGGGACCTATCCACAGATTATGCTGGATTGTTTTGAAGCAGCGGGAGCAAGACCAGACATACAGCCAGGAGATATGGAGACGATTTGCCAACCCATTGATCATATCGGTCTCAATTATTACACAATGAGTGTGGTACGTTCGAATCCAGGTGGTGGACTCCTGCAGTCAGAGACGCTCGATATGGGGCTTGTTCGTACGGATATAGGCTGGCCTGTTGAGTCACGCGGTTTATATGAGGCGCTGCATTATTTGCAAAAATACGGTGATATCGATATCTACATTACCGAGAATGGTGCATGCATTAATGATGGTGTGGAGAATGGTGAAGTGAAAGATTTTCGCCGGATTTCGTACTTACAGCAGCATATAGCCCAGGTTCACCGTGCCATTAGTGATGGTATTAATCTAAAAGGATATATGGCCTGGTCTATGATGGACAATTACGAATGGGCAGAAGGTTACCGCATGAGATTTGGTCTAGTTCATGTAGATTATCGTTCTTTGGTTCGGACTCCAAAAGAAAGCTTCTATTGGTATCAGAATGTAATTCGTAATAATTGGCTGGAGACGAAAGACGTATTGAAATTGCAATCGTAAAATAAGACTATGGATCGGACAACATTGCGCTCTATTTAAGATGTAATGAGTCGTCATTCATAGCCTATAAGTTATAGAACCGCCGGAGATTCATTCTCTTCGGCGGTTTTTTTCTGTGGTCTTATAACATGCAAACCTTAAAAACACATTAAACGAAGTAAAGTCAACCACAAAAGTCATGATTAAAGTTGTAAAATTAAGGTTAAAGACCTTAAAGTGTAAAAATAATGAACAAAGTTTGACTAAAATTTGAACAAATAGTGAACAAATAAGTAGAAGTGTGATATATTAAATGTAGTAAGCACTTACAAAAATTAGAAGGGGTTGAAAATAATGATTGTGAATAAACCGGTACGTGTGAGCGATAACAAGGAGAATGAAGTGCGTTTAACTCAGATGGTTTTTATGATGACGGTTATGGCTTGGGTAGCTCTCATCACGGGAGTTGTTATTTGTTTGTTTAACCTTCATGCTTTGACGAATAGTAATACAGGAATCATGGTGGGCATTGGATTCTTAGTAGGAAGCGTCTATATTTACTTCATCGGGAAAGCGATGGGTCTTCTTAATATAAGAAGAAACGAACGGGATACTGATTAAAGAGAATGAGTTCAACGGGGAAGAAGAGAAGAGTGATTCAAAAACATATTCTAAAGGTAAAAAACCTTAGTTAGTTGGCACCCACCGTGTCCAATGGCTAAGGTTTTTTGTGTTTAAAAATCAAGGGAGAAAATCATTTGTGAGAAAAGATTCACAAATGATATGATCAATTTCGACAAATTTGTTAACAAGACGTATATGTCTGTTAATATCTGATATCTTTAGGTAGAAGTTTATATAGTATCGTTTTGTAATAGCGCGTAAGGAGAGGGGATCAAGATGAACAAAAAACCTAGGTCGCTTTCCAAAATCATTATCGCTGCTGTCCTGTCACTAGTCACTATTGGTGTCATAGTATGGGCTATGTTTGCGGATGAAAGAGGAAGATACGTTGTTCTCGATCCGAAAGGACCGATCGGCGATGCACAAAGGGACTTAATCATTATTTCAACCATTTTGTGCGCGATCATTATTGTACCAACCTTAATACTCGTAGGTGTCATAGTATGGAAATACCGTGATACACCAGACAACAAATCAAAATACACACCTAACTGGTCGCACAATACGACTGCCGAAGTGATCTGGTGGGGGATTCCAATCCTTATCATCATCATTCTTGGTGCGGTTACTGTGCGATACACTTATGCCACTGAGCCTTCAAAACCACTGGCATCGGACAAAGAGCCTCTTACAATTCAGGCAGTCTCCTTAGACTGGAAATGGCTGTTTATGTATCCGGAAGAGAATATAGCGAGTGTGAATACAATTACGATTCCGGAAGACAGACCCATCCGCTTTGAACTTACCTCAGATGCACCGATGAACTCATTCTGGATACCTGAACTTGGCGGACAGATGTATACGATGTCCGGTATGGCGATGGTACTTCATCTACAAGCAGATGAGCCTGGTGTTTATAAAGGTTCAGGTGCTAACTTCTCCGGAGAATACTTCCAAGAGATGAGATTTGATGTGAATGCAGTATCGGATGAAGAGTATGAAGCTTGGGTGAAAGAAGTAAAAGTTCAATCCGAGCCTCTTACCGAAGAATCTTATGAAGACCTTGTACTGCCAAGTGTCGAAGATGAACAATATTTCTCTGCAGTTCCAGATCAAATGTTCCAGAATATCGTTACGAAATATGTAGTTGATAAGAATGAAAATGCTTTGGAAGAAGCTGCAAAAGAATAAATCAATAGTTCGAAAGGAGGCCCTCATCCATGCTAAGTGAGTTTTGGGAGTTCCTGACTACTGAATTCCTCGTTACGGGTGACCCCCTCATTCTAGGGGCACAAGTTTCGATTGGTCTTGCATCGATTGCAATCATAGTCGGGCTCACCTACTTTAAAAAGTGGAAATGGCTCTGGAAAAACTGGTTAACTACGGTTGACCATAAGAAAATCGGTATTATGTATATTTTGGCGGCGATCTTAATGATGTTCCGCGGCGGGGTTGACGCCCTGATGATGAGATTTCAATTGGCCATGCCGAATATAGAATTTCTTCATGCGGATCACTATAATGCCGTATTTACCACGCACGGTACGATCATGATTCTATTTATGGCGATGCCATTTATGTTCGGATTATTTAATATTGTTGTACCGCTGCAAATTGGAGCGCGTGACGTTGCATTTCCTTATTTGAATGCACTAAGTTTTTGGTTATTTTTCTTAGGAGCTATGCTCTTTAACGTTTCATTTGTTATCGGGGGTTCACCAGCAGCAGGTTGGCTGAGTTATCCGCCTCTATCAGGACTGCAGTTTAGTCCGGGGGTAGGACAGAACTTCTATATATGGGGTATCCAGATATCAGGTATTGGTTCCCTGGCAACCGGGATTAACTTCATGGTAACCATTATTAAAATGCGTGCACCAGGTATGACTTGGATGAAAATGCCGATGTTCACTTGGTCTGCTTTTACAACAATGATTATGATTTTGTTTGCATTCCCGATCCTGACGGTTACTTTGTTCCTGTTGTTCATGGACCGTTTTGCAGGAACTCACTTCTTCACTCTGGATCTCGGGGGTAACCCGATGATGTATATCAACTTGATCTGGATGTGGGGTCACCCTGAGGTGTATATCGTTGTCGTTCCGGCATTTGGTATCTTCTCTGAAGTCGTTGCTACATTCTCGAGAAAGAAACTGTTTGGATATAAATCGATGGTATTCGCAATGCTTATCATCAGTGTATTGTCCTTCTTCACTTGGGCGCATCACTTCTTTACCATGGGCTCGGGGGCCGATGTTAATGCGTTCTTCGCGATAACGACAATGCTTATAGCCATCCCTACCGGGGTTAAAGTCTTTAACTGGCTGTTTACGATGTATCGCGGACGGATTCGCTTTACACTGCCGATGATGTGGACGATTGCCTTCTTCCCATGTTTTATTATCGGGGGGATGACAGGGGTAATGCTGTCGGTAGCGCCAGCAGACTTCCAGTTCCACAACAGTTACTTCCTGATCGCTCACTTCCACCAAGTACTGATCGGTGGCGTTGTGTTCGGTTACTTTGCAGGGATGTACTACTGGTGGCCTAAACTGTTTGGCTTTACATTGCCGGATCGCTGGGGACACTGGGCATTCTGGACTTGGAACATTGGTTTCTATATTACATTTATGCCGCAATATGCGCTGGGTCTGATGGGTATGACTCGTCGTCTAAGCACATATGGCTGGGATACGGGATGGATGCCGCTCAACCTCGTTTCCTCCATCGGGGCATTCCTCATGGGTGCAGGGTTCTTGTTCCAACTTCTGCAAATTGCAGATGGTATTCGTAAACATAAAGAAAATAAAGTGGGAGCGGACCCTTGGGATGCACGTACCCTGGAATGGTCGATTCCGTCTCCTGTACCTGAATATAACTTTGCTATCGTACCTACGGTTGACTCTGTTGACCAGTTCTGGGAAGACAAACAGCGTAGAGCTACTAACCAACAGGCTGAAATGCCGCCGGTATATGAACCGATTCATATGCCTAAAAACACAGGAATTCCGATTATTATGTCAGTCTTCTTCTTTATTGCAGGTTTCGGATTTGTGTGGGGCTGGTCTTGGATGTATATTCCGGGTCTCATCGGTGTAGCTGCATGTCTTGTTGCCCGCTCATTCCAGTACGATACGGATTATTACATTCCGGCTGAAGAAGTAAATCGTACCGAAACAGCCTTGAGGGGGTCGGTATAATGGCACATACAGTAACAAATCAACATTCAAATGCACATGATCACGATCATGGACATCATGATCCACAAGAACTGAAAATGCTCGGCTTCTGGTTATTCTTGATTTCTGACCTTATCCTGTTTGCCGTATTCTTCGCAACATTTATCGTGCTGCGTGACAATACAGCAGGCGGACCAACGGGTGCTGAACTGTTTAAGATGCCAGGTGTCATCGCAGAAACATTTATTCTTTTGACAAGTAGTTTTACCAGTGGTCTAGCTGTACTGGCTATGAACCGCGGGGATAAAAAAGGTCTAATCAACTGGCTTATCGTAACTGCAGTACTCGGTCTCGCATTCTTAGGACTTGAGATTACCGAGTTTGTTGAAATGGTTCATGAAGGTGCTAAGATTACAACAAGTGCTTTCACAGGTGCATTCTTTACTTTGGTAGGAACGCACGGGGCTCACGTTACCTTTGGTCTCGTATGGATGTTCGGACTCTTACTTCAACTTAAGAAACGCGGCATTACGTCAGTAACTCGCGGTAAAGTAATGGCACTTAGCCTGTTCTGGCACTTTTTGGACGTGGTATGGATCTTCTTGCTTACCGTCGTCTACTTGATGGGGGTGATGTAAGATGGCAGAGCAACATAACCATACACATGATTCTCATGAGAACCACGGGTCATTCAAATCTTACCTCATTGGATATCTGATTTCGATTGTGCTCACGATCATCCCGCTTGTGGTAGTATTGAATGATATGTTCGATAAAACAGTAAACATGGTCATTATTCTGATCATGGCAGTGTTGCAGTTTATTGTTCAGCTCTTCTTCTTTATGCATGTTCGTGAAGGAGAACCAGGTAAACCGAAATGGAATGTCATGGCCTTGATTCTTGGACTTCTGTTTGTACTTACCATTGTTGTAGGTTCTATCTGGATCATGATGAACAACGCGGTTGCTCATTAATGATCATGATTAACCTTAACACCTTGTCTGCTCTTTACTGAGCGGGCAAGGTGTCTTTTATTTGCCTCCGCGAAATGAATCTGTTTACTAGCTGAATGGAAAGGAAGCAGGTTACACAAACTGTAGTATAAATTCGGTATAAGACCTTTGCTTTACGAAGATAGTCTTGTTATGATTACAGATGAACTTTTAAAAAATGTTAACTAACACATCTAGGATTGATAGAAGAAAGGACGATTCAAATCATGAAACAAACCGCGATTGCTCCATTAATCGATCATACATTACTTAAGGCTGATGCCCGCCGTGAAGATATTATTAAACTTGCAGAAGAGGCAAAGGAATATGGATTTGCTTCTGTATGTGTGAACCCAGGATTTGTATCCACAGCTTATGAAGTGTTGAAAGATACACCGCAGGTAAAAGTATGTACCGTTATCGGATTTCCTTTAGGAGCGAACACGTCAGAGGTCAAAGCCTATGAAACCAAGGACGCGATTGCTAACGGAGCTACTGAAGTAGATATGGTGATTAACATTAGCGCGCTGAAAGACGGCAATGATGACTATGTTGCTGCAGATATCAAAGCTGTCGTTGATGCTGCTAAAGGAAAAGCTCTTACAAAAGTAATTATTGAAACTTGTCTGTTAACGGAGGAAGAAAAAGTACGTGCGTGCAAACTTGCAGTACAGGCAGGAGCTGATTTTGTTAAAACATCAACTGGGTTCTCTACAGGCGGAGCAACGAAAGAAGACATCGCTCTTATGCGTAAGACCGTTGGTCCTGATGTTGGCGTAAAGGCATCCGGAGGAGTTCGGAGCGCGGAAGATGCACTAGTAATGATCGAAGCGGGAGCTTCCCGAATCGGGACAAGCGGCGGCGTAGCTATTGCAAAAGGTGAACGTTCTAATAGCAGTTACTAAAACCTCAGATCTAAAAATATTGAAGAAAACGACTCCTTTAGGGGTCGTTTTTTTGTCTCATTATTAAGATTGAGCCATTTATTTTATCTTTATTTGAAAAAGGTGTACACAAACGAAACAAAATGAACTAATATAAACATATATGAACCTAAATATTATATTACTCACTATGGAAAGGGTTGAAGAAAAATGCAAAACCGTTATGCGTCTCATCCCAATGAAGTGAAGAAATTTGATACAAAACGTTTACGTGAGGAATTCCTGATCGAAGACTTATTTACTAAGGACGAACTCGTCACTGTGTACTCGCATGTAGATCGTTATATTGTAGGTTCCGCTGTTCCTGTATCCAAGGATATTAAACTTGAAGTTCCGCTGAAGGATATTGGCACGGACTTCTTCCTTGCTCGCCGTGAAGTTGGAATTATTAACATAGGTGGACATGGTACCGTGTCAGCGGATGGTGTGAGATACGAGGTAGGAGCAAAAGAATGCTTATATATCGGTTTAGGTGTAAAAGAAGTGGTTTTCCATACCGGAGCGGAAGAAGCACCGCAGTTTTATTTTGTATCTACACCAGCACATCATGCTTATCCGACCGTAAAAGCTACACAAGAAGATGCAACACCAAGTCACCTTGGCAGCATTGAATCCTCAAATGAGAGAACAATTTACAAATACATTCATGAAGGCGGTATCAAAAGCTGTCAGTTAGTACTTGGGATTACAGAACTGGCCCCAGGAAACATGTGGAATACAATGCCTGCTCATACTCACAATCGTCGCTCTGAAGTTTACTTGTATTTTAATCTTCCAGAGCAAGGTGCTGTATTCCATATGATGGGAGAGCCAGATGAAACAAGACATCTCGTTGTTCGGCAAGGTCAGGCAATCATCTCACCTAGTTGGTCCATTCATAGCGGAGTAGGAACAAGCAACTATACTTTCTGCTGGGCAATGGCTGGTGAGAACCAGACGTTTGATGATATGGACGGCGTTGCAATGACCGAGCTAAAATAAATGGAAGACAGAATTACAGATAGGAAGTTGAACCAATTATGAACTCAATGAAACGGCACGAAAAGATTATGGAAACGCTGCTTGCACAGAAAGAAGTTACGGTCAGTGAACTGAGCGAGAAGCTGGATGTAACAGGAAAGACGATTCGTGAGGATCTGGATAAGCTGGAATCCATGGGACTCCTGATGAGAGTACATGGTGGGGCAGTGCTGGCTCAAAAGGATCAGTATGGTATTCTCACCAGCAGAGGGGCGCTGGAGAAGCATAACTCGGAGAAAATAGAAATTGCGGAGCGGGCAATCACTTATATTACACCGGGAGATATTATCGCTCTAGACGGCGGCAGTACAACGCTGGAGATTGCTAGACTGCTGCCTAATGAACCCCTTACCGTGATTACGAACGATTTATTTATCATTGCAGAGCTCACCAAAAAAGACCAAATTCGCCTCGTTGTACCGGGGGGATCAAGAGTAAGGAATATGCTGGTTAGTGAAGATACGGAACATTTTATTAGGAAACTAAATATCCATAAGGCATTCATTTCTACTACGGCTCTTCATCCGGAGTTTGGTTTTTCGATCTATACCGGTGATTTGGTTCCTTTAAAAAGAGCACTCATTCAAACTGCACAGCATGTTTATGCTGTTGTTGATCATTATAAATTCGGGAATTTTGCTCTTCGTACATTTGCACAACTACCGGAGGTTCATAAGGTAATCAGTGATCGTGCTCTGGATGAGAGCATACTGGCTCCTTATAAAGATGCAGGAATAACTATCGATTATTAACTTGCAGGAGGCGGGAAAGATGAGTGTTTTTGACTTGAGCGGAAAAGTAGCATTGGTTACCGGTACATCGGGCGGCCTGGGACAGGGAATGGCACTCGGGCTTGCTGAGGCAGGAGCTGATATTGTAGCAGTTTCAAACACTTTGCCTACTGAGACTGTACAGGCCATTGAAGCCCTTGGACGTAAGGCGATATCTATTCAAGCAGATTTAAGTATAGAGGAAGAGCTGGCTGGTGTTTTTGAACAGGCTCTTGGTTTCCAAGGGAAAATAGATATCCTTGTTAACAATGCAGGGATCATTCGGCGCACACCAGCTGCGGATCATGCAGCTTCAGATTGGCACGACGTAATCGACTTGAACCTAAACACCGTGTTTTTCCTTAGTCAACTTGCAGGCCGGCATATGATTGAACGGGGAAGCGGTAAGATTATCAGCATTGCTTCTATGCTTTCCTATCAAGGCGGAATCAACGTTCCTGGGTACACGGCGAGTAAACATGCAGTAGCTGGACTGACAAAGGCTTTGGCGAATGAATGGGCCGGAAAAGGAATCCAAGTTAATGCAATTGCTCCCGGCTATATGGTTACAAGCAATACGCAACAGATTCGGGAAGATGAGAACCGGTATAGAGATATCACAGCACGGATTCCGGCTGGTCGCTGGGGTACCCCAGAGGATCTAAAAGGTCCCGTTGTCTTTCTCGCATCGGATGCATCTGATTATTTGAATGGTCATGTACTGAATGTAGATGGGGGCTGGCTTGCTCGCTAGCATTTCTCGCCTAAAGGAGGATAACGAGAATGAAACTTGGAGTACTGGCGCATACGTTCGGTAAACAGAAAACAGCAGATCTAGCCCGCCGTATTGCGGGCAGCGGATTTACTTCTGTTCAGCTCGCACTTTCTAAAGCACTTTCTGATATCGATTCATCGAATGGAAAGCTGAGCCCCGGGCTTGCTCATTGGGTGGGTGAGCAATTCGATAATGAAGGTATTCGTATTGCCGTTCTTGGATGCTATATTGATCCTGTTCATCCTGACCCGGAAGTAAGAAAGTTAGAGCTCGCTAGGTTTAAGGAACATTTGCGATATGCTCGTGATTTTGGGTGCAGCATTGTGGCAACAGAAACAGGAAGTCTCACGACTTACCAAGATTCACATCCCGAATCTTATGAGGAGCAAGGGTACCTAGTGTTGCGTGATTCAGTAATGGAACTGGCAGAAGAGGCAGATCGATGGGGCGTAAATATAGCTATTGAACCTGTTTCTGTACACACGATGCACACCACAGAGCATATGCAGCGTCTATTTGAGGAGATCCCAAACTCCAGTGTTGGCCTGTTGTTCGATCCATGTAACCTGATGAAATTAGAGCAGGCCGTAAATCAGGCCGATTTCTTGAAAGATGTCTTCAATAAATTATTTGATCGTATGATTGCAATTCATGCCAAAGATGTTGCCTTTGATGTGAATGGTAAAAAATATAATCCGCTGCCTGGTGAAGGTATCCTTGATTATCCTTTGTTTTTCCAACTGCTCAAAACCTATAAACCTCACATCGATATCTCCCTCGAAGGGGTTACGGCAGAGCAAGCGGATGATGCAGCCGCCTATCTGCGCCGGTTGTGGCATGCTGACAATAATCTATCGTAACATTCAGAAAACACCTTTCATTTGTAACTCAAGTGAAAGGTGTTTTTTTATAGAATTTATCTACGATTTAATTTTATTATAATTTTTACAGGAAAACTCGGATTTAATATTTTCAAAAGGTTTAATTTGTGAGAGAATATGGAAAATACGAGGTGGCCATCTCGTTAAGGAGGAATAAGGAATATGTCAAATGACAAAAAGGATTTTGCTTTTGAAACGCTCGCTGTACACGCAGGCCAGGAAATTGATCCTACGACCTTATCTAGAGCAGTTCCTTTGTATCAGACGACTTCTTATGGATTCCGTGACAGTGATCATGCAGCTAATTTGTTTTCCCTTCAAGAATTCGGAAATATTTATACAAGAATCACCAATCCTACAACCGATGTGTTCGAGAAGCGGATTGCTGCTCTTGAAGGCGGAGCAGGGGCACTTGCTACAGCATCAGGTCAAGCGGCAATTACCTTCTCTATCCTGAATATTGCGGGCAGCGGAGATGAAATCGTATCTTCTTCCAGCCTATATGGCGGAACGTATAATCTATTTTCTAATACACTGAAGAAGCTTGGGATCACCGTTCACTTTGTAGATTCTACAGATCCTGAGAACTTCAGAGCCGCAATTACAGATAAGACCAAAGCTATCTATGCAGAGACCATTGGAAACCCGCAAGGGAATGTACTTGATATCGAAGCGGTCGCAGAGATTGCACATAACAGTGGAATACCTTTAATCGTAGATAATACGTTCCCAAGTCCGTACCTATTAAGACCTATTGAACATGGGGCGGATATCGTGGTTCATTCGGCAACCAAATTCATAGGCGGACACGGTACTTCCATTGGGGGAGTGATTGTCGATAGCGGAAAGTTTGACTGGAGTGCAAATGATAAATTCCCTGGCCTGACAGAACCGGATCCAAGTTATCATGGGTTAAAATATACCGAGGCGGTAGGAGAGTTGGCCTACATTATAAAAGCCAGAGTCCAGTTGCTTCGTGATTTGGGGTCGAGTATCGCACCATTTAATTCATGGTTATTACTCCAGGGTCTTGAGACCCTACATCTCCGTCTTGAACGCCACAGTTCCAATGCACTGCAAGTTGCTGAATATTTAGAAAGCCATCCAGATGTAGAGTGGGTAAGTTATGCAGGATTACCGAGCCATCCTTCCTATTCGCTTGCACAGAAATATCTGCCTAGAGGGCAGGGAGCCATTCTTACCTTCGGTATCAAAGGCGGAGCAGAGGCAGGGGCAAAATTAATTGAAAATGTAAAACTGTTCTCCCACTTAGCGAATGTTGGAGATTCCAAATCGCTGATTATTCATCCAGCGAGCACGACACATCAGCAGCTGAGCGAGGATGAACAGAAGGCAGCCGGGGTACATCCAGAGTTGCTTCGTTTATCGGTTGGTACAGAGAATATTCAGGATATATTGCAAGATCTTGAACAGGCCATTGCGGCGAGCCAGCAATCAGTTGTATCCCATATTTAAACCGGAGTTATAGGCAGTATGGAATAGAGAGAGCACACCCTGATGGGGTGCTTTTTTAGTTTCATAAATAAATTTAAAATATAGTCCATTACATAACAAAACGATGTTTACAATTACAGTTAACTGGAATATAATAATTAAAAAGTTGCATTAGATAAAAACAATTGTACTAATGCAATATTGATTATCATTCTCAGCAATAATCGAAGAATAATTCAACTCAATAGTCGATAAATCCATGCTGCTTCGGGCCTCCCGAAGCAGCATGTGCCATTTTAAGGACACTAACAATGGATCTCATTCTCAATTAGCCGACCGAAAATGACAATTAAAAAGAGAGGGAAGTGATCAGCATGGACGCAATAAATAAGAGATTAAATACGGTTACGCAAGTAAAAGGAAATTCTGCTGCTCCGCAGCCGGGGCGCAAACGCGGTCCGAATTTTAAAATGATGCTTCAGAACAAGGAGATGCAGGCAGCACTTGGCAGCGGGGTGATGATGCTCGTTGCATGGGGAGTTTCTGGCAGTTATGAATTTCTGTCCATTCTGCTGTATATTGCAGCATACACAATCGGTGGATGGTCCAAAGCAAAAGAAGGGGTAGCAACACTGGTTAAGGAGCGGGATTTAGATGTAAACTTGCTCATGATTGCAGCGGCCGTTGGTGCAGCAACGATTGGTTACTGGAATGAGGGAGCTATGCTTATCTTCATTTTTGCGCTGAGTGGAGCGCTTGAAAGTTATACAACAGAACGCAGTCATAAGGATATTTCATCCCTTATTTCATTGAAGCCGGAAACGGCGCTGCGAATCGATAATGGAAGTATGGAACTTGTTGCTGCCGAAGAACTTGTACCAGGAGATTTGATACTAGTAAAACCAGGAGAGCTGATGCCATCCGATGGCCGAATCTATAAAGGATACTCTGCCGTGAATCAATCCTCCATCACAGGAGAATCTACACCGGTAGAAAAAACAACCGGAGATGAGGTTTTTGCAGGAACGATGAATGGAGAAGGTGCGCTGTACATTGAGGTGACGCAGCGGGCCGAAAATTCACTTTTTTCAAAAATTATTAAGTTAGTAGAAGAAGCACAAAGCGAGGTTCCTGCATCTCAGCGATTTATAGAGAAGTTTGAAGGAATATATGCCAAGTTCATTGTAGTGATTACGCTTCTTATCATTGGGGTACTTCCTCTCCTATTTGGCTGGACCTGGGGAGATTCCTTCTATAAAGCATGTGTATTTCTGGTCGTAGCTTCTCCCTGTGCGCTGGTCGCCTCGATCATGCCCGTGATGCTCTCTTCTATCTCAAGCAGTGCAAGGAGAGGACTTCTCTTTAAAGGGGGAGCACATGTAGAAAATATGGCTAAAACGGCTGTTGTCGCTTTTGATAAGACGGGTACACTTACGCGGGGAGTTCCTGAAGTAACTGACTTGTATCCAGCAGAAGGTTATGACGAAATGCAGTTGCTTGCTGTCTCTGCTGCCATTGAAAGCCAGTCTATGCATCCTCTCGCAGAAGCGATTGTTAATAAGGCACGCATATCAGGAGCAGAAATTCTTGAAGCTGATGAAGTTCAGTCCATCACAGGATGGGGACTTGAAGGGATCGTAAACGGTGTGAAATGGAGTATTGGTAAGACGGATAGGTTCGATCAGGAAGAAGTTGATTCGTTCTGGGTTCGTACGAGAGCATCCCTCGAGCAAGAAGGAAAAACCGTATCCGTCATTATGCAAGGTGACGATATAGCAGGGATCATTGCGATGCGTGATACGGTTCGTCCGCAGGCAGCGGCTGCGGTGAAACGATTGCAACAATTAGGTGTCAAAGTCGCTATGCTGACGGGAGACCGCCAAGGTACCGCGGACGTTATAGCAGAAGAGACAGGTGTAGATTTTGTCTATGCTGAACTCTTACCACAGCAAAAAGTGGAACAGGTACGTAAGCTCCGTGAAACCTATGGTCATGTCGTTATGGTTGGGGATGGAGTGAATGATGCGCCGGCTCTAGCTGCAGCTACTGTAGGGATGGGGATGGGCATGTCTGGAAGCGGGACGGCAATCGAAGTATCTGATGTGGTTCTGATGAATGACAATATTGAAGAGATCGCTTGGAGTATTAAGCAGTCTAGAAGAGCGGCGAAAGTAGTGAAACAAAATATTATTTTTGCTATTTCCGTAATTACACTGCTTATTGCAGGTAACTTTCTCACCGAGGTTGCTTTACCCTTTGGCGTGATCGGCCATGAAGGCAGTACGATTTTAGTTATTCTAAATGGGTTGCGACTATTAAAATAATGCTGTAGAGCAAAGCAGATAAGAAAAGCAGATAAGATAAAAGAAAAAGTGGATCGGAAAAATAAAAAGCGTCGTGGAAACGACGCTTTTTGCTGTAAATTGCGGTTTATTTTCTAAGTAAATTTGTCTAGAAAATCTCAGTAAGAGTAATCATCGTGATGAGACCTAGAAGGAAAGAGATCGTAGCTACACGCTGGTTGCCGTCTCCGTGACTTTCCGGGATCAGCTCTTTGTACACAATAAACATCATTGCTCCTGCAGCAAAGGCAAGACCGTAAGGAACAAGACCATCAACTACACTGCTCAGGGAGTATCCAATAAACGCTGTAATAATCTCGACTGCTCCCGTTAAGGTAGCGATACCGAGCGCTTTAAATCGGCCGATGTTTTGATTCACTAGGAACAGGGCTACAAGAAATCCTTCAGGTGCATTTTGAAGTCCAATCGACAAGGCAATCAAATTACCTAGACTGTCGTCCGCACTTGCATAACTTACCCCAACGGAAAGCCCCTCTGGAAGATTGTGCATCGTGATTGCAGCAATGATCAGGAAAGCCTTGCCTTCAATATTAAATGGCCGTGATTCAGGATTCTCTAAATCGATGTGCGGAATATACCTCTCCAAGATAAGCAGTATACAGCTTCCTGCCAAGATTCCGATGGACAGGACAATTAGATTCGACTGGCCGAGAGCCTCGGGGATGAGGCTGTACATGGATGCCGAAGTCATGATTCCCGCTGCATAAGCAAGCAGAATATCACGAAGCCGGTGAGTTACCTTGGTCATAAACAGAATCGGGATTGCCCCAAGTCCGGTAGACAAGGCAGAGATAATACTTCCAATCATTGCTTCTGTCATAAACTTTCGAATACCTCCTCTTGTTGTCTTTCTATTTAGATCAGGATTAAAGCGAGCAAAGAGCATTGACAGCGACTTTGAAAATGATCATAATTATATCTAGATTAGAATTATTATAAATTATTTATTCCTTTTCCGTAAAGTTTACTTATAACATGAACGGGTTAAAGCAATTCATTATATTATTTCCCATTCGTATATGGATGACAAGAGTTGATATGATATGCAGTGTCTTCCATGAATAAGGTAATAACTTATTGTATGCTTGTTCGCCCCTGGTTCATTCGAAGTTCATTTACTCTAGTGTTTGCGGAAGAAATCAGGAGGTAAAGTGAATGTATAAATCAGTTATTATCGGAACGGGTCCAGCCGGCCTGACTGCAGCCATTTATTTGGCTCGTGCGAATTTGAAACCACTCGTAATTGAAGGTCCAGAACCGGGAGGACAACTCACTACAACGACAGAAGTGGAAAATTTCCCTGGTTTCCCTGATGGTATTATGGGACCTGAACTTATGGATAATATGCGCAAACAGGCGGAGCGCTTTGGTGCTGAATTCCGTACTGGATGGGTTAATAGTATTGATATGGCAGAGCGTCCTTTTAAAATTCAGGTGGAAGGACAAGATGAAATTGTTTCCGAGACGGTCATTATTTCCACAGGAGCTTCTGCTAAATACCTCGGTATTCCTGGAGAACAAGAAAACGTAGGGTACGGGGTAAGTACTTGTGCAACATGCGATGGATTCTTTTTCCGCGGTAAAGAAATCATCGTAATCGGCGGCGGCGATTCTGCTCTGGAAGAAGCAAACTTCCTGACTCGTTTCGCTTCTAAAGTTACACTTGTGCATCGCCGTGAAGAACTTCGTGCTTCAAAAATTATGCAGGACCGTGCTCGCGATAATGAAAAAATCGAATGGGCACTGAATCGCACACCTGTCGAGATTCTTGCAGGTGAAAATGGAAGCGGAGTGAAAGGCTTAAAAGTGCTTAACAATGCTACCGGCGAAGAAGAAATGATTGAAGCGAGCGGTGTATTTGTTGCTATTGGTCATAATCCAAATACGACTTTCTTGAATGGTCAACTGACTACCGATGCAAACGGATATATTGTTGTTAACCCTGGCACGAGTGAAACGAATGTACCTGGCGTATTCGCTTGCGGAGATGTTCAGGATACGCGCTACAGACAAGCGATTACAGCTGCAGGCAGTGGATGTAAAGCAGCAATGGATACAGAAAGATTCATCGAGAGTCTTGAACACAGTGCAGTAACAAATTAATACCTGAATCTATTTCATAATCATTAAATTTGTGAAAATAATTCACCTAGTTTATATATTCAGATTGCAGTAAATAAGTGAATAGAATTTTGACTGATTTTATTCAGCCTGAGGTAATGCAATGGAAGTCTAAAGCCGTATCCTTTATGGATGCGGTTTTTTATCTATATAAAGGGAATCATACGATAGTAGAATGGTAGAGTAGGAGCGATAATCCTTGAAAATTAGTTATTATCTATGGGCACTGTTACTCATGTTCTTAGTGATGGGTTGTTCCAGGGAAGCAGCTATACCTGAGAAATCAGCCGATTCCTTAACGGAATTAAATAGTCACCAAGTAGAAAATAAACCGATTAAAGTAGAAGAAAATTCCGAACAGGGTCTCGATTATACGGAGTCACTTGAACCTGATGGTGTTATTTCAATTGAAAAGTCCGACAAGTATAAGTCTGAACTCATGTCGATGACCTTGGAACAGAAAATAGGCCAGCTGATGATCTCAGGTTTCTCAGGCACAGAACTTTCAAAAGAAGAGGCACAGCTCATTGCTTCAGGCCGCATCGGCGGTGTCATCCTATTTAAGCAAAATATCGAGAGCAAGAAACAGCTGCTAAAACTTATTAATGATATAAAATCATATAATCCTGCAGAAAAAAAACCGCTTTTTATCTCTTTGGATGAAGAAGGGGGGCGGGTGTCTCGTTTACCAGAGGGCAAAACGGAGTTTCCACCCAGCCTTATGATTGGGAAGAAGGGAGATGCAGCTTTATCGGAAGAAGTGGGCAGAGTGATTGGGGAAGAGGCTGGTGCTTTTGGTTTTAATGTAGACTATGCTCCTGTACTTGATATCTTTAGCAATCCGGCCAATACAGTAATCGGCGATCGTGCTTATGGCACCACCGCTGCTGAAGTATCCGTTCATGGGATCGCTGTAATGAAAGGACTCCAGAAAGCAGGGATGATCTCAGCTATAAAGCACTTTCCCGGACATGGTGACACATCGGTTGATTCACATGAAAGTTTGCCGGTTGTGAATAAGACGAAAGCTCAGCTAGAAGAAAGAGAACTGATTCCTTTTCGAAAAGCGATAGAAGAAGGAGCAGACATGATCATGGTAGCTCATATCAAGTATCCAAAGATCGATTCCTCCGGAAAACCGGCGTCTCTTTCTTCTGTCATGGTTCAAGATATGTTACGAGGCGATCTTGGATACGATGGAGTTGTTATAACGGATGATCTTGAGATGGGTGCAATCGAACAAAATGTTGGCTCAGGAGAGGCTGCAGTTATGGCGCTTGAGGCCGGAGTCGATATCCTTTTGTTTGGTCATACTCCAGACAAAGTACTAGAAGCATATGAGGCTATACGAAACGCTGTAGAAACAGGCAGGTTGCCCGAAACCGAATTAGATAAACATGTGCTCCGAGTTCTGAAGCTGAAGGAGAAATATATACATTCAGTTGAGAAGCTAACGGAAGACGCACTTACCAAATTCGGCTCTGATGAGAACCAGCAAGTGGCGAACCAGATGAAACAGAATTAATGAACATCTCATGTGAAAAAAGCGGGGGTGTTATTTGAGATAAAATAAAAAGAGAGAGACGAAACTTGTCTCTCTCTTTCTTAAATAAGGAATAAACAGCGAAACGTTAGCTAAAAAACAAACCACATAAACCACTGGAATATAAAATAGACGGCTACACCCGATAGAACATACCATAATGCCTGTCTTTTCTTACCCTGAAATAACTTGAGAATTCCTAGACTTACCAAGGGAGCAATAATAATAAGGAAAAGCAGGACCGTGATGAACATCGCGGCTGAAATATCGGAAGTATCCACATAAGTCACGAGAGTTCTCTCCATTCCGTGCGTGAAGTATAGCTGCAAATGGGAACTTTGCAGTAATAAATGACACATAATAAGACTTATTATACCTTGGATACGAAAGGTAACGGTCCAGAAAATAGGGCGAATTTTTGTCTATTTCAGTAATTTTTTTACATTTATGATCGAACACGAATCTGCCCGAGAAATTGGGATATGGCTCCATAGGCAGAACCAATTAAGGTAGAGTTTGCTCCAAGTTCAGCGAATTCAATATGGAGACTACGCCGATGGTAGGGAAGTGTTCGCTCTGCAACAACGCTTTGCAGTGAGCTTTCTATATATTTTTGTGCTTTCGATAAGGGTCCCCCAATGATGATGCGTTCTGGGTTAAAACTATTTACGATGTTTGTTATCCCCACACCGAGTCGGTGTCCCATGCTTTTATAGAGTTCAATAATGATCGGGTCACCTTTGGCAGCAAGGATCGTAAGATCGGAAGTGGAACGGGAAGGAAGCTGCAAGCTGGCTTCATCATACGCTTTTTCAGATGCATAAAGCTCCCAGCACCCCCGATTTCCGCAGGAGCACTGCTTTCCTTCTGCATCTATGGACATATGTCCTGTTTCTCCCGCATAACCCCATGCGCCTTTATAAAGTTCTCCATCAATTACAATACCAGATCCAATCCCAATGCCCGCACTGATGTATATCAGATGACGTGTTCCTCTAGCCGCTCCAAAATGAAGTTCACCAAGTGCTCCTGCATTGGCTTCATTATCAATTGTGACAGGGAGCTCCAGTTCTTTTTCTAACATCCTTCGAAGAGGAACCATATTCCAAGCAAGGTTCGGAGCAAATAGAACGGTTCCTTCTTCATCTACCATACCTGGTACTCCAATTCCCACACCAATGACACCATGTGGTGAAGGAGGCGCTTGATGCTGCAGCCCGTTCGTCATAGAGACGATAGAACTGCAGACGTATGACACGTCGTGACTTGTAAGAGGCTGAACATCCTCAGCAATAATGGATCCGGCAAGATCCGTTAGAACACCTCGTAAACGTTTCACACTGACTTCAAGACCCACCGCATAACCAGCATGTTTATTGAATAGAAGCATAAGCGGTTTGCGTCCTCCGCTGGATTCACCTGGACCAAGTTCAGTGACTAAATGCCCATCTATAAGTTCCGCCACAAGATTAGATACCGTTGCTTTATTTAATCCGGATAGAGTCGACACGTTGGCTCTAGATAAAGGTGCATGTTCCCGGATCGTATTTAAAATAATCGTTTTATTAATTTTTTTGACCAGAGCCTGATCTCCGGTTATAGCCATGAATCAGCACGTCCCTTCAGGATTTTACATTACATGATTTACGAAAAGTTCACGAAAACTTATCGTTTAAGAAACATAAGTGAATCGATTTCATAATTCATTAAAACGATAAAATTTGTAACTATATATAGACAAATAGAACCATTTTGATTTATAGATACTCTGATTAAAGCAACGAAAGGTATTATGAAATTAATTCAAGTAAAGTCTATTGTAACAGAAAAAAATGAGAATAAACAAACTTTGTTTAACCAATAGACAAAGTGGCAGATGGTGTGTTAGTATATCGGTGTAAACGATTTCGCGAATCGGACATTAGACCAATTAGAGGAGGGCTTTGTAACAATGGCTTATTTTGAATCCGTTAACAAAGTTGCATTTGAAGGTAAAGAATCGAAGAATCCTTTGGCATTTAAATTTTATAATCCGGAAGAAGTCGTAGCAGGTAAAACAATGGAAGAACATTTCCGTTTCGGTATGGCTTATTGGCATACATTAACAGCAGGCGGTGCTGACCCTTTTGGTGCAGAAACTGCTGTTCGTTCTTATAATAAATATTCTGGACTTGACCTTGCGAAAGTTCGCGTAGAAGCAGCATTTGAATTCATGGAAAAAATGAATCTTCCTTTCTTCTGTTTCCACGATGTAGACATCGCTCCAGAAGGAAATAGTCTGCGTGAGTTCTACAGCAATATTGATACCATCGTAGATCTAATTGAAGAACAAATGAAAGCAACCGGCAAGAAGCTGCTTTGGAATACAGCAAACATGTTTACAAATCCGCGCTTTATGCATGGTGCAGCTTCTACATGTAATGCGGACGTATATGCACATGCGGCAGCTCAGATTAAAAAAGGTCTTGAAGTAGGTAAACGTCTTGGTGCAGAAAACTATGTATTCTGGGGCGGACGTGAAGGTTATGATACGCTGCTGAATACAGATATGGCTCTTGAGCAGGACAATATTGCTCGTATGTTCCATATGGCTGTAGATTATGCAAAAGAAATCGGTTTTGACGCTCAATTCCTGATCGAGCCTAAACCAAAAGAGCCGACAAAACATCAGTATGATTTCGATGCTGCCACTTCCATTGCATTCTTGCAAAAATATGGCCTCGATAAAGACTTTAAACTGAACCTTGAAGCTAACCATGCTACACTGGCAGGTCATACATTTGACCACGAGCTGCGTGTCGCTCGTATTAACGGTATGCTTGGATCACTGGATGCGAACCAAGGCGATCTCTTGATCGGTTGGGATACAGATGAGTTCCCAGTAGATATCTACGATGCAACACTTACCATGTATGAAGTACTTAAGAATGGCGGCCTTGGTAAAGGCGGAGTAAACTTTGATGCAAAAGTACGTCGTTCTTCTTTCGAACCAGAAGATCTGTTCCTCGCTCACATTGCTGGTATGGATACGTATGCGAAAGGTCTAAAAGTCGCTGCAAAACTGATCGAAGATCGCGTATTTGATAACTTTATCGAAGATCGATATGCAAGCTTTAAAGAGGGTATCGGTGCTGAAGTAGTAGAAGGAAAATCAACACTCAGCTCCCTTGCTGAATATGCTCTGAATAATGAAACACCACGTGCTAATAAATCAGGTCGTCAAGAACTTCTGAAAGCGACACTTAACCAGTATATCTTGGCTGACTAATACTTTATCGGCCTTGATCATGCCAACAGGACGCTGCAGCGTTAGTTAGACTTTACGGATCGTCCCCGGCCTTTTTCGCCCGTATGCGAAAGGTGCGGGGACGTTTCTTATGTAAAGGTAGAAATAAGTGGACATAGAGGAGGAAGAAAAACAATGAGTTATGTTATTGGGGTGGATTTAGGAACGAGTGCAGTGAAGACGGTACTCGTGAACCGCAGCGGGGAAGTTTTATTCGAATCATCACAGCCGTATCCGCTGCATCAACCCAAAGCGGGCTACAGCGAACAGAATCCAGAGGATTGGGTTGAGCAGACGTTAGTGTCTCTTCGTAAGCTCATGGAAATGTCTAATATTTCGGCTGAGGAAGTAGCAGGTCTTAGCTTTTCTGGTCAAATGCATGGGCTCGTGTTACTTGATAAGGATGGTCATGTGCTGCGTCCCGCTATTTTGTGGAATGACACACGGACGACAGCAGAATGCCGACTTATCGAGGAAACGTTAGGTACGGATCTCTTACAGATTGCAAAAAACCGTGCATTAGAAGGATTTACACTCCCTAAAATATTATGGGTTCAAAAGCATGAACCTGAGATCATGGAGCAGGCAGCCGTATTCCTGCTTCCCAAAGACTATGTTCGTTACCGGTTAACCGGCGACTTTGCAATGGATTATTCCGATGCGGCGGGAACGTTGCTGTTAGATATAGCAAGCAAAAGCTGGAGTCAGACGATTGCAGAAGCCTTCTCACTTCCACTTTCCCTTTGTCCAAGACTGGTCGAGTCTTTTGAAGAGGTGGGAACACTGCTTCCTGAGATTGCAGAAGCATCCAAGCTTACTGCAAACACGAAAGTATTTGCCGGGGGAGCAGACAATGCTTGTGGGGCGATTGGCGCTGGCATTCTGAATGAAGGACAGACGATGAGCAGCATCGGAACCTCAGGGGTTGTACTAGCTTATGAAGAGCGTAAAGAACTCGATTTTGAAGGGAAAGTACACTTTTTTAACCACGGGGAGAAAGATGCTTTTTATATCATGGGTGTGACACTTGCTGCGGGGTATAGTTTGACCTGGTTTAAGGATACTTTTGCAAAAGATCTTTCCTTTGATGAACTGCTTAGCGGCATTGATGCCATCCCAGCAGGCAGTAAAGGACTATTATTCACTCCTTATCTCGTTGGAGAAAGAACTCCGCATCCTGATGCAAATATACGCGCAAGCTTCATCGGCGTAGACGCCGGTCATTCTCTTGCTCATTTTGGACGTGCCGTACTCGAAGGCATCACGTTCTCTTTAAGAGAGTCCATTGATATTATCCGTGAATCCGGTAAGACAATTAATGAAGTTGTCTCTATTGGCGGCGGGGCTAAAAATGAAACATGGCTGCAAATGCAGGCAGATATTTTTAACAGCCGGATTGTGAAGCTCGAAAGCGAACAAGGTCCTGCTATGGGGGCTGCTATGCTGGCAGCTTACGGGTGTGGATGGTTTGATTCTTTACAGGCGTGTGCGGCAGCATTTATCCGCCCTGCGAAAACTTATGAGCCAAATCCGGAGACGGCTGCAGTGTACAATGAACTGTTCGCGCTCTATCAGAAGATTTACGGACAAACACGTGAATTAAATGAGAAACTCGCACAGTACAGATAGATAGTGGCACCCCTTAATAACCGCTCCGAGATCTACGGGGCGGTTATTTATGATCTATTTTCTAGACGAAGTGAAGATGAACTTAAGAGATAGGGTTTAATTAGCATGGCAGTTTATGTTAGAGTGTATGAGGTTTGCAACACATTTTCTAGCAAAAAGTTGGGTCTTTATCTTGAAATTTTTAAATGGGAAATATGGAATGTGATAGTTTATAGTATGATACAATGGAATAGATTGGAAATTTTAGGGGGGGGTATGAATTTTGGATATAAGGTCATCGATTTCTGTGAAAAAAGTAGCGGCTGCCATGGCGGCTTTTATGCTTGGAGTACATACGCAAGGAGCAATTCATAGTGTTTCCGCTGCTTCTGTCGTTGTAACGGAGACAGCAAGTGAGGCGGGAAGTGGTCAATCTTCAATTGTTCTAGACTCAAAACTTCCAAAAGGCGCAAAAATTTCGTCAGAAAAAGCGTATAACAATGTGATTTCATTGTTTCCTGAACTAAAAAAAGCAACGTTAACATCATCTAATTATGGTGGAGGGAATTCATACCCGCAGCCAGATTATAAAGTCTGGGATTTGCAATTCCAAATTAGAATGGGTTCATCTTCACATGGATTCAGTGCTACTGTGCATGGTGAGACAGGAGAAGTCTTGTCTGTGTATTTGCCTGAATATTTGTGGGAGAAACAAGCAGACAGTGATGCTAAACGTATTTCTTATGCAGAATCTGAAGCAATCAGCAAAGCATTTTTGCATAAAGCCATCAAAGGATTATCTGAGGATGATTATGTTAAATTAGACGCTAGTGGAGGAGATACGATATCTCCGCTTTTTGGTCATGCACAGTACTATTTTGTTTATCAACTTCATGTGAATGGACTGCCTACGAGTGAAAATACAGTCTATGTTACCGTACACGACAGCGGGGTTGTGACTAATTATTCGAGAAACATACCACAGTCCGACTTTCCTTCTCCTAATCCCAAATTGTCTGCACAAGAAGCAAGATCTATATTTGAAAAGAACTTTAATGTAGAGCTATCCTACATCCCTAATAAATACAGTTACAATAAAAAACATAGCAATTATTATCTTGGTTATTTACCTTCAACAGGAATGGAATCCATTGATGCGAATACAGGAGAAACTTTTAGCGCATATAATTCCACAGATACAAAAACAGAATATGTTACTGAATCTTTGCCAAATGGAAATGCTTTTGTTCCTGCAAAGAAAGATCTGTCCGCTGAGGAAGCCCTGCAATTAGTAGAAAACACATTCCCGACTCCTAAGGGGTATCAGGTTTCTGAAAGCCGTTATGAGAAAAGAAGTTACCGGTCTGGAGAGCCGAGTTGGAATATCTATTGGTCTAAAGAGGATAAGGATGATTCGTATATGTACATGAATGGGATCTCCGCCGAAGTTAACGCAAAGACTGGAGAAATTCAAAGTTATGAAATTTACAACCGTAGTATGGATAATGAGACTAAGGTTGATAAAACAGTAGAGAACAAACAGAAAATCACAGCAGAAGCTGCGAAAAAGCTGGCAATCAATAAAGTTCTTGCACTCGTTCCAAACGCAGCGAAGGAACTAAAACTGAGTACGGTGAGCAATTCCGACACAAGTTATTTCTTTAATTTTACTCGTTACTTAAATGGGATTCCTGTGTATGGCGATAATGTGAGCATCTCAATGGACAAAGCAGGAGCAGTGCAGAGCTTTTATTCTCAGTTCTCAGCTGATGCTGCCACTATGCCGGCTGCATCTGAACCAGCAGTGACGAAAGAGGCAGCAAAAAAGATTTTCCTTGATCGAACCAAAACGACACTTCAATATGAAGGATTTGGCGGGTATTATGGAATTCAAGGAGATAGAGAAGAAAGATCTATTAAGCTTGTGTATCATCCACAATTAAGCGATATTGACTATTACAGCAGTGAAGCGCTTGATGCTTCTAGTGGCAAATGGAAACTTCTCTATGGAACTACACAGGAAAGCATTGTATCCGATATTGTAGATATTAAAGGGCACTCTGCGGAGTCTCTATTACAGAAGATGGTCAGCCATGGGGTGTTAACACCGAATGAAGAAGGAAAGATTGAACCGGAACGCACCATTACCAAAGGGGATTGGTATACGTATTTAGCAAGAGGGCTTAATCCTGGTGTAGGAAATGACGTATATTATTCAGGAAATGAAGACGATAAGATATTTGCGGATGTGGATATAGACAGTCCTTATGCCTCCATATTGAATCTTCTTATTAACCAATCCTGGATTGAAGCGGATCCGGAACAAAAAATATCCCCTGAAAAACAACTTACACGTGGGGAATTAGCTGAAATGATCATGAGCGTGCTGAAGTACGAGAAACTTTCTAAGTTCTATCAGCAGGGAACAGATCTGGCTGCTGTAGCAGATGCCTCACAGATTACAAACAAAGGTGCTGCTTCACTAGCGATTAAGCTGGATTTGTTGCCACTCATTGATGGACGCTTCCTGCCAGAACGTTATGTGACGGTTACAGAAGCAGCTCAAGTACTTAATCGTCTCGCAGAGCTGCAAGGGAAACTTGATTTTTTCATGAATAGTCAGTCTTTTTATCGTTATTATTAATAAATGGATGTACAGGTACTTATTTGACTTTACCGGAATAGTTATAATTAGATACAGAAAATAGCTTCCTACTAAGGGAGCTATTTTTTTCGATGTGGATCGACAAAACTAGAAAAGAGATGCCAAGAGCGTTTGTGTTACAATATTCCTGCAAAGACTAGAGCCCATTACCCGAAGAGAGGCGGAGACGATCTTGAGGAAAAACCGTTTTGGTTTGTTAATCGTTGTACTGTTCGTCCTTGCGATCATCATTGTGATCCCCCGGGTAGTAGACCTCGATACACTATATGCAGCTTCAACAGAGAAAATAGTTACATCAGAGAGCATGCATACCGTACTGACGACAGCTATGCTGAACAGGACAGAAAGTGTGAAGTTTACGTATAAAGGAAAAATCAAAGAGCTCAAGGCTACACTGCAGAAAGCAATTGAAGAGGCAATGGCAAGCGACCCCTATATTCAATACAATATTAAAAGTTATGCTTATCATTACAAGGGGAACAATGTATCGGCAGAAGTGACGATTGATCTGAAATACCGCGAAACCAAAGCCCAAACCGCGTATGTGGAACGAAGAGTGAAAGAGATATTAGAAGAGATTATCATGCCAGAAATGAATTCACACGAGAAGGTAGAAGCCATCCATGACTGGATTGTCCTCCATTTGGCTTATGATGTATCCCTGAGAAAATATACGGCTTATGATGGTCTTGCTACAGGCAGTACCGTATGTCAGGGTTACTCGTTACTGGCTTATAAGATGTTAAAACAATCGGGAATTAAGAACCAAATTGTAGAGGGGCAAGCAGGGGGCCAACTTCATGCCTGGAATCTGTTGTTGCTTGATGGCAAATGGTATCATATGGACACCACCTGGGATGATCCAACTCCTAATCAACTAGGGAAAGTGAGTTATAACTATTACTTACTCACTGACGAAGAGATGGGAAAAGATCATACGTGGCAGAAACAGTATCCTGCAGCAACATCTCTATACCGTGAAACACTGGCTGTATTGCAGCATACTGATATGAATAAGATATCGGCGTATGATCGTTTGTATAACAAACTGGATTATGTACTCTATAATGAAAATAAAATTATACACAGTTCTGCTGATCTGAAAGGTCTTGTAAAAGGGAGAATAAAAGAAGAACAGAAGGCAGTGCTTTTTCGCTACAGTGGGGAGAAAGCAAGACTCTTAGAGGCCCTTAAGGATTTATATAGTCTAGGGCTGAATTCCGTCTCCTACTACGTGTCTGATTTTGAGGATACAGGAGATATGAAAGTAAAGGTCAGCTGGGAGTTGAAATAAAAAAAGCCTGTTCTACAACAATTGTAAAATGTACCCTTTGTAAAGGACATTTTATTGTAGAACAGGCTTTATTATTAAGATTGACCCGTTTCGAAATCACAATCCTCAAGCGGTATTACTTTTGTTTTATACTTCCATTTATATCCGAACCAGATGATCAGGAAAAGTGGAATAGTGAAGTAAGTTGCGATGATATCAAGCCATCCTAAGTCAGCTAGATCCAAAGTGAAAATTTGGCCCACAATGACAATCATACATAAAATAAGAGCGAAGATCGGTCCAAATGGAAACCATCTAGCACGGAAAGGCAAGTCTTTTAAGTCACGTCCTTGAGCGATATAAGCTTTTCTAAAACGATAATGACTAACTGAAATACCAAGCCAGGTAATAAATCCGCACATTCCAGAAGCGTTCAGAAGCCAAGTATATACCACACCATCTCCAAACATAGATGAAAAGAAAGCCAGCATTCCTACAGCTGCCGTGGCTAAGAGGGCATAGATCGGCACGCCTTTGCTATTTAGTTTCCCAAAGATACGAGGTGCTTTTCCTTCTTTAGCAAGAGCAAATAATACACGGCTGGATGCGTAAATCCCTGAATTTCCTGCTGAAAGAACAGAAGTAAGAATAACAGCGTTCATAACCGATGCAGCGAATGCAAAACCTGCTTTTTGAAAAACTAACGTAAATGGACTGACACTAATATTGTCCAATCCCGATTTCAGCAGATTCGGGTTGGTATATGGTATCACGAGACCGATCACCAGAATCGTCAAGATATAGAAAAGCAAAATACGCCAGAATACTTGACGGATGGCACGCGGAACATTTTCACGCGGGTTTTCACTCTCACCCGCTGCAACGCCGATGAGCTCCGTCCCTTGGAATGAGAAACCAGCAGCCATAAATACGCCGAGTAGTGCAAAAAATCCTCCATGCATCGGGGCATCTCCGAACGTAAAGTTAGTGAAGCCAATGGCTTCGCCGCCGATGATCCCTACAATCATCATGACACCAACGATCAGGAATATAATCACGGTAATAATTTTAATAAGAGCAAACCAATATTCAGATTCTCCATACCCTTTAACAGAGAGGACATTCAGTCCAACGATAAGTAATAGGAAAAGTAAACTCCAAAGCGCAGAGTTACTGTCTGGGAACCAATATTTAATGATCAGCGTTGCCGCAGAAAGTTCAGCTGCAATCGTGATCGCCCAGTTATACCAGAAGTTCCAACCTAGCGCAAACCCAAGCGAAGGATCAACAAACCGGGTAGCATAGGTGCTAAATGAACCTGAGTCAGGCATAAATGTGGCCAGTTCTCCTAGGCTCGACATCAAGAAATATACCATAATGCCGACTGCTGCATAGGCAATTAGCGCGCCGCCGGGACCAGAGGTAGCAATGGCACCGCCACTCGCTAAAAATAGTCCCGTTCCAATGGAACCGCCGAGAGCAATCATAGTCATATGACGGGCTTTAAGCCCTTTTTTCAGGGTGGGTGCTGGTGAGTCGTGCTGCATGTTCTAAATACACTCCTTCGATTTGAGTCAAACAATACAAAAAGACCGCGGGCAGGCACCGGCGGTCTATATCATGAATTCGGCACCATACGTTACTTTGTTAAATGTGAAGATAGCTCAACATAGCTGTTCCCTTTCGCAAAGAGAATCATGCTATGACAGTTCTGTCCCTTTCGGATAACAGCCCCAACCTGGAGTATATTTCAATAGAGCATTACTCGCAGATTTCGGCAAATACGCCTTTCAGCCCGGATGCTAGCGGCAGCTCATATGCCTCTCCTGGTTTACTGATCGTATTCGCGACCTCTACCTCACCTGATAACTTACGTATGATGAGGTGTATCTTAATTATTTGATTGTTCATAACTCTTATTTAAAACAGATTCTAGTATAAAGGAAGGATACTTCTAAATCAATGGTATAAAATGCCTTTAATGTGAGCTAAGTGTGAAATTAGTTTTTATTACGACCGGCCATTTGCTGCCAGATCGTTCCCGCAGCTTCTTCACCAGATTCAATACGTTCAAGAGCCATTCTCGCTTGAAGACTGACTTCAAATTCAGGATCTTCTACTGCTTCTTGGAGGGCTTCTTTCGCGTCCTCGGTTCCTACTTCATAAAGAAAACGCGCAGCCCGCCAGCGAACAAGTTTGCTGCTGTCTTTGAGAGCTGGAATCATGACAGGTGTGGCAGCCGCATCCCCAATATCAGACAGCGTATCTCCAGCAGTCCGGCGAACGGCAGGCGATTTATCTTGCATTGCTTCATATAATAGTTCCTGTGCTTCCGGTGTCTTTAGGTCACCAAGATAGATGATCGCAAGGCGGCGAATTTGCATTTTTTCATCCTGCAGGGCTGTATGGATCATCTCGATTCGTTCTGAAGAGGGCTCCATTTGATCTAAAGCTGCATAGCGAACACGCCAGTCTCCATTTTGTAGCGCTGCCTTTACTTCATCGTCCGTAAGATCACGGCGCTGCTCTATAAATTCATCTTGATTGGCACCGTGAGCAATGGCTTGATCAATGACTTTAATGAGTCGTTCCTGTGGAAATGCAGCTTCAAGTTCTTGTTCTACTTCCCGAGCAATATCAGGCAGTTCGCCATAGCGTACTCCGTAATCAGTTAGTTTACGTTCTTTAATGAGAGTGCTAGAAGCGACTTCAGTGACAGCTTTGACAAAACGATCAGACAAAGAGATACGTTCTTCTTGAGAGCCTGATTTCACCCGAATTTGCATTGGAATGCCCCGGAAGAATTGGACAAACACCTCAGCTTCACCAAAATGTTCACCGGTAGCGTCTTCGGGCTGGGTCCAGTTTAATTCAGCGCTTTCTTGACCGAGTTTGTTTTGAACTTCTCCAAGAATTTCAGACCAATCTGCATTTCCTTTGCGGTCAAGTGCTACAAAACCTGCGGTGTGGAACACACTTTTGACTCCATCTATATGAAGCATTTGACGAATAAAAGCAGGAGCAGAGCGTTCATTATCGAGCGTATATGTTTTTCGAATTCCCGCCTCAAGTTGTTCATTGAGGTGAAGCATCATCGTATTTGGACTAGGCGTAGGTTCAATAGATATAATTTTCATAAGTTCAAATTACCTCCGTTCATATATAAAAAATGATATTAAGCTATTAAGAATCTCACTTAATTGTACATGAGGATTGAAATAAATCCAAAAACTATGTATTCCTATGGTAAATTGAGAAACTTCATCATATTTATGCTATAATATGTTGCCATACGGGTAAATGCGGCTTAATGGCTGATGTATGCTCATTAGGCATGCATAGAACCTTACGATTCAATTAAGAAATAAATTTAATTTCATATAAAAGGATGGGATTTCTAACATGATTAGTACAAGCGGCATAACACTCCGCTACGGAAAGCGTGCACTATTTGAGGATGTAAACATTAAGTTTACACCAGGTAACTGTTATGGTCTAATTGGAGCAAATGGAGCAGGTAAATCTACATTTCTGAAAATTTTGTCCGGTGAGATTGAACCAAACCAAGGCGAAGTACACATGACTCCGGGTGAGCGCATGGCCGTACTGAAACAGAACCATTACGAATATGACCAGTATCCAGTGTTGGAGACCGTAATTATGGGTCACACGAAACTCTACGGGATTATGAAAGAAAAAGAAGCACTGTATGCTAAATCTGACTTCACAGAAGAAGATGGACTTCGTGCAGGAGAGCTTGAAGGCGAATTCGCTGAGCTGAACGGCTGGGATGCTGAGCCGGATGCTGCTGCACTTCTGATCGGTCTAGGTATTCCTCGTGAAATGCACGATAGCAAAATGGCTGAACTGAGAGGTAATGAAAAAGTACGTGTTCTCCTAGCGCAAGCTTTGTTCGGTAATCCGAATAACCTTTTGCTCGATGAGCCTACCAACTATTTGGATCTGGAATCCATTCAGTGGCTCGAGAACTTCCTTATGGATTATGAAGGTACTGTTATTGTTGTATCCCATGACCGTCACTTCTTGAATAAAGTATGTACGCATATTGCTGATATTGACTTTGGTAAAATCCAGCTGTACGTAGGTAACTATGACTTCTGGTATGAATCAAGTCAGCTCGCACTTGCTTTGCAGCGTGATGCGAACAAGAAAAAAGAAGATAAAATGAAAGAACTTCAAGCGTTTATTCAACGTTTCTCAGCGAACGCTTCGAAATCAAAACAAGCAACTTCTCGTAAAAAACAATTGGAGAAGATCCAATTAGATGATATTCGCCCGTCCAACCGGAAATATCCGTTTATTAACTTCAAACCAGAACGCGAAGCTGGAAAGCAGTTGCTTACTGTGGATCGTCTTGTGAAAACGGTAGAAGGCGAGAAAGTAATTAATGATCTGAGCTTTGTTGTGAACAAAGGAGATAAAATTGCTTTTGTTGGGCCTAACACTTTGCCAAAAACGACATTGTTTGAAGTACTAATGAACGAAACAGAAGCTGATTCAGGTGAATATGCATGGGGTGTTACGACAACTCAAGCTTACTTCCCGAAAGACAACTCCAAATATTTTGAAGGTGTCGATATGAATTTGGTAGAGTGGTTGCGTCAATTCTCTAAAGATCAGGAAGAAACATTCTTGCGCGGATTCTTGGGACGTATGCTGTTCTCCGGAGAAGAAGCACTTAAGAAAGCAAGTGTACTTTCCGGGGGAGAAAAAGTTCGTTGTATGCTTTCCAAAATGATGCTCAACGGTGCCAATGTACTGATTTTGGATGAGCCGACGAATCACCTTGACCTTGAATCCATCACAGCACTGAATAATGGCTTGATTGATTTCGATGGTACGATTTTATTTACTTCCCATGACCATCAGTTCATTCAAACTATCGCGAATCGTATCATTGAAATTACACCAAATGGCGTAATTGATCGTACAATGAGTTATGATGAGTATCTTGATAGTGAAGAAGTAAAACAGCTTCGTGCTCAAATGTACCCAGCAGAAGTGTAAGTCTAGCTTAGCTGTATATAATACAAAAAGTCCGTATCTCTAATGAAGAGATACGGACTTTTTTAGGCTGTTAACAGAGAACCTTTTATGAACCGCCAGTACGACGGCGTTGGTTATTTGGTTTTTTGTTATTTTGACTGACCAATTTTTTGGTTCCTGCGCTTTGAAATCCACCACGATTTCCGGAAGAAGCTTGTTCTTTCTTCTGTGCCAGCTTTTGTTTAATCGCATCGGCCAGGCTTATTTTGCGCTGTTCTTGATCTTCGCTCATACGATACATCCTCCTAAGAGATGTTTAGATTACTTATCTGATATCCATTTCATTTTATACGTTTTTAAATACGGGAACAAGGGAAAGAATAGTTAAAGTGGGTTCGAAGGAAAGTGAAGGATAGTTGCACTAATGAAAAAAAGTTTATCTAATCATACAGCCCTGCTATAAAGCAACAATTTTTCACACTGACTACAGCGATGTGGGACGGCAACACTGTTTCTGTAGACCCACTCGCTTACCATTTGGTAACATAGGTAGACCATGTTTACCGCTTATCGTTTTTATGGATAAAGTTAATTTAAGGGAGTGTCTTTTTCGTTGAACGCATATGAAGATATAAAAAGAGGAGAGCGCGGTGCCTGGATCAGTATCGGAGCTTATCTTGTCTTGTCTGCTTTTAAATTATTTTGTGGGTTTCTATTTAATTCTAGTGCGCTGAAAGCCGATGGTTTAAATAACATGACTGACATTGTTGCATCCATTGCTGTACTGATTGGCCTTAAAATCTCAAGAAAACCACCTGATTCGGATCACGCTTATGGACATTTTCGCGCAGAGACCGTAGCGGCAATGGTGGCATCTTTTATTATGGCCATGGTTGGTATTCAGGTATTGATTGATGCAGGCAAAGGATTATTCGAAGGAAGCGGAGAAATTCCAAACGCTTGGTCAGCTGCAGTAGCAGCAATTTCAGCCATTGTCATGATTTTTGTTTACCTATATAATCGCAAACTTGCAAGGGAAATCAAAAGTCAGGCGCTTATGGCAGCAGCCAAAGATAACTTATCGGATGCTTTGGTTAGTGTAGGTGCAGGGATTGGCATACTCGGGGCACAGCTTGGTCTGCCATGGCTTGATACGGTAGCTGCTTTTGTTGTCGGTCTCTTAATTTGTAAAACAGCATGGGATATATTTAGAGAGTCAACGCATAGTTTAACGGATGGTTTTAACGAAGAAGAACTGCTTGATTTACGAAGCACGATTGCCAAAACTTCAGGAGTCCAAGGAATTAAGGATGTAAAAGCTAGACTGTATGGAAGCCATGTTATGGTCGATGTCGTCGTAGAAGTAGACCCGAATTTGAGTCTGGTGGAAGGACATAAAATCAGTGACACCATCGAAGAAAATATGAGACGGCATCATAACATTATGCATGTTCATGTACATGTAGAACCTAAAATGTCGATACACTGAGATTTCATTGATCCAATAGGACTGATTTTACGAAAAAAGGGTGCCCGCTGTAAGTTTAAACTTACAGCGGGCACCCTTGCGTATTGTATAAAGGACGATTTTAATTGTGGATTAGGTTATTTTCCTGTGTTCACCCAGGCAACACCTTTCCAAGTGTAAATCTCTACCCATGTATCACCAGTGATGCGATTCGTTATTTCGTTACCTGTAACGGAAACGAATTGTGAGCTCAATGCACCAAGAGCTTTTCCATTTGGTGTATCATAGAAATATGTTGTTTTTGTAATTTCCAAAGGAAGCAGCGGAAGGTCAATTCCATCACCTGGTTTTACAAGGACCGTATCTTCGGTTTTCTCTGTAGAAACAACAGTAGTAGTCGTTGCCTCGTTAGAGACAGTAGTTTCTGCAGTAGTAGCATTTGGAGTAGTAGTACTTGGCGTCTCGGTAGAAACGGTTACCGCATTCGTAGTTGGGGGAGTTGTCGTTTCCGTTGTTTCCGTTGCTGCACTTGCAGCTCCTGCGAAAGAAGCAGTAAGGGCAAGGGCCGCTGTAATAGAAATCAATTTTTTCATTTCTTTTCCTCCTAAGGATATATGTAATAGTTTGTTCTGTGATAACAATAACCAACTTAGCTAGGAATTGAAACACAGAAAATAACAATTAATTGAATAATTATCAATTAGATGCATTTTCCTTGTTTAAACACATAAAAAAGCTGCTAGCAAAGGCTAACAGCTTTTTTATGTGTTTATTTAGGGTTTATAACCCATCAGGCTCGTGTTTTCCCCATAATAAGAGAAATAACGAAGAGTACCAAGAAGATAAAGAAGAGCACTTTAGCAATGGAAGCTGCTGCCTCTACGATACCAAAGAATCCGAAGATACCTGCAACAACGGCAATAATTAAAAAGATAAGAGTCCATTTTAGCATAAGAATCAATCCTTTCTATTTTTGTATTACGACAAGAAATTCAGAAGCGGCCCTTAGAACGATCCTTTAGATTGTTATGTATGAGTAGGACAAATTCCGATGACCAACAACAATTCCTTCTCGTTTCGTAGTTCTCATTAACCGAGTGAACTTCCAGTGAAACAAAAAGAGGAGATCACGAAGTAAGAGTCAGCGATGTTTGAATTTCCCCTTCGAATTATAGATATATGCTTTTAAAAATAATTTAGTAATTTTATATTTCGCGAGCTTGCTCTCTTGTTTCGAGACGGTATATGGCGGGTAATTCTCGAATAACAAACACTAATGATGAAGAAACGAAAGCGAGGTTGTGTAAATGTTGTGGCAAATTAGCGTAGCTATTATTGCGATTGCTTTTGCTGTACTGGTTGTCTTCTTGATTAAGACATTAAAGACGGCTCAGGAATCCCTGGATAATGTAAGCAAAACATTGAAAGAAGTTCAAGGTACGATCGATGAATTAGGTTATGAGGTAAAACAAACCGTTCGTCATGCTAATGAAATTACAGTAGATGTGGAACAAAAAATGAAACAAATTGATCCCGTCATGGTTTCTGTGAAAAATCTAGGTGAAGTGCTCGCAGAAGTAACAGGTGCTGCTAAACAAGTATCAAGTACGGTAATGAGTAAGTTTCAACACAAAAAAGAATCCGGTAATGTGGTAAGAAGCAGCCGTTCAGCAGAAAAACAAGCTTCGGAAGTAAAAGCCTTGCCTGCTGCTGGAGGAACTTCTGCAGGAATCGTAACCCCAAGTCTTGCTCATCATGAAAATTCAACAAGTAAAAAGTGGCTCAATTATGTGGATATTGCTGCAGATACTTGGAACAAAATCAGACGTTAACTTTTAATAAATAAGATCTATGTAGGAAATCTTGCCATAGCGATATAACAAGGATCCTTAACAGGATAAACGAACGTGCGGCAGGATGGTACAGCATAAGGAGAAGAAGAAAGGGTGAGAGATGATGTTACAAACCATGCTGATCATGTTGGCGCTCACATCTCCCTTTTCCGTTCAACCTACGGCTGAACCTGCCGCAATGTGGCAAGGCAATCATTCAGTAGAGTTGGCGGTAAAGAAGTCGGCACCAACTCAAATACTGCCAATTGAGCAACAAAATGAATTCAAAACGGTAAATGATATTTCTTTACAAGATACCAAGTCAGAGGTGCTGAGCAAGAAAGGGTACCCCGGGCAAACAAAAGAAGACTTACTGCTTGGTAGTAGAGAGTTTATTTATGATGATGTGACCATCGGTATTATAGATGGAACGGTTTCCTATATTCAGGTGAAGAAAGATGCAGCCTACTTAAAGGTGAATGATGTATATATGGAACTTACTCCGCGCAGCATTAAACATACGCTTGGAAAACCAGATTTCATTGCTGAAGATGGGGATGTGTACATTAAAGGTCATCAGGCTGTAAAAGTCTATTTGGATCAAAATCAGCATTTGAAACATGTGGAATTTTTTGATGAAGCCTCTTTTTAGGGAGAGTGAAATCAAGGTTTCAAAAGAAGTAAGATTGTTTATATACTAAGTAAACATTTGAAAGATTAGAGGTTCTAAGGAGCGTGAATATCATGAAAGCAACGAATTCAAAAGCGTATGCTAAACTCGTTGAGAACGGAATTCAGGCAGTGGAAACGGTAAATGAACTTCGTGATGCAGATTATCTAGCGAAAGATATTTTCGTATTAGCACATAGTGAAGATCGAACGGATCGAATTGCTGATAAAGCAAACGCTAAGGAGATTGGTTTAAAAGAAGAAGGCGTATTTGATTCGATTGCTAATCTGTTCCGCTCCCGTGGAGATGAACTTCGCGCTAAAATTGTATCCATTGGATTTACGGAAACGGAAGCAGAATATTACGAAAGAGAGCTTGATAAAGGTAAGGTTCTTGTCATAGCTCTGCGTAGTGTATAGATTCTGCATCTACCTAAATGAAGTAAATATAAAAAATACGAGGGCAAGGAATGGGAGAATATACTCCCATTCCTTTCTGTGCGTTTAAAGAAAGGGTGTAGCTGTGTACAGCTGTATATAAAATGAGAACGTTTATCTTAAATATCTTATCTCTTTAAACTTTGCTATAGTTAAGAAAATATATATTTCTGTTACAGAAAACAAGACCCTAGTATAATTATTACTAGTAGAAGGAGAGGGTTATGAGAATACTTATCGTAGACGACAATCCGACCAATGTAATTATCATTCGTGAAATTTTAAAGAAAGAAAATTATAAAAATATCGTTACTGCGAAATCGGCTTTTGAGATGTTTGATGTATTAGGGGTTCAAGTTCGAGGGGCGAATAAAGATCTCCCTTCCGATACGGCGGAGGAACCGGATGTAGATCTCATTTTGCTGGATATGATGATGCCAGAAATGGATGGAATCGAAGCTTGTCGTATTGTACAAACCTATCCTCATCTTAAAGATATTCCGATCATTATGGTAACGGCTGTCGGTGATTCTAAGAAACTAGCTGAAGCTCTTGATGTAGGAGCGGTAGATTATGTTACGAAGCCAATTAACAAAGTGGAACTAATGGCCCGCATTCGTCTTGCTTTACGTCTAAAGCAGGAGAAAGATTGGCGTAAAGAGCGAGACCAACGGATCCAAGATGAATTAAAACTAGCCAGTCTTGTTCAGAATGCGGTGCTTAGTCCCGCTATTGAAGACCCCAAGTTTACAGTGAATGCTTTATATCAGCCATCCGCTGAACTTGCAGGAGATTTATATGCTTGGTATCCGCTTGGGAAAGGAAGATACGGGGTTATATTGCTGGATATGATGGGGCACGGAATTTCCTCGTCACTCTTTTGTATGTTTATTGCTTCTGTTTTAAAAGATACAGTAACTACTTATATTGAACCAGACCGGGTCATGAAGGAATTAAACCGAAGATTTAATCAACTTTATTTGGATGATCAGCTGGTTATGTACTATTTCACAGCTATATACCTTGTGATTGACACGAATGAAATGCGGATTGATTACGTCAATGCTGGGCATCCTCCCGCACTGCTTTTTGAAGGGAATGGCGAAGTGGTTTCACTCGACCTTGTCACGCATCCCGTTGGACTTTTTGATACGATGGAGGCAGAAACTCACACCGTCTATTATACAGGAGATAGTCATATTGCGATGTACACAGATGGGCTGCTTGAAGCGGTGGATGGAGAAACAGAAGAGCAGCTTGCATTTTTGAAAGAGCGCTTAAGTAAGGGCCACAATTTCGACGAGCAAGAGATGCGTCAGACGTTCTTTGATGAAGAAGTGACGAAAGAACATGAAGATGATATTTGTTTAGTATGGATTTCACTAAAAGGAGAATAAAAGAATGAAAATACGCACTCGATTGCTTGTTGGCTTCAGTGCAATGATGGCGATCTTACTTGTGCTTACCATGCTCAGTTTTAATGCCACCAACAACATGAAGAACGAAATCGATAATATGTATAACGATCGATACATGAAGACTAGATACACTTCTGGCGTACGTGCAGATGTGAATGATGTTGCCTTTTATCTTGCGTCGGCAATGATGAATCCGGATGCGAATACATTACAATCGGCAAATTCGAAGATGGATGATAAAAAAGCAAGTGCGAATGAGAACTTTAAAAATATTGAGGAACGTGCCGTTACACCAGAGGAACATCGTCTGGTAAATGAAGTGAAAGAGAATCTTCAAAATTTTGAGGATTATACCGTTCGTATTATGGCGTTGCTTGAAGAAGGAAAAGTGGCAGAAGCTAACTCCTACCGGAGCAATGCGGGAGGAGCCACACAACTGGCTACACTGAGTAGTTTAACCGAGCTGAATGACTATCAGGATTTATTGATAGATCAGGAAATTACAGCTGCTGAAGAAGAAATAAATAACACAGTACAGTGGCTTGGCGGTTTATTGGTAGCCGGATTGCTTATTGCCCTTGGTATTATTCTTTGGGTCCTTCCTAGTATTACAAAAGGGTTAAATACCGTTTCGATGATGATTCAGAGTTTTGGAAAAGGGAGATTCCGCACCATTCGAAGAATCAAAGTCAAGACGAAAGATGAAATTGGTCAGATCGCCCGTGTGTTTAAAGATATGGCTGAAGATCTGGAACAAAAGCAGCTACTGGAGCAAGAATATACGAGAGCCCAAGAGGACCAAAACTGGCTTAACGGCAATATGGCTCGGATTACGGATCTACTGCGGGGCGTAGGATCAACAGAACAAGTGTCCCAGTTATTTATAAGTGAATTTGCACCTATTATTGGTGTGAATTATGGTGCTGTGTATCTTCATAATGAGAATAAACATCCAGACGAGTTAAAATGTTACGGAGCTTATGCTTTTGATGGGGGAGAAACAAACAGTAAATCTACCTTCAAAATTGGAGAAGGGCTTGTTGGACAAAGCGCACTTGATAAAAAAGTGATTGAACTCAGCGAAGCTCCCGATGGATATTTAAAAATTGGTTCAGGTCTTGGCAATTCTACACCTGCCAGCATTCTCATTAGACCTATTTTATTTGAAGAAGAGCTGCTTGGGGTAGTGGAGGTGGCTTCGTTTGAACCGCTTACTTTCATGCAAAGACAGCTGTTTGAGCAGCTCGTCAATAATATCGGCGTTATCATTAACAATATTAATCGTCGTATGAGAGTGGAAGAACTTTTACGTGAATCGCAGGCTCTGACAGAAGAACTTCAAATGCAATCTGAGGAACTTCAAACCCAACAAGAGGAACTGCGCCGTTCAAACGAAAGTTTGGGAGAACAAGCAGAAGAACTCAAACGTTCGGAAGAACTATTGCAGCGTCAACAGGAAGAATTGGAGCATTTTAATACCGAACTTCTTGGTAAGACGAGAGCGCTTGAAGAGCAGGTGCAGCAGGTAGAAGAGAAAAACGAACAGATAGAAATTACAAAACGTCAACTCGAGCAGCAAGCGATGCAACTCTCCATTACGTCGAAATACAAATCGGAATTCCTTGCTAATATGTCACATGAGCTTAGAACGCCGCTTAATAGTTTGCTTATTCTATCTCAACTTCTAACAGAGAATAAAGATGGAAACCTGACACCAAAACAAAAAGAGTATGCACAAACCATTTATATGTCAGGTGCGGATCTCTTGAAAATGATTGATGAAATTTTAGATTTATCTAAAGTAGAGTCTGGAAAAATGGAAGTTAACCATGAGAAGGTGAACATCTCTGGTCTACAGAACTTCGTGGAACAGAACTTTGCACCTGTAGCGATGAGCAAAAAACTGAAACTTCATTTTAAAACGGATGAGAATCTGCCAGCATCCTTTGTGTCCGATGGACATCGTGTGAAACAGATTCTACGTAATTTGTTATCAAATGCTTTCAAATTTACCACTTCTGGTTCTATTACGGTCAATATGAAGCTAGCTGAGAGAAAAGAACTGCCAGAATATCTTGATATTAATATTCCTTATATTTCGATGTCGGTAAAAGATACGGGTATTGGAATTGCACAAGACAAAGTTGATTTAGTCTTTGAAGCCTTCCAGCAAGTTGATGGAACGACAAGCAGGAAATATGGAGGCACGGGACTGGGATTATCCATCAGCAGAGAGTTAGCTAAACTGCTTGGCGGGGAAATTAAGCTCTGCTCAGAAGAAGGCGAAGGAAGCACCTTTACTCTGTTCTTGCCACTTCTTGAAGAAGATGCCGTGAAACTTAATGGGGCGGTGAATGAGTATAAAGAATCAGCAGCGACTCATGAAAGTTTTGCTAAGCAGGATCGAGTTATTTATGATAGATCAATGACGATTCCTTCTAGTCCGCCTAAAGTAATATCTTCCTCGTCCGTAGCTGTTGTTAACAACATTAAAGATGATCGGGAAGATATTCAAAACGGGGACCGTGTGATGCTCATTATCGAAGATGACCCGAAATTTGCTAATATTTTGCTCGATATGACAAGACAACATGATTTCAAAGCACTCGTTGCCTTGCAAGGAGACATTGGTCTTGAGATGGCGAAGCGCTACTTGCCAGATGCGATCATTCTTGATATTCAGCTTCCTGTGATGGATGGTTGGGGTGTCTTGAATGAATTGAAGGCAAACCTGTCTACACGCCACATCCCGGTACATGTGATTTCTGTAATGGATGAAATTAAACAGGGACTTATGATGGGGGCTATTGCTTATCTAAAAAAACCATCTACCCGCGAATCATTGGATCAGGCATTTGCTCACATTGAATCCTATATAGATAAATCACTGAAACGCCTTCTTATTGTAGAAGATGACGAGATACAGCGTAATGCAATTATAGAACTTATCGGTCATGATGATGTAGCCATAACGGCAGTTTCTACGGGGAAAGAAGCAATTGAGGAACTGCGCAAAGTGAGATATGACTGCATGGTACTTGACCTCATGTTAACAGATATAACAGGATTTGAATTGTTGGATCAGATTCGTGATGACGCACAGCTGAATGATCTTCCTATCATTATTTACACAGGTAAGGAACTGGACAGTAAAGAAGAACTAAAACTGCGTAAGTATGCTGAATCCATTATTATTAAGGATGTTAAATCTCCCGAACGTTTGCTAGATGAGACGACTTTGTTCTTACACCGGGTAGAGGCAAACTTGCCGGAAGATAAGAGAAAGATTTTGCAAAATCTTTATAACAAGGAAACTTTGTTTGAAGGTAAACGAATTTTATTAGTAGATGACGATATCCGTAACGTATTTGCTTTGTCGAGTGTACTGGAAAGCTACCGTATGGATGTAACTTTTGCCGAGAATGGAAGAGAAGCGATAGAACTTCTTGAAAAGAATCGGAATTATGATCTCGTCTTGATGGATATGATGATGCCTGAAATGGATGGATATGAGGCGATGACTCGAATCAGGCAAATTCCTGAGTTTGTAAAATTACCGATTATCGCTTTGACAGCGAAGGCGATGAAAGACGACCGAGGCAAATGTATAGAGGCAGGAGCCTCAGATTATGTGAAAAAACCGATCCAAACGGATCAACTTTTATCACTAATGCGAGTATGGTTGTATTCGTAAGCTTAAAAAGTGGGTATAAGAGTGAGTACCCTTATTTAAGAGAATTAAATGAACTTATGGTTAGAAGTATAAAGTAAGGAAGTGGAGCAATTTATGACAACTGGGGAAACGACAATTTCAGAAGGACCTTTCGAAGAGAAACCTGTACAGGAAGAGAGGGAGCAAATTGAGATCGATTTGCTTTTGGAAGGAATTCATCGTTTGTATGGATATGATTTTCGGAACTATGCCATGCCTTCACTGAGAAGGAGAATTCTTCATCATGTGGATACAGAACATGTGAACTCAATATCTGAGCTTCAACATAAGGTACTGCATGAGCGTGCTGCATTTAAGAAATTGGTGCAAAGTCTATCTATTCCCGTTACGGAAATGTTTCGTGACCCCAGCTTGTTCAAGATGTTCCGTGAGAAAGTAGTTCCGCTGCTTAGGACTTATCCTTATATTCGAATTTGGCATGCCGGCTGTTCTACGGGAGAAGAAGTTTATTCTATGGCGATTCTATTGCACGAAGAGGGGCTTTATGAGAAGTCTCGTATTTATGCCACCGACATGAATGAACGCTCCCTTCAGCAGGCCAAAGAAGGCGTATATGGAATTGAGAAAATGAAGTTGTATACCAAAAATTACATGGAAGCAGGAGGTACTCGCGCTTTCTCTGAATATTATACAGCGCGTTATAACTCGGTCATGCTGCATCCTTATTTACGGAAGAATATTATTTTCGCTGAACATAATCTCGCAACCGATCGTTCTTTTAACGAATTTAACGTTATATTCTGTAGAAATGTGATGATTTATTTTAATGACGAGTTACGGCGTCATGTACACGGTTTGTTTCATGAAAGTTTGAGTCGCCTTGGCGTACTGGTACTCGGATCTAAAGAGTCGATTCACTTCTCTGGTTATAGTGAAGATTATGAACCGATGGATCGGGTTGAAAAAATATATCGTAAGTTGAAGTAGTAAGGGGGACCATGGCTATGGGGATGAAAGAACCGATTCATATTTTACTTGTCGATGACCGTCCAGAGAACCTGCTAGCTCTTGAGGCAGTCCTCGAAAGTGAGCAATATGTTCTCGTTAAAGCGACTTCAGGTGAAGAAGCGCTTAGATGCCTGCTGAAGTATGACTTTGCAGTCATTGTTCTGGATGTGCAGATGCCTGGTCTAGATGGAATAGAGACAGCCAAATTAATCAAGGCTAGAGATAAAACAAAAGATATCCCTATCATTTTTATCTCTGCGAACAGCAAAGAGGCAGAGCACCTTTTTGCTGGTTATTCTGCAGGGGCGATTGATTACATGGTAAAACCTTTTATTCCTCAAATCTTGAAATCCAAAATTGAGGGGTTTGTGGATATGTACTTATCTAACAAACGTCTCAAAATTCAGTCCATGCTCTTACAGCAAAAAACCATGGAACTGGAACGGATTAACCAAGAGCTAGTTCAGGCTAAAGAAGCAGCAGAAATTGCAGTGCAAGCCAAGACCGAGTTCTTGGCGATGATGAGTCATGAAATCAGAACCCCGATGAATGGAGTCATTGGAATGATTGACTTGCTCATGGAAACAGAGTTACAAGAGGAACAAAAAGAATATACCGAAATCATTCGGAACAGTGCTGATGCTTTGGTTATCATTATTAATGATATTTTGGATTTCACAAAAATGGAATCTGGGAAGATGGAACTTGAACAACAACCATTCGAGTTGTCTTCTTGTATTAAAGAAATTTACAGTTTGTTTCAAGTGGAGGCCTCCAAGAAGAATTTGGAACTTGTTTACTTCATTGATGACGCTATCCCTAGTGTTCTCTACGGAGACATGTCCCGACTTCGACAAATTCTTACGAACTTGATTGCCAATTCTATTAAGTTTACAGACAATGGCGGAGTATATTTAATGGCGTCCCTTAAAGAGTTTGACCAGTGCCGCTATGTACTCGAATTTACAATAAAGGATACAGGGATTGGTATTGCGTCGGAGAAAGCCGATCATTTGTTTAAACCTTTTTCACAGCTTGATTCATCTATGACACGGAAATACGGTGGCACGGGTCTTGGTCTTGCTATTTGTAAGAATCTAGTGGATATGATGGGAGGAACGATTCGAGTGGATACGGAGGAAGAACGAGGTGCTACCTTTGTATTTACGGTGAATATGCTTCCTTATAATCAACTGTTGGAAGATAAGGAAATGCCTAATTTCTCAGAAGGCTCAGAGGAAGAGGAGAATTCGAAAGCGACTGTTCTTGTTGTGGATGATCATCCGATCAATCAGAAGTTAATGACCAGTATGCTGAAAAAACTTGGTTTGTCTTCCGATATTGCTGAGGATGGAAGTCAGGCGCTGGAGATGGTACTAACGAATTCATATGATCTTATTTTCATGGATTTGCAGATGCCGATTATGGACGGACTTGAATGCACTCGACAGATTAGATCTGAGCTTAGAAATAGGCCTCAACCTGTAATTATAGCAATGACGGCTAATGTAATGGATGGGATACAAGATCGTTGTATTCTTGAAGGAATGAACGGTTACATTAGTAAACCTGTCAAAATGTCAAATGTGAAACAAAAAATAAGTGAGTTTCGTCAGACATATAATACTTCCAGAGCAACCTCCATACTTTAGTGAAAAAGATGGAAGATAAAAAGTGTTTCATATCGTATACCTGAGGTTAATTCAATATAGATAACATTTTTTTCGGGAGAGAGATGTCTAATGAATACAAACAAAAATGAAAAGTTTAATGTAAGTACGGAAACGGTTGACAATGCTAATAAGGTATACCTGAGCGGAGAACTTGATCTCTCGGTTGCACCTGATTTTCGCAATACAATGGAACCACTCGTGGGGGACACTGAAAAGAACTTAATCGTAAATCTGAAAGACTTGAAATACATTGATAGTACAGGAATCGGTATCTTGTTATCGATTTTAAAAGTAAGACATGGCAAGAATGCGAGTTTTATAGTAGAAGAAGTGCCTGCTAATATTCAAAAACTATTTGATATGACCGGTATCTCGAAATTTTTTGTCTCACATGAGAATACCCAATAGGAAAGGAACGAAGGTAAAATGAAAGCAGAATCACAAAGTGTAAAACTGAATTTGCCGGCGACAGCCGACTTTGTTGATATTGTTAGGCTTAATTTGTACGGTATTGCATCAAAGATGGGTTTTTCCTATGAAGAGATCGAGGACATGAAAGTCGCAGTCTCAGAAGCATGTAATAACTCCGTGCTTTATGCCTACGGTGAGGAAAATGGAGTTGTAGAAGTTATTTTTAATTTTGACGATTCTGAACTTGCTATTACGGTCAAAGATGAAGGGGAGAGCTTTGAACGTGTTGAGCAAAGAGAAGGAGTCGCTACACTGCATGACAAAGATTTGAACGAGGTTCAGATTGGTGGCCTAGGCTTTTATCTCATGCAGGCTCTTATGGATGATGTAAATGTAACAAGTGAATCTGGTAAAGGAACTGAGGTTGTACTGACCAAACGCCTCACTAAAAGCGAGGAAACAGTATGACTGAACGGTCGACTCCCCAAGAGTCTATGGATGAAGCAGTAGGGTTAATTTGGGAATATCAACAAACCAAAGATAACGAAATTGCTACCATACTGATTAAGAAATACGAGCCTATGGTCAAAATGGCTGCTGGGAAAATATCTAGAAATAGGCCAGATCTCTATGAAGATTTATATCAAACTGGTCAAATGGCGCTCGTTAGGTTACTCAGTCAATATGATATAACCTTGGGGATTCCTTTCGAGCCTTATGCGATGAAAAGCATGATTGGTCATATGAAAAATTACCTTCGTGATAAATCTTGGTACATACAAGTTCCACGTCGGATCAAAGAGAAAGGTGCGCTGGTACAGCACGCCATTGATGAACTGACGATGAAACTTGAACGTTCGCCTGATGTGAAAGAAATTGCGAGTTATCTGGATCTCACCGTTGAAGAAACAGTAGAGGTGCTTGCAGGCCGTGAATCTTATCATTATGTCTCACTCGATTCGCCGTTATCACAAGATGAGAGTACAGCTACGCTTGGTGAATTGATTAGTTCCGATGTGAATGATTATGATTCGGTAGAGAAACGTATGGATCTTCAGCAAGCGATGAATCAACTGAAAGAACAAGAGCAGAAAGTGCTGCTGCTCGCTTTCCAAGATGGGCAGTCGCAAAGGGCAATTGCTCAGAAACTAGGAGTTTCCCAAATGAGCGTTTCTCGTATTCAGAAGAGGGCTACGGAAAAATTAAAACAGATTATGTCGCAATCATCTTCATTTTAACTTACTTATCAAGTTTGAAAGCATGCCTGCATTTCCATTGGAATGCGGCATGCTTCTTTTATTGCGATTTTATAAAAGGAAAAGGGAGGGAGAAGCTTTTATGGAAGAGCACGATTTAAAGAAAATGGGTCATAATTTAAAGATCTTTGATCATTTTCAGTGGAGAAATTATAACGTAACCGACCTTGGATGCGAGGAACTAAAGGAACTTAGTAATATCTTGCCTGGAGCTACAGAGTGGCTTAGTAAATTACCCAATCTGGAAACTAATTACATATCAGCTCGTACGGTAGCAGGGGGGAAACAGGTATTATTCGGTTCTATTTTGTACACCATTAAAAAAGATATTGGGGAAGAAGGCATAGAGAGCCAATTCTATTTCTACGTTGAAACGGGGACGCTTGTTACTTTAAATATAGATGAAGGTACTAGGAAGATGCTCTATTCTAAAGAAAGATTAATAGCATTATCTCAAGCAGAAGATGCGATATCTGGATTATTTGTCATGGCGCGTACGCTGCTGCATTATTTTCATATTGGTATGGACGAATTTGAACTTAATCTTCGTAAATTGGAAAAAAGTATGGAAGAAAAGAATGCCCGGACCTTAATGGATAAAATTTTGACCGCGCGGTTTGAATTGTTATTTTGGAGTAATCAATTTATTTCTTTTCAGGAATTAATGTATGCAGCAAATGAAGCTTTTTATGAGCTAAATTTGAAGGATAGATTGTCTTATAATAAGCTTTACTACCGAATGAAACGCATGGATCGTCTGTTTAAGCACTATGAAAAAGAGATTGATACACTCATTTCCATCGATGATGCTTCCTCCTCCATTCGAGGAAACGATATTATGAAGACGCTGACTATTGTCACCTCCGTGTTTACTCCAGCTACTGCGGTAGGTGCTATTTGGGGGATGAATTTTGAGAATTTACCGTGGATTACGACACCATGGGGATTTGCCGTGACAATGACGGTTACTTTGCTCAGTATGGTTAGCATGCTCTTATGGATGTATTTTAAAGGCTGGACAGGGGATATTCTTCGAATCAAAACCGGAGAGGTTCGAAAAAAGAAGAAGCCGGAATGATATGTAAAAAAGCCTTATAAATATCCTTTGGAGATAATTAATAAGGCTTCTCTATATTAAGTAATCATTAAATCATTATTTGGCCTGGTTTATATAACCTTGCAGTTCAGCGATATATCTTCCGATACCCGGCAGATTCATATCCACAATTAGACTGAGTAGCCAACCTAATAAAGCGAGAACAACCACAGTACCCAGAGACATCCCTAATCCCCTTGCGATCCCAGCAGTGAAATTGGACATAAGGCGCCTTTTCGTACTGCTGTAATTTTCCAGTAAATCTTTAAATTCCACACTTTCCATTGCTTTATAGATTCCATCAAGACGTGAATTGAGATTCTTTACTTCATGTCTTAGCTCAAAGGGATGATCATTTACGATCGCCTTTTGTTCCGCTTTTTTCTTATCTGTGTTTATGTCCATCGTGCTCATCGATTCTCCTCCTTTAATCCGTATCGTTAAAATGATGAAAAAATAGCCAGCTGTATACAGCTGGCTATACGCTACGCAGATGAATGATCGAGATTAATAGTTTGTGGATGAAGGGGTAGAACTGCGATTCAGTTCACGATTTGCTTCACCCGCAGCTTTCTCAGAAGTTGCAGCAACCTGAGAGGTTGCATTTTTCGCTTCATTAGCAATGTTGTTTGAAGATTTCTGTGCTTCGCTGCTTACATTCTCAGAAGCTTTTTTTGCTTCCTCTGCTACATTCTGAGAAGCTTTTCTAGCTTCATCCGTTACGTCAGCAGTTGCTTGTTTCACACTGGAAAGAACAGTAGAGGTATTATCACTAACGGTTTTAGCCAAATCTGTAGTTTTAGAAGAAACCGTTTTTGCAATTTCAGAAGCTTTATCGCCAACTACACAAGCCACTTCTTTCGTTTTATCGGACACTTCGCCCATTCGATAAGATAAATCACCACGAAGTTCACGGCCCGGTTTCGGTGCGAAAAGCAGTGCCGCTGCAGCACCAATGAGTCCTCCGATAAATAAGCCTTTTGAAAAGCTGCTGCTATTTCCCGTATCTTGGTTCCTGTAGTCCGAAATTGATCTATTGTAGTCCATGTCATTTTGATTCATCATAATCGCTCCTCTAATTATTAAATTTTATAAGTTCATTACTTCTTGTTCTTTTCTTACCCCTTTAAGCTGCTTTTCTAAACAACTTTCCAATAAGTCCGAGAAGAAAAACAAAGATAGCTGTTCCGATAATGGCTGGGACGACGGCAAAATCAGCGATGACGGGACCAAAGTCACCGAATAGCATCGAACCGATCCAAGCACCGACTAAACCCGCAATCATCGATCCTAAAATACCGCCTGGCATGTGATGGCCAACGAGAGCATCGCCAATAAGTCCAATGAGAATCGCCATTACGATACTTAAGATGATGGCCCACATAACAATCGCCTCCTTTGCTTGCTCATTTGCCTTGCTATTCGATATATAAACGTCCCTTGCCAGTATTGAAACAAGGATGGTAACATCTAGTGTTTCGCAGAGGGAGAGGATGCAAATTCCGTTCGAAAGATCTGGTTTATACAAACCACCCATACGCTCCCCGAAATGAATCCAGTTAACACATCGGAAGGGTAATGGACACCAAGATAAATACGACTAAATCCAAGCAAGAGAATAGCAGAAATACCGATCATGGCAAGTAAAGCGGGATCTCCTTTTTTCTGTTTCTTCGAATAGATTGCGATTAATAGCAGGGGACCGTAGAATCCAGCAGCAACCATGGCATGTCCGCTTGGAAAACTATATCCGCTGACACTGATAAGAAAGTCAAGGTCCGGGCGCTCTCGGCGCACAATGTATTTACTAAGGGTATTCATTCCCCACATCCCGAGAAAACTTAGCAGTACGATGTTGCCCTCCAAATAACGACTTCGGTAGATTATGTAATAACAAGCGAAGGCAAGTGCCACCAATAAAGAATAATGAAAGGAGCCAAAGGAAGTGACAGCCCGCATAAGAGGGAGAAGAGTGTAATACGAGCTGTTTTCATTAGGAAACAGCAGCTTTTGAATATGAATATCAAATTCTTGTATGCGGTCCGTCCCCAGGATGTACAGTAGAAAAGCGATTAGGAAAATAATACTGAAACTTGCAACAAGGCCAATAATTGTCCATAATAACGAATGGTCTTTGATTTTTTGCATGTTTTAATGAGCTCCTTTATAGTGGAAAATTTCAACCTAAATATGAACCTTTCATAATAGTTTACCTATTTTCTCTGTCAAAATATCATCTTTGTACTATACTGTATTATGGTGAACGTAGGGATCTTGTCACATGTAGAATAGGTCCCTTTATTTAGAAGGAGAGAACAAGCATGACGGACACAATGTTAATAAAAGAATTTCGTTCGGGCGTACTCGAAAGTGCACACCGAGGACATATATGTATCGTGAATGATAAGAAGCAGGTTGTTTATTCGGCAGGCGATCCTCATTTCAGGACATTTACCCGTTCTGCTGCAAAACCGCTTCAGGCCATACCCGGAATTCGGGCAGGAGTTGTAAATGCATACGATTTTAGCCAAGAAGAAATCGCACTTATGGTATCTTCCCATCGATCAGAACCTTTTCATAGGAATACATTAGAGCAGATGAAAGAAAAGATAAACCTGGATGAAGGTGGACTCGTATGTGCCCCAAGTTTTCCATTGCATGAGGAGAGCCGTACGGATTATATTCGGCAACAAGGAGATAAGAGAAGACTCCTTCACAATTGTTCGGGTAAACATATGGGAGTCCTTGCGTACAGTAAGTTAAAAGGATATGATCTTGCTTCCTATGCCGATTCGGATCACCCGGTTCAACAAGAAATTAAACAAGTTATATCTCAACTAGGTGAAATTGATCCAAGTGATATGGCTGCTGGAGTGGACGGCTGTGGATTTCCCGTATTCGCATTGCCTATTTCAACAATGGCAACGGCATTTCTCAAACTGGCTTGCCCTGACCTCATAGAAGATGAAGAAACCCGCAAAGCGGCAGAGGTTATTACTGCAGCTATGAATAGAGCCCCCGATATGGTCGGTGGAACAGGCCGGGTTGACTCTGTCCTGCTCTATGATGATAATATTGTAGCCAAAGGCGGTTTTCAGGGTGTATTTTGTTTGGCTTTACGGAAGGAACGACTAGGTATTAGTTTTAAAGTACTGGATGGTTCAGACGAAGAGTGGGGAATCATTGTGAAATCTATTCTTACACAGATCGGTTATGACAATGCAGAGACGATCCAGCGCCTTACGGAGCAGTTCCCCAGAGAAATTCGGAATGATGCACATAATGTGGTAGGCAAAGCAGAATCTGCTTTCATACTGGAATCCCATGCATAGAATATAGAACGTTTCTTCTTTCTTCATTATAAAAAAACAGCTCTGTAAACTTAACGTGGATCCTATAGACTTTTTCCTAATTAAGAAAATGATCTATATGCCATTGTAAGCACAGAGCTGTTTTTATATTTTATTGTGCATGTGTTACACGCGGCGCAGCCGACCAAGCTCAGACACTAGCGCTTCCACTTCAGATATACTAAGATTTGTTTTTGAATTGACAACATCATATAGGTCATAGATATCATCATATTGTTCCACGGAGAAAGCAGAAGATTGCAGGGCAGAAGCGCTCGCCATTTTTAATTTTTCTTTAATAGCCTCAATCATGTATTCGATATTTTCCGGGCTTTTTTGAGATAAATCCATATTCCGTCCATTCCTTTCGGTACAGTAAAGTTTGTTCGTATTGTATCATGTAAGGAGCAGGATAGAAAGAAAAAGAAGACACGAAAAGGAGATGACGGGAATTGTCTAAATTCACTCCCCTTACTTCTCGAAGCGGAATGTCAGTGGGGAATGCGGTGACAGCGGATCAGCTTGTCTCTTTTTTTAAACAAATATATACCAAACACAAGGAAGAAGAGATTACTTTCGTATGTATTGGAACAGATCGCTCTACTGGCGATGCACTTGGCCCGCTGACCGGAACCTATCTGTGTGATCATGGTTTTACTAGAGTGATAGGAACGCTCTCAAGTCCTTGTGATGCAGTCAATCTAGAGTCGTATCTTGCAGAGATTCCTTCTGATCAGATCGTTATTGCTATAGATGCATGTCTTGGAGACGCAGCTAATATAGGCAGATTTATAAGTAAAGCAACTGCCTTGTTCCCGGGTCAGTCTGTAAAAGGACAACTGCCTCCTGTTGGGAATTATAGTATTGCCGGTATTGTAAATAGAAATGGCCCCAGACCGTATTCCATCTTGCAGATGACCTCACTCTACCAGGTAATGAATATGGCAATACAGATTGCAGACGCTGCTAAAGCAGGTGTGGACTACACGAGAATGAGTCAAGTTTTAATGAATTAGCTACTAAGGGCTAGGAAATAATTACAGATAAGGTAAGTGTTTCAACAGGTCTTGAAAAGAGTAATAGAATAGATAAGTCTAATCCAGGTGTTTTAGTTTTGATTCGGCTATATACGGCTAACAGAAAGAAGGCGTAACTGATGAAGAAAATGGAACTTGAAAACCAGAACATTGCTTATAAGGATCAAGGAGCCGGAGAGGCCGTCTTATTATTACATGGTTTTTGCGGCAGCTCGGCTTATTTTGATGAAATATTGCCTGGGCTCACAGCGAATTATCGCTGCATTGTTCCTGATCTAAGAGGACATGGTCAGTCAGATGCTCCAAATAGCAGTTACAGCATAGATCAGATGGCAGACGACGTAATAGGAGTGCTAAATGCACTTGAACTAGCTAAGGTAAGTGTATTTGGTCATTCACTTGGCGGATACATCACTCTTTCTATAGCGGAACGTTACCCTGAACGGGTAAAGGCATTTGGACTTGTCCATTCCACTGCTTATCCAGACAGCGAAGAAGCAAAAGAGAAAAGATTAGCAGCCGTTTCTACCATTCAAACAAAAGGAATTCAGAGTTTTGTGGATTCTCTTGTACCGGGTTTGTTTGCAGAGGAAAATCGCGAACAAATGTCTAGCGTAATCGACAAAATTCAGGAGATTGGATATCGTACTTCTCCGCTGGGAGCATCAAGCACAGCAATCGCTATGAGAGAACGTCCTGATCGGCGTCATGTTCTGGAGGAATCCAATGTCCCCGTTTTGCTTATCGCTGGAGAATCCGATGGAGTCGTGCCGCCGGATAGAACCTTTACTACAGATGGTGAAGGAGTTACACAGGCTTTAATTCGTGGTGCTGGACATATGAGTATGGTAGAGGCCCCTGATGAGCTGACACGAGTTATCTTAGAATTTTTAAATAAGAATGTAAAATAATAATATAGATAAGGGAAGCGGACAGGTGAAGGATAGAACCTGTTCGCTTTTTTTGTGGTTTGGCTTTTTCGTATAAATGTAGGTAAAATCAATACATACAGTACGGATAAGCTGCCTAAGGAGTGAAGATCCATATGTTCAGAAGAGATTATCTCCTTCGTATGGTGGAGGAAATGACCAGCATGATCGGTAAAGTGTTTGAACTCAAACAGAAGAAAAAACATATAGAAGCTTTATGGGAACTGGATGAGTGGCTGAAACGCCAGTTTCGTTTAAATTCTCAGCTCCTGAATTCATTATCTACCGAGGATATCATTGATCTCTTCCGTCAAGGTAGCGGAATTGAAGTAGATCAAGTTCAGCAGGTTGCCCGTATTCTAGAAGAAGAAGGCGAGATCTATCAGGATCAAGGACACACAGATGAAGGCTTAATCCGGTATATGAAAGCTTTGCATTTATATCTGTACTGTATGCTGAATGGAGCAAATCCCGATATTTTGCAAGCACCGGCACGGATTCAGCAGCTATATGTGAAAGTGAAAGGATATGAACTTCCAGACAAAACGGAGAGATTATCGGCATTATACCGAGAAGAAATAGGCCAATATGCGGAAGCTGAGAATAGTTGGTATCGTTTGGTGGACCGTGACCCTGAAGAACAATACAGAGAAGAAGCTCGCGTATTCTATCAGCGTCTTTTAAAACTGGAAGATGGGAAGCTTAAACAAGGTGGACTGCCTCGTCAAGAGGTAGAAGAAGGACTTCATCATATGCAAAGAAAGTAGTATGATTCGGTCATTCCGTGATAAAAATAAACTTACTGAACATAATGGTTTAATATGTTATCGTTACTAAGATAAAGTTATATAGAAAGTGAGATGTACCATTTTGGATTCTTTACGAAAATTAATTACAGATATATTTGAAGAGCAGGCACTGATCAATGCTACACTCAGCCAATTACGTAAACGAGAAGGACAGCTTTATTCAAAAGTACAGATTAAACCTGTATTATTAAAGAATAAATTGCACTATCAGTTTGCATATCATCAGAACAATAAGGTAATTCATGAAAATTTAGAACCAGAGCAGGCAGCTAAGGCTGTGACTGTTATGTTTGAGGAAACATTTAGACAAGGTATGCTATGTACACCAGAAGCGGACTATCAGATTTTGATTAGTAAAAAATACAAGGTCTCCATTCTAACGCGTTCTCCGTCCAAAAAGGAGATTGACCTTTCACATAATCGTAAAAAAAGATATGTACTTGAAGATGGCAAACCCATTCCTTTTCTCATTGAACTCGGTATCATGAGTGAAGAAGGAAAAGTACATGCTCGCAGATATGATAAATTCAAGCAGATCAATCGCTTTTTAGAAATGGTTGAAGATATCCTGCCTAGTCTGCCGGAGGAGAGACCGATCACAATCGTGGACTTTGGGTGTGGTAAGTCGTATCTGACGTTTGCCCTTTATCATTACTTGGCGGTGAAGCAAAGACGGAAAATTCAAGTTGTTGGTCTTGATTTGAAGGCCGATGTCATTGAACATTGCAGTCAGATCGCCAAAAATCTGGGATATCAGAATCTGAAGTTTTTGGTAGGGGATATTGCGGAATATAACGAGCTCGAACAAGTAGATATGGTAGTCACGCTTCATGCCTGTGATACGGCAACCGATGCCGCACTGGATAAAGCAGTTCGCTGGGGAGCTTCGGTTATTTTGTCGGTACCTTGCTGTCAGCATGAATTGTTTGCGCAGATGGAAGCTTCAGTTATGAATCCATTATTGTCTCACGGCATTCTGAAAGAGCGTTTTGCTGCGCTAGCTACAGATTCCATTCGAGCGAAATTACTTGATATGATGGGATATCGAACTCAACTGCTGGAGTTTATTGATATGGAGCATACACCTAAAAACATTCTGATCCGAGCGGTGCGAGGACAAGCAGGTGACCCGGATGCCTTGTGGAAAGAATACGAGGCTTACCGGGACTTTTTACATGTCGATCCTTACCTGGAACGGGCTTGTCGTGATCTGCTTCCTAAATCGTAGAGGTGTAGAATAAATAGAACAAAATTGTTAGATAAGAGGTCAATCCTAATATAGGGTTGATCTCTTTTTTTTAGGGAATAGTAGATAGGTAGATAGGAAGGGAAAGAGGGATTGTTCAAATCATGATACATCAAAAGAGAAGAGGACAATCTGCAAAAAAAGAACGATGGTTATATTCAATTTTAGGTATTATTACTGGCTTTGTACTCGTAATGGGGATCATGGACCGCGGCCTTTTTTATATAGAGGATGTATATAAACTTGGAGGAGCGTTGCTTTGTGCTCTGTTTGTTATGTACTTATATGTTTGGCTTTATTTAAGAAAGAAAAGTAGATTTTGGTATGATCATCTGTACGTCCAAGGAGCTTTTTTATATGTGATTCCTCTGCTTCTATCTGTTATATATGCAGTCCAGTTCGTATGGGGAAATCCGATTAGTTTCGAAGGAACTTTTCATAATATGATCCGGTTTGGATTTATTTGTATTTATGCGGCAGTCTGTTTTCTACTTGGCACAAAACCGTTCGGAAAAAGATGGCTTGTTGCAAGTATTCAGATAGCAGGCTGGTTTCTTGTAATCAGCGGTTTATCTGCTGTATGCGGCTTGTTTGTATTACCTTATACCATTTTGCGCACGGATGATCCGTTAATTAGCTTTGCGGGAGCAAGATTATCCGGGGTACTTGAATATCCAAATGCCTATGCAGCGCTTGTTGGGATGTTTTTACTGGAGCGCCTTGCGGCAGCGACACTTGGCTTTAGAAGCAGTGGAAAAGGGGCAAGGGAGCAAGTGATCGTCTCCTCTCTTGCTCTATATCCAGCTGCAACCGCGCTTCTTCTCAGCGAGTCGCGCGGTGCTTGGCTGGCGGCATGCATATGCGCCGCCGCTATGCTCCTACAGCAGCAGCGCGGACAGCGTTTGCTGCTGCTCGGTGCGGGTGCTGCGCCGCTCCTTGCGGCGGCAGTCACGCACCGAGCACTTGCCGGCGCGAGCCTGGCGCCGGCAACCATTCCCGGCCTGCTGTGGCTGGCCGGGGGGGAGATCGCAGCGCTCACAGGTGCGCTGCTGCTTCATACACTGCTTGCGCGCGGCCGGAGGGTGGCCGCTGCCGCAGTAAGTGCAGCAAGCCTTGCCAGCTGTGCCTGGCTCGTGATCCGCACTGCATCCGCAAGAATAACCTCCGGAGAGACATGGGTCTCCCGGGAGGTGATGTGGCAAGATGCAGTCAGATTTGCTCTTAACTCCCCTTGGCTGGGCCATGGCGGGGAGGCCTGGAAACATGCTGTGCAGACAGTGCAATCAGCCCCGTATGCGGGAAATGAAATACATAGCGCCTATCTCGATATGTGGCTCGATACCGGTTTAATAGGCCTGCTGCTAATGGCGAGTCTTTTTGTCTATATAGGAGGACTTCTGCGCCGGCATGCGCCGGAACTCTTACCTGCCGGACTGCTTCTTATCCTGCATGGCGGGATTGATTTTGATTTTAGCTATTCGGTGTTCTGGATGGTTCTTATCTTACTGGGAGCTCTGGCTTTACCTGTCCCGCCCCCCCAGCGTTGATGAACCTGAGAGAAGAAGAACCTTCGCCATAAGGAGCAGGAATTAACCTCCGTAGGAATCCCGAAATGCGGCGGAAAGTTTGGTTTCTGGGATATCCCAAAGTGCGGCAAGCTCAGGAAGTACATCTTTGTCCCACCAGTCACACTGAGCTTTTCGGTTATTATGATTTTCGTTCACCCAGATTAGGTTACCGATCACTTTTCGGTAATATAGATTTTCTCCTTGTGTTACAAGGTCTGGTGCAATATAAACTTTGAGTCGCTTGATAGTCCGGTACAATTCTTTGTTGCAAGCCCTACGGATTTTTCGAGCTGAGGGCAGCTTCGTCTTGGGTCCTTTCGCGTAGGGAGCGGTCTGTCCGGGACGGGCAGAGTGATTCATGCCATCGACCTCCTTTTTTGTACCATATGCGGACGGAGCTGCAGTGGACACCTGACTTAGTAGAAGAAAATAAGAACTTCATGATATGATGGAAAAAGGAGAGCCTGTGATCTTTGTAGGGTAACCTCCGTTTTTACATAAAGTAAAGCAAGGATGATCATATCTTCCTTTTTTGTTTGTATTTTATCGATTTGGTTTATATGTAATCATCATATCAATTGATCACATTCTGAAACGGGAAAGGAAGTGCTTCTCATGACTCCAAATTTATCGCATAAATTCGGTAAAGGATTACCACCAGAAGAATTTGTTTCGAACATGACTCAGAACCAAGAGGTTTTTCAAGATTGGTATCAACGGTTTGAGTGGACAAATGTCGAAGATCAGGCTTTCTTTGAAAGCTTAAATCATCGTGATGATTTACGCGTTCTTATTTTGGCGGCTGATTGGTGCGGAGATGTCGTGCGTAATATTCCGGTTGTATTCCAAGCATTGGAGATTACAGGAATTCCTACAGAAGTACTGATTATGGAGAATCACCTTGAAATTATGGATCAATTCTTAACCTTGGGAGGACGTTCGATTCCGGTAGTTATCTTTACAGACTCCGGTGGTCACGTGCTTGGAACTTGGGGACCTCGTCCTGCTCATGTACAGGAAGCAATGGTTCAATTTAAGACAGAGAATAAAGACCGTGAGGCGGCAGATTATCAAGATAATCTCGCAGAAACACGCAAGGAAATTATAAAACGTTACGGGGAGGGTACGGAGTATCAGGCAGCGATTATACGTGAGCTGCGTGAACTGATTTCCGGTTTTTAGATGCTGAATATACGAACATTTAACCTAGGACCACTGCAAACCAATGCATATCTGGTGCAAGGAGAAAATACGAGTAAAGCTTTTATTATTGATCCGGGTATGAATCCTAAGTCGCTTGTCCGGGCAATTGAGAATCTTGAGATTGAAGCCATCGTGCTTACTCATGCTCATTTTGATCATATGGGCGGTGTAGAAGAAATTCGGAATTGGAAAGGGTGCCCTGTCTATCTGCATGCAGCGGAAGCAGAATGGCTGGAATCTCCTAAATGGAATGGATCGCTTCGCTGGCCTGATGTGACGGAACCGCTCATGACAGGACCGGCAGAATATGATCTTGCTGCGGGACAGACTTTGAATTTAGTAGGACATACCTTCAAAGTATTCCACACTCCAGGACATTCCCCAGGCAGTGTGAGTCTGCTTAGCGGTAAAAATCTTTTTGCCGGGGATGTATTATTCCGTTCGGGTGTAGGACGTACAGATCTTCCTGGAGGCAGTGAGCGAGAGCTGATTGATTCCATACAGAATACGCTTTACACATTTGATGAGGATATTGTGGTATATCCCGGTCATGGACCGAAAACCACCATCGGATTTGAGAAACAAAATAATCCATACGTTCGTGCTTCTCGCTAAAAATAGTAGAGAATCCGACATTCTTCTTCAAAAAGTATGGACAACACTCTTATTAATGAGTAGAATGAACTTTATTAGAAACACCCAACTATGACAAGCACGCAGACTGAGGATTCGTCCCGGTTTGCGTTCTTTTTTTATGTAGCTCTCTTTATCCTTATCTATCTTCTTATCTTGAATGGGGCGATTCTTTCCATAGACATCGTTACTTTTTTTTAGTAGACTAGACAGACAATAATGAATCAGGAGGTAGACGATGCTGAATTTAGGGGAAAAGATTATCATCGTCGCGGACGCCTTTGAGCAGAATCTTCCTGTAGGAGATTACGGTTATATTATTGCTTATGATCGGAATCCAGATAACGCTTTTGACTATGTGATTCGTGTTCCTCAGGTAAATCGCAACTTTTTTGTTCCATCAGGTGATATCGAACCGGAAGAACAAATCTTGAGACAGGAAGCAGAGCGTATTGAGAGGGATGCCCTTATTGATTACGCACTGGCTACACATAATGAGAAGTTGTTCCGTCAGTTATTAAATGGCGATGAACTGGAATTAGTGGAAGAGGAAGAAGAGGCCGCGAACGAACCAATGTCACAAGCGGATTTTATAAAGCAAGTTAATCTACGTGCATGGATTTAATGGTAAGGAGCCGGATCAATTTTCCGGCTCCTTTTGTTTCTTTATAACGATTTCATTTGATTCACTGCATGGACGTGTTAAAATGGACACAATATGAATAGATAGGGCTAAATTGAAGGAGGAACGAACCTAGTATGAGTATTACGAATCAGGATGTTCAACATGTAGCAAAGCTGGCACGTCTTAACCTAAGCGATGAGGAAGAAACACAGCTAACGGAGCAATTGAACGCAATTTTGCAGTATGCTGAGAAGCTGAACGAGCTAGACACCGATGGAATCGAGCCGACTACACATGTACTGCATGTATCCAATGTAATGCGTGAAGATGAAGTACGTGAAAGTTTGCCAATAGAAAAAGTGATGCTTAATGCGCCGGATGAAGAAGAGGGTCAGATTAAAGTTCCGGCTATACTTGAATAGATACCATAGGGAGGTAAATACCGTTGAGTTTGCTTAATCTTACATTACCTGAAATACATAATAAGCTGCATGCCAAGGAGTTTTCAGTTTCCGAATTAGTGGCTGCATCTTATGCAAGAATCGGCAAAGTAGAAGAACAGGTTCGTGCTTATCTGACTTTAGATGAAGAAGGAGCACAAGCGGCCGCAAGACGTCTTGATGATAAGCTTGCGGCTGGCGAAGAGCGAGGTTTGCTGTTTGGACTACCTGCAGGAATCAAAGATAATATTGTTACGGAAGGACTTCGAACTACATGTGCCAGTCAGTTTTTGAAAAATTTCGATCCTGTCTATGATGCAACAGTAGTTAAAAAGCTGAAAGCAGCCGATACGATTACGCTCGGCAAACTTAATATGGATGAGTTTGCTATGGGGGGTTCCAACGAGAATTCCAGTTTCTATCCTGTACGTAACCCATGGAATTTAGATCATGTACCTGGCGGCTCCAGTGGTGGATCAGCTGCAGCTGTGGCTGCGGGTGAAGCTTATTTCACACTAGGTTCCGATACAGGAGGTTCGATCCGTCAGCCTGCATCTTACTGCGGCGTGGTTGGACTCAAACCTACCTATGGCCGTGTCTCTCGTTTTGGACTCGTAGCTTTTGCATCCTCTCTTGATCAGATTGGACCGCTTACCAAAAATGTGGAAGACTCGGCTTATGTACTCCAAGCCATTTCTGGCTATGATGCGATGGACTCTACTTCAGCTAATGTAGAAGTACCTGATTTCCTCAGTGCTTTGACCGGCGATGTGAAAGGGCTGCGAATTGCGGTTCCAAAGGAATACATAGGAGAAGGTGTCGATGCATCGGTTAAAGAAACGGTCATGGCTGGCCTGAAAGTACTTGAAAGCTTGGGCGCTACATGGGAAGAAGTTTCTCTTCCACATACCGAATATGCAGTAGCAAGTTACTACTTGCTCGCTTCTTCTGAGGCTTCCTCTAACCTCGCAAGGTTTGATGGAGTACGTTATGGGGTTCGTGCTGAGAATCCGGACAATCTGCTGGATATGTATCATCGTTCCCGCAGTGAAGGTTTCGGATCTGAAGTGAAGCGCCGTATTATGCTGGGAACCTATGCACTTAGCTCAGGTTACTATGATGCATATTATTTGAAAGCTCAAAAAGTACGCACTTTGATCAAAAATGATTTTGATGAAGTGTTTAAAAACTATGATGTCATTATCGGGCCTACTGCTCCGACAACCGCATTCAAACTTGGTTCTCAAGTGGATAACCCGCTAACGATGTATCTAAATGATATTCTTACCATTCCTGTAAGTCTCGCCGGTGTTCCAGCGATCAGCGTCCCTTGTGGTTTTGCAGATGGATTGCCTGTTGGTATGCAGATTATCGGAAAGGCTTTTGACGAGTCAACCGTTCTGCGTGTAGCCCATGCTTTTGAGCAACACACCGATTACCATAAACAGCGTCCACAGCTGTAATTCACAGAGGAAAGAGAGGAAATAGAATATGTCATCAAAGAAATATGAGACTGTCATTGGGTTGGAAGTTCACGTTGAACTCCATACGAAATCGAAAATTTTCTGCGGCTGCTCTACCGAATTTGGAGCACCGCCTAATACACATACATGTCCGATTTGTTTAGGACACCCCGGAGTACTGCCGGTACTTAACCGTCAAGCAGTAGAATACGCCATGAAAGCAGCGATGGCTCTAAACTGTACTATTGCGGATGTAAGTAAATTTGACCGTAAGAACTATTTCTATCCAGATTCGCCAAAAGCATATCAGATTTCACAGTACGATCAGCCTATCGGTGAGAATGGTTGGATAGACATTGAAGTAGATGGCAAAACAAAACGTATTGGTATCACTCGTTTGCACTTGGAAGAAGACGCAGGCAAGCTGACGCACGTTGACGGCGGATATGCATCGCTTGCTGACTTCAACCGTGTGGGAACTCCGCTTGTTGAGATTGTATCCGAACCGGATATTTCGTCTCCAGAAGAAGCGCGTGCCTATCTAGAAAAGATCCGTGCTATTATGCAGTACTGTGATGTATCTGATGTGAAGATGGAAGAAGGATCGCTGCGTTGCGACGCTAATATCAGTCTTCGTCCTTTTGGTGAGACCAAACTTGGAACAAAAGCAGAACTGAAAAACATGAACTCATTCCGCGGAGTGCAGCGTGGACTAGAATACGAAGAGATTCGCCAAGCGGAACTGCTTGATGATGGAGAAGAGATTGTTCAAGAAACACGCCGGTGGGATGAAGCTGCTGGTAAGACGTTATCCATGCGCAGTAAAGAACAAGCTCATGACTATCGTTATTTCCCGGATCCGGATCTAGTTACTCTTCATATAAGTCAGGAATGGAAAGACCGCGTTCGCGCTTCGATTCCAGAACTTCCTGATGAGCGCAAAGCAAGATATACTTCGGAATATGGCCTTCCAACCTATGATGCGGAAGTCATTACATCCTCTGTGCATCTGGCTAATCTTTTTGAAGACAGCATGAAATACACCTCCGATGCAAAAGCCGTATCCAACTGGATTATGGGCGACTTGCTTGGCTACCTTAACAGTGAAGGGGTAGAAATCACGGCACTCCAGTTGACTGGACAAGGTCTTGGAGAAATGGTCGGCCTTATTGAGAAGGGAACGATCAGCAACAAGATTGCCAAGACCGTATTTAAAGAAATGCTCGAAAGCGGCAAACTTCCTAAGCAGATTGTAGAAGAGAAAGGGCTCGTACAGATCAGTGATGAAGGAGCCATTCTGACGATTGTTGAACAGGTTATTGCAGCTAATCCGCAGTCCGTAGAAGATTATAAAGCAGGAAAGCAAAAAGCGATCGGTTTCTTAGTTGGACAAGTGATGAAGGAAAGTAAGGGGAAAGCAAACCCTGGACTAGCCAATAAACTGCTTGTTGAAGTTTTAAGCCGCTAGGTTATGCTTGAATATACGGATAGAAGCTCGTCTATGATGACGGGCTTCTTTTATGGTAGGAGGAACTAGCTTAGATGGAAGGCAAAATCATACCCATCTCTTTGCAGGACACAGATTTGGTTCTTGAGATTTGGAGACTTCAGCACTTGGCATATCGCCTGGAAGCACAGTGGATTGGCTTTAACGAAATTCCGCCGCTTTTAGATACCGTAGAGACGATTCAGGGATGCGGTGAATCGTTTTTTGGTTATATAACAGATGATATGGAATTACTCGGAGCGGTAGCGGTAGAGACAGAAGAGGAAGGGACCAGAACGATCTCCCGGATGATGGTTCATCCGCTTCATTTTCGTAAAGGGATCGCAGGACAACTCATTGAGTATGTACTGGATCTTTACCGGGATGTACCCAAAATCATCGTTTCAACAGGACTTAAGAATGTACCTGCTTCGAACTTATATCAAAAATACGGTTTTAAACCGGTAGAAACGCAGGAGGTTGCTCCTGGAGTGGAATTAACGACTTTTCATTTGAATAGGATAAACGATCGTTCCTAATACTGGATGAGTTTAACGGAAGGGGTAAGATAAAATGGGCGATCCATGGTACATTGGACAATGGGATATTCTCTTAAGGCTGCTCGCAGCAATGACACTTGGTGGATTAATTGGAATTGAGAGAGAGCGGTCTAACCATGCAGCTGGTTTTCGGACACATATTTTAGTTTGCTTAGGCTCTGCACTTATTATGTTATTATCGGCTTATGGTTTTGCTGATTTCGTGAATGAAGCAAATGTACGTATGGACCCTGCCCGTTTAGCCGCCGCTGTAATTACAGGGGTTGGTTTTTTGGGTGCGGGTACCATTTTATTTACAGGAAAGTCTATTACAGGACTTACAACGGCAGCTTCTATTTGGGTAGTTGCGGGTATTGGACTTGCCGTAGGTGCTGGATTTTATTTTGCTGCTATTGTATCCACCGTCTTAGTCCTTTTAAACCTTTGGGTGTTTAATAAAGTGGAGAGACGTTATCTGAAGGGGAATAAACCCCACATTATTACACTAAGTGCGGTGTCTACACCTGTACTGATCGAGAAGATCTCTCATTTTATGGAGGAAGAGAAGATTGCCGTTCGTAAAATGACAGTAAGTGATCTGGATATCAGTTCATCAAACTATCGATCAGAGTTAGAAAGGCATGTTGAGGTTACTCTTCATGTGCTAGTTCCCAAAAGTTTCAATACGGTGTCCCTTGTTACGAAGCTGCAGGAGTGGCATCAATTTCGCTCGATTTCAGTTGAATAGAAGACTTGTTTGCATATAAAGGCTATACTTTTGTATCTTATATAGATCATATAAAGATCATATAAAAGAACTGTTCAGACTTACTGAACAGTTCTTTTATATTTTTTAAAAGGCTAGGCTAATAAATACCATTTGATTTCCAGTTACAGACAATAGAGAATAGGGTAGTATCAAAAAGAAAATGGACTTACCGTTCATTGTTTGTTATTCAGGAGGTGGATATTCACATGCAGCCTTCCATGCAATCTGGCTCATCAAAACGTTTTACACGAAAAAAACATAAGTTTATAGCAGGTCTTTTATCTGCTTTATTACCGGGTTTGGGTCATTTATATCTTGGTGTATACATTAAGGGCCTGACGTTTATTTTTCTCTTATTACTTGATCTATCAGCACTTCTTTATTTCTCTACGATCGGAATACAAATTAATGTACCGCTGTTGATTTTGCTGGGTCTTCTTATACCTGTTCTCTATTTCATAAATATTTATGAAGTTCTCCAGCTTGCAGATCAGATTGTAATGCGCAAGCGCAGGCCCCAGGGGCAGAGCGATGATGAGGACAGAACGATTGCTCCTAATTTTAGATTTTTAGCGTGGGAACGAGGAATCTCTTTCGGAATACTCCTTATTTTTGGCGGAACTTTAATGGTGATGTTCATTCAGCGACCAAGGTGGTTGCAGCAGTACATTGCCCTATATGGAACCACGGGTACAGCCGTTATCTTGATTTTAATTGGTGGTATTCTTCTCGCTAGAGAGATTTTACTATCCCTAAGCTTTTGGAAGAAACAAAAAAAGAAAAGAGTGGCATTACCTTATAAGATTCGAATTGGTCGATATACAGCTGCTTTATTTATTATGGTAACGGGCACTCTCCTGCTGCTTGATCAGATTGATCAGACGGAATATACATTTGAACTTTTAAGATACTGGCCGTTTATTCTAGTGGTATGGGGAATTGAATTTATTATTTCGTTTACTCTGCATCAACAACTTCGGCCTTCCAGTAAAAGAAAATATAAATCGAGATTTAAGCCTGATTTTAAAGGGATCGTCTTCTCCGTTACGCTTATCGCTTGTATCTTTGTTGTAACACAGCAAGATCATTACACTCATCTATGGAACAGAGTGAGCTTGAATCTTACCTCTGCTTCGATGGATTATAGTGAAGCTGCAGACAATCGGATTGTCAAAGATACCACTACTGTTCCTGTAGAGATGAGTACGGCATCTGTTCTTGTTGAGAATGTTAATGGAGATATTAGAGTAAACCGAGGCGATGTGGACGAAATTCAGATTAACACCATAGTATGGGTAGATCAGGTAGAAGAAATAGAAGCAGAGGCAGTAGCAGAAGCTTCAGAGGTGAAGGTGAGCGAAGGTAAGACCATTCACGTTTCTACCTCGCCCCAAGGTTATGGGAGTGAATCGAAACGCCAGCCAAGACTCAATATGACGATTACCATCCCAGACGACCGCAGGTTTGATCTGGAGGTTAGAACATCTAACGGTGCTATATACATGGACCGACCGCAAGCGATTAACAACATTAACGTCGAATCGGGTAACGGTAAAATTTATATTCATAGTGCTATCGGTGATATACGGGCTAAGACATTAAACGGAAATATATCGGTTGCCAATGTGACAGGAAGTGCTTCGTTAGATACGAATAGAGGAGATCTCCGAGCGGAAGATGTATCCAAAGAAATCAGTTTATCGACACAGGTAGGTCATATCCAAGCTTCTGGTATTGTAGGAGATATTGAAGCGAAAACACGCAATGGGAATATTAAAGTAATGAATCCTTTACAGGATCTGAGTCTTGAAACATTGAACGGAGCCGTTCAGGTAACATCAAGTATGGTAGGTGGCAATTGGAATATATATAGTGCAGTAGGGGATATTAATCTATCATTACCTCAAGACGGAGACTATAACCTTGAAGGTTCCAGCACATATGGGAACTTAAATAGTGAATTACCATTTATCATTAAGAACAGAGAAATTCAAGGAACTGTTGGTGAAGGCGAGTATAAAATCAAAATTGAGGGAAATAGTGATCTGATCATCAATCAGACCAAAATCCCAGAGGATGTTTCAGAACAACAGAAAACTCCACGGGATGAACTCTAATTGCTCACATTAATCTTATACTCAATTCAATTCTTTTTTGTCTAATGTACCTCTCCTTTGCCTATATGCGTTGACAACTGTAAGAATAACAATTTACAATAAATATGAAGTCTGTCACTTAACATGGAAAAATTTTGTCTAACAATTTAAATATTTAATCCCTAGTAAGGGTGCGAGTGTAAGAAAGGTAAGGCGGTGGGCTTATGGCAACACGTGTCCAACATGCGTTAGAACAACTTAAAACGACTGGTGTCCGCATTACGCCTCAACGCCATGCGATTCTTAACTATCTAATGGAATCAATGGGACATCCAACTGCCGATGAAATTTATCGTGCGCTGGAACCTCAATTTCCTAGTATGAGCGTGGCCACTGTATATAATAACTTAAAGATGTTTACACAAGCAGGTATGGTGAGAGAGCTGACTTATGGTGATAACTCCAGCCGATTTGATGCGAATATATCGGAACACTATCATATTATTTGCGAAAAGTGCGGAACAATTAAAGATTTCAGTTATCCTTCACTGCAAGACGTAGAAGAGAAAGCCGCAGCATGCACGGATTTTGAAGTGCATGGTCATCGTCTTGAGCTTTATGGTGTATGTAAGAGTTGTAGGTAAGCAGAAAACTGTTACAATTACGTGAGAATTCCTTTTTTGGAATTTCTCGCGTTTTTTTATTTTTTTTAAACTTTTGTGTTTTACTCTTGTTATATCGGATGGAGGATACTTACATGGTGAGAAGAAAAACACGAAAACGAGGGACAAGATCCCCCTTTTGGAAAAAAGCCCTGGGCTTAGGTTGTATCGTCACTATTGCTTACCTATTGCTTACGACTATTGTGATTCGCAGCGTGGATGACATTACAGATTGGAGAGGATTTGAAAAACCAATCTTTGTTCAAGGAGAACTTATGGACGCTGAGGCTAAAGGCTCTAATGAGAGTTTGAAACTCCCTCTTTCTGTGCTCCAAGAGGAAGTAGATCCTTCCATTCGTTACGAGGAGTCAGAAGGTACAATTATTTTAACTACTCCTGATAAGGTACTTCAGCTAACAAAAGAGGAAGAGCAGGGAGAACTAAATGGAAAGCCATATATTTTACAAAACGTACTTGAAGAAACGGACGGCGAACTTTATATTCCTGTACAAGCATTGAAAGAAGTGTACGGAATCAGTGTTCATGAGAGCGCAGACACAGGAGCTGTTTTGCTCATGAATCAAGGTGAAACCATAGAATATGCAGTAGCAGCAGGGAGTGGCCAACATAAAGAACCAGAAGAACGTATATCACTTTATCAAAAACCTAACAATCAAGCGGTGACCGTGAAAAAAATAAATCTTGGTGACCGGGTTAGAATTTGGTCTTCTGATGGAAAATGGTTATTTGTACAGCTGGATAGCGGTTATACGGGTTATATTTTAGCTAGTGAATTGAAAAGGGCAGAAACGGTAACCGTCCCGAAACTGGAAGTGGTGCCAACAGCAGCAGAGCGAAGATGGAAAGATAAAACGATTCATCTTACATGGGAGGCAGTTTACAATCGAGCAGCTGACCCAGATAATCTTTCTGTTCTTAAAGGTGTGAATGTAGTTAGTCCTACATGGTTCGAGATTTCAGATGACAAAGGGAATGTAGCGAGTAAGGCCGATCTAGCTTATGTGAAGAAAGCAAAGGCACTCGGTATAGAAGTCTGGGGGCTGATAAGTAATGCATTTGATGCTGACCTAACAGCAACAGCGCTATCCACTTATGAAAAGCGAAATACCATTATCACCCAAATCATTGAATATGCAAAAACTTATCAGCTGGACGGCATTAATGTTGATTTTGAGAATGTATATACAGAAGATGGTCCTAATGTTACTCAATTTATGAGAGAGCTTCGCCCTTATGCGAAGGAGAATGATTTAGTGCTCTCGATAGCGGTAACACCTAAATCAAATAGTGAACTATGGAGTAAATTTCTTGACCGCAGATCACTTGGACAGATTATTGATTACATGATGGTGATGACTTACGATGAGCACTGGGCTACAAGTCCAATAGCCGGATCGGTATCGTCGATACCGTGGGCTGCAGCTGCGATGACGAAAATTATGGATGAGGATGAAGTACCAGCAGGAAAACTCCTGCTCGGTGTGCCGACCTATACAAGAGTGTGGACTGAGGAAATGGCTGAGGGAGAAGTCAAAGTGAGCTCCAAAGCAATTGGAATGGATACTGCCCAGGAAATAATCTCGACACAGAAACTGACCCCTCAGTATTTAGAAGATACAGGTCAGCATTATGTAGAGTACGAGGAGCAAGGAGTCCTTAAAAAGATTTGGCTTGAAGATAAGACATCGCTTAGAGCAAGAGTTGAACTGGCTAAAAGACTGGAATTAGCAGGAGTCGCATCTTGGAGCAGAAGTTTTGCGAATGAAGGCGCCTGGGCTGTACTAAACCGAATTCATATGAACTAATATGATCTTATAATATAGAAAAGCCGTGCTGCGGCTCCTTCTTGAGCAGCACTCCGATTGTTAGATTGTGTCTAACAACTGGAGTGCTTTTCTTCCTAGGAGAGTTAGCACGGCTTTTTTAGTGTATAAAGAGTGTAGCTATTATTTTCTGTAGGAGATGATTGCTAGGATCTTGATTTTTGGACGTCAAGTTGATCTGCTGTTATGTTTGCTTGAGCCGGGTCAAAAGTCATAATCGTTTTGCAGAACATACAGCGGTCTGTTTTACCCAGCATTTTAGTAAGTTTGTGGCATTCGGGGCACTCGATCTGAACCGCACTGACAGACATCATACCTGCCCAAAAATAGATCCCGAGACTTCCCATCATCGAAATCAGACCAATAACAAGTCCAATACCTGCGGCGATCTTACCAGCGGAACCAAAAAAAACAATACCTGCTGTACCAAGTACCATAAGTCCCATTCCCATCATGGTCAGCAGCAATCCCCAAGTTCGAAAGGCTTCAATCTTAGCTGATTTAAAAATCATTATAAATGCTCCTAACGTAAGAGTAGTTGTCTTTACTGTATAGCAGGAAACCTATGTTTTTATGTAGAACTATATTATAACTTAATTGGTAAAAAATCACCATTTATTGTATGGAGGGAAAGCGTGGAATTATCTAATTTGTCTTTTCTATCCGAAGAGTCGGATAATCAGGGCGTCGTTGGAGCTATTGCGTACTCTCATTCCGGAGAGCATTTTCAGGGATCTCTTATGCAGGATTTTGAGGTGTACGTGTTGATTTTGCACGAAGACAGCTCTTTGCATAATAAAATAAGACACTCCATTATAGGTGAACTCCGTTACCAGATTGTTTACATGGACTGGATGAAGCTTAATCGAGATTTGATAACAGGAGAAAATCGAAGTGTAACGGAAGCCTTTATGGATGGAGATATCTTATGGGATCGGGATGAGAAAATTCATTTGCTTAGAGACTCTGTGCTGGCGTTTGCCAGTAAGATGCGTAAGCAAAAAATGTTTTACGAGTACTCTTGTTTTTTAAATACTTGTATTGAGGCAAAGCGTTGGCTCGCAGATGGACAGGTAATTGATGCATACCAAAGTATTCTGAAATCACTCAAACACTGGGCAAAAATCGTAGTAATTGAGAGGGGGACCCCTCCCGAGCAGGCTGTATGGGCACAGATCAGAGACATGGACAGAGCAGTATATAAGTTATATGACGAGCTTATAGCCAGTGAAGAGACCTTGGAACAACGTGTGGAATTAACTTTGCTAGCCTGTGAGTTTTCAGTCATGTCCAAAATGGAAGGTTGCTCTGAGTTATTATTAGAAGTTCTTCGCAAAAGCAATCATCCTGTAAGTTTAGCTGAGTTAATGATGAATCCAGATCTTATGTATTGTCATGAGGAGCTCCCGCTCATGCTGCGTAAGTTAGTGCATCGTTCTATTATCAAGGAAACGGGCAGCTGGATCCCTTCATTAACTGAAAGCGGGAGAGAGATTCGATACTTTGTGAATTGATTCGAGTTCGTATGTTAAAGATAGAGGAGATGAGAAGGATAATCTTCTCTTATCTTTTTGGCAAATAAGTATGTAAAGTGTGAGAGGATAATTGGATAACGGCCCTTTTAACTAACAAATCTCCTTGCTAAGTGTACAACAGGGCTATTGAAGTAGGAGAGATGAAAAACCTTAAAAAAAGTTAGTTATATAGCTTGACTCATCCCTTCCTAATATGATAAATTATAAATCGCCCGTTAAAAAGGCGACAAACTTTCAGGTTAGTCATTACAACATGGACTATATCGATAAGAAAGTTTGAAAAAAGATTTTTAAAAAAATGTTTGACGAAACAAACGACAATGTGTTATATTATAAAAGTCGCCGCTTGAAATAAGCGAGTGATAAAAAATGAAGTTTCACATTGAAGATTGATCTTTGAAAACTGAACAACGAGGAGTTTTACGCAAGTGAAACTCATGAGTGAATTAATACAAATTCAATTTGTTGGTCATAACAAATTGAATAGAGAACTTTAAGTTCTCGTCAGCATTTTCTAAATGAGCTTATCGCTCTTTTCAATAACTTTA
>NZ_WTWX01000060.1 GCF_009870785.1 Paenibacillus sp. An7
TAATAAAAGGGAGCAGCTGCTAACTGGCAAGCTGCTCCGTGCTGTGTTCAACTAATGTTTTTTCGTTAGTTGAATAGGGGACCAAGTAATTTAAATTCAATAACGATTATTATTGCTATTAAAATTAAACACATTTCAGTTAAAGTCAAAATAGATTGCTTCGGATATTGTGTATATTTCCATTCAAAAAATGCTCTTACCATATAATCCAATACCATAAAAGCAATTACTGCAATTAAAATCAGGTAAATTAAATCTTCATAATAAATCAACAGCACAAAAGATAGAATCACCAGGATAATCGCAGAAAAAGCCCTCAAACCTTTATCAATTTTTCTATGTAACTCGTTTATGTAATTAAAAGAAAAAAACTCTTTTTTTACTTTCTCAATTTTGAGTAGGTTCCTCAGAAGAAGCTTAACTGTTGAAATAAGGACAAAAACAATTATCGCAATCAAACAAAATTTTATCCAGAACACACAACTCCTCCTATCCCATTAATTTTTTCTTTTGTTCCCTATCAATAAATATCCAAGTGTAATATATCAACCAAAATACAATAGGAACTAACGACACATAATGTCTCTGATTTGCTGGAATAAAGTAAAGTAAAAATAGCCCAATTATAAACATTGGTGGCATTAGAATAAAGTACTTCTTCTTATCCAACGTGCATCCCCTCCGTTTTGTTTAATTCTAACAAAAAAAACATCCTCTCACACAACTAACCTACTCGTTGCATAACTAAAAGGGAGCAGCTGCCAACTGACAAGCTGCTCCCTGCTGTGTTCAACTAACGTTTTACAATTAGGTTAACGATAGTTTCAATTATTTAGTTTTTAGATAGGAGAAGACGTTTATCCAGAAGATGCATCCGAGTAAAATATGAATACCGCTTTCTTCAATATCTATCCCGTTACCACTCAGTAATATCCCTGTAAAAAAGCCAAGTACTATAGCTATTAAGACTTCAAGGAACTTTCCATTCATAATCTTTCACCTTACTTTCTTCTTCATTTGATTCGAACATAGCATAAACCCTAAAAAACCATATGTGAGTTTCTCAATGATTCTGCCGGTTTGCACAAATAACTAAAAGGGGGCAGTTGCCAACTGGTAAGCTGCTCCCTTTTGTCTTCAACTAACGTTTTTCCGATTGCGGTAGAACACTTTACTATATGTGGCCTACACTGTCATTCCTTGCTTAAGAAAAAATAGAGGATCAGGGTACTAATTTAATTCATTCAACTGTTCCCATTCACTTAAATACATACGCTTTGATATATTTTTAGGATTTCTAAGCTTACATATAAACTCTAAACTGTTCCCATCAGGGTCATTGAAATGGATTTTGGCATGAGCCATGCCATTATGTGCCATGACAAAAGGTTCAACTGGTTTAAAACCAAATGCCTCCCTGGGTTCATATCCTTTTTCTTTCAACCAAGCAACTGAATTTTTTAATCCTTTTAAAGAAACTTGAAAAGCTATGTGCCTTATTGAAGGATGATATTCAAGTTCAACTTTGTCTGTTTCCCATAGTCCCAACCAACTTTTATCTTTTTCGATCCATAGGAATGCCAACTTATCCTCATGACTGTGGGAAAACTCCAAACCAAGTCCTTTGTAAAATTCAATTGAACGTTTTAAATCGCTAACTGGTAAATGTGCTTCATATAATCCTATTATCATTTATAAGCCCCCTTGAATCACGCCTGTTTGTTTAAACCCTATTAGACTTTAATTATATATTCTGTATTTTCGGTTCCATAAGCTTTACTCCGTAAAATGGTTCCTTAACCGACATTCCATTAAGGATGTTTGTTGTTCAGACGATTTCTGTAAAAAATAGTTGCGTTATCCTGCCATTTAGCTTAACGAAAAATAGAGCAGCTGATGTATTTTCCCTCAAAAAAAAGCGAATCCCTATAGGAGGTATTCGCACGTTGGGTCATTAAAAAGTCCCTAGAATTATTTTCTACTTGGACAAACTTCAAATAAATCAACCATCCCCTGCCAACCTCAAACTGTTTAAGCCGGATATCTACCATTTCAAGAATCCAATTACCCTTCTGTCCTCATATTCCTCAATTAGCTTATGATTTTCCTATTTAATTTTAAGATTATTTCTTGGCTCTGTAGCACGTGTTAAGCGATAGAAAAGATCTAGAACGTTTAGTCTAGGATGCTTCTTTCGGAGTAGGCACTCTGGTTATCCGCTACAGTGATAGCGGTGCGTATCAGCTTTATGTGACGTTTTATGCATATTTCGCTGGTAGCATAGCGCCAGGTTTAACAGCAAAAAAGTTAATTAATAACACCTAATTTAACCACTTTTTTATAGAAAAAGACTTTAGATATAGTTGTAAAATGGGTAAAATATAGTATGAATAGGAACTTGTGTTCCCTTTTTTCTTAATATTGGTTTCTAAATCCTATGATTCAGTTCCTAGTTAGTAGAGAAAATTATCAATATACATGAAAGGAGAGTCCAATGAACGAACTACAAATCAAAGATGTAATTGATGCTGAACTCAAACGAATGGCTTGGAGACTCCAGTATCATGCAAAAAAAGCAGCTAGGCAGTACCCATTTACTTATGACTTTACAAGGCAAGAATCTTTTGAAGATGAAATTGTAGACGAGTTACATGTAAAAGATATGCTAAACATGATTGATAAGGGAAATGGTAAAAAGGTTGTCTATTCGCTGTA
>NZ_WTWX01000061.1 GCF_009870785.1 Paenibacillus sp. An7
TAAAGTTTCCCGAATACCCTACATATAGAATTGTTTAGGAAGTTCGTGAATAATACGTTAGATGAAAATCTTGCTTACTCAAAAACCATTAAATATAAAAAGATAGGAAGAGATACAGAATGCAAATTAAAGAAACAGGCTTTATTTTGTTTTTAGAAAATTACGAAGAAAATGTCCGATTTTATACCGATACACTTGAGCTTGTAGTTAGAGAGAGAAAAGAAGGACTTGTAAAGCTTGATTTTGGTGGAAGTTACTTAATGATCGAGAACAATGGAATTTCAAATAAGACTGAGAAGAATAGAAGTCAAAACCCGACTGTAATAAGGATTGAAGTAGATGATATTGAAGGAACTGTAAGACTGCTAAGGGATAAAGATGTTCAAGTTGAGGTACATAAATTCAATTGGGGAACGATTGGTGTGCTCATCGATCCAGAGGGAAATAGAATTGAAATAAAAGAATATTGATTATCATGTGATGTCGAAGAAGGAAGGACTTCACCTAACAGAATATTCGCGCATCTGACATTCGCTCTCGGTCCGGTCGGAGATAGGAGTGCATTTGGAGAAGCATCTCAGTTGCAGGGAAGCTGAGACAAACGGACACATCCGCACCGCGGCAAGCTCCTGGCAGTAAATCAGGTCAAAGATCAATATAAATATGCTAAATAGGCGGTGGCTTCCTTGATTAATCTGAAGGATTTTTATGACTTAAGCGTAGTTAACAAGCTATTATCTGAATGCATGTGTTCTGATGAAGAAAGAGTTAAGGCAGAGATAACTAAATACCTTGAAGATGATTCAAGGAGACTTTATGGAAGGTTCTTAAACGATGAGTTAGTAGGTTTAATTGGTGTAAAACATGGGTTAAAAGGCGAAGTCGAACTAAAACATATCTCTATAAAGCAAGATTATCGCGGTAAAGGTATTGGGAGAAGGATGATACATGAATATGTGCAAGCCAAAAACGTAGTAAAAATGACAGCTGAAACTGATAAAGATGCTGTTGGGTTCTATAACAAACTTGGGTTCACGATAATAAGCCTCGGGGAAAAATACCCAGGAGTTGAATGATTTGAATGTATTTTCTTACCTAAAATGATTGAACTAACGGAAAAACGATAGCTGAACACAGCAGGGAGCAACTTGCCAGTTAGCAGCTGCTCCCTTTTAGTTATGCAAACCGGCAGGATAGCTTATTTATTTTTATGGTACAATTTAGTAGGATTGTGGGAATAGGAGAAAGATAGTGATGTTTTTGAAAGATATGATGGTTAGTAATTAAAGGCGCAGTATCTTAGATTCTTAATATAATCTATTCTGAAAAGAGGAAATGATTATGCTGGGTATTAAGATCGAAAAGACGCAGAGTAACTTGGTAATAAAATGGCAGTTAACTAAAATCGACGTTCCTATAAATGAAATTGAAGATGTGATTCAAGATAACACCTATGCTGGAAATGAAAAGGAAGCACTGCGAATTGGTACCCCTTATGGTACAACCGATAGAATAGTAATAAAAACGAAATCCAAAGATTATATTCTTTTTACTTCAAACCCTGTATCTCTGAATTCCAAAATAATTAAATTTCTACGATAGGAATTTAATTATTATTTAACCTTAATAATCAGGCGAATAATTCTTATTAATAATTTTTGAGGTAGAACAAATTCCCTGTAAGGATGAGCTCATAAAAGAGTTTATAATCTGGAATAAGCAATGAAGGATCAGCAAAGTTGCCATTCTTAATTAATCCAAAATATAAATGAACGTCGATTAACAAGCGGTGATATTTGTTCGGTTAGAATTGGTTGGGGAGTCTGATTATAAGAATGAAACACAACATACATACATTAATAAATAAGTTTGGCGATATCTGTTTATTGAAATAAGTGAAACAAGCAGCATAGAGAAGGTTTTTGTGGGATGGGATATTGATAGTTATTTTTATGAATGTGGATTTGATTATACCGGCTACAACCATTAAAACAACAATTGTAACCGATATGATGTTTACTAAAATTTATTGTTGTATGTCTCTCTAAATGTTTCATGCTTCTTGCTCGATATGTAGGCTCTCAAAGCTTCAAAAATAAGAAGGATGAATTCACACACCAGTTTCCATACAACTGAGACTACCAAAAAGAATGCTATGCCAGCAATAATAGCTAAAAACGTGTTACCTCTTTGCGTAAATGCTCCATTATCCATATAAGTAACAACAGGGGAAACCATGGAAACAGTCTGCATAAAAAGATATGAATACCCTAGGATAGCAACCAATCCAGCATAAAAAACTATTGTAATTAGTAACTTATAACTAGACTCTCCTAACACAAACCAATTTACTTTTTCATTACCTCTTTTGTTCATATTTACCTCCTTATGATCACTGACACCAATTATAAATATTTGGTATACCACAAGGCAATCAAAATTTATCATGACCATTATATTTACGCTCATATGCTTCCCAGTCTATTTAGCTCCAACTGCGAATGTGCATATCCAGGCCAGTCCTCAGTTATTTGATTCTTGGGCATTATCATCTGATTTTAAATTATGAAAAGAGGGGTAGTGGCTTTAGCAACTCAAAATTGTGAATTTTCTTAGTCCTGATTGAACTAACGGAAAAACATTAGTTGAACACAGCACGGAGCAGCTTGCCAGTTAGCAGCTGCTCCCT
>NZ_WTWX01000014.1 GCF_009870785.1 Paenibacillus sp. An7
AGAACTTCAGCCTTCCAAGCTGATAGCGTGGGTTCGATTCCCATCACCCGCTTCACAGTAAACCCCTTCGCTTTCGCGAAGGGGTTTTTTAATATTACTATATGGATTAGAGAACAGGGATTGTATTAATTGGCCTGTTCTCTTTTTGGTTGGAGCGTTATACTTCTACGGCCATCGGTACCAATCGGAATATCACCAGCGATGGTAACACGCCGTACTACACGGTGCTCATCGCCATAGTCATTAATTGCATAGTGCTGTGTTGCCTGGTTATCCCAAACCACCACATCTCCTACAGCCCAGCGCCAGCGAACTGTATTCTCAAGTCTGGTAACATGCTCTTGTAAAATATCGATGATTCGATTTGAATCTGCTGTTCTGAGTCCTGATATCCTTCTTACAAATTGTCCTAATAGCAAGTGACGTTCTCCTGTTTCGGGATGGACTCTTACTACCGGATGCTCGGTTTGATATACCGTTGAGACAAAGGCATTATTTTTTCGCGGCGTCTGCTCTCTTGCAGCTTCTTGTTGGGCAGGTGCTGCATAATCAAAAGCATTGGAGTGGATTGCGCGAAGGCTGCCAGCGAGCTCTTTTAATTCAGGAGATAGATCTTCGTATGCCGCTGCTGTGTTGGCCCATACGGTATCCCCTCCAGCAGGAGGAATAACCACTGAGCGCAGAATGGACGCTTTGGGGTATGCTTCAACAAAGGTAACATCGGTGTGCCAAGCGTTAGCACGGCCTCCATGGGCAGAATCCAGTTCAAGTACAGCTCGGGTTCCATCTTTTACGGGCACAGTGGGATGTGCATACAGTTCTCCTAAAAGTTTGGCAAAGCGCTCTTGACCCTCATCATCTAGTTGATGTTGATTTCGGAAGAAGAGGACTTTGTACTTAAGCAGAGCTTCTTGAATGGAATCAACGACCGCAGGGAAGAGATCCTCAGATAAATCAATACCTTTCACTTCCGCTCCAATTCTTCCGGCTACCGGTACGATTTCAAGCTGAACTACCTGGTTATGAGTAACATTATTCATGAATAAATTCCTCCTTAGGTATGCGGTCTCCCGCCATATTGGTAGATATTCGATCCATAATTCACACAAAAAAGTAATAAGCACAATTCAAGAGAAACAATAGAAATATGGAAGGCAGTATATTATGGAGAGTATGCAGATTGCATCATGTCTGACAAGAGGCGGAACCGAGAGAGCACACGTACTAAATAAAGCACGACATAAGGAGCAGAACCCAAAGAGTACGCAGATTGCAGAATGCTTCCCTAAGTCAGAACAGAGAACACTCAGAATCCCTACATAGAGGCGAACCTACAGTCATACGATGCTCTTACCATAAGTAGCAGAGCAGGTAGAGTAATGTCGTAAGCATGGCCCTACATACAGGAAATACACAAACAATACGAAGCATGCGAGGCTGCAATTGCAGTATAGAGAAAACAGAAAACAGAAAACAGTATATAAATAACGGAACCTGTACTAATTTACTTGCGTTAATACCAGATAGAGAGGCACAGTAACTGTAAGTACTCTTGTGCCTTTTATACTCTAATCATTCGGACTAAAAGCAATTGGGGGTAGCAGTTCATTTAATTCAGTTCTTCAACAAACGTATTGTTAATTGCTTTTGCAAAGTCAGGCTTCTTTTTTAAGAATTTATTGTTTAGCAGTATTTCCGAGGATGCTTCATAGGCTTCTATAGCCTGAGATGTATAGGCAGAGAGTTGATTGGCACTTCGCTCTAGTACTGTTTTGATGACAGAAGCAGGCATTTTAGAATGTTTCTCATAAAGAGCAGCCGCTTCGTCGAGGTTATCGCGCTGCCAATCGAGCGTCTTTTGGTACACTTTTAAGTATTCTGTAACGAGCTCTGGATGTTCTTTAACAAAACCAGTTCTAGCGATCATGGATAAAGGAGCAAGGAATTCACCCTCGACTTCAATGATTTTCGCCTTTTTTTGCTCTACACTTAAGGTTACATAAGGATCAAGGGTTATCCAGGCATCCAGTTGTCCTGTCTCAAAAGCAGCTAAAGCATCATCTGCTTGCAGATTGATCTGTTTAACGTCATCCTGGGATAGACCGATGGACTGCAATATTTTGATTAAGTACACGTGACTTGTCGTCCCTTTGGCAACACCAATCGTTTTTCCTTTTAAATCAGCAACAGAGGAGATGGTGCTATTCACAGGAACAATCACCGTATTTAGATCCTTTCCATCACCTAACAGTCCGATAATTTCAAAGGGTATCTGATTGGACAAGCCTGTGATCACTGCTCCGTCACCCATGGAAGAGAGGTCTATCCGATTAGATACAAGGGCTTCTAGTATAGGAGGACCGCTCGTAAAGTTACTCCACTCTACTTTGGCGCCTTTCTCTGCAAAGGCCTCATCAATCCATCCTTTTTCCTCTGCAATCATAAGAGGACTGATTCCTCCAAGGCGAGCAATATGAACAGTTACCTCGGCTGATTTACTTCCCGCAGCAGCTTCTGCAGATCCACCACTTATGGATGGGGAAGCTCCATTTTCATTACTGCAAGCGGTAAGCACCATGAGTAGAACGGTTACGAGTGTAACCATTTTGGATTTATTGCTTGAACGACGTTTCATTTTTTTTAGCTCCCATCCAAAGTTTGTGGTAAAACAAAATACTGCAGCAAGGTTGCGTAAGATCTAAAAAGGACGATCTCCCGCTATCGATACTCGCTCTGCTACCCGGCGGTGAGGAAAATAATCGGATGCAGCATAATGCTGGGTTGCTCTGTTATCCCAGAAGGCTACTGAATTAGGCTCCCAGCGGAAGCGGATCTGATATTCAGGAATATGAGCCTGGCTGAACAGGTAATTTAGGAGTTGCTCGCTCTGCTCTTCTTCAAGTCCAACAATACGGATTGTGAAGACGGCATTTACGAATAATGTTTTTCTGCCTGTCTCGGGGTGTGTACGTACGATAGGGTGTTCTGCGGCCGGGAATTCAGCTTGCTTCACTTTGAGTACATCAGGCGGTAGAAAGCGGCCAAAAGTAGTGGTGAAATCGTGTATAGCGGTTAGACCATCAATGCGTTCTTTAATCTCGTCGGGCAGATTATCGTAGGCTGCTCCCATGTCGCACCATAAGGTATCGCCACCTAGAGCCGGAACTTCAGAAAGGCGGAGAACCGATCCAAGAGCAGGCTCTTGACGCCAGGATACATCCGTATGCCAAATATTTTCGTTACCAGTCATATTGGCATTTTTCTCAAAACGAGTAATCTCCTCTGCATTTCCTTGAGGCAAGAAAGGGTGTTTCTCGAGCTCACCCCACTCTTTGGCAAAAGCAACTTGCTGTTCACTGGTGATATCTTGATTACGGAAGAAGAGAACTTTCCATTCGAGAAAGGCATGATGAAGTTCTGCTTTTAATTCTGAACTGAGGGGAACTGCTAAATCGACACCTTCAATTTCGGCTCCGAGCAAGGGACCAAGAGGTTTTAGCGTAAATAATGTGTACGGTTGCTCTGGTTGACTTCCCTCTGCTAAGCGGTGCAATTGCCTGGCACCTGCTTTGAGCTCTCTGCTTGGCGCATAACTACGAGATAGATAGACAGTTTGATTCATGATGGTCTAGCCTCCTTTAACAATGTATTCACACCTGTTTAGTAGTATTTAGCCAAAAAAAAAGGACGACAGGATTTGGGAGATCGTAAAAGAGTTTCTTTGATCTCCAAATCTCTGGTCGTCCAGTAGATTCAGCTAGATAGTGTTGCTTTGATGGACCAAATCTTATCAGTCTGCAAATCACCTTGTCAACCCTTATTTTTATTCATATAGAAATTAATGTAACTCTATTCTTTGTGTGTACTATTAATAAAATTAATTCATACTAAAATAATCGGGTATTGACAAGATTCTTTTCCCTTGATAAGATGAGCCAAATCCTATACGTTGACCCAAAGATTTGGGAACTACGAATTGACTGGAACCACCAGAGATTCGGCAAGCACATTAAGTGCTGTCGGATCTCTTTTTTTATGGTCAGAAGTTCAGTACGGCAAGATCAAGAACATTGATAATGAATCGGAGGGACTGTAGATGTTAAATGAGGAACTACGCTACATATTAGAGATTAATGAGGTTAGTAAAACGTTCCGAAGCGAGCAAGGCAATACCCATGTACTGGATTCCATAGATTTGTCTGTGAAGGAAGGAGACTTTACTACGGTCATCGGACCTAGTGGATGCGGGAAAAGTACCTTGCTTAAAATTATAGCAGGGCTTGATCGCGATTATGAAGGAGAGGTCCTGCTCAAGGGGAAAAGGGTGGAGCGTCCTTCTCAAGAGAAGGGATTTATTTTTCAAGAACCGAGGTTATTTCCTTGGCTGAATGTAGAGAAAAATATCGCAGCTGATCTGTCTCTCAAAAATCCAGATGTAAGAAATGATGTACAGCGGCTGATCGAGCTGGTTAAATTGAATGGTTTTGAAAAATCCTATCCACGGCAGCTATCAGGCGGGATGTCTCAGCGAGTAGCTATCGCGAGAGCCCTTCTTCGTAAACCTGAAGTACTGCTGCTAGATGAGCCATTTGGAGCGCTTGATGCTTTCACGAGGGGGCATATGCAGGAGGCACTGCTGGATATATGGCAAACGAATAAAACAGCAATGGTCCTCGTCACGCATGACATTGATGAAGCGGTGTTTTTATCAACCCGTGTTGTTGTGATGGACCGGCGCCCCGGACGAATAAAATCAGTTGTCCCGATTGACCTGCCTTATCCTCGCAAAAGAACAAGCCGTGCTTTCACAGAGCTGCGTACGCATGTACTAGAAGAGCTTGATCATCGGGAGGAACAGGAAGCGTACAGTATTTAAGCAGGCGTTAGCAATACAAATATAAGATATAAAGGGGCGAAGTGAAGATGGCTTTACCACTGACATTACGAAAAAATCCGTCTGTACAAATAAGTAAGAGGCAAACTCGAAAAGGAATGGGAGGAAAAGGGAGACTCTTTTTACGAGGAGCACTGCTTCCTGTAGGTATTATTGCACTTTGGCAAATTCTTAGCGGAACAGGCGTCATCTCCCAGCAGATGTTCTCATCGCCATGGCTGATTGTAAAACAGTATTTTTATCTAACAAGCTCTGGGGAGTTACCGCATCATCTGCGGATTAGTGTCGTGAGGGCTTCGCTTGGTTTTTTATTTGGAGCGAGCAGCGGGTTAATACTCGGTATGCTTGTCGGCATGTACAGACCTGTTGAAGAAGTGCTGAATCCATCCGTTCAAATGATTCGAACGATCCCGCTGCTTGCGATTACTCCCTTATTCATTATGTGGTTCGGTTTTGGCGAACTATCTAAAGTATTGCTGATTTCGATGGGTGCGTTCTTCCCGCTCTATGTGAACACTTTCCTTGGCGTTCGCAATGTGGATTCAAAACTATTCGATGTCGCCCGTGTCATGGAGTTCAGCCGTTTCTCACAAGTTGTGAAACTAGTCATTCCTGCTGCACTGCCTAATATCTTGCTTGGAATTCGGTTATCGTTAAGTATCGCGTGGCTTTGCCTTGTCGTTGCTGAGTTACTCGGGGCAGATACAGGAGTGGGCTATATGATTCAAGAAGCACGGTCTTTTATGCAAACGGATGTGATGTTTGTGGGGATTACCATTTTCGCTCTAGTGGGTAAATTATCAGACTCCGTTGTGCGGTTATTAGAGAATCGTCTGCTTCGCTGGCAGGACAGCTATAAGGGATAAGATTAAGAGAGTGTATTTTGAATAAAAAAACCTTCCGATCCACTATGGATTATGGGAGGTTTTTTGCAGATAGACTATTGTCTATCTGGCTGCTATACGAAGCAGAGCTACGCTTCACTCTTAGATGAATATTCAGCAGAATGTTTGGTAATAGACCGCTTTGCAAGTTGTCCAAGAACTACGTCATCCATCGGCGGATTGTGAAGTCCAAACCGAACATCTCGGTAATAACGCTGCAAAGGACTATTCATAGAAAGGCTATGAACTCCAGTGATGCGCATCGCTATATCTACAACGGAGAGTGCTGTCTGAACGGCAACCACTTTAGCTGCTCCAAGATCGGGTGCAATCTGCTGCAAATGATCTTTTGCAGGGGAAGGGCCCAGGCGCTCCACACGTTCTGCAACGCTGTATAATAGATGCCTTGCTGTGGTCAGTTCAAGTTCAATCTGACCTAGTTTTTGCTGAATATGAGGGAGTTCTAAAATAGGATGCGTTAGACTGTTGGGCTGATAACTCGCAGCAAACCGAACAGCTTCATTACGTGCTGCCTGTGCTATTCCAAGATATACAGCTGGAATATTAAGTAGATACACATTCGGTATCCCCGTAGGTTTCGGAGGGCGATGAAAGACAAGTGCATGTTCAGGAAGCAGCACTTCCTTTAGCACCAGATCATGACTTGCTGTTCCCCTCATACCAGCCATATTCCATGTAGGTTCAATAGAAACCCCTCGCATATCTCTATGAATCAAATACTCGGAGACCTCGCCTGTGTCCTCATCCATCGCAGAGACGATAAAATAGCTAAGTGCAGTAGATAAGGAAGTGAACGTTTTTCGGCCGTTTAGGATATATCCATGGCTGCCCCTACGTGCTTTCGTCTGCGGTTTTCCTCCACGAGAAGGGCTGCCTGTTGCGGACTCCGAGTCGGCTGCATTGATCAGTGCTTGTTTCTTTATCACATCTTTGCACAAGGAGTGAAAGACAGATTCATTCCAGTGCCGATGAAAAGCAAGGTTAAACATCGTGATGTGATGCCAGCCGATAGCAAGTGCAGCAGGCCCGTCAACCATAGCAATCTGCTCCTGACACATAAGGAAAAAAGGAAGCGAAATTGGGTTACCCCCGTATTCGTTCGGTACAGAATAGGTATGATATCCTTCCTCAAGCAGATCAGAGATCAGTGCGGAGTTGAGCTCATTCTTTTCATCAGCAAGTCTTGCTCCTTCGATGTGCCGGTTAGCCACCGTCCGAATACGGATCAGCATATCCTGCTCATGATTCGTTCTGATAAAGGAGTCCTCAAATGGTGACAACGGTAAACCTCCCTTAAAATAGTTAGTAATGTGAGTAGATTATTTTAATGAGCATGAATGTCATTTGTTTATTTTGCTGCGATTACCTGTTTACGAATCTCATTCATCATCCCGATCGTATCCATGCTGGCATGATTGCCAAGAAGAACAATCGTCACTCCGTTACCTAGATCACGCATAATGCCTGTAGAATAGCCCGTTCCAGAACCATTATGGAAGACGTTAAGACCTTTGGAAGTTTCGCTGATCATCCATCCATATCCATAATTCTTTTCAGAATACGGAGTGAACATGTTCTTAAGAGATTCTTCGCTGACTACTTTTCCGTCCTTGAGTGCTTGATCCCATTTGAGAAGATCATCGACAGTGGAATAGAGCGTACCTGTTCCCGACTGGGAGACGTAATAATCTGCTGGGACCCATTTTCCACTCTGATCCACGAATCCTTTAATTGTGTTGGTCCCTTTAACAGCCGTACCTGTATCTTTCATTCCAAGCGGAGTAAATATATGTTTCTGTAAGTAAGAGCCGTACTCCTCACCGGTTACTTTCTCAAGGATATGGGCTAATAAAATGTAGCCATTGTTGCTGTAGCGATATTCTGCTCCAGGTTCAGCCATCAGCTTTTTGGTGCGTATTTCTTTTAAGGTATCCTCTAGCGTTATTCCTTCTTCTCTTGTGAAATTGGAAGGAAGGCCGGATGTATGAGACAGCAACATATGCAGTGTAATTTCATCTCCGCGATCAACACCGGTTACGTACTTGGATAACTTGTCTGTTAACGAAAGTTTGCCGGCTTCTACTTGCTGCATGATGGCAGCTGATGTAAATCCTTTTGTTATAGAGGCAATTCGTGATTTTTGATCCGGCCTTACGAGTGCATTTTCTTTAGATAGGCCATATCCCTTGCTAAGGGTAACTTCTCCGTCCTTGGCGACAAGTGCAATGCCGGAGAACCCAGATGTCTGTAAATAGGAGTCAATGGATACCAAGTCTTTATTTATTTTCGTGACCTGGTCGGACTTCAGTACGATGTTCATGAGTGTAGATGTATTTGTCAGCTGAAGCGTTGATTTCATGGCATCAGATAGAGAGCGCAGCGGGATCATCAGCGTTCCGGACATATTTTTGGAATTCGCAGGTAAGGTAAGTTTGACATCATTTATCGTGATGATGTTGGTTCCTGCCTTATGGAAGATGAGATCCCCGTGATTCTCGATTTGCACGGTTTGTGTGCTTTGGTTCCACTTTACTTTTCCTTTGAGGGCAACTGCTGCTTGTCTAAGCGGGGCAAAGGTCGTTCCATTCTGTACAAAAGGAGGGAACTCCCAAGTAACTGTCTGTGAATCGACTTCAATATTTGCAGGTTTCGTAATCATAGCTGAAGCAGCATTTGCGGTTTCGGTGAAAGCTCCAGCTGGGGCAAGAACGAGACCGGCAGCTAAGAGTACGGTGAGCAGTTTTTGTGTTGTTTTTGATGATTGTTTAGTAAAAGTCATGAAGTAATAAATCCTCCTGTCAGGAATGTAGTCCAAATTTGTAACTTGTCTTCTAATAAAATGAATGAGAGTTCGTATGAAGATACTGGTATTTATTCTAACGAAAGTAAGAGTGGTAAACAACCCATATACTGGATGTTTATTTTAATATATCCCTCATAAGAAAAACCGCACGGAAGCGCAAGCTGTTAGCTGGAGCTCGGAGAGAACGGCCGGTGATAACTAGCTATTCTTTTTAAGGACATATCCAAGAGACTATTATGTCTTGTCACTAGCTGAGATAACTGGGCCTTTTTAGGGTAAATCCTATTTGAAGCGATATACATATCACATGATGAGTATAGATTTTTAATATCGAATAGACCTAGGAGGGAACAATATGCAGTGGAAAGGGAGAAGGGCAAGCTCTAATGTAGAGGACCGGAGAGGACGGAAAGGGACGGGACTAATCGGCGGTGGGATTGGAGGTATCGTTATCCTGCTGATCGTTACACTACTTGGCGGCGGAAATACTGCTGATATACTGAGTGGTCTTGCGGGCGGAGGATCGGACACGGGAACATCCTACACGGAAACAGCGGAAGAGAAGGAACTAGCTGAGTTCGTATCTGTTGTTCTGGCCGATACAGAGGATGTGTGGACAGAGGTTTTCAAGAAAGAAGGAAAGAGGTATGAGAATCCGACTCTTGTTCTCTATACAGGAAGCGTTCAGTCGGCCTGCGGAACAGCGGGCTCATCGGTAGGGCCATTTTACTGTCCTGGCGATAGGAAACTGTATATTGACCTAAGCTTCTACGACGAGCTGCGTCAAGAATTTCAGGCGCCTGGTGACTTTGCAATGGCCTATGTGATCGCTCACGAGGTGGGTCACCATGTACAGACACTGTTAGGTACATCGGACAAGCTGGCACAATACCGAGAGCAGCTAAGCAAGCAGGAATATAACAAGTATCAAGTTCGATTTGAGCTGCAAGCCGATTATTTAGCCGGTGTGTGGGCGAATCATGCGCAAGGTATGAATCTGCTTGAGGAAGGTGACCTGGAAGAAGCTTTAACGGCGGCAAGCGCTGTAGGAGACGATACGATCCAGAAGAAAGCTCAAGGCTACGTTGTGCCGGAGAGTTTTACACACGGCACATCTGAGCAGCGGAAGCGCTGGTTCTACAAAGGTTTTGAGAATGGTACGCTGCAAGGTGGAGATACATTTAACGCGAAGAATTTATAAGTATAGGCTTAAACACCGACAATCCTCGGGTCTGCTAGCTGCTGCCCCTTGACTTACAAGCAGAGTTGAATCACAAAGCAGATCTCTTATCTGTAGCCTACCGCCGCTGGATTACCCAGATGGGTGTCAGAATTGGAACAACGTAGGACTTCCTGTTGAATACGGATAGTGATATCAATCATAAAAATAAACCCCCGATATGCCGATATATAAGTTACTTTTGTTATGTTCGGTCAGATAAACCATCTGAACTCATTTCATTGTAACTACTATTCAGGCAGAAGGGGGTCGTTTTTTTGAGTGAAAAACCAAAGAAAAGCTTGATGTCAATAAGAGTAAAACTGATTACTATGTTTGTCCTCTTCTTGTTCATCCCAAGTATCGTTACCGCTGTATTTTCGTTTCGAACAGCAGATCAGGAGATCCGCCAAGCGGATTTGGAGACGGGGAAACAATCTTTGCTGCTCGTCAGCAAGCAGATTGATTCATTGTTAGAGAATCAAAAAGCAAATCTTAGCTTAATCTCCATGCAAACGAGTTCAGCCCAGATTGCGAATAGAAATCCTGCTGTACAGCAACTGATAGACAACATGAGAGACAGTAACCCGCAGATTGAATCGATACTTATAGTAACGGATGCAACCGGATTACGAATGAAATCACCATCACTTAGTAACGACGAGGTAGTAAAAGAGAAAGATTGGTATAAAGAAGCTTTGGAAACGAGCGATTCAGTCATAAGTATGCCCTATAAATCAGCTTCAACAGGTAATGTGGTAGTGACTCTAGCAAAACGTTTATCTGATGGGAAAAGTGTTGCTAGTATTCAGCTGGGACTAAATTCACTCACCTCTACAGTAAACGAAATAAAGATTGGAGAAAAAGGGGTTATCTATCTTGTTGATCAGAAGGGGAACTACCTAGTTCATACCCATTTTGGTGCAGGCTCGAGCACCACGGAACTTCTATCTGATCAGATTGTAAGCAGTGAGGAAGGAACACTAAATTATTCGATATCAGGTCAAAATAAAAGTGGTTACTTTATAAATCAGCCATTAACAGGATGGAAAATCGTAGCGGAATTTGATCTCGATGAATATGAGCAAGTATCTATCCCTATGTTAAAAACTGTGGGGCTTGTGCTTTTATTTTCCTCTATTGTCGGAATTCTCATCATGATTCCTGTTATTCGGAGTCTATATAAGCCGATCAGAGGACTAGTCCACGCGTCAAAGACAGTAGGAAGCGGGGATTTAACCATAGACCTGTCGGTAAAACAGCGTGATGAGTACGGACTGCTCGCAGAAGGATTCAATAAAATGACTAAATCTCTGCGGTCCGTACTGAGTGAAGTAAATGATACTTCTCAGCAGCTAGCATCGTCCTCTCAGGAGCTGGCTGCCAGCTCAGAGCAGACGACGAGTGCTACAGAGCAGGTAGCGAGTATTATGCAGCAAACGGCTGTCGGTATCTTGCACTCCAATCAAGTGCTTGGAGAAGCAAAGCAGCAGGTTGCTGAAATGTCAGCGGGTATAAAGGAGATTAGTCTTCAAGCAGAGGACGTCACCTCTGCTACCAAACAAGTATCAGCTGAATCCCAAGCAGGGATGGAGCAGATTGAGCAGGCAAGCGTACAAATGAAGCATATCGGTACGTCTGCATCAAACTTGAATGAAGTGATTGAAGGGCTTGGCAGCAAAACGATGGAAATTCGTCAGATCGTTGAAATCATCACGAATATAGCGAAACAGACCAACATCCTATCTTTAAATGCTTCCATAGAAGCATCAAGAGCAGGAGAGCATGGACGAGGTTTTGCCGTCGTTGCTAAAGAGGTCAAAGAGCTTGCGGAGCAGTCCGCTGCTTCAGCAGCAGATATAGCACAACTCACGCATGAAATGGAGCAGGGTACGACGGAAGCGTCTGTTTCTATGTCCTCTGCTTCGCAGGAAATTGGAAAGGGAATTACTGCAGTTAATGAAGCCGGCGAGCATTTTAGATCTATATTAGCCTCTATTCAGGAAGTAGCAGCAGAGATGGGGGCAGTATCCATCGCGTCTAAGCAAATGGATTCTGTTGTGGATCAAGTGAATGAAGTCTTTGAGATTGCACTTGCTATATCTGATGAGATCGCTGCTGGAGCACAGGAAGGATCTGCTGCTTCAGAAGAGCAACTTGCAGCGATGGAAGAGGTCGCTTCTTCTGCTGCAGCTTTATCAAGCATTGCTGATGAGTTGAAGGAAATTATCGAACGTTTTAAACTATAGGAACATAGAAATAAACGTATACTATAGAAACCTTCGCCCGATGTTAGGCGGAGGTTTTTTGCTGTGTACAAGGTGTTCTTTGGATATCATCAGTAGAAAAATATAGACTTTAACTCATCTACGTCTATATTTGAACAAACAAATATTTATTATGTTTGACAATTAACAAACAAGAACATAATATATCTATATAAACAAAAGAGGGGGAAGTGTTATGACGGAACAACACCATGATTTTGCATATGATGCCTCATTGGAGGAAATCAAGCGCGGATATATCGAGACAGAGACCGAATATATCTGTGTCTGCTGTGGTTATACCGCTGAGAAAGGAGTGATTTATCCTCACAATGAAGTCTTATATGAATCTTTCAGATATATACAGATCCATATTCAAGAAGAACATGGGTCGGTATTTCAGTTCTTGATCTCACAGGACAAGAAAGTGAGCGGACTCTCTGATATACAGCGCAGGCTGCTGGCAGAATTTTATGAAGGAAAAAAAGATGCGGAAATTCAAAAAGAATTAGGAATCGGCTCTACTTCAACGATTCGCAATCATCGGTTTGTACTTAGGGAGAAGGAGAGACAAGCAAAAGTGCTGCTGGCTGTAATGGAACTGTTGCACTCGCGAGATCACGATACCCCTGTCATGCCTTTGATTCCGCCTAATAACAGAGCAGGCCAAGCTACCAATAAGGAGACTGATTTGACCGCTGAGCAGGAGAAAGTACTGACTAAATATTTTCCTTTTGGTACAGATGGACCGCTCGAGACTTTTGCAGTGCAAGAGAAATATCGACTCATTATTATGAATGAGATTGCAAAACGTTTTGACCCGGGCAAAGTATATTCCGAGTCGGAAGTGAACGGGATTCTGGATCAAGTTTATGAGGACTATGTATTGCTCCGCAGATCAATGGTGGACTATGGCATACTCAGCCGGGAAGAGGATGGAAGCAGTTACTGGCTTACCCCGCAGGAAGGAGAGAGTCGTAAAATGGCAAATCGCAGAGAAGAGTTAAAACAACTGGCAAAAGAAATAAAGACAGAGGCCGGCGTTTATCAAATTCGCAATAAAGAAAATGGAAAAAGATATGTAGCAAGTACACCAAACCTGAAAAGCCTGAATGGTCAACAATTTATGCTGAATATGGGAAGTCATCGTAACCGCAGGCTTCAAGAAGAATGGAAAGAGTGCGGGGAAGAAGCTTTTGCGATTGAAGTTGTGGAAAAATTAAAAATCCCAGAGGGCAATATCTTTTTTGATGTAAAAGATGCATTAAAAAAATTAGAGGCAAGCTGGCTTGAGAAGCTTCAGCCTTATGGAGAGAATGGGTATAACGAGGCTTGAACCAAGTCCATAAAACAAAAATGTCTCGCCCTGTTCCACATGCATAAGCAGAGGTGCGGGCGAGATCTGTTAGTTATATTATATGCCGTTTTATATTTTTGTGTAATGCTATTTCGTCATCTTATCCTGCATAGCAACTGCCGCCATGATAAATGCGCCAACGCCATGCAGATCGTTTTTACTAACTGGGCGAGTTACATAATTCTCGTAATCCCCTGCAGAGGTACCGATGCATATAGACGGCATTACCAAGTGTCCAAGATCGTCGGTTTCCATCATCTGAACGAGCCCAGCGAAGCCTTTGCGGGCAGAGGACATACAGGAATCGTCAGCAGCAGACTGCTGAACAGCTTTAGCAATCGTGTAAACAAATAAGCTTGAGCAGGAGGTTTCCACCCAGTTATCTGGTTGGCTGCCTTTATCTACAACTTGATACCATAGGCCTGTCTCTTCATCTTGATAGCTAATAATTGCTTCTACGAATGCCCGCAGCTCCTCTTTCAGCTCAGCATGGCTCGGATGCTCCTCGGGGAGCAGTGTGATAAACTCAGCAAGTGCCAATCCATACCAACCGAGCGATCGGCCCCAGAACTCAGGTGAACAGCCTGTATCAGGATCTGCCCACGGCATCTGCTTGCTTTCATCCCAAGCGTGATAAAGCAGCCCCGTCCGCTCATCCTTCATGTATTTACGCATCAGCCGTTCTTGCCGCAATACTTCTTCCCGTAGTTCCTCATCCCCATAGGTGTCAGCATACTTTAGAGCAAATACACCGCCCATATATAACCCATCCAGCCACATTTGATGAGGATATTTATCTTTGTGCCAAAATCCGCCTTCCGCGGTTCGGTTTAAGGTTCCAAATAAACTTCGGAGCTTATCTGCTGCCACTTTATATTGCGGTTTCCCCGTCTGCTCAGCTTGGCGGAACAATAAAAGCCCTGCCTGTATGGAATCCAGCTCGTCCCGTGCGAAGAGGAGGTTTCCTTGCTCATCCACTAGATCATCGATATACCCTTGAATATATTCGTCATACCGAGTCTCTCCCAACTGCTCAGCAATCTGCTCAACCCCACATAAAAAGACACCCTGATGATAATGCCAGCGATGGGCTGGCGGAAGTTCGCCTGGTGTATACGTTGCCATGATGGCATCTGCCGCAGCTGCAGCCCATTGCATAGGTGTTTTTGCCACATCTGATTTAATCATCTGATCTACTCTCCTCTAATCGAGTTTAGGCGGCTATCTCTTTAGCCTTTAATAGAACCAAGCATAGCTCCTTTGGCAAAATGCTTTTGCAGGAATGGATACACTAGTAAAATCGGCAGAGTAGCTACGACGATTACCGCCATCTTGACTGATTGATCAGGCGGAGGAACGGCAGAATCCAGGTTTGAGCTGTAATCCATCCCCGATGCAAGAACAACGATCTGACGAAGTAGTACTTGAATCGGCCACATTTGGCTGTCGTTCAAATACAGAATAGCGCTCAAATACGTATTCCAGTAGGTAACGGCGTAAAAAAGGGAAATGGTTGCAATTGCCGGCATAGAGAGCGGCAGAACAATGCGAAATAAGATTCCAAAGTCATTACAGCCATCAATTTTAGCTGATTCTTCAAGTCCTTCCGGTATGTTCTGAAAGAAGTTCTTGAGTATAATCATGTTAAATGCACCAATCGTTGATGGCAGTATAAGTGCTGCGTAGCTGTCAATCAGGCCAAGCTCCTTAACCACCAAAAAAGTGGGGATCATCCCGCCGCTAAACAGCATCGTAAATACAACGAGGAACATAATTATATTTCGTCCGTCTAGATCGCGACGCGACAATCCATAGGCCATTAGCGATGTGACGAACATACTGATTAGTGTGCCTATCACCGTAACACCAATCGATACACTCAGTGCTCTGAAAATGGTATCCGTTGAAAAAATAAACTTATAGGCCTCGAGACTCCAAACCGTTGGAATAAGAACAAATTTCTTGGCTGCAATCTCGGCGTTCGTCGTAAACGAGCCCGCTACCACGTGGATGAACGGGAGCACGGTAACAAGTGCGATAATCGTCAGCAGCGTATAGTTAACCGCAACGAACAGTCGACCGCTAAGCGTACGATCTTCTACCATAATGAATCCTCCCTTGGCATTAATAGATGCCTTCTTCACCCATTTTTTTGGATAAGTGATTTGCCAGCATAACGAGTACTAAACCAACAAGTGACTTGAAGAAGCCAACTGCAGCACTATAACTGAATTGCATTTGTCTCAGTCCAGCGGTATACACATAGGTGTCAATTATTTCAGCAACATCCCGATTCATTGAATTGAGCAGCAGGTATACGTGCTCAAAGCCAAGCTCCAGAACATCGCCAATTTTCAATATTAATAGGACGATAATTACACTGCGAATGGCAGGAAGCGTAATATGCCACACTTGACGAAGCCGTCCTGCACCGTCCATCCTTGCTGCTTCATACAGCTGAGGATCTACTGCTGCAATTGCCGCCAGATATATAATGGTTCCCCATCCCGCTTCACGCCAGATCACTTGAATAATATAGGTCGGACGGAACCACTCAGGACTAAGCAGGAAATTAATTTTGCTAAAGCCAAGTTGAACAAGCAGTTCATTGACAATGCCGCCGTCCATGGTCAGCATGACATAACTGATGGATACGATGATGACCCATGACATGAAATGGGGCAGATAAACCAGGGTTTGAAAGAACCTTTTAAAAAACGTAATTCGTACCTCATTAAGCATTAAGGCCAAGATAATAGGTATGGGAAAGTAAAATAGGAGGTTCATGCCGAACAATAGTAATGTATTAGATAAAATGTTCCAGAAATCTGGCTCAGTAAACAGCCGCTCAAAATGCTTAAATCCTACCCATTCGCTCCCTAGTATGCCTTTGAACGGTTTATAATCTTGGAACGAAATGACAAGTCCAAACATCGGGATATATTTAAAGATAAGAAAATAAATAATGCCGGGCACAATCATGAGATACAGCCATTTATTCCGCCAAAAACGCTTGCGCCATGCGGGATATGTTTTGGCAACTTGTCGGCTGGTCACGATCTCCTCCATAAGTCCTCATCCTTCCAAAGTTGACTCCCCTAGGGGCTAAGAAGCTGCTCTGGCATAATAAGCAGTGCGAGCAGAGTGTTCCTTAATTGAGCTATAGTTGCTGTTCCTTGAATACAAGCTCTAGGAAACGATCTGCATGCACTGCCTTCTGCCTAAGTGAGAGGCCGATTTATACGGGCCTCCTGCTTTTAATTTTTGTAACTTGCATTAAACTCCTCGATCATTTGCTCGCCGCCTTGCTTCTTCCATTTCTCAATTTCCTTTTCAAAGCCGGCTTGGTCGATTTGTCCATAGATAAACTTGTACGTAGCATCGGTAATGGTCTGTTGCAGCTCTACGCCTTTCAATGCGTACGTAGCTGAATCCAGTGCAGCAGTAGGGTCTTTCACGCCGTACTTCTCATTCTCCTTAATAAGCTCTTCCGCATGAATACGTCCTGGCAGCTCATTTAAGCTCTCATACATGCCATTGGTTTCTGCTTCACCGATGACACTGTCCTTATAGCCTTTCACTTCACGTTCTGTCAGTTCTTTATCTTCGGATGGCTTCGCCTTTCCATCTACAACGGTATAGTGCGTGCCTTCGATGCCCCAGAACATGAGGTTAGCTACTTCTGGTGTCATCATTTTGTCGAAGAAACCAAGGATTTTCTTGAGTTCTGCCTCATCCTTGACTGCTGTTTTTGGGAACAATACCAGGTTGTTATAACCTGCAATCATCCATTGATGAATGTTGCCGTCTGGGCTTTTCACCATACTGTGTGCATCAAGAACAGCGGTTGGTACGTTTTTGACCAAGTCCTTATCAAGGGTTGTAATATCCGGCATAGATCCGCCGATATAAATTCCTGCTTTACCACTCGTGAATAAATTAACAGCATCTGTTTTACTTGTTGCAGCAAAATCTTGGTTCATGTAACCGTTATCACGAAGAGATTTAAAAAAGTTCATGGTATCGATATATTCAGGGAACATAAATTCAGGCAGCAGCTTGCCGTCTTTCTCGCCCCAGTTGTTCGGTGTACCGAACCAGGAGGATACGGTCTTAAAAGCACCAAAAACGAGCTCATTACGATCTGCGATACCTGTTGTATCATTTTGACCATTACCGTCAGGGTCCTGCTCAGTAAATGCTTTAGCCATAGCGAACAGCTCTTCTGTTGTTTCAGGAGGAGCAATATTCAGCTTATCTGCCCAGTCTTTACGATAGATAATTCCTTGACGGGCAAGCGGGCGGCCGAGATATAAAGAATATAATTTACCTTCGACCTTTGTATTATCAAGTACTTCTGGCTTCAATTTGCTGAGATTGGGGAACTCGCTTAAATAAGGGCCAATCTCCCAGAACTGTCCTTCCTTAATTGCTTCACGCATGAGCAAGAAGGTTGTAGCATTTTTTAAATAAGTCGCTTGCGGCAGCGAGCCGGTAGCAAATGCGGTGTTTAGCTTCTCCTCGTATGTATCTGCTGGGAAAAATTGATACGTAAGTTTTGTGTTTGTCAGCTTCTCTAGTTCATTTTTAATGGTGTCGGTAGGAGTCTCCGCCGTATTCAGCGGCAGCATGATAGTAATTTGTGCTGGGCTGTCATCCTTCGGTGTACTGCCGTTTGCGTTGGAACCCGTATCACCGGATCCGTTAGATGTTGTGCCTGAACCGTTTCCGCCGGAGCAGGCAGAAAGAAGCAGTGTTAGGGACATGACAGCACTTAGAGCCAAGGATAAAGGCTTTTTCTTTTTCATTCCTTTGTGACCTCCATTTAACGATGAGATTTGGCTTACACACTAAACACTACCGAATGGCGTATGTATCGTATACAATCATTTGCTCATATGCAGGCATAACAGCAAGAGTCTGATGAAATGATTATTGCGTGGGAAATGATGCACTAGTTTTGTATGACAGATAGAGAGAGAAAAAGAGGGGGAATCGCGCTAAGAGTGCTGCTTGAGTGCAGGAAAAGAGGGACCGCAGTTTACTTGCATGATGTAAAATATGCTAAGAACCCCAAGCAGAATCTACTTGGGGTGAATCCAATTGTTAGTTTTATAAAGCTTCAGACAACTCTTTAATAATTGTATTGCCGCCATTTATACGCCAGCGCTTTGTTTCCTGCTGAAATTCCTGCTCTGTTAAGATGCCAAGAATATAATTGTAAGTAGCGTCCGTGATAATTTTACTGAGTTCTGCGTTCCGCTCATCATACGTCTTTGATTCCAAATGAGCCGCCGGGTCTGCAACGAGAAAGTTTTCATTATCCTCGCTAAGCTGGTCTGCTAAAGCTGTTAAGGTCTCCTTCTCCGCCACCTCCATAACACTTGGGTTATTCATGTCCGCAATCATCAACATATAAAAGGCATTTACTTCTTGAATGCGCAGCTGAGTTGTTTCCTCTGGCAGGCGAACTTGACCGTTCTCTAGCGTATAATGCTTACCTTCTATGCCGTATTTCAATAAATTTGCAATGTCCTTATTCATTGTGCGGTCAAAGAAAGCTAAAATGTGCTTTAGTTCTTCTTCTGTCTTGATTGCCTTTTTAGAAAATAAATATAATCCGTTAAAATTCGGTATGGACCATACCCGGTATCCGTCAGGGCCTTTAATCCGGTTGGATAAAGTAAATGTAGCATCTGGATTTATTATTTTAGCTTCCTCATATAAGCGCTGAATATCGGTCATGCTTCCAATATAGACCCCGGCTTTGCCGCTTATGATCATATTTCGCTGCACGTCTTTGCTTGTCACAGCAAAATCACGGTTAATGAGCTGCTCATTATATAGTTTTTTAAAAAAGTTCATTGTCTCCATATAAGCTTGTGTCTCAAACTCTGGTATAAATGTGCCTTCCTCCATACTCCAGTTATTAGGTGTCCCGAAATACGAGCTGACGGTCTTGAACGCTCCATAGATTAGATCGTTACGGTCCGCAAGGCCAATCGTATCTGCCTTTCCGTTTCCATCAGGGTCATTATATGTAAAAGCGTGAAGAACCTCATACAATTCTTCAAGAGTTCGCGGCACGGTAAGCTCTAGATGATCGAGCCAATCCTGCCGAATGATCACGCCTTGTCGTGACGATGGACGCTCTGTATATAAACCATAAATGCGATTATCAACAGATGTTTGCTTCAGAATATCTTTATTTAAGTATTTAAGGTTAGGATAATCCTCTAAGTAAGGTCCGATCTCCCAGAATGCACCGGATCTTATTGTATTTTTCAGGAGAAGATAGTCCACATTTCTAACAAAAGTCACTTTCTTTAAGGAATTCGTTGTTAAGGCAGTATTCATCTTATCGCTATAGATTCCATCAGGAATCCAGTTAATATCTAGGCTAAAGCCGCTCCATTCTTCCAGCATGGACTGCATTTCATTACTTGGGGGTGTAGGGAAGTGAAGGGGGAGCATAATGGAGATGGGTGAATCCTCGATCGAGGCAGCATTTGATTGTTCTGAAGAATTATTACTGCATGCGCTTACAAATAGAAGTATAATGAAAATAATGGAAGAGCTTACAAATAATTGATTACCTGATTGGAACCCTTTCATCAGCATTCTGCCTCCTTCTTATTTAGAATGAGAGAATCGCTCGTTCCCCCAATTCTTGCTCTTGAATCTAAGATCATGATTATCTGACAGATAGATGATTATTGCTCGAAAAAGGGCTGTTCCACTACAATAACAGTACGATAAATATGACAATTGAAGTGTAGGTGATCCTTAAGTGCGTTCTTTAAGTTTTCTATCAAAAATGACGATATTCGGGTTCTTATTAAGCACGCTTCCGGTTATTTTTATCGGTACATTTTCTTATTTAACATCTTACAATGAAATACAGAAAAACGTAAATGAAAGTAAGTTAATGTTAATCATGCAAATTAAATCCAATGTAGAGCAAAAGTTAACGACTGTCAACCAAACACTTAATCAGGTAATTAATTCGTCTTTCATGAAGAAAGCTCTTAATTTAAATATAACTGAAAGCGATTTCATAATGTATAACGACTTGCGTACTGAAATCCGTTATATGCAATCATTCGATACCAAGCTCGAAGATGTCATTCTCATTAATGAGCGTTATAACTGGATGATTAAAAATTCCGGTCTATATAAGTTTGATGAGTACCCTTATCATGATCAGCTGGCGAGCCTGATGGAGCTTCCTGACTCAACCTCTTGGTCTTTGAATCCATCTACATGGTTCTACAGCGAAGAAAATGCCAATAATTCAGCTTGCTCCTACAGCATAGGTCTTGTGAAACAACTCCCTTCAAGAGGACTTGATCCGCATGGGCTGGCAATCGCGAGCATTCCTGCCTGTGATGTGCAGTCCTTGCTGGGTACGAATCATTCCGATCTAAGCGGACTGATGATTGTGAATGAGCAGGGCAAGATTATTTTGCACTCGGATGAATCATTAATCGGCCAGCCTGCGGAGAAAACAGGCATTCAAAGTCTCACGCAATTGAACGGTGCTTCAGGGCAATATAAGTCCCATATTGGGGATGAACCTTTTTCCATAACCTATTATCGTTCTGATTTTAATGACTGGACTTATGTCAGCTATGATTCTATTCAAAGTATGACCAGTGAATCCAAAAAAATTGGAGCGTACACGCTTTATGCCTGTTTACTCATTCTGCTTATTTGCGTCACGATTGCCTGGCTGGGTTCAAAACGGATGTATTCGCCCATTAAATTGCTACTGAAACAATTTGGCCACCGGAGTGTAGATGAGAAGACGAGCAACGAATTTCAACTGATCGGAGAGCAGGTTCATGCTTTATTTCAATCAAAATCGAGATTAGAAGATGAAGTAAGAAAGCAGCTTAAGCAAGTGCGTACCTTTTTTTTAATTCGTGCTTTCCAAGGCAAGGTGAAGGCAAAAGAGCTGCATGACAAGCTAGAGCAGTTTGATTACAGCCGGCAGCTTGAGGAGTGGAAGACAATGTCAGTGCTTACTATACAAATAGGGACACTTGAGCAGACGAGATATGAGAAGCAAGATTTAGAGCTTTTATTATTTGCTGTGCAGAATATGGTGGAAGAGCTTATTCCGGAGGAAGAACAGCTGGCTCCCGTGATGATTGACCATACGGTTGTCACCCTTATTGGCAGCGAGGAGAGTGAAAAGACGGCTTTTCAAGCTAAAATCTATACCGCAACAGAGCAGCTAATGAGTGAGATTACAAGTTACTTAGGCGTGCAGGTCAGCATTGGCATGAGTCTTCCGTTCCATGATATCCGCACCCTTTCCATCGCTTATAAAGAAGGGTTAGAGGCGTTAAAGCATCGCATGACTCTTGGGGACGGCATTATCATTCAATTTGAAAATATTAACTCGGGGAAACCTTATTTAAAACTCAATTATCCCAATCATCTAGAAAACGAGCTGCTGGATGCGGTTAAGCTCGCAAATGCTGAGAAAGCAAAGGATCTGCTCGAACAGCTGCTTAGGCATGTGTTTGCCACGGAGATGTCACCGCAGGAGTACCAGGTTCCGTTATCACGTCTGCTGAATAACCTGCTGATTACGATGCAAGAATCCGGTATTAGCTTGAAGCAGATTTATTATGGAACAGGAACGTTATTTGAGGAATTGCTGGATTGCCATATTGTAGCTGAAATTGAAGATTGGTTCTGGACAGCTGTGATCCATCCGATGATTAAAGTGTTCCGAGATCGTCAGGATGCACAGTATCACAACATATCGGAGAAAATAATTGAGCTTATTCATCGGTATTATGATACCGATCTGACACTGGAAGAATGTGCCTCAAGGCTTCACTACAATGCTAATTACTTAAGCAGTGTGTTTCGAAAAGAAACAAATTACTTTTTCAGTGAATATTTATCTGCTTACCGATTTCAAATTGCGAAGAAGTGGCTGGCCGAAACGGATATTCCCGTAAAAGACATTGCAGCAAAGCTTCGTTACAACAATTCGCAGAATTTTATTCGTTCGTTCCGTAAACAGGAAGGAATAACGCCTGGCCAATACAGACAAAAAATGATGCAAGTCGAAGCCTGACCGTGTGATATGTCTATCGGTTTTTGGTTAATACTTTCTGTGATGACATAATACAGGGGGTATTGGCATGGGACGTGACGCAGAACGTAAAAGAATACTGATTACGGGTGCTGCCGGAAAAATTGGAAGCTGCCTTGCTGCAGGTTTACGAGAGACGAGCAAATACGAAGTAATTGCAACAGATCTAATGGGGGACGAAACGAAGAAGATACTGCCACTCGATGTTACAAATTCAGATCAGTTACTGGAACTTACCAAGGGAGTGGACACAATCCTCCATATTGGATGGGCTAAAGATGAGGAAGACTTCCTTGGTAAAGTACTGCCGTTGAATGTAACGGGAGCGTATTACTTATATGAAGCAGCAAGATGTAATGGGGTAAAGCGAGTTATTTTTTCGAGTTCAAACCACGCCACGGGATTTTATAAAGTAGGGGAAGAAGTCGACGGGAATGACCCCTATCGTCCAGATAGTTTTTATGGACTGAGCAAGTGTTATATCGAACTTCTTGGCAGACTGTATTCGGACAAACACGGAATTTCTTCTATTAATATCCGAATTGGTAATTTCCCAGGTGATAACAAACCGCATTCCGAGCGTGCAGCGCATATATGGATCTCAGAGCGAGATTTAGTACAGCTTGCAGATAAATGCATAGAAGCACCAGAGATACATAAATTTTTAAGTCTATATGGCACTTCTGCCAACACAGATAACTACTATGATATTCGTTACCTTAAACAGCTGATCGGATATGAACCTCAGGATGATGCAGCAGACCTCATGGAACAGTTCGAGCGCCAGGGAGAACAGGTGAGGCAAGATGAGACAGAGTATCAAGGCGGCAATATATAAAAGGGCATCCGGCGTCCCAGAAAAAAGAAGACGAAACAGCAAGTACGCTGATTTCGTCTTTTTTATTCATTTTATGGATTTAAATTGGTTAAATATGGTAAATATAAAACGCATTTATTAATTATCAACGAAAGTGTATAGTAAAAGAAAAAAGAGAATCGGAGTTCAGGGGGGTCAAGGGATGAGATCATTATGCAAGGTTCTAATCGTCGATGACGAGATGCTGGTTAGACAGGGGATCAAACATCTTCTGGACTGGGAACAAGCTGGCTATTCTATTGTTGGGGAAGCTTCGAATGGTTTGGAAGCGCTAGAATTGGTAGAAGAGTTACAACCTCACATTGTGATTACAGATATCGTGATGCCTATTATGGATGGCGAGAAGCTCGTAAGGTTGGTAAAAGAGCGCTATCCTGCTATCGAGGTTATCGTGCTGAGCAGCTTTAGCGAATTCGATTATGTACGTTCTACGTTTCAGAACGGAGTAGCTGACTATATTTTAAAACCTAAACTTGAGGCGGAATATTTGCTCTCTATTTTACATAAAACAGCAGCTAAAATAGAAGGACTGGGGGCACCGGTAAAAGAAGAACGATCGGAAGAGACACAGATCGTGCAAGCAATCGATAAGATGCTCTCCGGTTATGAGGCAGAGATCACAACGGAAATCATCTGCCGCCGGTTCCCTTATCCAGAGTTTCTTCTACTGGGTGTAAATCTGAATCCCGTAAAAGATAAATTAGAGAAGAGACAGATCGAAAAAATTGTGAATCAGTATCTTCATGATTTACGATCAGAATCAGAGCAAACAGAGTACATGAAGCTAGAATCCGTTCCAGGCACGCTGCTCTATTTACTCAATGCGAGTGATCCCTGGACTGATCGTATAGAGCAGCTGATACAGAATCTTTCCCGTATTCCTCAGCAGCATGAGCAAATAGAAAGCCTGCATTTTATTATTAGTGATCGATTTGAAGATTTCTGCCAATTGGGCAACGTCTACACTAAACAATATGAGAGATTGAAACGTTACTCATTTTATTTACCGACGTATCCCGTTCTTGAAGCAGACCATTTACCTGCTTTACCTGCTAGGGCGCCAGAGATAGATATGGCAGAGCTGATTGAAGGATTAAAACGTAAACAATTCCAAAAGTCTTTTTCATCTTTCCTCGAACATATACATGAGAAATCATTAGATTATGAGACGGATGTATTTGAATTTAAATCTCTGCTTGGCAATTTTATTTTTAATGTTACAAACACACTAAGTAAACTGAAATTTGAAACCGAGCCACTTGAAAAGAAAAAATATGATTATTTCAGACAAATTGATCAGGCTGTGTACGCTCGCGATGCAATCCAGTTTATTGAGAATTTTATTCAAGAAGCGGAAAGCATTACGAGAGAGACGGACACTTCAACGAATCCGAGCTTTTATCGTCTGCTAAACTATATACAGGAGCATTATGCGGAGCCGATTACCCTAACGGAAGTGGCAAAGAAATTTCATTTTAACGCATCTTATCTATCCAGTTATTTCTCTGCTAACAATAATGAAGGTTTCAGTGAATATGTAAACAAGGTGCGAGTTGAGAAAGCAAAAGAAATGCTGGTAGCAACAGAAGAGTCAATCTCTGAAATTAGTGACCGCGTAGGTTATTCTGATCAGAGTTATTTTACAAAAGTTTTTAAGAAGATGACCGGGGTATCACCAAGTCAGTATCGTAAAGAACAGGTGCAGGAGAACCAAAACATATGATGAGGGGAGAGCTTGCAAATTTGAACAAGAAAAGTTTGTTTGTAAAGCTGTTTTTAGTCACCTTAATCAGTATAATTACGGTCTCGTTGTTATCTGTTGCGATTACCATTCGCATGTCTGAGAATTTATTTCTTAAGACCTTCAGTATTACGAATGAGAAGTTACTAGGACAGGTTAAATCCGATCTTGAAGCATACAATAATGCGGTTGCAACGAGTGCTACCTTAGTTGCTCAAAGCAGTGGTGTCCGTAAATATCTGTCGAGCAGTGAGACAGACTCCGTATCTTTATCCATGCAAACCTATGCGATGACACAGCGGATTAAGACGATAATATCGAACCTAAGTGCTTATGATGTAGGTGTAACACTTGTTGGAGCCAACGGGCGAAGTTATACGACAGATCCTTGGTATTGGACGGTTACGGTAGATGAATTAAACAATCATGAGATAACAAAACGAACAAAAGCGAATCCGCGAGAGATTCTGTATCAGCTTTATTATGATCGAGATCAGGGAGGTACAGAACAAAAACCTGTGCTCGTTGCCTCTAAAGCTTTATATGAACAGTATACTGGGAAAATTTATGGAACACTGTATATCACGTTTCGTAATCAGGATTTCCAGTCTTTTTATGAGAATTTCACAAGTGAAGGCAACGATGTGCTGCTGATGAGTTCACAGGGACAAATTATCTCCAGTAATCGAAGTGAGTTGATCGGGCAGCAGGTTCCTTCTCTGTTGCATGCTGTAGGTACGCAAGAAAAGAGTGAACTCGGCAGTAAAAGCCTTTCTTTTGAGGGAAGCGAGATTACGGTATTAACAGAGTATTTACCGGAATTTGATTTTTATCTGGTGAACCTCTTAGACCGAGAAACAGCGATGGGTAATATGGTCAATGTAAAAACAATGACACTTATGATCATGTCCATTGTTTTACTATCACTAATTATTGTTTATCTCATTACTAGGAAAATGACAAAGTCCATGAGAGAGCTTGTCTATCATATGTCACAGATTCCAACGAGTGGATTTAATCAGCGTGTTGATGTATCCAAAAGCGGATATGAGGTGGAGGAGCTGGGCAATGCTTTTAACTATGTACTTGACGAATTAAATGTGTATGTAGATCGATTGGTAGAGACTCAGAAAGAGCAGCGGAAAGCCGAACTTGCAGCGCTCGAAATGCAGATTAATCCGCATTTTCTATATAATACGTTGGCTTCTGTTAAATTTCTTGTACAACAAGGAAATAAAGAAAAGGCTGCTGATACGATTAATGCCTTAATTACCTTGCTGCAAAATACCGTCAGCAATGTACAGAGTGCCGTTACGGTCCGCCAAGAACTGGATACACTAAAAAATTATGTGTTTATCAATCATGTAAGATATGGTGATCGAATTCGAGTCAATTATTTCATAGAACCAGAGAGTATGGACTACCAAATTCCTAAACTTATTTTGCAGCCGTTTATTGAAAATGCTTTTTTTCATGCGTTCAACCATAAAGAAGAGGGAACAATTCTGATTATGATTTCGGTTCAGGATGATCACTTGGTCTGTGAAGTAAATGACAACGGAGACGGAATGGACATCGATTCAGCTGAAACGACGGATGCAAAAATATTACCGAAGACAAAGAGGAATCGAAAGTTATTTTCTGGGATTGGGATACAGAATGTGGACCATAGGCTCAGATTCATGTATGGGGACAGCTATGGAGTTGATATTAGCAGCGTCATCGGTGAGGGGACTCGCATTAAGATTACCATACCTCTTTTAAAACAGGAGGATGAAGACGAGAAAAGTAGACAAACAGTGGAGAGTAAGACTTAAAATGGTTTGAAAAATATGGAATTAATCTAAATAAAAAGCCAAAATCTAAAAATAGTACATGTGTAGAGCAGTGAATTGAGCAATGGAACTAAGAAAAGCACCAAAGCTAACAAATATAGTCCTAAAGAAACCGCATACATGGGTGATAAGATGGAAGCATAGAAAGTAAACGCTTCCATCTTATTTATTTTTAAATCTATTTTTTATTCAGCCTTGAGGGGGTTATTTCATTGAGAAACAAATTACCAAAAGTACTTTCCGTATTGTTAGCTAGTGCGCTTGTCCTATCTGCTTGTTCTACGGGGTCAAGTGGGGAATCTAGTGAAGGATCAAGTAGCGACACAAAAGAGATTACAGTCTGGGCATGGGATCCGGCGTTTAACATTGCAGCGATGAACAAAGCGAAAGAAGCTTATGCAAAGACGAATCCTGATCTTAAGATTAACGTTGTAGAGAACGCACAAGCGGATGTTGTACAGAAACTGAACACAGGTCTTAACTCTGGGTCTACGAAAGGTCTTCCGAACATCGTACTGATTGAGGATTACCGGGCACAAAGCTTCCTGCAGTCCTATCCGGATTCTTTCTTTGAAATGACTGATGTCATTGATGTAGCGAATTTTGCAGATTATAAAGTGGGACCTACCAGCGTAGATGGCAAACAGTATGGAGTTCCTTTTGATTCTGGCGCTACTGGATTGTATGTAAGAACCGATTACTTGGAGGAAGCAGGATATACGCTTGACGACCTGCAAGATATTGATTGGGACAAATATATTGAAATCGGTAAAGAAGTAAAAGAAAAAACAGGTAAAGCTATGCTGACACAAGATCCGAATGACCTCGGGATCACTCGTCTGATGGTTCAATCTGCGGGTTCTTGGTATACCACCGAAGATGGTGAAACGCCAAACATTGCAAATAACCCAGCAATGAAAGCTGCTTTTGAAACCTATAAGAAGATGATGGACTCTGGTATTGTTAAAGTCGTTTCTGACTGGAGTCAAATGGTTGGTGCACTTAACAGCGGAGAAGTAGCAAGTAATCCAACGGGTAACTGGATAACACCATCGATCAAGGCGGAAGCTTCTCAGTCCGGAAAATGGGCAGTAGCACCAACTCCGAAATTGGCAGGTGTAGAAGGTTCTGTGAACGCATCTAACCTTGGCGGCAGCTCTTGGTATGTTCTAGATGTAGACGGTAAAGAAGCTGCAGCAGAATTCTTGGCTGCAACTTTCGGTAGCGATGTAGATCTGTACCAAACTTTGAATAAAGAAGTAGGAGTAATCGGTACGTTCAAACCAGCTTCCGAGGGTGAAGCTTATAAAGCAGAAGATGAGTATTTCCAAGGGCAAAAAGTGGTATCTGACTTTGCTGCTTGGACAGAACAAATTCCTAACGTGAATTATGGTCTAAATACGTACGCAGTCGAGGATATCTTGGTTGTTGCCATGCAAAGCTATCTAGGCGGTAAAGATATTGATTCTGTACTTACGGATGCGCAATCTCAAGCAGACACTCAAATTCGTTAATTCATGAATGAATAGGGGCCCTTGTTCCTTCTGCTTCTCCTTTAGAGAAAACTCTATGGATGGAGGAAAAGGGCAAGGGTCCTTTTTAAGAAGAAAAAGAGAGAGAAACAAAAAAACATACTTTAGAAAACAGTAGAGAAGGGTGTGGAGTGGTGTGAAAACTGCGAAGAGCGCGGCGAGTACCGGAAGTCCTAAGGGCATGGGCAGTCAGAGACGTATCAATATAACAGGCTGGTTATTTATTCTCGTACCGGTTCTTGCAATCAGTTTGTTCTATTTTTATCCAATGGTTCAGGCACTGATTCTTTCCTTTAAATCAGGCCGGGGGATGAATCTTGATTTTGTAGGATTCGATAACTATCTTCGTCTGTTCCAGGACAGTAACTTTATTACCGCAGTAAAAAACACATTTATTTATCTCATCGTACAAGTTCCTGTCATGCTGGTCCTGGCGATCTTTATTGCCGTTCTACTTAATGATGATAACTTGAAATTTAAAGGGTTCTTTAGAACTGCAATTTTCTTACCTACCGTTACGTCACTTGTAGCATACTCCGTTGTATTTAAATACATGTTTGGCGGAGATGGCATTGTTAACAAGATGCTCATGAATTTCCATCTTATATCTGATCCAATCCAATGGATTTCTGATCCTTTCTGGGCAAAAGTTACGATTATCATTGCGATTACTTGGCGTTTTACAGGCTATAACATGATTTTCTATCTTTCTTCTTTGCAAAATATCGACAAATCAGTATATGAAGCAGCTCGAATTGACGGGGCAAATGCTTTTACTCAATTCTTTAAAATTACGATTCCTCTTCTAAAACCGATGATCTTATTTACGACGATTACATCGACGATTGGTACCCTGCAGTTATTTGATGAAGTTGTGAACATTACGAAAGGCGGACCAGGTAACTCAACCATGTCGATTTCACAGTATATTTATAACTTATCATTTGAGTACACACCAGACTTTGGATATGCAGCAACTGTTTCTTACTCGATCGTGATTATGGTCATCATACTGACACTCATTCAGAACAAAATTGGGGGCGATAAAAAATGAGTAAACCGAAGAAATTTTTTACGTATGCATTTCTTATCCTTGCTACCCTAATTTCGATCTTTCCATTCTTGTGGATGATCACAAGTTCGACGAATTTGTCAGTAGAGGTTACGAAGGGTAGACTTCTTCCGGGAGCACATCTGATCGATAATGTAAGGAACCTATTTAATAGTGTAGATATGTGGCAGGCACTTTGGAACTCAGCCAAAATATCTATTGTAACAACGATTCTTTCTTTACTCGTTGCATCCGCAGCAGGTTACGGATTCGAGATTTATCGCAGCCGTGCCAAAGATATTGTGTTCAACATTTTGCTCGCATCCATGATGATTCCTTTTGCAGCAATTATGGTGCCGCTGTACCAAATGTTCGCAAAGGTATCAAGTGTGATTCCGTTTCTCGGTATCGATACCGCATCGGCTGTTATTTTACCAACATTCACTACGGCATTCTTGATCTTTTTCTTCCGTCAAAGTTCCAAGATGTTTCCTAGAGACTTACTGGAAGCAGGGCGTATGGATGGACTGACTGAAATTGGACTCTTCTTTAAGATTTACATGCCGACAATGAAATCAACATATGCAGCAGCTGCCATCATTACATTCCTTAGCAGCTGGAATAACTATCTGTGGCCGCTCATCGTCTTGCAGTCGCCTGAGAATATGACAGTACCACTCTTGATTTCTAACCTTGGATCAGGATATGCACCGGATTATGGAATGATTATGTCCGCGATTGTCATCACTACGCTGCCAACTGCACTTGTATTCTTTGTAATGCAAAAACACTTTGTAGCAGGAATGACAGGGTCCGTTAAGTAATTTAAATAGTAATCGAATCTGTTGCATGCATTATGAAATGGATTCAAGCTTGGCAGGAAAGGCTGTCTTGGCATCAGTTGAGAGCAAGTAGAGACTGATGTCAGGCAGTCCTTTCCCATATAGAAATGGAGGATGAATGATGAAACAAGTAATGGAGCAAAAAGCAAATCCGAGCACAGCATGGTTGTCCGATGTAAGCGTATTCGCTGTAGGCAGAGTGCCTGCGCATTCCGATCATAAGTATTATGCTACAGCCGAAGAGGCACAGCAGCGCGGAGAGATGTCACTTCGACACAGCCTGAACGGAAGCTGGAAATTTAGTTATGCTGCTTCGCCGGCAGCACGCCAAGCAGGCTTTTATAAGAAAGAAGTCTCTTGCCGAGGCTGGGCTCAGATTGAAGTTCCTGGACATATTCAGCTGCAAGGGTACGGAAACCCGCAGTATGTAAATACGATGTATCCATGGGATGGACACGAGAATCTTAGACCGCCTATGATTTCAGAAGACCATAATCCAGTTGGCAGCTATGTAAAATATTTTAATGTACCGGAAGGATGGGAAGGCCGTCCGCTCTATGTTTCTTTTCAAGGGGTTGAAACGGCTTTCTATGTATGGCTGAATGGGGAGTTTGTCGGTTACAGTGAAGACAGCTTTACGCCAAGTGAGTTTGATCTTACACCCTATGTAACGGATGGAGAGAACAAGCTGGCTGTTGAGGTGTATCAACGCAGCACAGGCAGCTGGCTGGAGGACCAAGATTTCTGGCGTTTCTCAGGGATCTTCCGGGAAGTATATCTGTACACCACTCCAGAAATACATGTTCAAGATCTATTTGTAAAGACAGATCTGGATGAAAAGTATGAAGCGGGTACACTTCTTGCCGATCTGCAGCTAACAGGCAAGTCAGCTTCAAAAATGGTACTTGTACTAAAAGATGCGGAAAATAAAGTGATTGCAGAGCAGACGGTAGTATCTCCCGAAGACAATCCCTCGGTTCGTCTGGCAGCCGGAAATGTAAATCTATGGAGTGCAGAAGCGCCGTACTTATATACTCTTTATATCTCTTTATATAATGAGGCAGGAGAACTTGTCGAAGTGGTACCTCAAAAAGTAGGCTTCCGTAAATTTGAGATGATAGACAAAGTAATGCATCTAAACGGAAAGCGTATTATTTTCAAAGGGGTAAATAGACATGAATTCAATGTCCGTCAAGGACGGAATATTACGAAAGAAGATATGCTATGGGATATCAAAGCAATTAAGCAAGGGAATATGAACGCGGTTCGTACCTCCCACTATCCGAACCAGACGCTCTGGTATGAACTATGTGATGAGTATGGGATATACGTCATTGATGAAATGAATCTGGAAACCCACGGATCATGGCAGAAGATGGGGGAAGTTGAGCCATCTTGGAACATACCAGGAAACAATATGGAATGGGAAGATATCGTCATGGATCGTGCGATTTCGATGGTAGAACGGGATAAAAACCATCCTTCCATCCTCATATGGTCATGTGGTAACGAATCCTACGCTGGGGACGTCATTCTGAATGTATCGGATTATTTCCGGGAGAAAGACAACACTCGTCTCGTACACTATGAAGGAGTATTCTACGACCGGAATTATGACAGAACGAGTGACATGGAGAGCCGGATGTATGCGAAGGTAGCAGATATTGAAGAGTATCTAAATGACAATCCAGGTAAACCGTATATCAGCTGTGAATATATGCACGCGATGGGGAACTCTTTAGGCGGTATCCATAAATACACGGAACTTGAACAGAAGTATCCAATGTATCAAGGTGGTTTTATCTGGGATTACATGGATCAGGTTCTGATTAAAAAAGATCGTTATGGCAAGGAATTTATGGCCTACGGCGGTGACTTTGACGATCGTTCTACGGATTACAACTTCTCCGGTAATGGGATTGTATATGCAGACCGCCGCTGGTCTCCAAAGATGCAGGAAGTGAAATTCGTGTATCAGAATGTGAAGCTTACACCAAGCCTTACAGGAGTAACGATTCGAAATGAGAATCTATTTGTCAGCACGGATGCTTATGAACTCGTATACACGCTGAACAAAGAAGGAAAGCAGTTGTTCACAGGAAGAATGGACGTTCATGTGGCTGCGGGAGAAGAGAAAGAGATTGCGTATACTTTGCCGGAAGTGAGTGGTCAGCCTGGCGAGTATAGCGTAGATTGCTCCCTCGTGCTCAAGGAAGAAACGCTATGGGCTGAAGCAGGGTATGAAGTGTGCTTTGGACAGCATGTGTTCCTTGTGGAAGAAGCTAAAGGAAATTCTTCTGCAAAAGGCTCTGCGCTATCCAATGATTTCCGCGTGGTAGAAGGAGATGTCAATATCGGCGTACACGGCCGTGACTTCTCGATCATGTTCTCTAAACAGGCCGGAACGCTCATCTCGGTGAACTACGGAGGTCGTGAGATGATCTCGGCACCGCCGGCTCCGCTCTTCTGGAGAGCGATGACGGATAACGATAAAGGAGCAGGGTTCCACTTTGATTCTTCTGCTTGGTATGCAGCAAGTCTTACTCGCCGGACACTAAGCTTTGAATTAGCAGAATCAGAAGGACAAGCAACGATCACGTATACCTATAAGCTGAGTGTTCATGAAGATGTAAGGGTGAAGGTAGCCTATACCGTATTTACAGACGGAAGTATTCAGGTGGATTCCTCGTATAAAGGGGTGTCTGGATTACCGAAATTCCCAATCTTCGCATTGTCCTTTAAAGTGCCAGCAGATTATGCGAATCTGGATTGGTATGCAAAAGGACCAGAAGAGAACTATGCAGACCGTGCGGAGGGAGCGAGACTCACACGTTTCAAAAACCGTGCCGAAGACAATGTCTCTGCTTATCTCGTTCCGCAAGAATCAGGTAATCGTATGGGAGTACGTCAGGTTGCGATTACGAATGATACTGGAAAAGGAATTCTGATTACGGCTCCGGCAACTCAGCCAGTCGAAGCAGTAATATCGCCGTACACGGCGTTTGAACTGGAACAAGCAACCCATCATTATGAACTGCCAAATGTGCATCATACCGTAGTTACGATTGCGGGCTGCCAAATGGGTGTAGGCGGAGATGACAGCTGGGGAGCGCCTGTGCTAGACGAATTTACAATTGATCCATCAGGTGAATTGTCTTTCCAATTCACAATTCGAAATCAGGGTTAATTTTATAAGTAACGGTGTTTTAGTATAAGCAAATAGAGCCTTTCTCAGGATAAGAGAAAGGCTCTTTTTTGATTGCTGTACATATGAGATGAATTAAGCAAACATCTTCTAACCGCTAAGAACAGTTTACGTCTAATGTATAGGGAGCGGGTTATCTTCTATAAAGGTTGTTTTACCTGATGATAAATGGATCGCTGATAAGTACAACTTCCTCCTGATTATTACTGTCTGTTGAGTTAACAAGTGATATTTCCTTTGTCAAACGATATCTACCGGTCGGCAGTTTCTCCATGATATAAGCATCAAGTTCCACTTTTTTATTCGGTTCTAGTAGATATGCCATGTCATTGTAGCTAAGGTCAGCATACACTTTCGTCCACACCCCATTGATGTCGGCCTCAACTCCTGTAGGGGCACCATAATAGAGTTCCATGTCTGTATTATTTTTTAGATGGAATGAAACCACATTGCCCTCGAGATACTCTTTTTCCGACAACCCGCACTTCACGATTTCTGAACCTATGAGATTAAGTTTAAGTTCCTCTCGTTCTGAACGAGTAAGTGTAGATGGCTCACCAAGACTGACTCCTTCTGCTTCTTCGATTCGATCTTTGAAGGATGGGTTGGTAGACTCTTTTCCTTGCTGGAATTCACTAGAGTTGATATCGGAACCCGTTGTAGATACGTCCTTTTGACAGGAGACTAGCAGGAGCATGATCCCGGTGACAAGCAGCCAATAAAGCAGCTGTTTTCTATGTTTTAAGACTCTATTGTTATTCGGCATAGGGCAAATCCTCCTTAAGCTGTACGTAAGTCTCATTTTTCTGCAAAGTATTCATGATAACGTCCTTCAAGATTGTAAGGTTCTGCTTGTCTTTATCGCATTCATTCCATTCATAGTGGTACGTACTGCCCTCATGGTAAAGTGAAAGTTTATAATTCTCATGCGGTTTTTTATTACATGTTACGGACTCCTCGATCTTGTCTTGATCTCGCAGCAAGCCTTGATTGATAGCCTCTTCATAAATGAGAGACATGTCTTTTTCATTTAGCTGAAAATCACTGACTTGGGTAGCAATATCACTGCTCATTTTTACGCGAAGCGTCATTTCTTTGGTATCTAATAGAGTGTCATTATCCACACCAAATTCAAATCGCAAATGGAAAAGGTTATCGTATACGGGGGCATGAATGGACTTAGATATGGATTCATGAACATCTCGTGCCGAGTCAGTTTCTACTTTTGTCGTCGATTCATTTGATATACATCCGGTAATCATGGCAAGTACCAGAAATACAAGTATAATAACCTTTGATTTCATCATGACAATGGCTCCTTCTCATATACCTCTATAAATCTTTTGACGCATTTAAGATGGATTCTGTTCCCTATTATTCAAAAAAGATAATAAACACCTCAACAAATTCCACACTTAGGGTACAATGAAAGCGCACATAAAATTTCTTGAAGGTGGTTTGAGTCCCCCATGGAAATAAGTAGAACGGACAAGGATAAAGGAAGTAGCCCGTATATGGATCGGCAATATGTAAAATGGGCTTTGTCAGCAAAGGTTGAAGAATCTGAGACAGATTCAGCCGCTTTTGCTTTTGGGATCACAAATTGGAGACAAAGGTTATGCAGCACTCAAGAAGATCCTCATTTCACTAAGAGCTGGGAGCAGATTAGATGGAAAGCTTCTCAGGCTATAAATGAAACACTTCCTGAACTTTCCTTTGAGATCTTCAGGCAATTTGCCGAGACAGGAGAGCGTAAAGCGTACGAGGATGTTTATTTTGAACGGAGAGCGAGGTTGAACGCACTTGCAGTGGTAACTGCCGTTATTACAGATAAGCAAGAGCACCAACGGTATCTAGCTTCATTAGAAGATGTGATCTGGGATATATGCGGTGAGTATACGTGGTGCTTAACCGCACATCTTCCAAGGCAAGGAGACCCTTCTCAAGAGGTGGATTTGTTTGCGGCCGAGACAGCACAGATGCTTGCCGAAATCTATGCGATGCACCAAGACGTACTAGATACAAGGGTTGCTGAGCGCATACGAACTGAGGTGAGAAGACGGGTGCTTACCCCGGTTTTTACTGAAAAAAGACCCTTCTCTTGGCGATATGCAGATCATAACTGGTCGGCAGTATGTGCTGGCGGGAGCGGGATGGCTGCGCTTATTCTGATGAATGATTCGGAAGAGAAGACAGATGCGATGATGCAGACGCTGGAATCTATGAACTCTTTTCTGAGCGGCTATGGAGCGGATGGAGGGTGTGCAGAAGGGCTGGGTTATTGGGTATACGGATTTGGTTATTATACCTATTTTGCTGAGATGTTGAGGGAATATTCGCATGGAAAAATAGATCTGCTTGCATCCGAGCATGTGCGGTCGCTCGCTCGCTTTCCCTCATCGATCCATCTTTCGGATGGAGTGTATGTTAACTTTTCGGATAGCAGTGAGCGGGAGGTGCTTCCGTCAGGACTTCTGAACCGAATCGCAGAACGAACGGGATGCATTCATGATATTCCTTTTATTATTCCTGGTATGCTGGATGATCCTGTGCGGAGATGGGCGCATCTGATTCGTAATTTCCTATGGAGTGATACGGATCAGAATAAGGGTGAGAAGCAGATTGAGAATCAAATTGCAGCTATATCCGACATTTCTGAGCAAGGGGGTCTTCGAACAGCTATACTCCCAGATCTCAGTTGGTGGGTGAGTAGAGGGCAGTCCAGCGGTTTCGCACTAAAAGGCGGACATAACGGAGAACCACATAACCACAATGATCTTGGACAGTTTATTATTCATGGCGGCGGGGAAAATCTTCTCTGCGACTTAGGTGCAGGGATGTATTCCAAAGCTTATTTTCAAGAAGGCAGAGAGTCGATTATTAATATCTCTTCGGGAGGTCATAGTGTCCCAGTGATCGGTGGGCATATGCAGAAGTCAGGTCCTTCGTATTCGGCAAAGGTTCTTAAGACAAAGAGCAGGGAGAAGGAAATTCAGGTAGTGCTTGATCTAACGAAAGCTTATGGTGAAGCTCCAATTCACTGCTTTACCCGCTCTGTTCTCTTCCAATGTCTCGAAGATGGAAAGAGAACCTTATTACAACTGGAAGATGTGTTCGAGTGGAGGGGGAGAGCAGAGTCTATAGAAGAGAGGCTGATTAGCCGAATCGAACCTATTTTTGAGCGAGGTACGGTGATATGGAACGGCAGCAGAGCAAGGCTGATCCTCCGCTATGATTCAGCCCTTTGGGCAGCATCATGTATAGCAACAGCACACTTCACACATGAAGGAGAACCATACACTTTTTATACGACTTCACTTGTAAGCAAGGAGCAAGAGGGCAAACAAACCAAGTGCCAGCTCCAGTTTGAGATAGAAGATATGGCATCACAGAGCAGTCATGAGATACCAATCAAATGTAACTTGGAGGGATTGGATACGGAAGATTGACCTGTTCTAACTTCGCTGCTTCTCGTAGTTAACTCCAAATTTAATTGCGTCCTTCTTAAAAGTAGCTGGATGGTTGGTCAGTAGAATCGTTTAAATAGGCCTGAGATTAATAAAAAAACAGACCTTATCTCATTAGATAAGGTCTGTTTAAAACGAGTTAAACGGATATCGTTACAGGTTTTTTGCTTGATTTTTTGGCTTCTTCTATGTTTTTCATTTTGTTGTTCCAGCAAGTCTGACTTAAATTCACAGGATATTCGGCTGGATATAAGGAACGTTTGTATTCTTCCCATAGAAGATCAAGCTGTTGTTTTGCAAAAAGTTGGATTTCTTGGACCTTTGGACATTCATACACAAGTTTGCCATTCTTCAAAATCACTTCGTGCAAATCGATCGCCGTAAAATTTTTGACTGCTTTTTCATCATAGGGTAATTCGTTTTATGCCATTCACTATCTGGTAACCAAAACTCGACTTTTTCCTCCATGAATGTATACCAGCGTTCGTAATACTCTTTAATTGGATGGAAAATTGGCTCGTTTAGAACATTTGCTAACAGCATATTTATTCTCCCATCTATTGGTTTATTTCAGCTGAACTAATTGCTCTAATACGGCGGAAATATCCCCATCGATTCCAATTGATTTGGAGGCAATTTCTTGCGGAATATAAATTTCTCCTTTATTCAGCGTAATATACGTTGCGTGTTCCTCGTTGTTCGTGATATTCATAAATGGTGCTTTAATTAACTGGTTTCTAAAACCTACGCCTAGTTCCAGTAACACTAATTTTTTACCATGAGCGGTCTCAATAAAATTCTGATACGCTTCATAGCTTGCTTGCCAAGATGGATCTCTTAAGAAATTACGGTCAACTTCTACATGCATTTGCATCGGACCGCCACATTTTGGACACTGTGGAATCAGGTCGGAAGGTACTTTTCCATTTTGCTGTTTTTGTCCCATTTCACGTAATATATGATCACCCGAATAAATATCATCATGACAGCGGTTAGAACACTGTAACTTACGACAATTCCCTTCAAATTCGAAAAGACGTTCTTTTGAAAAACCTGCCAATTCAAAATGAGCATCCGTATTGGATGTAATAACAAAATAGTTTTTATCTTTCACTAGTTCATAAAGATTTTTCATTGCAGGACTAACTTCCTCGTTCTCTAAAAAGTACATGTACATCCGGCTAAAAAATGCCCACTTTTCTTCTTGAGAAGGGAAGGGATAAAAAGCGCCTTGCAGGATACTGCGAATGCCGTACTTTTCACGAAAATCACTAAAATTTTCTGAAAACGCCGCATTCTCCGCGAAAATATTATAACCTCCTGAAATAGCAAGGCCGTTACTGGCACCGATGACAATGCTGTCAGCTTCTTCGATTTTTTTTAAAACTGTTGCATATGTTTCTTTCATACGTTCCTCCAATTAAGATACTTGATTATAGATACAAAACCGTACTTATTTGATGTTTTCTGCTCGTTTTTCTTGTTTGTTCACCGCCGTTTTCAATACTTGAGCAATGTCCTCATGAATCGCGAGTCCTTTATCCATAAGCTCTACTGGCAATATTGCATCGTTTGGATTAATCGTAATATAATAGGCATCCGGCCAGTGATATGTCATATTCCAGAAAGGTTCTTTAATGAACATCGGAGTCATTTTTCCAACACCTAATTCTAAAAACAGTACCTTCTTATCTTTGTTTTTGATGAGAAACTCATTATATTTTTTAAGTTCGGTTCGATAAGCGGTACCTTCTAAAAATACATAAGAGCGAACCCATGGCTCCATATCGCCTCCGCATTTTGGACAGGTTGGAATCAACTCGGTAGGTATACTTGTTCCTTCGATGTTTTCATACATTTTTTCAACCATATCTTTATTAAAATAAACTTGGTCATGACAACGATCGTTACATTGAAAATAACGGGAATCCCCTTGAATCGGTGCAACTTTATCTTGAGGGAAAACTTTGGAGAACTGTGCATCTTGATTCGTTGTCACAATGAAATAATTTTTGCCTTCAAGCAATTTTTCTAAATCAAGGTAGGGTTGACCAGCTTCGAGATCGTATATACCCTTCTGATATAATGTAGCTAGGTAAGCCCAGCGTTCCTCTTTCGTTGGGAAAGGATGATAAAATCCATAAAATAAATTTTTGATTCCGTATTTTTTTGCGAATTCTCCAAAATGCTTATTGAACAACTCTCCGGTCTCATAATAGCTGTATCCAGCAGCTTCCGACATACCGGCAGCTCCGCCAACCACGATCGCGTCAGCCTCTTCCATTTTTTGTAGCAATATATCTATATTGTTCTGTTGTAATAACATAATTTAATTTGCCCTCCTAATAGGCTTCGTCAATTTCTTATCCTGATGTTCTGGGATTTATGTGTATTATATAAGTCGTATGTTCTTATAAACAAGTATGCACTTTTAAGACATATACTATCTAATAAGATAGTGTACAACTAACAAATAACCACTATAAAATGATCACAGTTTTACTGGCAAATCCACGCATTGATAAGCTATCTATGTACATACTAAAATCTGGGGATAAGATGTATCTTCATTTAAGAGACCCGCTTTACTAGACTATAGACATATAATATAGTTAATACATAATAAAGAATGTGTATATAACTTATTAACTTATACTATCTTGGAGGATAGCATGAATATGAATATGAATATAAATAACTCAGTTACGAATAACGATGAGTCCAGGGAGCCGTTTTTTGGATACACTTTATCGATTATTAGTGGTAAGTGGAAACTGCTTATTATCTATCATTTATCACAAAACGGTGCTGTTCGGTATAACGAACTTCAACGTATGTTAGGGAAAATTACTTATAAAACCCTTAGTACCACCCTAAAAGAAATGCAAAATGATGGTTTAATTCATCGGGAGGAATATCCACAAATCCCTCCAAAAGTGGAATATAGTCTAACTGAAAAGGGACAAACGCTTTGGCCGCTCATTCAGGAGATGTGCCAATGGGGAGAACAATATAAAGAAGATTAATGAACATAGCAGCTCTAACTAGATATTGCAGTGTACCTAACCGTTAGAGTAGACATTGGAACCCTCTGGTTAACCCCATATTCTAGTGGGTGATTAGGGTACATTTTTCATGGCAATTGAAGGACAAAAAAAGCCCTAACTGGACTGGCTGTTCACAGCGATCGTCCAGTTGGGGCTTATGTTTACCTAATAGAGAGGGTTCATTCTTTAACCACTCTTTTTAATTAGTTGTTCAGTCGCAGGAAGTCCGCAGTCGAAACTACATTGCAGTACATACCGTGAAGAGCGCCGACAAATGCATAATGAACTTGTTCAGCAGGTACGATTTTATCTTGATAAGATAATTCTTTTGTTGCACAAGCATCTTCAATAAGTGTAGTTTCATAGCCTAGATCTACGGCAGCTCTAACTGTTGCATCAATACACATATGTGTCATCATACCTACAACGACTAACTTGGTAATTCCTTTTTCTTTTAATTGTTGCTCTAATTCTGTATTTAAGAAGCTGTTAGGGAAATGTTTGATGATGATACTTTCGTGTTCCAATGGTTGAACAGATTCATTTATCTTAACTCCCTCTGTATCCTTAACAAAGAAGCCCATTGCTGGGTCACTTGCGATATGTTGAACATGAAAAATATGATCTTTGTTATTCTGTCTGAACCAGTCCAGGATTTCAGCTGCATTAGCTGCTGCTTTTTCAGGGTTACTTAATTCCATGTTTCCATTTGGAAAATAGTCATTTTGGATATCTACAATAATTAAAGCTGTGCTCATTTTTTCCACCTCATTAATAGTTTAAGTATAATCAATGATAAATAAGTTCATGATTTTTATCGATACTTTGATGAAAGACTTTGGCATCTAATCATTTCATGATGAAAGGAAGTTACTATGGAACTTGATAACATCGATGTTCAGATTCTCCATTTATTATCCGAAAACTCACGTATTCAATGGAAGGACCTAGGAGCGCAAATCCATATGACCGGACAAGCTGTAGGGAATCGCATTAAAAAAATGGAGCAAAGTGGTGTAATTGAAGCCTACTCTCTAATCGTAGATGAATTGAAATTAGGGCTTTCTTATACCGCATTTGTCATTATTTATATGAAAACAGCGGATCACGAATCATTTATATCTTTTATTAATGAACAAAAAGAGGTAGTAGAAGCTCACCGAGTATCGGGTGAAGGTTGTTACCATTTAAAAATAAAGGTGAATTCTCAAGAACATTTGAATGTTCTTCTTACTAAAATTCTTGATTATGGGAATTACAAAATGTATTTATCTATACAAAACATTAAGAAACACAATCCACTGACTAGTATGTTACAAGTATAAAAAAGATAGGTATAATAACTCGAAGTTACTATACCTATCTTGCTATTGGAACAACTAGAATGTACTAGCAGTGCCTAGTTATTAACTGCGTCTTCTCCAAATGAGTAGGATTCTCCATCATCGGGTACCAACACATTAGACTGGATTCCTTTTACGTTAATAAAGTTCTTTAATTCTTCTCTAGATAGTCCCCAATGGTTAACTGCTTCTAGATGGCTAACAACGATGGTTGCTTCAGGAGCAGCCTTGTATACTTCATAGATGTCTTCTTTCCCCATAATAAGTTCGCCGGCAGGGCCAGGTTCAGTAAATTGGTTTGCGCCACCATTTAGCAAAATAATTTCTGGTGTATAGGTTTCAATGATTTCTTCTACTTCTTCATACCAAACGGTATCTCCAGCCAAATACACGGTTTCTTCTTCCGAGTGTTGGAACACAACTCCCATCACATTTCCAGCGATTACTGCCGTTTCTCCATGTCCGTGGCGACCATCAACTTCAGTAAGTTCAACGCCATTAAAGTCAATGGCTACTCCTTCTTCCATGACTTCAATATTCGTGAATCCTGCTTCTTTGGCCATTTTGGCATCCTCTTCATCTTGCATAAACATCTTAATGTCTTTAGGCAACTGGTCTTTTGCTGCTTGGTCAAAGTGATCCTCATGTGTATGAGTGATGATGACAGCATCTACCTCATCAAGAATCTCATCAACGGACATTGGTAATTCAACGATCGGATTTCGATCATCTCTTGCTGCAGGAAGGAAAGGATCAAATTCCCCTTTTTTTGATAACATCGGATCAACTAAGAACTTTTGACCACCGTATTCTAAGGTAACTGTCGCATTTCGGATTTGTTGAAAATTCAGTTCATATTCTTGTTGTTGAGAAGTATTTTGGTCCTCTACAGGCTTAGCTTCCTGCGTGGTTCCGCAAGCAGCTAGTAATGCACTCATCAATACCGCTGTCATTGTAAGCATAGCTGGCTTTTTAAACTTTTTCATCTTCATAAAACCTCATTTCAAATTGTAAGTAAACTTTTATAATCACTTTTCATCTAAACTCAGAACATGACACAATGGGGGGGAACTGTTCTGAATGTAGTAGATAAGAGGCGAAACTCTCGCTCATCCACCTCATAGCCGGTTTATGCTAGTTCTTCTTATATATCACTCTCCTTTCTGTATGTCTTTTTTTCAGGGGACTGAGTGTATTATATGGTTGGTATAGTTATACGGACAAGTATGTACTTTTATGACATATACTATCTATTAAGATAGTATATGTCATTCACATCTGATGAAAATAAGAGTTTCAGCTCATCTATTCAACACAAATACACATACGTAAATGTATGTGTATTTGTGTTGAACGTATATTGATTTTTTTTACGGATTAAGATAAGTACATCATCCGGTGACTACATAGCGGTAAAGAAGAATTCATTTAAAAAAGAGCAGTTCATCGCTGCTCTTTACTTATGTCTTATATCTAGTTATGAATTGTCTTTAACGTAAAGGTGGCAGAACACCGCTTGAGAAAATAATAGACAAGATAACGATACTGACAAGGACAGCAGCCCCAACAGTCCAGAATACCAGTTTTTGAATCATGTTTTTAAAACTCCCTTTTTACGATATTAATAAATGGCACCATTAGCTATTATACACATCAAATGTTAGATATAAGAAACAAAATTATAATTTTTATTAGATTTTTTTAAGATCGTAGATTTTTTTATGAAAAAAATGAGGAAATATTGCGTCATTTTTACCAAATTAATAAATAAAAAGACCTTAAAATCTAAACATCAATAGTTCCCTAACCGACAAAAGAAGAAGACTACTGAGGCAGATATGGGGGGAAATCATGATAAAACAAAGATTGGCAAAAGTAATGGCAGCGTTTATGGCTCTCGTTCTCGTCATGACGACAACAGGGCTTGTTTCCGTAAACGTGGTGTCCGCTGCAGATGCGAAGATCAGCAAACTAGTTTTGTCCACAGATTCACTAAGTTTGGAGATCGGGGATAGCAGTACACTGACAGCAACAGCCGTCTATAGTGATGGTAAATCTAATAATGTAACCATTAGCACAAACTGGACTAGTAATGATAGTTCGGTAGCTTCCGTATATAACGGAACAATTACAGCGAAAGGCGAAGGTACGGCAACAATTGTCGCTGCATTTGATGGCGAGTCACAGGCTGTGAATGTAAAAGTAACAAAGAAAGTAAAGGCACTAACGAAGGATAAACAAGCACTTGATCTGCGCATAGGACATGAAGCAAGTGTTGCTCTCAAAGCGATTTATACAGATAACACAGAACAGGATGTATCCAGCATCGCCGAGTGGACTTCTTCCGACAATAAAGTAGCTACTGTAGTTAATGGTTCTGTACGTGCTTTGTCAGCGGGTACAGCAATTGTTACAGCAAAGCTTGGCAAACAAAGTGTGACCATTGAAGTTGGCGTAGAGGTCGTAAGACGAATTGAAATGGACCATACGCAGGTATCTCTACTCTTAAAAGATGGAAAACAAAAGGACGAACAGAAAGTAATCCTGACAGCAACGTATCCAGATGGAGAGACGAAAGATGTTACAGCAGAAGCCGTCTGGTCTTCGAGTAATGAGAAAGTCGCTGATGCGTTTAAAGGGAATATTGTAGCCTACAAGGCAGGTACAGCAACCATTACAGCGGAATACGGTACGAAGACAACCACACTTGAAGTGGATGTAGATAAGACGCGTAAGCTGGTTGCGAGCGAACAAAGCTTTTTCATGAATATAAACGAAACCAAACAAATTGATTTAACGGCTGTTTATCCTGATGATTCCAAGGATGATGTAACCACTAAAGCGGTATGGTCTTCCAGTAATATAAAGATTGCAGATGTCATTGATGGCAAGGTGTATGCGAATGCGTCTGGATCGGTGACAATTACAGCGAAATACAGCAATCAGACAGTTGAAATTCCAGTGGATGTTGAAGTTGCTCGTCATCTGGATATCGATAAGGAAGAACTCGGACTCAAAGTAGGCGGAACGCACACGTTTAAAGTGATGGCAGCCTTCGCAAACGGTGTAACAGAAGAGGTAACGAGCAAGGCAACCTGGACATCAAGCGAGGAAAGTGTTGCTTATGTAGAGAATGGAAATCTGACGGCATATAAGTCAGGTAAGACCACGGTAAAAGCAACCTATGGCGGTAAAACGGTTGAGGCAGCAGTTAGCGTAGACATTCCGACCAAAGTAGCACTGGCAAGCAAAAAAGGGGTAGTTCCTGTAGACGGAACCCTTCAAGCGAATGTAATCGCAACTTACACAGAGGATCGCGAGGAAATCGTAACCGATAAAGCAGAATGGAGCTCAAGCAATGAGAAGATTGCTGAGGTTACATCAGGTGGTTTAATTACTGGAATAAAGACAGGTAAAGCGACCATTACTGCAAAATATCAAGGTAAAACCCTTACCATGGCGGTAGAAGTAGGACTCGCGAGCGGCCTGCAAGCTGACGTTCCGATCGTAGCGCTGCTCTCCAAAGAAACGTATCAACTGAAGTTGACCGCATCTGATGAATACGGAAATGAGCAGGATGTAAGCAGCAATGCAACGTGGAAATCAAGCAGTGCTCGTGTTGCAGATGTGAAAAAAGGATTTATCACCGCTTACGGCAGTGGTAAGACTAATATTACAGCCGAGTACGGCGACCAAAAGGTGACGATTGCAGTAGAAGTTGACGTTATTGAGCGTATGGAAATTTCGGAGTCCTCTCTTTCTCTGAAATCAGGCGATGTCGTAGATCTAGCGCTGAATGTAATGCTCAGTGATGGTTCTACACGTGAGGTGACAAGCGCTGCAGAATGGAAAACGAATAGCTACAAAGTGGCTACGGTGAACAAAGGGAAAGTGAAAGCAGTAGATTACGGAAAAGCGAAGATTACAGCGAAATACGGCAGTAAATCAGTAAGTGTTCCCGTTGATGTAGATACACTCAAGTACTTGCAAACGGATGAAGTGAGTCTGACACTGAAAAAAGGACAAACTGTAAAGATTACAGCAGAAGCAACCTATGCGGATGGTTCTGAGGCAGACGTATCGAAGCCAGCGATGTGGACTTCTTCGAGGATCACGGTGGCTAGCGTAAAAGACGGTACCATACGGGCAACTGGAAAAGGAAAAGCAACGATTACGGTTAGCTTTGCCGGTAAGAAATCAAAAGTGAGTCTTGTCGTTACAGAGTAAGCACCTAACAATATAAAGAGCAGAAGAAGGCCGCTATCCCATTAAGGGTGTAGCGGCCTTTTTCTATCTTAGATGTCATTTAGACAAATGTATGAGACAAGACGATCGCTCCATAGGCAAAAGCGATGAGAATAACAAATGCGGGATGAATCTTTGTTTTCGTGAGCATAAAGAGTGCAATCGCTGAAATAAGTAAAGTCTGCCACACATTAATCATCTGTATGGATACAATTCCCATCTCCCATGTCAATAGGAGCATGAGGACAGCAATGACAGGCTGAACAAGCAGTGTCATTCCTTTTACGACGTTGGACGTACGGTATTTATTAAGTAAGCTAAGCAGTAGAATGAGTGCAGTTGCAGAAGGAACGACAGTAGCAATGGTAGCGATGATGAATCCAGGCCAGCTGGCTACTTGGTACCCGACAAACGCAGCAATTTTAGTTGCAATCGGACCAGGAAGAGCATTTGCTACCGCGAGCACATCACCAAATTGTTCATTCGTCATCCAAGCGTAATGATTTACGACTTCTTCCTGCATAAGTGGAATAGAGGCAGGGCCGCCGCCGTAACCGAGTACATTAGCTACGAAAAATCCCCAGAAAAGTTCCCACCATGTTTGTAGTTGCTCCACGGCTTATGACACCCCTTTATTGCTTTGTTTGTCCCGTTTGTAGCGCTGCACGAGGTTTAGATGGAACATGCCATAACCAAGGAAGAGCATCACCACAATTCCTGGGTGGATTTGCAGCAACTGAAGCAGGATAAAGGCAAGAATTCCAAATAAGACAGCAAATCCTTTTCCAAGACCTTTCCAGGCCTTTAGGGCAAATTCATAGGCCATAATACCAAGCATGACAACGATGACAGGTCTTACCGCCGCGATCATTCCTGCAATATATTTGGAGTCTTTTAAGGTGTACATCACCCCGAGCAGAGCAACAATGGCAATGCTCGATGGCAAGATATGAGCAAGCACCGAGACAATGGCACCGGAGACTCCTTTTTGCTTATAACCAAGATACGCTGCCATTTTCGTTGCAATCGGACCAGGAAGGGCGTTGGCGAGTGCGAGGGTTTCTCCAAATTCTTCATCTTCCATCCACTTATAGCGGATCACTGCTTCATAGCGGATGAGGGGAATAACAGAGGGTCCGCCCCCATATCCCAAAATACCGGTTCTCACCATCCCAATGGCCAGTTCTTTGTAAGGCTGTAGGTTCATTATTGATGTCTCCTCCTATAAGCGCATGCCCATACGGCTCTTGTAGCGTTTAAGCAGCAGCTGGGATTCTACTTTTACAATCCCGGGCATTTTATATACTTTCTCTAGTAGAAAATGTTCCATCTCTTCAATATCTGCAAAAATACCGTGCATATGTAACGTGCTCGGGCCTGTCATGTGATACAGGCTGGTAACCGCCGGCTCTTGATCAAGCTTCTCTGCCACTTCATCCAAATACTGCGGCTCAATATCTACATTAAAAAAGGCGGATACAGATAAGCCCACTTTCACCGGATTAATCACAACCGTAAAGCGTTCGATGACTTCCTTCTCGGACAATGCGTTAATTCGTGCCTGTACGGCAACGCGGGATAAGCCGATTTGCTGACCAAGCTCTGTATAGGATATACGGCTGTTCTGATGCAGGGCTGCTAGTATTTTGCGATCAATCTCATCGAGGTTATGCATGCGGGGGATCTCAGGTGAGAAAACCTGATCTATCCGATCTTCACTCATCATTAGACCACCTTTCATTATTTCGAAACAAACTTTACGTAATTTATATATCTATATTTATAACTTTTCGTAAGATGAGTCAATCATTTCAGACCGATTTGTCTATTTATATAATATATTTCTTTCTATTTGTATAGTTAAACATCTGTGAAGCAAATCAGCCCCCCGATCCAATGGACCGAAGAGCTAGAGTTTTGGAGTGCAGAGATTTGGGAATCAAATTTAAAACCCATATTATTTCTTGAAAAATTAACATTAATATGTAATATTAGTGAGCTGAAAACTAAATATTTCCGGCAGTTAGTCCTTATAAAGGAGAAATAGATGATTAGAAAAAATGTAAGATCCATTGTTTTTGTTGTTCTAGTGGGAGTAGTAGCTCTGGTATTATCGTATCATTTCTTTAATAACAGCTCTGAAGCAGAGGAGATAATTGATAAACAAAAAGAATACATGGCTAATATACAGATTAAGCTGAATAATACTACGGAGCCATTGCACCAATTATACGGTTCGATCACTAATTTATTGGGCTTGAACGAAGGTTTAATTAGCTTGGCCAATAATGATAAATATGCGGATTATGGAAGATTCGTAAGGTCCATGTTAGAAGGGCTTGAAATCAATTTTAACTCAATGGTTAATGATGGATTCAATACGACCGATGATCGTGAATTTCTAATGGAACAAACAAAGAAAGTTATGGATTATATGGATATTAGCTCCCTAGATAATGTGAAAGCAAGAACAATGAAAGATCAACTGTTTAAAGAATTTGAAGAGTATTTAAATCATAGAACGGATTAATACAAATATTGTTTAAAAAATAAAAAACCAATGGGTCACCTAAAATCGGTTGACTCCTTGGTTTTTTATTTTTATCGCATGGATATTACTCTTTAGCAAAAATGATGGTGATGCTTGTTCCTTCTCCTGGAGTAGATGTGATGGTCAGCGTGCCGCCAACACTTCTTGCTCTTTCTTCCATACTAAAAAGGCCGACGCCAGCTTCACTGCCAGCTGCTCCAATGGTAAAGCCTTCTCCATTATCACTAATCGTGACGAGCAGTTTCGCTCCACGGTCGTCAATGGTTACCTTTGCTTCCTCTGCATCGGCATGTTTGGCAATGTTAGTCAGTGCTTCTTGAATGATCCGATAGATCGCCAGTTCCAGGTTATGGGGCAATCTGCGACGTAAGTGACACTCAAAGCAGACATCAATTCCATAATAACCTATGAACTTCTCAATATAGGTACGGATCGCAGGAACGATACCAAGGTCGTCTAATACCGAGGGACGAAGCTGCCAGGCTAGACCTCTTACCTCCTCGATAATCGCAGTCACCTGTTCACGCAAAGGTTGTAAGTCAGATTGATCAACCGATTCATTTGAAGTGAGCTGATCCAGCTGAATTACGAGAGAGTAGAGACTTTGCCCAATCCCGTCATGCAGTTCTCTTGAGAATCGTTTCCGTTCCTCTTCTTGAATCCGTATGACTTTGGTCATCATGGATTGTAGCTCTGCTTCAGTCTGCTTCAGTCTCGTTACTTCGTTACGAATCGCCAAATACTTTTTAGGTTTTCCTTGTTCATCCATCAGCGGCACGATCGTGGTATTTACCCAGTAGAACTTTCCATCTTTGGTTGTATTGCGAATTTCGCCTTGCCAAACCTTCCCCTCACGGATGGTCGTCCAGAGCTCCTTCATAAAAGCAACATCGTGATATCCTGAATTGATAATGCGATGATCCTGTCCGAGCAGTTCTTCTCTTGAGTACTTGGATATTTCGCAAAATTTATCATTCACATACTGAATTTTACCCTTTGTATCTGTCATAGCGACAATCGAGGATTCATCTAGAGCAATCTTAAGATCGGTGAGCTCCTGGAGCGCACTTTTCACTTCATCCTTCACCGTATCGTTCTCGATGTGGTGCTCTACTTCATTTATGAGTTTATCAATGGAATAGTTCTGAAAAGGAGACGTAAAGCTTTGTGTATCAGTCATAAGTCATGAGCCCCTTCTTCATTGCAAGTTTGACGAGCTCAGGTCTGCTCTTTAGACCAAGTTTATCCATGAGATTACTCTTATGGGATTCAACCGTCTTGACGCTGATAATAAGTTGCTCTGCAATTTCCTTATTGGAATACCCTTTGGCAATCCAGGTCATAATTTCTTTTTCGCGATCAGATAGTGTTTCATAAGGACCATCGGATTCTCCCCGGCGAATCATATCAGAGTATTCCTTCATTAACTTCTTTGTTGCACTTGGATATAAATAGGCAGTCCCATCAGCCACAGAGCGAATCGCCGCAATGAGCTCCTCATGAGGAGCACTTTTAAGTATGTAGCCGGAAGCACCTGCGTGAATCGCTCGGAACAAATATTCCTCATCATCATGCATTGTTAGAATCAATACGCCGACATGAGGCATTTTTTGTTTAAGTTCAGCGGTTGCAGTAAGTCCATCCTTGCCAGGAGGCATACTGAAATCCATGAGTACAACATCCGGGTCTAATTCTTCTGCTTTGGCTATCGCTTCGTCTCCGTCTGCTGCATCTCCAATGACTTCAATATCATTCTTTCCTTGCAGCAAAGCAGATAGTCCTGATCGTACGACAATATGGTCGTCAGCAATCACAATACGAATCAAATGGTTTTCCTCCCTTTCCTTCAAGGTCCGGTGTGATGTAGTTAACATTTTACTACAGTTAGAATAGGGCTGCACCCGATCTTTAAGAAAAAAGAGAGCTAAGCATTGGTTTTTTTACATAAATGGTTCACCATGTCAGATTACATTCAGTATGTTTGTCATAGAAGAGGAGAGTTGATCGGCTTCTCGTTGTACCGCCTGGATCTCACTCGGATGAAAGGTGCGAGAGTGGTTTCTTAGACCGGTAATGAGAATCCCAACAGGGGTTTGATCCTGCAGAAGTGGAACAGAAATAATGCTGGTAAGCCGCTCTGCAAGTAAGAGGGGACAGGTATGAAACAGCAGAGATGCAGGTTCTGAATTCATATTTGAGATAAAACTGCGGCCTGACTTAAAGACAGGGGCTGCAATACCTTCATTTGTTTTAAAAGCGAGTTTTGATGTGCGCTTACTGCGGCTTCCCATCTGAAAGATGACATGCAGCTTTCCGTCTGTTTTGGAGAGGAGCAAGATGGCGGTGAAGTCTGCGTGTAGACTATGTTGCAGCCGCTCTACAATATACTCTTCTGCAGGGGATAAGCGTTGCATCATCATCACATCCTTTGATTTTGATTTATGCAACTATGATTACTCGTTTTCGAGAAACAGGCTGTGAAATATGTCACTAGTTCTTAGCTAAATTAGAAAGTTAGGGGAATTTTAGCACTTTTATCAGGTAATTCCCTGATCCTTAATATGGGGGGATTAAGTACAATAGAGATATTAGAAGAGCGAGGGGCGATTTAAGATGACATTAGTATTAGCCAGAAGAGGACGTGAGGTAGAGGTGACCATGTGCGGAGGGAATGAGACTAGCCAAGGGGAAGCTGAACTGAAAAAGGGTCTCCAAGGTTTGATGCAGCTTAAATCGATCAATGTCGGGGATCGACTGTTTTATGAAGGTGACGAGGTAGAGGCGCTGTACTACATGAAGTCGGGCCGGGTGAAGCTGACAAAGACGAATGAGGACGGAAAAGAGATTATTCTTTCGTTTATGCAGGCAGATGATCTAGTAGGTGAATTTGGAGGAATCGAAGGAGAATTTCACGGATTTGAAGCAGAGGTGGTAGAAGCGGGTATGGTCGGTGTCATTATGGTTCGGAATCTGGAGGTCTACCTCAGCCAAAATGGAGAGATGGCCCTCGAATTTATCCGCTTGATGGGAACTGCACAGCGTATACTCCAGTATAAACTGCGCGACCTTTTAATGAATGGTAAAGCGGGCGCGCTCGCTTCGGTACTCGTAAGAGCATGTAATAGTTATGGAAAAATGACACCCGAAGGAATTCTGATTACTAAAAAATTAAATCATGCAGATATAGCTGAGCTTATTGGAGCAACGAGAGAGAATGTAACGAAGACGCTTAGCGGCTGGAAAGAGCAAGGGATCGTAGAAGTATCGCAGGGACGGATTCTTGTTCGTGAAATAAGTGAGCTGCATCAGATTTGCGGCTGCCAGGCAGGAAATCTATGCTCGCCAAAAATTTGCCGGATGTAACTTAGCGAATCATAGCGCAAATAAAAAAGACACCAGCTGGTGTCTTTCTCTATGTTTTATCCTAGAAAGAGCATTAGCTCTTCTACAATAGAAAAGAATTATTTATTTGAGACCAGCTTACTGGAAGGATAAGTATAGGACAACTTACGTACAATTTCTTTTTGCCATTTTTCATCGCCAATGGACACTGCCAGATTGAGAAGGTCCAAGTAATCGTCAAGTTTCAAATCCGTTTTGGTTGCCGATATGTTCATTCTGTCCTTAAGTCCCCTTTATAATAAAATGTGCAGGTTATCTACGGTAGATAACTCGCAATAATGATAATCATTATCAATAATTTTATTATGCACGGTTTCCCTTGGAAATGCAAACATTAATCGTTATTTTTTCTTGTTTTTTTAGGAAGAAGTAAATAAGTAATGATGAGAAAGGGAATGTAGATTCCTAAAAAGGCAGCAGGAATAAGCAGCATTGGGTCTAGCAGTATATGATGGACCTGAGTAGTAAACGTTGTTCCGCTCGCATTGGTATGATAAACAGCAAGCAGAAGTGAAATACCCGCAAGATAAATGCAGAATAACGCGATAAAGTGCAGCAGGCGTTGCAACGGTTTATATAGTAACGAAAGTCCGCTCAGTACAAAGGGAAAAAGAATAAAGCCAGCAATCATAAGTGTGTTCATGTGACTAAGTCCTCCTTTTTGTTAGAAGTATGGACAGATTCATGGATAAGCATACTAATTGGCTTCACTAAGGGCTATTCAATCCATTTCTCATAGAGTTTCGTATACTCTCCACTTTCTTTCAATTCCTTTAACATTTCATTCACGATATCCACCATCTTTTGATCACCTTTATGAACGGCTATGCTGTAAGACTCGTTTGTAAAAAGCCCGCCAACCATTTCATAATTAGCATCCTCGCGCATCATCCCAAGCAGAATAGAATTATCTGCTGTGAGTACATCTCCTTCTTCAGACTGGAGAGCAGTAAATGCTTGTTGATAGTCATCATATTCGGTAACTTTTGCTTCAGGGGCCTTATCCTTTATGCTCTTCACGGAAGTAGAGCCCTTGACAGCGATCACCGTAGTATCGGAGGACAAAGATTCTAACCCCGTAATCGGACTGCCCTTTGGTACAAGGAGAGATTGACCAGCATAGAAGTAAACATCGCTAAAATCGACTTCCTTCTTACGATCTTCTGTAACCGACATTGCCGCAATGATGACATCAATTTGTTCGTCCTTTAACAGGGGGATTTGAGTGCTGGAAGTAACCTCTTTTAATTCTACTTTTGTTTCATCCCCTAGAATCTTTTTGGCTAATATTCTCGCCATGTCGATATCGAGACCTTCTACCTTACCCGACTTAGAATCTTTTAGTCCGAACAGGCGTGTATCGAATCGAACCCCGGCAATTACTTTTCCGCGTTCTTTAATGACGGCAACGGTGTCATATACTTCTGCTGGATCAATGGTTTCATCAGATAAATCCGAGTTATTGCATCCTGAGAGAAGTATAGTAAAAGAAAGCAGGAACATGAACAAGAATGGTGCTGTTATTTTGTTCTTTACCATGATATTCAGCTCCTTATGATTATGCTTCGTAAATAAGCCGGCTCAGGAACCAGCGAAATCATTTTTTTGTTTGAAAAGGTACTGAACCAAATAGGGATTATATAGTAAATATAACTAAGATCATACAATACCTTTTGGGATCAGAGCAATGTTTATGTCAAGTATGATCAAACATAGTTGGGGGCTTCCTTTCATTTTATACGACCGTATCATCCGGGGTAAGTTATGAACGAATCTGAATAGGGTAATTTGTATAGAGTATATACGTATAGCCAGAAAGAAGGGGAAGGAATGATTAAGATTGTACTGGTCCGCCATGGTCAAAGTGTATGGAATTTGGAGAATCGCTTTACAGGATGGACTGATGTCGATTTATCGGAGGCTGGGCTTGAAGAGGCAAGGCAGGCAGGACTCATTTTGAAGCAAAACGGGTATGTATTTGATGAAGCCTATACATCTTATCTCAAGCGTGCGATTCGCACATTAGGGATCATTCTTCACGAAATGGATATGATGTGGATTCCTGTCTATAAGACATGGAAACTGAATGAACGGCATTATGGAGCTTTACAAGGACTTAATAAAGCAGAAACAGCCGTGAAGTATGGAGAGAAGCAGGTATTATCCTGGCGTCGATCGATTGATGTGCGTCCTCCTGAGCTTTCCCTTGATGATCCTAGATATGAAGCATCTCTTCCGCAGTACCGAGCAATGAAAGAAGGAGAATATCCACGCACCGAAAATTTACTTGATACCGAGGAGCGGGTGCTGGATTACTGGAAGGAACGGATTGCGCCTGATCTAAGCTCCGGCAAGCATATTATTATTGCAGCTCATGGAAACACACTGCGTTCTTTAATTCAGCATTTAGATCACCTAGAAGGGGATGGCCTAATCAATTTAAATATTCCAACGGGAATACCGCTGGTTTATGAACTAGATGAAAAGCTAAAGCCTATTCGTCACTACTATCTGGGTATGGAAGGACCCCTCCCAGCAGGAATCATTCCAAAACATATAAGTAAAGAAAGTACAACGAAAGGACCTCCTGCATAATTGCATAATTAAGAGGTCTTTTTAAAAGTGGACAAGGTAGAGTGAACCATATAAAATGAAGCTTATCTTATTTTTATTCATGATGTGAATCAGGGTAGGATTATATAGAATGGAGGGACTTACATGAACCGTTATTTGTTCGAATATGAACTAATATCTACTGGATTTATAAGTGAATTCAGCTGGGTTGCCGAATCAGAAGAGAAGGCAAGAGATGCGATTCGTGATCGGATTGCTGACCTCGAATTTACGGAAATAGAAGATGTGATTGTAGGGAATCTCCTAAAAATAATGGATGCATCAGGCCATATTGAAGAGTGCGAAAGTTGTGCTTCTTAAGACTATATAACATGATTAAAGAGGAGGCTCTCTAGAGAGGTCTCCTCTTTTGATATTTATCCTATTGAATCTGATTTATTTTTCGTTTTTTTCTTGTTCATGTTGTTCTACTATTTCATGGATTTCAGACTCTAAGGCCTCAACGGTGTCTTTAGTGAGGTTCTGCAATGGTTGTGGGTGGAACCACTGAATCTCTCCATTATGTACCAAACCTTTGTAATCCTCACCTTGTACATGAATGCAAATTTTATGACGTTCATGCGGAGTATCCTCAAATACAGGTGTAATTTCAATATCCTGAATGTCATGTAAAACGAGATAATGCTGCATAAAGGAATGTACAGTTGCTTCAATACGTTCTACTGTACTTTCATCAAGTAATTGTATAGGGCTAGGGTTAAGCCACTGAATTTCTTCATTATGATAATGACCTTTGAATTCTTGTTCTTTCACCTTAAAAGTAAAGGCTAGACGCTCATGCAAACGGTTTTCGAATACTTTCTCTACCTCAAACTCTTCAATTTTATTATCAGGCATAATAATATTCCCCTCTCAATGAAAATTCATGTAATCACATAACACCAAATGCTGATCAACGAATCGCCGCAAATCAGAAAATGTAGGAATTCACTAAGAATCAGGAATCCTATTCAACAACACGTTTGTTTCTTCATGTCTCATTTGCTTACAAATTCATATTACCTTTGCTAAATGAGAATAGAGAAAGAGCAACATTAGAATTTAATGAGAAAAGAAGGAAAGTTTTCTTAAGAATCCTTTCTTGAGCTTATTATAGGGTTCCCCTCCTTTACACGTCTAGTGAAAGCGTTGTCTTTTTAGATAAATCGTACTTTACATACATAAAACAAAATGGGAACTGAGGGCTTAAGTAGGATTATTAATTTCGTATAGAGCTGAAAGTAGCATCGTTTTATTGAGCTTTACTATTGCAGGTTTGGAATATAACGTTTGTGGTGATAAGATGAATACTAACCTTAGCATATCGTGGAATCATTTAAGTAAATAATGTCAGTAAATGAAAGTTAAGATATATATAAAGGAGTCTAGAAATATGGTTAAACAGACAAAAAAAGCAGCGACATGGTCCTTAGTCATCATGGGAGCTGGGTTTGCTGCCTCCTTGCCTTTTCATGGAAGCTTAGCTGGGAAGATCTTTATTGGGGCATTTGAAGCGGGCCTCGTGGGGGGACTGGCAGACTGGTTTGCAGTCACCGCATTATTTCGTCATCCCCTCGGTTTAAAGATCCCGCATACTGCACTGCTTCCCAAGAACCGGGACAAGATGACCGATGGCCTGGTGTCCGCTGTGGAGAATAACTTACTGAACAAGGAAAGTATCTCCGCTAAAATATCTGGGATGCCGATCAGTGAAATGATCCTTGAAATGGCAGAGAAAGAGCTGCAGTCAGAAGGAACCAAGGGTGCAATTGATATCATCGCTAAACGGATTGTAGCTACACTTCCTCTTGAACGTATTGCTCCACTCGTAGCAAATGAAATGAAACGTCAGATTGGTGAAATCGACGTATCCTCATTGCTAGCCAAAGCAGAACAGCAGATTACCAGCAAGGGTTATGATAAAATCGCACTTGATTACGGACTGGACCAAGCTGAGGCATGGCTTACAAAACCGGAAGCATTATATACACTTGGTGAAATCGGTATGAAGGCTCTGAACTCTGTGCAAGTGAACGGGCTTATGCAATTTGCCATGAATGCACTTATGGGGTATCTCAATGAAGAGCGCCTTGGCGGAATACTGCAACGTTTCTTATACGAACAGGTTCATGATCTGAAATATGAGGGACACCCGAATCGTCATCAAGTATTAGCCGGTATACGAGGCCAGCTGATCAGACTGGCACACTCAGATAAAGTAATCGCTGGACTAAGTGATTGGAAAGACTCGCTTCTTGAAAATTGGGATGCGGAGATGACCGTGTTACATAAAATGCAGGAGCTGCGCGATCGGGCACTTGTATATATGGAAGATGGAAAATATGTATCCGAGCACGTTCTGCCTATCATTGAATCCCTTATTTCCGAAGTGAAGGCTAACGATGAATTGATACAGCGTATTAATGAGAAAATCGTAAACAGCGTCACACATCTTGTAGAACGCAATCATTCCAAGATCGGAACATTGGTAAGAGAAAATGTTGATCGAATGGATAATGAAACGCTGATTGAAATGATTGAAGATAAAGTGGGTCAGGACTTGCAGTGGATTCGAATAAACGGGGCAGTTACTGGATTCTTGATTGGTGTTGTACTTACCGTTCTTCAAATCCTTCTAGTATAAAGGAAGGGGTCCATATTATGCGACTATGGCATGAAGACTTGATTAGTAAACTCCCCAGAGCTCAGCTGCTCGGTCAGCATCGTGAGTGCTGTGCTCTCCGCGGAAAGGGCTGGGGGAAGAAGCATGCTACCGTAAATTATGTATTTGAATATCATCCCATGAAATTAGTTAGATACCATCTGCTTATCATTGAAGAAATGAAAAACCGAGGGTACAACGTCGATATACTATGGGAAGACCCGTTGTATCGCGGAAAGCAGAGCGAGCGATGGGAAGAGGAGTATATTGCTTCACTGAATGAGTATGGTCGTTACGAAGAACATAATGATGACTATATGGAAGAATGTACGCAAAATCTGGCTTCAAAAGGAATTTATATTATGATAGCGGAGAAGGATCAAGGATCCGCTATATAGATAACATAAAGAAAGCAGATCTCAACGAATGAATGAGGTCTGCTTTCTTATTGTGTTTTTTGAAGGTTTACCTGGGGAAATCTCGCTCCACCAGTCCTTGTTCAATGGCATAACGGGTAAGCTGGACCCGATTTTCTAGCTGTAATTTTTGTAAAATGTTTTTCAAATGGTTTTTAACGGTTTGATCGGATATCCCAAGCGCATCTGCTATCTCTCGGTTTGTTTTTCCAGAGGCAACCCAGTTCAAAATTTCTCTTTCCCTATTTGTAAGAGGGGGACGGTTATCATCGGTTTTCATCGTTTTGGGGAACTCCTGCAGAATTTGATACGCAAGCTCCTGACTGAGAGGGGCTTCATCGCATACAGTGGCTCTCAGGTATTCCAGCCAGGTTGAGGAAGAGAGATTCTTAAATAGGTAGCCTTGAGCGCCTTGTTTAAGTGCTTCGAACAGATGGGTCACATCATCCGATACGGTTACCATCACGATGATGACATAGGGGTAGCGCTGCTTGATCAGCCTCGTTGCCTCCAGCCCATCCATACCGGGCATTCTGATATCCATTAGAATGAGGTCAGGCATCCATTCCTCCGTAAGCCGGAGTGCTTCTTCCCCGCTGGTAGCCTTCCCTACAATCTCAAATGAGGGGTCCTCAGATAAAATAGCCTCGATGGCTGCCCGTGCATGAGCAGAGTCATCGACGATGAGTACTCGTGTATTGTTCATGAATCAGGTCCTCCTTTCATTATGGTCATACACGTCCCGCCATGTTCTTGGTTATAAAAAGCAAAATCCCAGCCCATTTCAGCGGCCCGATCTCTCGTAATCCGCAGACCATATCGGTCCGGTCGATCCCAAGGATCACCTTTATACCCTAAGCCATCATCCATAATGGATACGGTCCACGATGCTTTATTCCCTTGACCTGTTATTTGAATAGAACCAGCATTGGCATGTTTTCGGACATTAAGAACGGCTTCTCTAATACAAGCGATCAGTTCAATTTGTTCTTTCGTGGTCAGGTCCTCATCTGGTATATTCCAGCTGATTTTCGATTCCAGACGACTGGTGTATATCAAATCCTCAATCTGTCTAAGCATCTGCTGCGGGTCTGCTGGAAGATCACTGGGGCTTTCCGGAATCTTGAGCTGAGCAATCGCCTGTCGCACATAATGATGAATCTCATGCACTGTTTTTCTTGCATCTCGCAGTTCACCTTGATGAGCTGAACCAGACAAGTTGCGATCCGCTTTATCCATTTGTACCGATAATAAAAATAAAGATTGAGCAATCCCATCATGCAATTCCCTTGCCATTTGTTCTCTAGCCTCAAGAGCAGACTTTGCAGCTTTTTCTTTCTCTAACTCAGCCTGAGCACGTTCCATAACCTGAAATAACTTATTTAACAGGGTTACGCTGACAAGATAAATAATGACAGGTGTCAGCCAGTTTCCAGCTTCCATTGAAAGATAGGGCATAAGAAACTGATGCCGTATGTATTCCCATAGACCGACTGTAATCGTCGGAATGATAAGAATCATCCATTTGATATGTTTATAGCTCATGAGCAGCAACACTCCTTATCACAGGGGAGAATCAAGATAAATACCCTGCTTTTTTTATTATACCTCCTAACCTGAAGCAAAGGGATTCGTTTCAGTCCTAAGCGAAGGGGTAAATAGAAACATGGTACGTGATTCTAAGTATATGGAAGGATGTGTATGAAAAAAAGGCGGTAGGGAAGAGTCATCCTTGCTCACTTCCTGTTATGCTGTATTCTAACGCAGAATGAAATTTTCCTTTGTACCCTGTCCTTCTGTATACTTATGGTAATATCAAAGTTGCTAATAACGAGGTACTTTTTTCTTCTCATCTTAGCAGCTAGGAGCGTCACTAAATTAGAGTGAATTAAAAGGAGTGTATGTAGAGACATGAGTTTAGCCGTGTTGGAACGTCGCAGTGAACTACTGAAGAAAAATATTGAGCAATTGCTAATTCGGGAAAATCAAAAGGGCATTACAAGACAGCAAAGCATGTTTTTACAACAAATGATTAAAGAACTCCATCAAACTTCACATGAGTTGAACACAGAAAGACGCTAAATAATTATTAATACAAAAGGAACCCGGATTCATCTACTTCTGGCGATTGCAGAAGCTGATGGATCCGGGTTCTATTCTTGTTATACCATATAAGGAGCAGTCTCTTCCTGCAAAGTCAGATCGTTTTTTGGTGACCGGGCAAGGATGTAGGCAATAAAGATCTCAACTAGCTCTGGATCAAACTGAGTTCCCGCACAAGCTCGAAGCTCAATAATCCCTTCTTGCAGCGTTTTTGTTTTCTGGTAAGGCCGTTCGGTAGTCATGGCATCAAAAGAATCGAGAACGGTGAGCATCCGGCATAGTTTAGGGATTTCTTTCCCTTTCAGTCCATGCGGATAACCTTTACCATCAAATCGTTCGTGATGAAGCTCGATATAAGGGATTAGATCTCTAAAACGCGGATCGGTAAGCGCGATTTTCTTTCCCCAGGTAACATGTTGTTTAATAGTCTCCCACTCATCAGGAGTAAGTTTTCCTTCTTTATTTAAAACGCCCCACGGAATCTCAAGTTTTCCGATGTCATGAATGAGTGCGCCAAGAACAAATTCTCTTTTTTCTTCTTTGTCTAAGGATAGAATACTGCTCATATCTAAGGCATATTTGTATACTCTTTTTGAGTGCTTAAATGTATCTATATCTTTGTACATAAATAAGTTGAGTTGTTGCTCAATGTAATTCACTTCATGAGACAAATCTAGTTCGTCTTCCATAGTTAAGTCACAGCCATAAGTATGTACAGTGTTTTTTCCTTGTTTCTTAGCGTAGTACAGTGCTTTATCGGCGTGGTCCACAAGCTGTGATTTATCATATAGATCGATACTGTACTGAGCAATTCCAGCAGAAAAAGACAAGCATTTATGTGGAAAAACTTCTACACCATCAAAAGGAGTATCGTTTAGTTTTTTTCTCAACTTATCAACAAAATGACGAGCCTTTTCGTAGTCATATCCCGGCATAAGAAGAGTGAACTCTTCACCGCCATAACGGGAAGCCACAATAGAGGTCTCTTTTGTTTCTTCTTTCAACATAGAACCGAGGAAACTGATAAGCAGGTCACCTTTTAAATGGCCGAAGCTGTCATTGTATTTTTTAAAATCATCAATATCAATCATGGCTAATGAAAGAGGCCTGTCATTAACTTTAGCTTCTATTATGTGATAATCAAGCGAACTTTCAAAAAAACTATGATTATAGAGTGCGGTCCGCTGATCAATATTAGAACGATTCAGTATCTGATGATACATAGAGAATAACTGACGGAAAGCATGTGATAACATAATGGCAAGGCTCAGAAAAAGAATGAGACCAAGCGTTCCGTTATTAACGATCAAGACACATAATACAAGAGAGAGAATTAACATACATAGGTATACAAGGATAGTGTCCTTAACGAATCCCTTTAACGTATTAGCTAAATCTTTACGGTATAAAAGATAGTAATAAATAAACAGACCGATTGTGTTTATCCCAAAGTAACTAGTAAGGGCTAATATGTAAGAAGCTAAATTATGATCGTTTACAGGTCCTAATGTACCATTAAAAGCAAGAAAAACTTGAAATGAAATAGTGATCATTATTGAGTATAAAGAGAAATTAGTTAGTTTCTTCCACCAAGGAACACTACGTTTATAGGCAAAGTAGGATAAAGAACAGAGTAACAGCACGGCAAGTGTAAATTGACTTCCGTAAATAAACATACACGCGAGATAGATGGAAGAATCAAAGGAAATTACATTTCCTTCAGGTGGAAGTCGGAATGTTAGACTATTGAGAATTAGGGCTGCCCCTAGCATTACATAAAGTTTCACCCATTCTTCACTGCTATAGTTAATAAAAGAGAAGCCGTTAGTCCATACAAAGGTTACTATTCCGGTTAGGCATAAGAAAGCAATATACCAGTGGCTAATATCTAGTTCTTTTATTTTCATAAAATTTTTTGCCATGAACCTACAGTCTCCTATTAATTGCGTCATCTATTCATATTTTATCATGACATTGTCATTATTTGATAGATAAAGAAAAAAACAGGCTTGATGGCCTGTTTTTTCATAAGATTGTCATGTGGTTTAGCCTAATGCAAAACCAGAAGTAAGTGCAACAACAACAGAAGCTACGATAACTGCATTCATGATGATGCGAGCAATGTTAGTTTTTTTCATAGTATGTATCCTCCTTAAAAGTTAGTTAGATGTATGTAAACTAGTTGCGAGATCTTGATCTTCAGTATCCTTTTTGGGAACCATGATACTCTGGATGTACAAGAAAATGCCAAGGTTCATAATGACATCTCCAATACTAATAACTTGAGATCGCGGATAAGGATTAGAGAGAGGAATAATATCCCCAAGGAATGATAATCTAGTAGAAGCATCCAGCATGTAGTGCTTATACACTGCATCACCGCTAGATAAGAGTTCTGTGTAATATGGTCCCAATACTTGTGCTGCGTCGAGTGATACAGGCATTCGGCCACCATTCACAGCCATTACAAGAAAATTGAGAAAAACACCGATAAGAATAATCATAAAGCCTTTATTCTGTCGATTCATCCACAGAAACGCCATACCAATAACGTAGATGGACATAAAGAAATAGCCTGAAGCAGGTTCTAACCAGGAGGCATCTCCTTGAAAGCGGTAAATAAGGAACTGAATAAGTAGAAGGATCGGAAAGATAAGTCCGCCCTTTAATTTAATTTGACCAAACTGCGTGAGACCATTCTTGAGACCGCCTCTGAACAATCCGACGATAAGTCCAAGAATTATACCATCATAGACCATGTATTAATCTCCGTATATCGTATTTTTTTAGTCAAATAGTTATATTCGACTAGTATATACAAATTCCTTCTTTTTTCTAAAATATTTTTAGTTAATTTGTCTGATATAAAAATTTTAGTTTGCGTGTTAAGGAACTAATCAAGAATTATTCATATCCACCTTGTAAATAGTTATAAAAAGGTACATCGACCCACAGTTTATAACTAGATATATCGGCACCAGGTGCACGTTTTTTTAGTGAATCGGATACTTTTTTTGCATTTTCTTCTAAAGTAAACGATTGAGCATAGTAATTTCCTTTTGCTATTTTGTTATTTACGATGACTTCATAGTTCGAAAGGGCTGTTGATGAGTAGTACAGCGGCTGCCACCAAGATCCATATAAGAGATCTTTCTGTTCATCGCTATTTTTCTTAGCATAAGCAAGCACTATATTATTAAATCGGTTTTTATCATCTATATTGTTGAATTCTAGTTCGAGATCGTATTCTTTCGCATAAGCAATGTAATTCCCATTTGCTATTTGCTCTACTTTATAATTGTCAGTTTCCTTCGGCTCGCCCCACTCTTTTAAATATATGAATGCTGATGTTTTGGGCTCAAGCTGGATGTCGGCCTGAATTCCTTCACTCCGTAGTAGTCCTATTAACTGCTTCGCATGTTTAACGTCATCATGACCATACGTAAGTTTTAATGAATCTATAAAATTAGAGTTAAATCTAGTATCTTTCAGGTTATATCCGGTAATTTCATTGTTCTCCAGTGCTTCATTTACGATTGCACGAAGATCGGGGGCTGCAATCAAATCAGAAGTGTTATAAGCATCACTAAGCTTGGAATAGATGTCCGCATCGCTGGTTTTACCAATACTATGTTTATAATTACCGTTTAGCTCCAGCACTTGTCCGAGTAAAGCGGCTGCATATTCACTTGAGACTTGTTTGGCTGTTACGGTTTCCTTATATAAGGAAGAGGGGAGAAGACCTGTATCTACCGCAGCAGCAATTTCGGAACCGGCTTTACCCTGAATACGAGAAGGTGAAAAACCTAGTTTTTTAAGAGATGCTTCTACTTTAGCTGATGGATAAGTATAGCTAAGTTCCTGGATTCCAGCTGCTTTCACTGCAATGTACAGTGCTGCGAGTGGAGTGAGTTTCGCATCCCCATGAACTGTGTTTGTTGTGATGATGCTTGCCTTGTAGAGTTTGGCTGCTGATGGATACAGCGGATCAGAGGAATCTATATCTGTAAAAACAGGGTCATCACTCTCTACATTGACAGGAAGAACTTTTGCCACCGCTTTGATAAAGTCTCCTTTTGTTGGCTTCGCTTCAAACACAATCCCGTACTTGTTACTGAGAAATTGCACGTATCCTTCGATCGTGTCCGCTCCAGCGTACTGACTTACCGTAGACATAGATGCTGCTTCGGTGACTGGATTGGAAGCAAATAACGAGGTGGAAGGAAGAACAGATAGAGCTACACTTGCTGCAACGACTGTTTTTAATAAAACTTTTTTCATAAGACCACTCCTCAAGATCATTTGAATACGTTATAATCCTACTAAATTTACCATTTATGTATGTTTAATGTTCTAAATTTAGGGATCATCTTACCACTAGGCTTAGAAGAGTGTCAATCAAACATTCGCATTATATTGATTACAATTAGCAGTAAACCATATATTTTAACTTTATACATAGTAAAATCCGAAAGATCAATTGACATACATCGACAATGTTCGTATTATTGTACTATGAAAATAGGAAAAGGTGATTAGGTCACTATGAAAAGAGCTCTTTCGTTTGTGTTGATTATTTCAATGCTTTCCATTTTATTAGCTGCCTGCGGCAGTGATAGCAGTGGAAAAGATGGGTCTGAGGGCGCATCTGCTTCCGAGCAAGAGGCTAAAAAAGCAGTTCTTGTACTTCCTGAGAAAATTGGTGTCAATCCTTTCTTCGTGCAGATGGATGAAGGTTTCAAAAAAGCAGGGGAAGAGTTCGGAATTGAAGTAAAGACGATCGAATCGACAGACCCGGCAGCATTTGAACAGAATCTTCGTGCAGCTGTAGCAGAGAATTATGATCTTATCATGACGGCTACCTTCCAAGCGGAGGATGCTCTTACTAAAGTGGCCACTGAAAATCCAGGCAAGTCTTTTGCTATCGTAGATACGGTTATTGATCTGCCTAATGTTCGAAGTGTTGGATTTAAAGAATATGAAGGTGCTTACCTACTTGGGGCAGCAGCGGGCCTCGCAACCAAAACAGACATTGTCGGCATGATTGCCGCTCAAGATATTCCTCTGATCAAGAAGTACACCGAAGGATTTAGAGAAGGACTTGCTTCCGTTAACCCAGATGCAAAATTCCTAATTAACTATGCAGGTGGATTTGATGATGTTGCCAAAGCAAAAGAACTGGCAATCGTTCAAGCAGATCAAGGAGCTGACTTTATTGCTGGCGCTTCTGCAGTAGGTGATCTTGGTGTATTTGAAGCAGCGAAAGAAAAAGGTTTCTATACTTCCGGTCAAGATACAGATCGTACGGTAGAAGATCCAGAACATATTGTTCTTTCACAGCTTAAATCCACAGACTCTGTTGCTTATGAAGAGTTGAAGGCTTTTGCAAATGGTTCGTTTGAGTTCGGCTATGTAAGTTATGGTCTGAAAGAAGACGGCGTGGGACTTACTTTTGTAACTAGAGATAGTGAATCTCCGCTTAGTCCATTCATTGGACAAGAAGTGGTTGATAAAGTGAAAGCAATCAGAGATCAGATTGTGTCTGGTGAGATCGTAGTGACTGATCCGCTTCAAAGTAACTAAGCAATACATTTCTTTTTAAAGCAAAAACGGAAGAAGAATTTACTACAGCTATGTTAGAGCTCGGAATGATTGTTAGTTCTTCAAGATTTGGCCGGCTGCCCAACACAGGTAGTCGGTTTTTTCTTCATTAAGAGGAGAAGGGGAAGGATACGCGTGCTGCTAGAAATGAGCGGGATTACAAAAAAGTATGGAACACTTACGGCGAATAAAGAAGTTGATTTTGATTTAAAAGAAGGCGAGGTTCATGCCCTTGTAGGGGAGAATGGTGCAGGGAAAACGACACTGATGCGTATTCTCTACGGGATGGAAGAACCGACCTCGGGCAGCATACGGGTAAACGGCAAGGAAGTGAGCTTTACAACGCCTTCACACGCGATTGCTCATGGAATCGGCATGGTCCATCAACATTTCATGTTGTTTCCGTCCTTTACGATTGCTGAGAACATAGTGATTGGCCGTGAACCATCCAAAAGCGGTATAGTCTTTGATCGGAATGAGGCCAACAAAATCGTCATGGAACTCGGTGAGAAGTACGGAATGCCAGTTGATCCGTGGAAAAAAACAGGTGAGTGTTCGCTTGGTATGCAGCAGCGCGTTGAGATTCTGAAGGTACTGTACCAGGGGGCAGACATTATTATTCTGGATGAACCCTCTGCCGTACTAACTCCGCTCGAAGTAAAAGAACTTCTCATTAACGTTCGTGCTCTAACGAAACTCGGGAAAAGTTTTATCCTTATTACGCATAAATTGCAGGAAGTCATGGAAGTGTCTGACCGCATCACGGTACTTCGAGATGGGGTCGTGACGGGAACACTTGAGGCAAAAAACACAGATGTTGAGCAGCTATCAAGACTTATGGTAGGCAGAGAACTGGTGCGAATGGAGAAAAAGCCTTTTCAGCCTGGGGATGCTGTGCTTGAGATCGAAGGAGTATCGATGAAAGGATCCAAAGAGCAAACATCGCTCCGAGATATTAACCTCACAGTTCACGCAGGCGAAGTCATTGGAGTCGCAGGGATTTCGGGGAACGGACAATCGGAATTAATTCAAGCCATTGCCGGGCTTAGACCGGTCAGTGAAGGATCGATCCGCTTGTCAGGCCAGGATATTACCGGGCTGTCTGTTCGCAAAATTAGGGAGACAGGTCTTGCCCATATACCGGAAGACCGCTATATGTGGGGTGCTGCAAAAGATGCGACCGTTCTTGAGAATGGAATAATGGGTCACCATCATACTCTGCAGAACAAAGGGGTTATCTCCTCTCGTAAGGTACGCAAGAAGGTAGAGGAATGGATTCAGCGCTTTGGAGTAAAGACAGGTTCTGTCGAGACAAAAGCACAGTATCTCTCCGGCGGAAACCTGCAAAAGTTGATTGCTGCTCGCGAGTTTGCTCATGAAGCTCCGTTTCTCATCGCTGCTGAACCGACGCGCGGAGTTGATATTGGGGCAATGGAGACGATTCATAAGGAACTGCTCCATCAGCGAGATCAAGGTGCGGCGATCTTACTTGTATCTTCCGAATTGTCAGAGATATTGCAACTCTCGGACCGGGTTGTTGTCATGTATGAAGGAGAAATCGCAGGAGAACTTATGGCAGAGAATGCGACCGAAGAGAGCATCAGCTTACTGATGGCAGGGGGGAAACAACAGGCATGAGCATGTTGAAGAATCATTTGAAAAGTTTAATCCAGCCGCTGCTTGCTGTAGTGATCGGCCTGCTTGCAGGAGCGATCGCGATCTTGGTTGTCGGCGGCAATGTATTTGAGACTTACGGGGAGATGTGGAAGGGCGCCTTTGGCAGTTTCTACTTCTTTACTAATACACTGTCACGAGCCACGCCAATTATTCTGATCGGGCTTGGGGTTGCTCTTGCTTTTAAAGCCGGATTTTTTAACATGGGGGCTGAAGGGCAAATGCTGCTAGGGGCTTTAGCTTCCGCAATAACTGCGCTCTACCTGCCAGGACCGGGCTGGTTTGTCACGATTGTCTCCATTCTTGCCGGTGCGATTGTCGGCGGTATCTGGTCTCTTTTTGCCGGCTGGTTGGATGCCAAATTTGGTATGAATTTATTGATTACTACGCTGTTGCTCAATTACATAGCTACTTTATTTGCGGGATATATGGCTGCGTATCCGCTTAAGGATACAACGGGATCCGCGGCAATGGCACAGACGCCGATGGTTGATCCAAGTGTATGGCTGCCTAAACTGTTTCAAGGCATGGGTCTTCATGCCGGATTTATTATCGCAATCATTGCTGCCGTAGTCATTTACTTTTTTATGCAAAAAACAGTACCAGGATACGAGATTCGAATGCTCGGAAGCAATCCTTCCTTTGCTGCTTTTGGCGGTGTGAAAAGAGTGCGAATGATGATGCTTTCGATGATTGTCAGCGGAGCGCTGGCTGGAATTGCAGGAGCAGGAGAAGTGCTGGGTACCCAGTACCGATATATTGATGGTTCACTGAGCAGTGCGAATTATGCATGGAGCGGAATTATGGCTACCCTGCTCGCTGGATCGCATCCGCTCGGTACGGCTTTCTCAGCTTTTCTGCTGTCTGCTCTTCAGACCGGGTCTATGGGTGTGGAACGCAATACCGAGGTACCACTGGAAGTAGGTAGTGTAATTCAAGCTGTGCTGACTCTTTTCGTATCCGCAAAAATCGGCTATCGCTTCCTAAAACGAAGAAAGGGGAACAAAACAAATGGAACAGCTTCTTGATGCAGCCTTATTTAATGCGACTCTTCGTATGATTACACCCATTTTGCTTGCTGCGCTCGGAGGGGCATTATGTTCCCGTGTTGGTTTATTTAATGTAGGTCTGGAAGGATTAGTCCTGATTGGAGCCTTTTCTTCTATTGTAGGTAACTATTTATTTCATAACGTCGTGATTGCCATTATTTTTGCTATTCTAATTGTCTCGTTCTTCTCGCTTGTATTTGCTTTTGTCAGTATTAACCTAAAGGCCAATGAAATTGTGGTCGGGTTATCTATTAACTTTCTGGCAGCGGGACTTACGACATTCTCGTTACGCGCTATTTTTGATGTGAAGGGTGCTTATTACGATAAGGATATGATCGGATTACCGAAATGGGATATCCCATTCATTCAAGATATTCCATGGATCGGGGATGTGATCTCTGGTCATTCACCGCTTGTCTATCTCGCATTCATTCTTGTTTTTGTTCTTCACTTCTATCTATTTAAAACAGTATCTGGTTTTCGGCTCCGTTCCGTTGGGGAGAATCCAGTAGCTGCACAAAGTCTTGGTATTCCCGTTCGAAAGACGCAATACCTTGCTGTACTGATGTGCGGCGTACTCTGTGCGCTTGCCGGTGCACAGTTGTCGCTTGGACAAGTGACGATGTTTACAGAAGGAATGACGGCAGGACGGGGATTCATCGCCCTTGTTGCTACGATGCTCGGTCAGTCCAGTCCAATTCTTGTGATGGCATCGAGTATATTGTTTGGTTTTATGGAGGCACTGGGGATTCGTCTGCAAGGTTTCTCACTTCCGTCTCATTTCACCACTATGCTTCCTTACATTATTACACTTGCGGCGATGTTCTTCTTCAAGGATAAGACGTATGCACAAGATGCGCAGAAAGCGGGCGGAAGCTCAAGGTAACAAAGAAAGGTGCACAGGAAGGGGCTGTACTATATGAAAAGCAAAGCAGAGCGACTAAAAGGAACAACGTCACCAAAGATAAATGTTGATGAATCATTAGCACATCGTCTGCCGCCAGGACAGGTGTTGACTGAGAAATTCCCTATACTGCATGAAGGTGAAGTCCCAGAGTACGATATGAGCATGTGGGATCTTCGCGTATATGGAGCAGTAGAGGAAGAAGTAAGCTTCTCCTACGAAAACCTTCTACAATTTCCAATGACAAATACGGTGAGTGATATACACTGTGTTACTCGCTGGTCTAAATTTGATACGGCCTGGGAGGGTATTCGGTTTACTGACTTTATGAAGCATTTCAAAATCAAACCGGAAGCAAAATACGTGATGATTCACGCAGATCAAGATTACGAGACGAATCTGCCGATTGAAGCGCTCTTGCGGGATGATGTGCTGCTCGCTTTTAAATATGATGGCAAAGACTTAACACCCAAGCATGGCTGGCCGCTGCGCCTGGTGGTTCCTGAGTTTTATTTCTGGAAAAGTGCCAAGTGGATTCGCGGCTTTGAGTTTATGACAGAAGACCGTCATGGATTCTGGGAACGGAACGGATTTCATAATACAGCTGATCCATTTCAGGAGCAGCGTTTCTCCGATGAGGAACTGCCGATTCCAGAAGATGAGTGGATGAAAAAGGAGTTTGATTAATATGTTACTGCCCATTTTACAGATTCATTCGGAAGATATGCCGCCTTATGCGGTCGTATGTGGAGATCCATTCCGTGCAGAGAAAATTGCGGGTAAGCTGACCGGAGCAAAAGAACTTGCATTCAGCCGGGAATACCGTACATTTGTTGGTAAATATGAAGGTGTTCCTCTTGCTGTAGTAAGTCATGGGGTAGGCTGCCCAGGAGCAGCGGTCTGTTTTGAGGAACTCATCCGCGCCGGTGTGACCACGCTGATTCGTGTGGGAACGGCAGGTTCTTATACTGCGGATGTACCTGCAGGCAGTCTTGTGGTAAGTACAGCGGCGATTCGTACAGATGGTCTTACAAGACAGCTGGTACCGGATGGTTTCCCTGCGGTGGCAGATCACGAGGTAACGCACGCTCTATATAGCGCTGCTACGGCTATGCAAGGTGTGGTTCGAAAAGGAATGACCGTCACCGTAGATGCTTTCTTTAATGGAGTTGAGGAAATTCCACATAAAAAATTCAAACAGGCAGGTGCGCTTGGCGCAGAGATGGAAATAGCGGCTCTGTTTGTGATCAGCTCTCTACGAGGCGCGCGGGCGGGAGCGATTGTAGCGATTGACGGTTTTGCCGACCAAGACCTAGCTGCCGAGTATGATCCGCATACGAATGTGGTGAGTGATGCGGTAGAGCGTGAGATGGAAGCCGCGCTGAAAGCGATGGTAACTCTTGCTCAGCAAGATACGGGTACAGAAACCAAAGATATTCATTAATAGTAAATAAAATCTAGTCAGCAGTGATTGCTTAGAAGACAAGAGGGGCATTGGAATGAATATAATTCCGATGCCCCTCTTTTTTTATTTTGCATGAATACTACAATTTATCATCTATTTCTTCAATAAAAGAGTTTAGAATGAGGATTTGATCCTCCAGGCTCTTTTTATGTTGAAGCAAAATGGCGTTCGTATCTATACGTTCATACTCCAAGTTTATATTTGAGATATTCTCTCTTATTTCTTGAATAGGCATTCCCAGCCTTCTAAAGCACTTTACTAGTTTTAAAATTTCAATGTCCTTGTCGTCAAATACACGAACACCGTTTGCGTTTCTTTTTAATGCAGGTAATAAATTTATTTTTTCATAGTATCTAATGGAGCTTGCTGGTATCTCAGAATACTCGCTGGCCTTTTGAATAAAATACATATTTTTCCCCTCTTGACTTAAAGTAAGGTTTAACCAATACAATCATATTATCATATTAAACAGGAGTGAACATAATGGCAAATATTTTAGTTGTTGTAACCAATGTATCCAAATACCCAGAATTAGAGCGTGCTACAGGATTATGGTTGGGAGAAGCAGTACATTTCGTAGATAAAATGGAGAAGGAAGGACATAAAATTGATTATGTCAGCCCTAACGGAGGCTACACTTCTATCGATCCGCATAGTTTAGAGAAAGATTCAATGACGGAACTAGACTGGAAATATTACCAAAACAATCAATTCTTAAATAAGTTAGGAACAACTCTAGCTGCAGAAGATATTAATCCAGAAGACTATGATGTTATTTACTATACTGGCGGTCACGGCGTAATGTGGGATTACCCTGAGAATGAAAAATTACAGAACATTGCTATGAAAATATATGAGAATGGCGGTATCGTATCCGCTGTGTGCCATGGCTCGATCGGTCTTGTAAACATTAAAAATGAAGCTGGCGAGTATCTAATTGCTAATAAAAAAGTGACAGGCTTTGCCAATACGGAAGAAAGAGCTATCGAATTAGACAAAGTAGTTCCGTTCTTAACGGAAGATGAACTGGTTAAAAAAGGCGCTAATTATGTAAAAGGAAATGACTGGGCACCGTTCGTGATCGTTGATGATCATCTTGTAACTGGGCAAAATCCGGCTTCGGGTGGTGAAGTCGCAGAAGAAGTAATTAAATTGTTGAATTCAAAACGTTAATCTTATTAGTGGTTTCACAGATCACTATTATGGAAGTGATTTTTTGATCAATGAATAACCGGCAACCTTTTTGGTGCTTGGTATGGTAAACAGAAGGCATTGGGAATATTAATTCCAATGCCTTTTGTCATTTTCATTTCTTTTTTAAATCTATATTATAATTTTATAAAAGGGTATCCGTGTTGACATACCCCATGGGGGTATAATACAATAGCTTCAGAGAGCACGAAGGAGGTCATGGGAATGGAAGAGCCTAATGTATACCATACTCCCAATGAGGAACTAACGAATAATACGGTGGATTGTTGTTCGCCACAAGGGGCTCTTGCAGTCAGTGCATGTCATGATGTTCATTCGCCTCAAGGCAACGACGGACCAAGGCATAGTCATCACTCGGATGAGATGAAGAACATTCTCACTTCACGTCTCAACCGAATTGAAGGACAGGTTCGAGGAATTAAGGGTATGATCGAACGTGATACGTATTGCGACGATGTACTTACACAGATTGCAGCGGTACAATCTGCGCTGAATAGCGTTGGAAAGCTTTTGCTTGAAGGTCATATGAAGAGCTGTGTTATTGAACGCATCCAAGCCGGAGACTCCGAAGTGATTGATGAACTGCTCGTTACGGTTAAGAAGTTAATGAAGTAATGTAGTACAATCTATAAACTGTTTTTAATGCAGAGCTCTATACCAAACCTTAAGGAGGAAAACATAATGAGTAACGTAACATTGAATGTAAGTGGAATGTCTTGTGGTCACTGTGTAAAAGCAGTAGAAGATGCCCTTGAAAATATTGGAGCAAAAGGAAATGTGGATCTTGATGCTGGTGAGGTAAGTATCGAGTTTGACGAGCAAAAAGTGACAGTAGATCAAATGAAACAAGCAATTGAAGATCAGGGGTATGACGTAGTTTAATCGACTTTGAAAATGAACATAGTATAGAGAAACGATCAGGTATCTAACGTTGATCGTTTCTGCTCTATTTTTATCCTATATAAAGAGCAGTCAGATAAAGACTGCTTTTTTTTACCTCATGTATATACCCCTAAGGGGTATAAAGGAGATGGATTGTAATGAATGAACAGGCAGAAGAAAATCGTATGAATAATAAAAAAACCAAACTGAACATAACAGGTATGACTTGTGCTGCATGTGCGACCCGAATTGAGAAAGGGCTGTCGCGCATGGAAGGGGTTAAGGAGGCGAATGTGAATCTGGCGCTGGAACAAGCGTCGGTTACATATGACCCTGCAGCGATTGGTGTAAATGATCTGAAGAATAAAATCGATTCCCTGGGATACGGAACTGCTGTCGAGAGTGTGGATCTAAACATCACGGGAATGACCTGTGCCGCCTGTGCCACTCGAATTGAAAAAGGACTCAGCCGAATGCCTGGGGTTACCAAGGCGAATGTGAATTTGGCGCTGGAAACCGCCCATATTGAATATGCTTCCGGTACAGCAAGCTCTACGGATTTTGTGAAAAAGGTCGAGCAGCTCGGCTATGGCGCTCTTCCGCAGCAAGCGAAGGAAGATATTGCAGATCTTCGTCAGAAAGAGCTTGAACGTAAAAAATGGAAATGGATCATTTCCGCAATCCTGTCCATCCCATTATTGTGGGCTATGGTAGGCCATTTCTCGTTCACCTCATGGATTTATGTACCTGATCTGTTCATGAATCCTTGGTTCCAGTGGATTCTTGCAACACCAATCCAGTTTGTGATTGGGTGGCAATTTTATAGAGGTGCCTATGGTGCTCTTCGCAATAAGAGTGCAAACATGGACGTTCTCGTCGCTCTTGGAACCTCGGCAGCGTACTTCTACAGCCTTTATTTGAGCATTGCGTGGACAATAGAGGGCGGACATCATGGTGCTGAGCTGTACTATGAGACAAGCGCCATCTTGATTACGCTTGTTCTTGTCGGAAAATGGTTCGAGAGTGTTGCTAAAGGCCGTTCATCTCAGGCTATTCGCAGTTTGATGGAACTAGCGCCAAGAACTGCACTTGTCATTCGTGATGGAGAAGAGAAGACGATTCCAGCATCAGAGGTGGTGGCGGGCGATTTATTTATTGTGAAGCCGGGTGAGAAGTTCCCGGTGGATGGAGTCGTTGAGAAAGGATCCTCTTCTGTGGATGAATCGATGCTGAGCGGGGAGAGTCTTCCTGTAGATAAGAAACCAGGAGACAACGTATCTGGAGCTACTATTAACAAAAACGGTGCACTTACTGTTCGGGCAACAAAAGTCGGGTCCGATACAGCCCTTGCCCAAATTATTAAAGTAGTGGAAGAAGCGCAAGGCTCAAAAGCACCGATTCAGCGGATTGCTGACCTTATTTCTGGTATTTTTGTACCGATTGTCGTAGGTATTGCGGTGCTAACCTTTGCGGTCTGGTACTTCTTTGTAGATCAAGGACAGTTTGCAAATGCCCTCGAAAAAGCCATTGCAGTACTCGTTATTGCATGTCCATGTGCGCTTGGTCTGGCTACGCCAACTTCCATTATGGCGGGTTCAGGCAGAGCGGCTGAATATGGAATTTTGTTTAAAGGTGGAGAACATCTAGAGCATGCACAAGAAATCGAAATTGTAGTGCTCGACAAAACAGGAACGGTAACGGAAGGAAAACCACAATTAACAGATGTTATTACTCGCGATGATCTGGCGGAAGAGGAACTTCTATCTCTGGTTGCCGCTGCCGAGAACGCTTCGGAACATCCGCTGGCACAGGCGATCGTGCAAGGGATTGGTGCTAAAGGTATTCGTTTCCCAGAAGCAGAACATTTTGAGAATATTCCTGGCTACGGGGTAAAGGCTAAGGTTGATGGTAAAGAGCTGCTTATCGGGACACGCCGATTATTAGAAAAGCATCAAGTTGATAGTAAGATGGCAGACCAAGGCATGAAGCAGCTAGAGGAAAAAGGAAAAACAGCAATGCTGGTGTCTATCGATGGGAAATGGGCAGGCACCGTTGCTGTCGCTGATACCATTAAACCAACTTCCCGTGCTGCTGTGCAGCGTCTAAAAGAAATGGGTATTGAAGTGGTTATGATGACAGGGGATAACAAGCGGACTGCTGAAGCGGTTGCTAAGGAAGCAGGTATAGATCAGGTACTGGCTGAAATCCTTCCAGAAGGCAAAGCGGAAGAAGTCAAAAAACTTCAGCAGACGGGCAAAAAAGTAGCGATGGCAGGCGACGGCATCAATGATGCTCCGGCCCTTGTTACGGCAGATACAGGCATGGCGATGGGAACAGGCACCGATGTAGCGATGGAAGCAGCAGATGTGACGCTGATGCGCGGTGATCTGAACAGCATTCCTGATGCGATCTTGATGAGTCGCCGTACAATGGGAAATATCAAACAAAATCTGTTCTGGGCTCTCGGTTACAATGTCATCGGTATTCCTATTGCCGCGATGGGACTGCTTGCTCCATGGCTTGCGGGAGCAGCAATGGCACTAAGTTCGGTATCGGTTGTACTAAATGCACTGCGGTTACAGCGAGTGAAGCTATAAGCCAGTAAGACTATAACTGTGCACCGAGGTAAAGGCTCAAGTGATGATGGAACAGTGAACAAACTTCAGACCTCACGGAATCACGCGAAGCTTGATCTTATAACTGCCTCAGTGGTGTAGAAAAAAGATATCCTGCTGGCTTTTGAGCGAGTTCAGGATATCTTTTTTTGGTTATAGGATGGTTGAAATAAGGAGTTTTTACAGGAAAGAACGGAGGAGATCTTATGTTGACAGCACAATCGAAAAATTATCTATCGTTTATCCGGTCGCTTCCGATCAAGGAGCAGTACTCAAAACAGGATTTACTAATTGAAGATTTGTTATTGGCGAGGGAAGGGCAACTGGAAATGTATTATGCTCCCCATAATGAGTACATCAACCCGCTCGCAAAAATAGTCATTGTAGGCATTACGCCCGGCTGGACACAGATGGAACGAGCTTATCAAGCGGCTGCAAAATCTTTGCACAGAGGAGAGACAGAGGAAGAAGCATGCAAAGCAGCCAAAATAGCTGCCCGGTTTGCTGGATCCATGCGTACAAATATCATCAGCATGCTCGAAGCATTAGATTTACCCCATTATTTTGGAATCGAAAAAACAAGTGATTTATTTGATGCGAAAAGCAATCTTTTACATACTACGTCATTACTAAAGTATCCTGTATTTGTCGATAAACAAAACTATAACGGGCATGTACCATCTTTACTAAAGAGTGAATTTTTGTATGAAAAAGTACTGGGATCTTTCCCTCAGGAGATCAGCATGCTTGGTAATCCGCTTATAATCCCGCTGGGTAAATCGGTTGAGACAGTGCTTCATAGGCTGATTCAGCAGAATCAAATCAAAACTGAGAATTTTTTGTGGGGATTTCCTCATCCTTCTGGTGCAAATGGGCATCGACACAAGCAGTTCGAAAAAGCAAAGCCTGAAATGATACGAAGGCTTCGTTATTTTCAAATGAAGTAAAGTATCTTCTATACAGCTTAACCAGAGCTACGATACGTAAGTGAGCAAGTGCTGAATAAACATCCGATGAGCAAGCGTAGTCTCCATTCCTGCCGATTGAACCATACTGAACTCTCTTTCCATCTGATGTTCCTCTAAATGGATTTGAGCTACTTCTCTATATTTAATTTCTTTTTGAACAATCCGTTCAGAAAGGAAAGTAATTCCTAGACCGGAGACTACCGCTTCTTTCACTCCTTGGCTGCTGTAAAAGGAATAAGACTGTTTCACCCGAAGGCTCTGCTCCGCAATGAACTGATCGCTAAAGGCTCTTGTGCCTGAACCCGATTCCCTCAGCACCCAGATTTGGTCTTGAAGCTGCATGGGTTCGATGACACGTTCTCTTGCCAGCGGATGATCAGAAGGAGCGATGAGAATCATCTTGTCTTTCATAAAAGGAGTAACTGCGGTCCACTCCGCGGCACTCACCTTTCCTTCTACAAGACCAATATCTAAAATACCTTCGCGAATTCCTCGCATTATTTCTTCTGTATTTCGAATCGTTACTTCGATATTGACATGAGGATATTGTTTTGCATAATCCGCAATCATGCCGGGAAGAATATACTCACCAATCGTAAAGCTGGCACCTAAACGAATCTGACCAGTGACTTCGTGTTGGAGAAGCCGGATGGACTGTTTTGCTTCATCATACAGGTGCATTATTTGTTTGGCGTGCTTATACAGAATTTCGCCTGCTTCTGTCAAGCGGACCTGTTTTGAAGAACGATGAAGCAACTTAGCTCCCATTTCGTTCTCCAAATTACGGATGTGAAGACTGACTCCAGGTTGAGAAAGGTTAAGCAATTCAGCTGCTTTAGAAAAGTGACGCAGCTCTGCAACCGTAACGAATACCCGTAAAGTATCAGTAATCATCATTATTCTCCTTTGATATTTGGTTTGCTTTAAGACATGAGAGAAGTCGATCGCTATTTCAATCATAAGTATTTGTAATGATTGGCATAGCATATCGGTATTTCACTCGCGAAACACGATCAACTATAGTAAAGCATGAGAACACACAGAAGACATCTAGGTTAAACAAGGAGTGTTTGAAAATGAGTAAATCTATGGCTGCACCCCAAAGAGGCCCGAGTAAACAAGGCTTCTTCCTAGGGATTGGTATTACCCTTGCTATCGCGCTTGTTGCAAGATTTTTAGCAATGCTTCCTTTTTTAAGTATTATGGGCCAGCTTGTTCTTGCGATCTTGCTGGGGATGCTTTACAGGGCATTTTTCCCTATTCCTGAGAACGCCTCAGGCGGCATATCATTCTCCAGTAAAAAGCTGCTCAGGTACGGGATTATTCTGCTGGGAGTTAGACTTAACCTCGCAGATGTAATTGAAGCAGGACCGAAAGTGCTGGCTATTGCCATTATCAATATTATTTTTGCTATTGTAGTGATCTATGTACTGGCGCGAGTCTTCAAAGTGGATCAGAAGCTGGGGATTCTGACGGCTTGCGGAACGGCCATCTGCGGAGCAGCTGCCGTGGTTGCGATCTCTCCTCAGTTAAAGGCAAGTGATGAAGATACAGCCATAAGCGCGGCTACGGTCGCTATACTTGGCACCATTTTCACTTTACTCTATACGCTATTGTACCCTGTACTTGGACTTTCTGCATCTGGATACGGCATCTTCTCTGGTGCGACGCTTCACGAAATAGCTCATGTCATTGCCGCGGCAGATCCGGGCGGACAAAGTGCAGTAGATTTAGCGGTAATTGTGAAATTGTCCCGCGTTGCTATGCTTGTTCCGATTGCTATCGTAATTGGGATGTGGAGCGCTCGTAAGGAACGCATCGAGCACGGCGGAAGCGCGAAAATGAGTCTTCGTGATATACCTATTCCTTGGTTTATTGTTGGTTTCTTGGTGATGAGCGGTATTAACACACTGGGGATTATCCCATCTGCTATGGTTTCTTATATCATTACGATTTCTTATCTTTTGATTGGTATGGCAATGGCTGGACTCGGACTTGGTGTTCAGTTCTCTACATTTAGAAAAAAAGGACTGCCTTCGTTTATTGCTGGCGGGATCGGCTCGATTCTGTTGTCTCTACTTGGTTTTGCACTCGTACATTTATTCGGACTTGCTTAATAATAAACAAGCCCTTGGGATCATTGATCCGCAAGGGCTTTCATATTCTCTATAAATTCATCATAAGGTATCTCTTCTATAGCTGAAGAATTCGGTGTAGGTTCGATGGAAGACACAAGATTATCTGCTGAAACCACGTATATACTCTGGGCTTCTCCTGCTAGGTGATACGTATCTAATTTTTCTGTTTTCTTCAAAAAAAGCACGACTCGATCTTCTGTCTCAAGGGGAAGAGTAGTCAGATTTACTGTCTCACTTAGGTTGATTTTTAGTGCGCTCGGCACCTCATTTACGTGAGAGATAATGATATTCTCCACATCACCTTGCAGAGTAAGTCCACCCTGATTTGGATTTGTTATTTTCAGCTCCACAATCAGATCTGCTTCCTTAACCAAATCTCGTAACCAAAGTTCCTGGTCCGAAAATCTCACTTTGGATTGATCCTCTTTAAATAATGAGTCTGCCATCTCCTCATGTTGTTTAGCGTTTCTATTCGTTTCTTTTTCATTCATGGAGTAAGGCTCGCTATCCGTTGATTCCGCTGTGGACTCGGCAGATGGGCCAGCTTTGCTCATACTGATCAATTCTGGCTTGCTGGGTGTAAGTTCATTACCGGGCAGAAACCACCATACTGCGGCTATAAGAGTGCTGCATACAGCGACACTCGGCAGGATGCGTCTTAGCCAAACGTTTTTTTTCTTGGGAACCGGTGTTTGTGAAATGTGCTGCACCGCCTGAATTACTTGCCGTTTATGCTCTTCCGTGAAAGGTTCATCTCCAAAAGGATCCTCTTTAACCCGTTTTTCCCACTCTTCAAGATGTTTTGTCATTCTGCCCGCCTCCCTAGTTCTTTTTGTACTTTTTCCTTTGCTCTGGAAAGACGCGATTTCACTGTACCCTCTGATATGTGGAGGATCTTTGCGATCTCATGAATTTTCATTTCATATTTTAAAGCAAGAATGAGTACTTCCCGCGATTTGACAGACAGGCTCATAATAATCTCCCATATCGAATCCTCATAGTGTTGTTCCATGACGATAGACTCGGCAGAAGGGGCTATTCGACTATGCGATGAAAAAGCACTGCTTTCCGCTGTTTTTTCATCATCTGTCGAATAAAGTTTACTGCCGAGGCTCTGACGAAAGAAACGAGATCTTCGGTAAGAATGAACAGTATTTCGTGTGATGGTGATCAGCCATGTTTTGAGTGAAGCCTCACCCCGGTAGGTGTGAATTGCTTGATAGGCCTTAATAAAAACCTCTTGCGAAATATCATCGGCATGGTCCCGGCTTCCGGTCAGAAAAAAAGCATAATTCCATACGTCGTTACCAAAGTCGTCCATGATTTGATATAAAGTATCGTTATCCAGCGTAACTGCATGTTTAAGATCGCTGTAATCCAAGCTTGCTCACCTCACTACTCTATAGACTACATGATGTCGAAATAAGTTCCTAGATGCGAAGGTGCGAAGATGTTCTTCATCACAACACATATATAATTTCGTGCTAAAATAAAAGAATGGAGCAGAACTGATTTTAAAAGTAATGTCTGTACCTGTAAAGAGAGGTTAGAGATAGACCAGAGATAGAACAAGATCTGAAATGGGTAATGTACTTAGTACATTTCTATAAGGATCACATCAAGGAAGGAGAAAAGACATCATGAAGAAATACGGTCTTATGTTAGGCGTGTTATTGATCTTGATTCTATCTGCTTGTTCGCAGAAGGAAGAATTACCGCCCTATGCGGATAGCTTGACAGGGAGTAGTGAAGTGCTGATTCGCCAGGAAGAAGCATCTAAGACCATCACGGATGAACAAGAATTATCGGCTATGGTTGCTCTCTTAAACCAGGGCAAGGCGATCGACCCGCCTAAGGAATCTCAGGGGATTGATCCGGAGAGTGCGAAAGAAGCAGTTCTTATGCATTTTCCAAACGTGGATCTTGTATATATTGGGGACGGCTATGTACTGAGCGGGCTTGATGGCACGTATTATGAAGTCCCGCAGGACATTGAAAATTATCTGAAGATTAAATAGAAGGGGTGAATGCAAAATGAACGACACAATCAATCTATTAATGAATCACAAGTCCATTCGAAAATACAGAAATGAACCCGTGACAGAGGAACAGCTAGAAACGATCATAGCGGCAGGACAAATGGCCTCGTCTTCGAGTAACGTACAAGCCTATAGTGTGATAGCAATCACCGATTCGGAGCTGAAAGCCAAGCTTGCAGGTCTTGCGGGGAATCAAGCTTACATAAACGAGTGCCCTGTTTTCCTCGTGTGGTGTGCAGATATGTACAGACTTCGTGAAACCGCTGCAACACAGGCGGCAGGGGCAGAAACCTACGAAGATACGATGGAGAACTTTACGGTGGCTACCATTGATGTAGCTCTCGCTGCACAGAATGCAGCTGTGGCAGCGGAATCGCTGGGACTCGGTGTTGTTTACATTGGCGGAATCCGTAATAACATCGAAGAAGTTTCAGACGTGCTTGGTCTTCCTGAGCTCATGTACCCCGTATTTGGTATGTGCCTTGGTGTACCCGATCAGGAACCTGTGCTGCGTCCGCGTCTTCCGTTGAAAGCTGTTTTGCATAGAAACGGTTATGACAAAGAGCAGTCTCTTGCCGGGGTAAAAGAGTATGATGAGACTTTATCGGCTTACATGCGTGAACGTTCTGACGGAAAGCAGTCTGCTACCTGGTCTGAGATGATGGCGAAGCGGCTAACACAGCCTGCTCGTCTTCAGTTGAAATTTTTCCTTGAAGGTAAGGGATTTATGAAACGATAGTATTGAATTTAATTTGTTATACGAATGAAAAAAGGAGAGCCCCCGCAATAGATTGCGAGGGGCTCTCCACGTATGTAGATCGAGTATTAACGCGTACGTAAACTATGAATTATAGGTTGTAAAACTGTTTTGTGTTCTTATAAAACAGTTCTGCCGCGACTTCAAGTTTAACCCCAGTGACATCACACCAGGCACGAATCACGTCTTTTACCATCCGGGGATGGGTTTTATGAGCAGCAAAAGGCCCCTCAAAAGGCCATGGACCATCGGTCTCTGCCATGATTTGATCATGCGGATATTTGCTTGCCAGATCCTGAATTTCTTTTTCATATACAAGATCGGGTGTAAACGAAATAAAATACCCATTCTCGGCCATTCTGTGTATGGTATCATCGGACCCCTTAAACCAGTGGAAATGGGCTTTTTTTACTTGATGCTCCTCAAGCAAATCACAAGCGATATCTGCATCCTCATACACGGCATGGAGAATAATTGGCTTATTATGCTTCTTAGCAAAGATAATAAACTGCTCCAGCATGAAGATATAAGGGTCCATATCAAAAGGCTGTCCTGCTTTTTCCGCTTCTATTCTTGAATAGTAGGGAAGTCCAACCTCCCCAACAGCAATCATGGAATCCGTGTGATTCTCCATCCAGTCCAGTAGTTCATTCAGCTGTTCTGTACTTGGAATGGATTGCTCGGGATGATATCCATAAGCAGGATAGATTAAGTCAGGCGCAGCGGCAGCTGCTCTCTCTATTTTTTGGCAAGAGGCAAGCTGAGTAGAGACTGCAATTACTGATTTCACTCCATTTGGAGCAAGAGACAACCGCAGCGGCTGTATATCATCCTCATACTGATCGAGGTGAATATGTGCATCAATAACCGGACATCCAAAATCTTCGGCTTGCTGCAAGTGTTCTTCACCTCCTTGTCTAGATTACAATGAGCGGCTTCGTTCTTTTTCCGCACGTAACCAGCCTGACATCTGTCTCTTTAATGCAAGAAAGTCAGGGTGTTCGATAATTTCTTCTTGTCTTGGTCTTGCAAAAGGAACCTGAATCTCATGAAGAACGGTGGCAGGCCGGCTGGAAAATACATAAATTCGATCAGACAGTAGTAACGCTTCTTCAATATTATGAGTAATAAAAAGCACTGATCGGCGGTACTGTTCCCATATACCGAGCAGCCATTCCTGCATCTCACTTCTCGTGAGCGCATCGAGCGCACTAAACGGCTCATCAAGCAGCATGAGCTCCTGAGGGCTCAGCAGCGCGCGTACAAAAGCGGCCCTCTGCTGCATCCCGCCAGAGAGCATATGGGGATAGGCATGTTCGAAACCTTCAAGGCCTGCTTGTCTAATCCAGTGGAGGATCTCATCTTCATTAAGCTTCCCGCTCTTAGCAGCATGCTTTCGAGGAGCGACCTCACTAGAAAGCTTGATATTATCTAAGATTGTACGCCAAGGAAAAAGGGCCGGTTGCTGTGGCATATAGCTGATATGCCCTCGTTCTCCTGTTACCACTTCTCCATTCATATGAATACTTCCTGCCCCGGGAGCAAGAAGACCGCCAATAATTTGGAATAGAGAGCTCTTGCCGCTGCCGGAAGGACCGACAATAGAGACGAATTCTCCCTTCTGAACCGTAAGTGAAATATCGTTAAGGACCTGGAGATTTTTCTTCTTCTCTCGGAAGGAGAGAGCAATCTCTCTGGCTTCTAGAGCGGGTACATTCATATGCAGTTATCTCCTTTCCACTCCGAAATGAATTGTTCATTTGCTGAAACTGCTGCAGAAATATTATTTACATTTTATTTCATATTTGCTCCTCGCCAGCGGATAAGTATCTTCTCCAGAAGAGCGATGATTGCAAATAAGACTAGACTTAAGAGGACAATGATGGCCATAGCGACAAATACCCGGTCCGTGCGATAGGCGGATTTTTGAAGCATCATATAATAACCGATGCCGCGATCGGTTCCAATCCATTCCGCAATGACAGCACCCATAACACTGTAGGTAGCGGCAATTTTCACGCCGGAAAAGACCGATGGAAGGGCATGGGGTACTTCTAATTTTCGAAAAATTTGTGCTTTACTTGCTCCAGCCATTCGCATGTAGTTCATCATTCCCCGATCGGTCTGCATCAGTCCATCCATGGTGGATACGGCGACAGGGAAGAAGCAAACCAGCGTAATGACAATGATTTTCGGAAGCAGCCCAAAGCCAAACCAGATCATGAGCAGAGGAGCCAGAGCGATCGTCGGTATATTTTGACTAAGAATAAGCAGTGGGTATAAGGCCGACTTTAAGAACGGGACGAGATGAAGTAGCATCGCCGTAAGAAGTCCAACGCCCGTACCAATGAAGAATCCAAGTAAAGTTAGCTGAACCGTAGCCCAGGTATGCTGGGTGAGACTTGCAGCCTCTGCAATCGCTTCTTTCGTAATATCAGCAGGGCTCGGCAGGATCCACTTCTCAATATGAAAAAGCGGCACGGCAATTTGCCACACCGCTAAGAAGAGGATAACTGCCATAAGAGGCGGCCATACGCTTTTCCACCAAGAACTCATGGGCGATATTTCTCCGTAAGACCTTCCATACTGATTCCGCCAGGATAATGAGCGATTTTAATCTGAGAGATTACACTCGGACTGCCTGCTTCAATCAGTACTTCATGCATTTGACGGACCACCTCAAGCAGCTCTGGAAGTTCTCCTTCGAGTGTGGTCTCGAGCGGATTGACCTGATATGTAAGTCCGGACTGCTGAATAACTTCAATGGCTTTGTCTACATAAGGAATGGAATCTTCTCCATTTGGTGTTTTCGGTATGACCTGAATGCTGAGTAGTGTTTTTGCCATGATGAATCACCTTCTCTTTCTTTATAAGTTAGGAAACAACCAGATTATTCAGTTGGTAAAAATTCATTTGTGTACGCTTTTTCTACTTCCAGCGGCTGATCGAGAAGCCCGTGCTCTACCATCCAATCTGAGTAGTTCTGCCATACTTCTGCTTTTTGCTCACCCCAGCGAGAAGCATCATCCTGATATTTAGGACTCAGCCATTTTTGACTGGCAAGCACTAGCTCTTCATCAAGATCGGGTACCGCTGCACTTAGGATCCCAGCAGCCTCTTCCGGATGTGTAGTGGCATACTCATAACCTTTCGTAGTTGCACGCATAAATGCTTTTACAAGTTCTGGGTCACCGTTAATCGTCTTTTCATTAGAGATCAGAACTGGTGTATAGTAATCAAGCTTCTCAGAGTAATCTTTGACATAGAACATATCAATAGCCTCACCGCGCAGCTCAGCCTCAATTCCGGTCCAGCCATAGAAGATCCATGCAAAATCAATATCACGCTTGATCGCTGTGAAGAAATCGGCATCGCCCATGTTCACGTTTTTGACCTTATCTACGTCGGCGCCTTCGAGACCCATAATCGTATCAAGAACGGCAGAATCGATCGGAGAACCCCAGCCGCCATAAGTTTTACCTTCAAAATCTTTAGGTGACTTGATGTTCCGATCAGCAGGAGCAGCAAATCCGGATGTATTGTGCTGGATTACCGCCGCGATCGACACAATAGGGACCCCTTGGGTACGAGCCTGAGTGACACCTTCCTGATAACTTACTCCAAAAGGCACTTCACCAGAAGCGACCATGGTATCTGCACCCGCTTGTCCAGGCTGAATAATCTCAACATGTAGTCCTTCTGCTTTGTAAAATCCTTGATCTACCGCCGCATAAAGACCGGTATGATTCGTGTTTGGGGTCCAATCAAGTACTACCTTAATATCGCGGAGTGATTCACCCTCTGTGTTTTCTCCTGCCCCGCTTTGTGCTCCCGAGCTGCCATTGCCGGCATTACCACAGGCGGTAACGATAGTGAGCATAGCAAGCAGCAAGAACAAGCCTAACTTTTTCTGCAATGTTTCCCTCTCCTTTAGATATCTTAGATGTCTTTAGAATGCACCTGAAAGCTACCTTTTCATCATAAAAAAAGCATCCCGAATCGGGATGCTCTTGTACGTAAGGGAATGGGTATACTTCTTCATGAAATAGTAAGCCCAAATATATTTCTCCATTCCTACGCTGGCATTATCCAGATCAGGTTACAGGGTACGTATCTGCACGTAATTTACGGATACTATCTCAGCCGGCTTCACCAGCACCCCTTGAGTACATTATAAAGTTAAGGTGTTACAACCATGTATTATAGTCTTATATCAGAGGCGTGTCCAGATGATAAGACAGAGCAGGGTAAAAACAGTAACTATAAGGTATCTGCGAGTGAACTTAATTAATTCGTTCACATCGAAGGAATAAAGAGGTTGCGAATCGGGGAAAGCTACATTATAATTATGCCAATTGAAAATCGGTGACCATGCCAATGAAGAGATTCCAACTCGGAGGTATTTTCGTTAAGGGAAGATGGACATTCCCTAAGTTAATCGGCACCGCCCGTTATCGCGGAACCAAAGTGATTGAAATGTACACAGATCTTTGTTCATTTCAATAAATTGGGTGGCACCGCGAGCATATAGAGCGCTCCTCGTCCCAAGGGATGAGGGCGCTCTTTGTCTTTCTTTATAAAAAATAACGAGAGGGATGTGGGCGGTGTGCTGGATATAAACTGGATACGAGAGCATGCAAACGAGGTGGAGGAAGCTGCAAGACTGAAGAATATGAGCCTTTCGGTAAAAGAGCTTATAGACACGGATGATCGAAGAAGAGAGCTCATTACTAAAGTAGAGAAACTGCGCGGACAGCGAAATAAAGGATCCCAAAAAGTCGGTCAGCTTATGAAAGAAGGACGAAAGGAAGAAGCAGAGAAGCTAAGGGTCGAGATTAGGGAGCTGGGCGGCAGTATCGAACAATGGGACAAGGAATTGTCTGAGACGGAGAAAGAGTATGAAAGGCAGATGCTATTCGTTCCGAATATCTTCTCGAAGGACACCCCAATTGGAAAGTCGGATGAAGATAATGTACTCGTGCGCCAAGTAGGTGAAGTAACGGAAAGGGATTTTGTCATCAAGGATCATATCCAGCTAGGGGAACTGCATGATCTGTTTGATGTCCCTCGCGGCGTGAAAGTCGGCGGTTCGAGAAGTTATTATTTAAAAGGAGACGGCGTATTACTGCACCGAGCTGTTCAGCAGCTGGCACTGGATATCGTGATGAAGCACGGATTTATACCGATGGATGTACCGATTATGGTACGCGAAGAGGCTCTCATCAATACCGGTTTCTTTCCTACCGGACGTGATCAGACCTATGCGCTAGAGGAAGAGGATAAGTTCCTGGTCGGCACTTCGGAAGTTCCACTGATCTCGTATTACGCAGGAGAAGTGGTTGATGTAACGGAGCCGATTCGCCTGGCTGCTGTATCGACAAGCTTCCGCAGCGAGGTGGGTTCGGCCGGACGGGACGTCAGAGGACTATACCGTGTCCATCAGTTTGCTAAAGTGGAAATGGTTGTTCTAACCGAAGCAAATGACGAGGTGTCGGAGAAAGTTCATCAGGAAATAACAAGTTATGCCGAACAGCTGCTAGAAGCGCTAGAGCTGCCATACCGAGTCATGGCTGTCTGTACGGGGGACATGTCGCAGAAAACGTACAAACAATACGATATTGAGACCTGGATGCCAAGCAGACAAGCTTATGGAGAAACCCATTCGTCGTCGAATTTACATGACTTTCAGGCGCGCCGTTCGAACATTCGCTATCGGGATCAAGATGGACAATTAAAATATGTGCATACGCTGAACAATACAGCAGCAGCCTCGCCAAGAATTCTAATTCCGCTGCTGGAGAATCATCAGCTGGAGGATGGCAGCATCTATATTCCGAAGGCGCTTCGCCCTTATATGGGGGGTAGAGACACCATTGCCTGTACCGCAGTGCAAGAATAAAATACGGTTCAACTTTCGAGAGACGGGTACACTATAGTAACAGTTATTTTTACTATAATTACAAACTTCGCTCTTGAAAGGAGACAAATACAATGAATAAAACAGATCTTGAACGTGCAATTATAGCGGGCATAGAAAATAATCATTTTGGTTCCTTGGCTACCGTAGAGGGAGGAAAACCAAAACTAAGATACATGGCTGTTTTCAATGATGGTCTAAATATTCATATGGCAACAAACCGCTGCACTCATAAGGTGGAGGAACTAGAGGATAACCCGAATGTGAGCCTTCTGATGGGTTACGAAGCAGGAGGTAACAAAGACATCCTTGAGATTGAAGGAACCGCAAGTGTAACGAAGGACGAAAGTCTGCGTAAGAAACTGTGGAATGATGAGTTTAGTAAATGGTTCAGTGGTCCGGAAGATCCGAACTATGTCATTTTGGATATTACCCCAAACCGGATTGAATATACAGGACAAGGGCAAGAAAAACAGGTATGGGAAGCATAAATATCACATGACCTTTACAGCCTGATGTCAGAAGAGAAGGAAGGGCGATCGCATAGATCGTTCTTCTTTCTTTTTTTGTATAAAACCTCCCTCAAGGTTGTTATTTTAGTTAAAATTACACTTTTATACCAGTAATAAATAGTTTAGAATATCTGTCAGAAGCATATTATTTCCAGTAGTATTGGAATGAAAATTTGGAGGGGTTCTTTTGAGATCACGTAAACCATTATTAGCAGGTCTGACTACCGCTGCTCTACTGTTTCAATTATTCGCCATCCCAGGACAACCTGTCTCTGCTGCAGATGCAGCCAAAGTGAAACTTCGTATTCTGGAGACAACGGATATTCACGTGAATCTGCTCGATTATGATTACTACAGTGATCAGGAAATTGAAACGTATGGTTTGGCAAGAACCGCTACTCTTATTAAAAAAGCTCGGAGTGAAGCGACCAATAGTCTTTTGTTTGATAATGGTGATCTTATTCAAGGCAATCCGCTCGGTGATTATGTAGCCAAAGTGAAGCCGCTGAAGGGTGCTGAAGTCCATCCTGTATATAAAGCGATGAATCTGCTGGATTATGATGCAGCAACGCTTGGGAACCATGAGTTCAACTATGGTCTTGATTTCTTGAATCAAACGCTGAAAGGCGCTGATTTTCCTTATGTGAATGCCAACATTTATAAAGATGACGGCGATAAGGATGAAAGCAACGACGTGAACTATTTTAAACCGTATGAAATTATTGAGAAGAAAGTAAAAGATGAAGCGGGTAAGGAACATACACTGAAAGTAGGCGTGATTGGACTTGTTACTCCGCAGATCATGCAGTGGGACAGTTCTTCCCTTACGGGTAAAGTTATTGCGAAAGACATTGTAAAGACAGCGGCGAAGTTTGTACCTGAAATGAAAGCAAAAGGGGCAGATCTGATCGTGGCCCTTGCTCATACCGGTTATGATCAGAATCCGCCGGCAGATATGGCAGAGAATGCAGTTCTTCCGCTGAGTGAAGTGGATGGTATTGATGCCATTTTGTTCGGACATGCCCATAAGGTTTTCCCTGGAAGTGCATTTGCAGATCAAAAGGGCGTGAATCTTGAAAAAGGAACGATTAATGGTGTTGCCGCTGTAGAACCTGGTGCGTGGGGAGATAACCTTGGGGTTATTGATTTACAGCTGGAGCAGGCAGATGGGAAATGGAAAGTAGTAGATTCCAAATCCGTATCAAGCCCAATTTACGATGCAGCAAACAAAAAAGCATTTGTCGAAGCAGACAAAGAGATCGTAGCTGCCATATCGGACGAGCATAAAGCGACAGTGGATTATGTACGTGGGCCGGTAGGAACGACAACGGCGCCGATCACAAGCTATTTTGCACTTGTTCAAGATGATTCTTCCATTCAGATTGTAACGAATGCACAGAAATGGTATATCGAGAACAAACTGAAAGGCACGAAATACGAAGGTACTCCAGTATTGTCTGCAGGTGCTCCTTTTAAAGCAGGCGGCCGTATGGGTGCGGATTACTACACGGATATCCCTACAGGAACGATTGCAATAAAGAATGTAGCAGATCTCTATGTGTACCCAAATACACTACATGCCGTTGAAGTAAACGGAGCAGAGATTAAAGAATGGCTCGAATGGTCTGCGGGGCAGTTCAATCAGATCGATCCGAATAAGTCAGGGGAACAAGAGCTGGTTAATCTTGATTTTCCGACATATAATTTTGATGTCATTGACGGCGTAACGTATGAAATTGATGTAACCCAGCCGAGTAAATATGATGCAAAAGGAAATGTAGTGAATGCTTCAGCGAGCCGCATCAAGAACCTTCAGTTTGAAGGGAAAGCGATCGACTTGCAGAAGAAATTTATTGTTGCCACCAATAACTACCGTGCGGGATCTTCCAAACTTGCGAATCCAGATGGAAAACGAATTGTCCTTGCTGCACCCGATGAGAGCCGCCAAGTCATCATCGATTACATTACGGAGAACAAAACGATTAATCCATCTGCGGATGGAAACTGGTCCTTCGCAGCAGTAAGCGGAAATCCGGAAGTTATTTTTAACACAGCGACAGAAGCGAAAAAATTAGTGGAATCAGATCCAGAGCTGAGTAAAGTAATGACGTATCTTGGTGAAGGAAAAGATGGATTCGGTAAATATGCATTAAATTTGGCAGGTGATAAAGCGACTGCACCAGCACCAGAACCGACTCCAACGCCAACACCAATACCGACACCAACACCGGAGAAACCAGCGACCCCAGTACAACCGTCTAAGCCGGAGAAGCCGTCTAAACCGGAAGCAAACAAAGAAAAAGTGCACGTGGTGAAAAAAGGGGATAACCTCTACCGTATTGGCTTAAAATATGGTGTCGATTGGAATGCGATTGTAAAAGCAAACAAGATTAGCAATGTATATACACTGCAAGTAGGCCAAAAATTGATCATTCCAGCATCCTAATGGATGACTGATTTTGATCACTGCTAGAGTTGATTAAAGCCTTGCCCTTTGTCCGAGTGATTCGGCGGGGCAAGGCTTTTTTAGATTGGGGCGGATAACGGGGAAGTCTAACATTCTACACAGGTAAGAAAGGTAATGAATATAGAACTTCTAATCTACTGAGCCGTTCTACGTCAGCGTTGTTACATAAATGCCAAGCGGTGTACTTGCACTGCCCGCCGTCATGTATTTGAAGGAGTAGGAGCTTGCACCTGGTGGAACAGTGACATCAGCAATGGGACTGGCCTGTGTGTTATTGCGAAGAAGAGGAATACCGTAGGTTTTACCATCAATGAGAGCTGCCCCGGCAAAGGCTCCACCGCGCGGGTTCACCCGAATACGAACGACAGCATCCTGGTTCGTCTCATTCAGAATCGGAATATTTACTTGATAGATGGCTCCGAATTGTCCCCGATTGGTCATGGATGCCGGTAGCGTGCTGCTGTCCGCAGTGAAGAGCAGGTCGGCCGGTAGTTCTCCCGTTAGCTTCGTGCCCGCACAGGTACGGTAGTTTGCACTTTGTCCAACACGATATACAGGGGTAGTTGCGTCTGTTTCAGAAAAAGTCCAGCTGCCGCGAGGGTGGGCTTGAGGTGCAGGACGAGGTGGAATAGGAGCGGACGTAATCTCGCGAAGATCTTTATCTTCTATTTTCGAGACAACAGTTCGAATCTCGTAATTCTGGCCGCCTTTGCCGCTAGCGTGTTCTACAGTGAATTCGTAGATAAACCCTGCAAGCACGTCATCTTCTACTGTAAATTCCTCGATAAGTGCAACTCCTCTGCCAAATTTATAAGGGTCGACGGGTTTAATTCGATCGAGAGTGCCGCCTACACATGACTTCGCAAGACATTGACCAACATCAATAATCCAGTGTCCTGTGGAGGGACTTAGCTTCAGATCTCTTTCGATATGACGAACCTCGATTTGCTCCTCATCCTTGTTTTCAATCGTAACGCCAATGCGTACCGGAGCACCTGTACGATTGTAGTGCCATCCAAAGATGCGGTGTTTCATCGACCGTTTAGAAGTCACCACCACATCATGCCATAGTGTCGAAAATGGCTCTGTCAAAATCTCTTGTGTCAGTGTCTCTGGGTTGTCACTGAGCATTAATCTGCGCTCGTCGCCCGCTTTGGCGGAGGCAATATCAATATTAATGTTCCCCGGGATCACCAGTGTTTCAACAGTCAAATTTTCTTGTTTGCAGCTCATATTCTTCCTCCTCGTTTTACTCTCATTTTTTGTTGCTCACTAATATAGGAGTTGAGGAGAGTGAAAATACAACCTGTTTGATAAAATATTTTCAAACTTTTTTCTTTCCTTATTTTTCATTAGATAGTGATATCTCTACCTTAGCTGGCGGTTTTCTTTATTAACTGTATCTCTGAGAGATCGAGTAGGTGAATCAGCAATGGTATAAAGGTCAAAAGTCCTAGAGAAGAAAGAGTAGGAATAACTACTTTTTAATTTGGGTCTTGGAAGAAAAAGGTGAAGCGATTATAATAGCAACAAAGAGGGAACAGATGTTCCTATAATTAGAAAAAAAGAGGTGTTAATTATGAGTAGTTCTGTCCACTATTATCAAAAAGAACTCAAACGAATTGCGTGGCGTCTTCAGTATCGTGTCCGTGCCGAACGCCAAAGAGAGCTTCCGCTCAAAACAGAGCTGCTATTAATCTCGGCTTTATCTCCTGAACAAGAGATCGAATCAAAACTATTCATCGAGTACATTCTCGGACTGATTCCCTCGGATACGGGGCAAAAAGTCATTCGTTTATTTTATTTGGAAGACCAAAGTGAGGCAGAGATTGCAAAAGAACTGAATATTAGTCAGCAGGCGGTGAACAAATGGAGAAGAAAAACAATCCAGAGTCTATCGGAGAGAATGAGTTCCTGAGACTTGTTCATGAAGTGCAGCAAGGGGATACGGCTGCCATGGAAAAGCTGCTTGATATGTTTGAATCGGATATGCGGCTGCTAAGCAAATATATTCCCATGCCTGAAGAAGATGCTCTGCAGAGCATGAAGCTTGAATTTATCACACTGATTAAAAACAAAGTGCTCGATCAGAAGGGGTCGTCAGATGAGGAAGAGTAGAAAACGAAGTACCCGCTGTCTAGGAAGACCGCGGGTACTGTGCTGTTTTTATGAGTACGTGATGAGTAGAAAAGAGCCTATACGGTCCTCTGAGAGAGATGATGCATAGACGATTCTCTCACCATTAGCCGATGGGGAATGATATGACGTTTATTGAACAAGGACTTATCCTCATCTTGTATGGCCTGAATGAGTGCTTGTGAAGCAACATATCCTAGATGATAAATCCCAATATCTACACTGCTTAGCGGCGGGCTGTACAATTCGGACAAGGGATTGTTATTAAAGCTGACAATACATAGATCAGAAGGGACCTTGAATCCAAGCTCGTTCAAACCGCGAAGAACTCCGAAGCTGACTACATCATCAATGACAACAAGCGCGGTAGGTCGTTCGGGTAAATTCATAAAGAAGGACATGGCTCGGTATCCGCTCTCCTGCAAGAAATCATCTTCCACAATCCAATCTGCTTTCACGGCTAGTCCTGCTTCTTTCATGGCTAGATGATAGCCCTGCAATCGGTCTTTTGATACCATTAAATTTTTGGGTCCGCTCACAAAACCGATCCGTTTATGCCCGAACGAAATCAGATGACGCGTAGCATCATAGGCTGCTTGTATATTATCCGTATCAACAGATAAAAGATCGGGAAATTGTTCTGTTCTTCCGACCAATACAAAAGGAAAATTCTCTTGATACAAAAATTCGACAACAGGGTCATTCTGCCTGGAATAGAGCAAGATTGCTCCATCTACCCGCCCGCCATATACCAGTCTTTGGACAGCTTCGACTTCTTCCTGTTCGTTCGCACCTGAACTGATCACAATATCATACCCTGATCGATTCGCCTGGGTGACAATTCCCCGAATCAGTTCCATAAAAAAGGTATTGAGGAACAGCTCTTCTGCCGGTTTGGGCAAGATCACCCCAATACTCTTGGTTGTTTTGGATACAAGACTTTTTGCCATTATATTTGGATGGTAGCCAAGTTCCTGCATAATATCGCGTACTTTACTAGCTGTTTTCTGACTAATACGAGGGTGGCCGGAAAGCACACGGGATACAGTGGAAGGAGATACACCCGCCAGTTTTGCTACGTCTTTGATTGTTACCGCCACTTATTTTTCACTCCTTAATGAAACCGTTTGCTTTGTATCGATATGGTAATCCATAATTTACCGGTTTGTAAATGGAGATTTTTATAAGCTTATAACCATTGTGGCACCCTTTTAACAGAAAATGAAATTATTTTTATAGTTTTTCAGCAAAAAATCTCTTATCTTAACCCTATTTCATAGATAAAACCGAGGAAATAAACGACAGACATTGTAAAAGAGAGTAAACAATGGATTATTTTAGATAGATGGTGTAATATCGCCAAATTTAATCTATGCAAACGTTTTAACAAAATGGTTTTGTCGGTTATGATTAATTTGATAATAAAGCGCTTACCTACCAATATTTATAAGTTTTTCGAATACATACGCTGATGACTTATCCGATGAAAGCAGGAATTTACGAATCAAGACAAACGTTTGCACAACAGAGGACATCTTTGATTCTGATTTCTGAAAGGCAGTAAATAAACAAAGAATCTCTGCCGGATTTGGATAGGTTCAGTGAGCTTTTGTTGCTGTGTTCATACAGTGACGAAAGAAGGTGTATGCGCAGCAAAAAAAAAGGGGAAGGGATGATTTCTAATGAAAAAAGGGAAAAAATTCAGCTTCATGTCACTCTCACTTGCAATGACAGTTTTGCTTGCAGCATGCGGTAGCGGAGGCAGCGATGCTTCTAACAATACAGGAGATTCAGGAACAACCCCAGATAACGAAGCACCACCTGCTGAAGTGGAAGAACTTACACCGGAAGAAGGCGCGATGCTTACGATCTGGGACGGCGGAGATCAGAAGGGATTTGTAGAACAGGCAGCTGCTGCTTTTGAAGAGAAGTATGGAGTCAAAGTATCTTACACAGAACTTGGTGCAGATAAAGCGATGACACAAATGGTTACGGATGGACCTGCTGGTGTAGGTGCTGACATATTTGCTGGCGTACATGATCAGATCGGGCAAGGAGTAACCGCGGGTGTGATTATGCCGAACGATTGGTTTGAAGAAGATATTCGAGCAAGAAACAGTGAAGTTGCTGTAAACGCTTTAACTTATGAAGATATTCTATATGGATATCCGAAGTCTGTAGAGACAACGGCTGTATTTTACAATAAAGATCTGATTGATGCAGTTCCTACCAATTGGGACGAAATTAAGGGGTTTGCTGCTACCTTTAACGATACGAAAGCCAATAAATTTTCCATTATGTGGGATGTAGGGAACGGTTATAGTTCTTATCCTTTCTTCGGGGGATACGGAGCTTATGTCTTCGGTAATGAGGGTACGGACCCAACAGATATCGGTTTAAACAGTGAACAAGGCATAGAAGCAGCTACTTTCCTTCAGTCACTAAAAGAGCTAATGCCGCTTAAATCTTCCGACATCAATGGAGATATTCGTAAATCCTTATTTACTTCGGGTAAACTCGCCATGAATATCAGTGGTCCTTGGGATGTCGGATCTCTGAAAGAAGGCGTCACGAATCTAGGTGTAGGGGTATATCCTGCTCTTCCCAATGGCGATCCTATGAAACCTTTCTCTGGTGTGAAGAGCTATTTTGTAAATGCGTATACAAAATATCCAAATGCAGCAAAACTGTTTGCTGAGTTTATTACCAATACAGAAAACCAAACGAAAAACTTTGAAATGACAGGGGCACTCCCAGCCAATACAGAAGCAGCAGCAAGTGAAACTGTGAAAAATGATGAGATTGCATCTGCCTTCCTCGCCCAGTTTGAAAATTCAATCCCAATGCCTTCCATCCCTGCAATGGCTCAGTTCTGGTCACCAATGGAAGCTGCACTGTCCGACTTGTGGAATAACGGTAAGGATCCTAAAGCAGTGATGGATAACGTTGTAGAACAAATGAAGAGTAACATTCAGACCGGATCTTAAGAAGTTACTAATTTATCGTTCTAATGAATTATGAAATTGATTCAAATAGCAGATAAAAAGAAACCACCGACGGAACTTAGAAAACTCCGGAGGTGGTTCATCACCATTTTGCGGAAGGAAGGGCTGGGAACATACGATGAGCAAAGGACAATCCCCCACCATGATGTCAACCGGCAAACCGCAATCTGCCGGAGCAAGCCATGCCCGTAATGGGACCATACTTTCAGCATTGTTTATGGGACTTGGACAATTCTATCACCGTCAGTGGGTGAAGGGTGTCATTTTCATGCTTGCTGAGGTCATCAGTATTTATCTTATCATTGCACAGCTCGGAGCGAATTTATGGGGACTTGTAACACTGGGTGATACACCTTCTCGAATGGAGAAGGTAGGAAGACTCTATCAGAACGTCCCTGGGGACCATTCCATTTTTATGATGATTTACGGACTTGCTGCGTTGATCTATATCGTGCTGTTCGTATTATTTTATATCGGTAACATACGGGATGCCCGGGCAGTTGGTCAGCTTCGGGATGAAGGGAAAGAAGCACCTTCTTTCCGAGATACGACTAAGCAGCTCCTCGATAAAGGTTTTCCTTATCTACTGCTTTCACTGCCAACCATTGGCGTACTCTTTTTCACGATTCTTCCGATTCTGTTCATGATACTAATGGCCTTTACCAATTACTCTGCACCGGATCATATTCCGCCAAAGAACCTGGTAGACTGGGTTGGATTGGAGACATTCAAGAGCCTCTTTACCCTGAAAGCCTGGAGTAAAACGTTCTATGGTGTTTTGATCTGGACGATTATATGGGCTGTCGTAGCTACAGTGACTACTTATTTTGGCGGTATACTGGTTGCACTCCTGATTCAGCAGCATGGGATTCGCTTCAAAACGATGTGGCGTACAATTTTTATACTTCCTTATGCAATTCCGCAATTTATCTCTTTACTGATCATGAAAAATATTCTGAACTCTCAGTTTGGACCCATTAATCAGTATCTCGGTATGCTGGGGCTAGGGCAGGTTCCATGGCTTAATGATCCGTTTATGGCGAAGGTGACCGTTATTCTCGTCAACATGTGGATCGGGATTCCTGTATCTATGATTCTAGTGCTCGGGGTATTAACGGCCATTCCAAAAGATTTATATGAAGCTGCTGAAGTAGACGGTGCTTCTGGTTTCCAAAAATTCCGCAACATCACGATGCCATTCGTTCTGTTCCAGACCGCACCCATTCTGATTATGCAGTTTGCAGGGAATATCAATAACTTTAACGTGATCTTCCTGCTTACAGGCGGTGCACCTGCGAATGGGGATTATGCTTTTGCCGGAAGTACGGACCTGCTCGTTACTTGGCTGTACAAACTGACACTCGATAATCAAAGATATAACTTTGCCTCTGCGATCGGAATTCTTATTTTCTTAATCATTGCCTCGTTCTCAATCTACAACTATCGTAGAAGCCGTTCGTTTAAAGAGGAGGATATGATTCAATGAAAAGAAAAAAGAGAATTAAGCTTACTTTCAGTTATATTTTGCTGATACTCATCGCGATTGTATGTATTTATCCTGCTTTGTGGATTGTGATGTCTTCCTTTAAGGTAGGGGATTCACTGTACAGTGAGACTATTATTCCTGAAAAGTTTACTATACAGCATTATATAGACCTTTTTATGCCTAAGGCTGATAAAGATATTCCTTTCCTGAAGTGGTACGGAAATACGCTGAAGATCGCAGTCACAAGCATGATACTTGGAACGATTATTCAAGTACTCACGGCATATGCGATGTCTCGTTTTCGTTTTAAGGGACGTAAAACAGCGATGTCTGTCATTCTTATTCTAGGTATGTTCCCTGGATTTATGAGCATGATCGCCGTTTATGTTATGCTGCTGCAGATGAACCTGCTTGATTCGCCGCTCGCGCTGATTCTGGTATACACCTCTGGTGCGGCACTCGGAATGTTCGTAGCCAAAGGATTCTTTGATACCATTCCCAGAGCGCTCGAAGAGTCGGCTTTGCTCGACGGAGCAAGTCATATGCGAATCTTTGTTAGTATTATTCTGCCGCTTTCAAGACCCATTATCACGTATATATCACTCATGACTTTCAGCGGTGCATGGGTTGACTTTATTTTTGCAAGGCTTATTCTTCGGTCACGCGAAAATTGGACACTTGCTGTTGGACTTTATGAACTTGTAAATAGTTACTCCAGTACGGAATTCACTTTGTTTGCTGCGGGTTCTGTTCTCGTAGCCGTACCCATCACACTTCTCTATATGTTCTTGCAACGCTTCCTCGTTGATGGGCTGACAGCAGGCGCAACGAAAGGGTGATACCTATTCTTAAGGATAAGTTCGCTTGGAAAAAATGGATGGGTGCCAGCATATTAATATGCTCTCTGTGCTTTACAGCAGCCTGCAGTGATAAAGGCGACATTAGGGACAGGACCGATGCTCAGGAGCAGGCCGATCCGCCTGCTTCTCCCGGTTCTGATTCTAAAGCTGTTATCGATGAACAGCCGGGCCGGGTATATTATGAAATCTTTGTTCGATCTTTTTATGACTCAGATGGCGATGGGATTGGAGATTTGAACGGCGTTACAGAGAAGCTGGATTATTTAAATGATGGGAAACCCGGTGGCGACGATCTCGGAGTAGAAGGAATATGGCTTATGCCCATTAACCCGTCGCCTAGTTATCACGGATATGATGTCACGGACTACTACGGGGTTAATCCTGAATATGGCACAATGGAAGATTTGCAGCATCTATTAGAAGAAGCACACAAGCGAGGGATGAAAGTCATCATGGATCTGGTCGTTAACCATACGAGCACAGAACATCCTTGGTTTGTGAAATCTGCTTCATCTTTAGACAATACACATCGTGCTTGGTATAAATGGGCAGAAGATCTAAATGTAGATCCATCTGGACTTAGTGCTGCAGGCAGCGGCCCGGCATGGCATGAGAAGAACGGAAATCATTATCTTGGAACCTTCTGGAACGGTATGCCGGATCTGAACTTTGATCAGGAGGCCGTTCGAGAAGAGATGAAGAAGATCGGAAAGTTTTGGCTAGAACAAGGTTTTGATGGATTCCGCCTGGATGCTGCAAAACACATCTATGAGGATTTACAGAGTGATCGCAGTCCCGAAACGACTGCCAAAAATGTAGCATGGTGGCAGGAATTTCGAGATGCGATGAACGAAGTGAAAGAAGATGCTTATATTGTAGGAGAAGTATGGGAGAATTCACCGGTAGCCATTGCTCCTTATTTAGAAAATGCATTTGATTCCGGTTTTAACTTTGGACTGGCCGATCAAATCATTCGTACAGTTAGCAATGAGCAAAACGGTGGGTTTTTGATTCAATGGGAAAGAAACTATGAGCTTTTTTCTGAAAAATCACAAGGTGAATTTGTCGATGCGATATTCCTTGCCAACCATGATCAGAACCGTGTGATGAGTCAGCTTGGCGGGAATAGTGACCATGCACGTATGGCCGCAGCGATCCTGCTGACGCTTCCGGGTAATCCATTCCTATACTACGGGGAAGAGATTGGGATGAAGGGCTCAAAACCGGATGAAGAAATCCGGGAGCCTATGCTGTGGAGTAAAAACAGTGACGGCAGTAAGGGACAAACAACTTGGGAGAAGGCAAAACATAATCTGGATGATGATGCTGTGAATGTAGAGGTTCAGCTTACAGACCCGTCATCGCTTTTATCCCTGTACCGAAATGTAATTGAGTGGAGAACAGGGACAGCAGCATTGCGAGATGGTGCGGTAGAAGATTATTCTGTAGAGGATGATCAAGTTCTTTCTTATATAAGAGTAGCAGCAAGTGAGCAGGTGCTGGTTGTTCATAATCTATCTAGTGAAGCAAAAGAAGTAAGTTTGTCTGAAAAAGAACCTCATTTCTCTGCACTATTGTATCAGTCGGATGACCAAGCTAGTCTCCAGAACGGTACAGTAAGCCTTCCTCCGTATAGTACAGTTGTATTGAAGTAAGTATAAAGTAACAAGAATAAAAACCTTGTCTCCCGTATGGAGGCAAGGTTTTTTGTGATGATTAGAAGCACTGAATATATAAAATTTGCCATGTAGGAAATGCTTGAATGATTGGATAGGGCTGCGTTTGCAGGAACACAGTTACCGCCGGATTAGTGAAGAGTACAACCCCTAAACGAACAGTGAGATTAAAAGGGTTAGGGCCTGTAATGATGACGGCCCAGCGATTTGTACAGAATGGGAGCGACCAAGGGAACCGTGCACTACGATATTCGGCGAGCTGAGATTCTGAATCCGATTCGGTAAGTTCCGCCTCGTTATCTTCCTCCCTGGGTCCACCAAGACCCGGCAAAATATTCCCGAGGATATTGCCGGGATTCGAAAGGCCGCCCGGACCCAAAAGGCCGCCCATTCCTGGGGCAGGACCTAAGGGACCAAAAGGACCTCCACCTGGGAAGCCGGGGAACCCACCGCCTGGCCCACCACCTGGCCCGCCGCCCGGACCACTACCCGGTCCGCCACCAGGGAACCCGCCAGGAAAACCACCCCCGCCCGGTATCTGCCAAGGTGATCCGCCGGGGCCCGCTTGCTGACCGGATTGTGCTACAAGCGTTTGGGCCTGCGCTGGATTAGAAGTTAACAATTGATAATGCTGCAAAGCTTGGTATGGCGGGGAAGGCAGCGACCCGAGAAGGTTTGCAGGAACGGCCTGCGTCGCACCCGGTGTAGCAGTTAAACTCCCGATATTTATGGATCCTAATAAAGATTGAAGCGGAGCACTTCCTCCCTGACCAGGTGTCAGTGGAGCAGGTATAGGAAAGGTAGAAAAAGACAAAACAATCAACTCCCAATCCGAATATTGGTTCATAGCCTATGGTCATATATATGAACCGCAAGTGGGATGGGTGCATCAGGATGTAATGAAGTTCCATAATGCAGAAGCAGCGGGTGATAAATCTTTTCTTCTATATAAATAGGTGCAGAGTCTAGTATCTTGTTCTTCTAAACCTGGAATCGGCATCGAGCTGATATTGGCTGAGGTGAAGGAGAGCATACTCGCAGGTAAAAAGGTAAACGCATTCCCTAAAGAGACGGTCTTCAGCGCTGCTTGCGGTGTAGCCGCAGATATCCTTTTCCACAAATGAATATTAGTTTGTTCCGTAAATTGTTCTGTGTATTTATCAAGTAACCCTTGGCTTTCATAGTCAACGAATAAGATTTGAGAGAGATCACTGGGTTTTACAGAATCGCTCATTAGCAGAGGATGATCTTTTGCTGATACAAGCACGAGCTGATCTTGCTGCAATAATACATAATCGCTCGATTCCGGTTCCTGAGAGAGGGGCTGTTTTTCGGTACGTGCAAGTAGAAAAGAATCTTCTGTATTTCCTTCTCCAGCCGAATCTTCAATTAAGCTGCTTCTCACTGTAATTCCTGGATACTCTGAAGCGAAACGACTCATCACCTCAGGCAGCACATTTTCAGCGGCAAGTGAATCGGTATGGATGAGAACATCCCCTTGTCCAAGCGAACTGAATTGCTGAACCGTTCGTTTAACCGTATCGGTAAGTGCAAGGATTTGTTTGGCATGAGGGAGGATCGCCTTTCCTGCCTCGGTTAACATCATTCTTCCTTGCTGAGCAATGTATATGGGGACGCCCATGTCTTTCTCTAAGCTTTTCATATGAAAAGATACCGTTGGCTGCTTCATTTGAAGTTCTCTAGCGACATCCGTTACTTTATTGTAGCGATCAATGAGAACGAGGATTTGAAACTTGATTACATTTATATTCATGGCGTGGTACCTCACTTCTGCTTTAGTCATTTTACATACACGGTAGCTAAAAGGGATAAAAACGATTGAATAGTAAACATCTGGTAAATACACACTGTACGATCTTTCTGCTATAGATTAATTATATCAACCCATAGATAAAATATATATATATTTAATAACAAGTTTACAAAACATAAATTTTATATTGATGCACCGGTTTTACAATAAACATATAGTCAAAACGTGGTAAACAAATAAACGCCACACACAATTTGGGGGAGGACAACCTAACATGTTCAAGAAAGCAAAGAAATTTCCTTTACTAGTGACAACACTCGCAATGACTGTCGTACTAGCCGCTTGCGGTTCTGGCTCAGATACGGCCGGTTCTGGAAATACAGATAATACAGGAACAAAATTAAGTGGTTCCATTCTTGCTGTTGGATCTTCAGCGCTTCAACCGTTGGTTGATCAAGCTGGACAAGATTTTATGGAAGTAGAAGGAAATGAAGACATTACCGTTCAAGTCCAAGGCGGCGGTAGTGGAACAGGACTTACTCAAGTTGCTGACAAACAAGCAGATATCGGTAATTCCGATGTGTTTGCAGAAGAAAAATTAGATGCGGATCAAGCAAAAACCTTGGTTGACCATCAAGTTGCTGTTGTAGGAATGTCTGCTGTAGCGAATAAAGATGTAGGTGTTACTGACCTGACTCAAGACCAATTGGTTGATATTTTCACTGGTAAAATCACGAACTGGAAAGAAGTTGGCGGAGCAGATCAAAAAATCGTTATCGTTAACCGCCCAGCAAGTTCAGGAACTCGTGCTACATTTGAAAAATATGCTCTAGGTCAAAGTGCACCTGATTTGCAAGGAGCTATTCAAGAAGATTCTTCCGGTACTGTTAAGAAAATCATTACGGAAACTCCAGGGGCAATCGGATACCTTGCACTGTCCTACCTCGATGATAGTATCACGGCCATTAAATTTAACGGGATAGAAGCTACAGTAGAGAATATCGAATCTGGTAAGTATCCGGTGTGGGCTTATGAACATATGTACACCAATGGTGATCCGAATGAAGTAGTGAAGGCTTTCCTCGACTACATGTTGTCTGACGAAATTCAAGACACTTATGTGGTAGACCTGGGTTATATCCCAGTTAAAGGAATGCAAGTTGTGCGTGATGCGGAAGGTAATATTACCGAGAAATAAGGTAGAGTACCATTTTTAATTAATGAGATATAGATCGATAAGAGGCGGGCTGAATTGTTGCTCGACCTCTTTCGTTCGGTTTTTAGATAAGATGCAGAATGATACTAAAATGATTTAAAAAGGATGGTTCTTGATGAGTGTAGCGAACACGGATCATGCGCACAAACCTCGCCCGAAACGGGAAAAGCATTATTATGAAGATTGGATCGGTAAAATATATACGTCCATCTGTGTAGTCTTTCTTATTGTAGTTATTATATCGATTGTCTTTTTTGTTGCTTCCAAAGGTTTAACTACTTTTGTGAAAGACGGAGTAAGTCCACTAGAGTTCTTTACATCGGGGACTTGGGATCCGACAGGGGATGAACCTGCCTATGGCGCACTTCCGTTTATCGTAGGTTCCTTTACAGTAACGATTCTGGCTGCACTGATTGCAAGTCCTTTAGCATTATGTGCCGCTTTATTCATGACTGAGATTGTACCGGGTAAAGGGAAGCGAATTCTGCAGCCAGCGATTGAACTTTTGTCTGGTATTCCTTCGGTTGTTTATGGATTTGTTGGACTTACCGTTATTGTTCCACTGATCCGTTCGATCTTTGGAGGTACGGGGGTCGGTATTTTAGCAGGTTGTCTTGTGTTATCCGTTATGATTCTTCCCACGATTACGAGTATTATGGCAGATGCGATTACTTCTCTGCCTGGTGGTCTTAGAGAATCTTCCTATGCACTGGGTGCAACCCGCTGGCAGACGATAACAGGTGTAGTCATACCTACGGTACTGCCTGCGCTCTTAACAGGCGTTGTTCTCGGAATGGCACGGGCTTTTGGTGAAGCACTTGCTGTACAGATGGTTATTGGTAATGCACCGCATGTTCCACATTCACTTTTGGAATCTGCATCCACACTCACCAGTGTAATTACACTTAGCATGGGAAATACAGCTTCAGGTTCTGTTCATAATAATGCGCTATGGAGTATGGCGCTTGTGCTTCTTCTTATGACCTTTATCTTTGTATTACTTGTTCGTTTGCTTGAAAGGAGAAATCGGGTATGATGAAGCCGAAAACAGTAGATCGCATTGCTACTGGGGTTATCGTTACCTTTGCACTTGCGATTGTTGCTATTCTCGCAGGTCTTCTTGGATTTATTATTTTCCGCGGAATTGGACATATCAGTTGGGATTTCCTAACTAGCAAACCACAAAATTTACGGGCTGGCGGCGGAATTGGACCACAGCTATTTAACTCTATATACCTTCTCATCCTTACGCTGATCATTACGATCCCGCTTGGTTGGGGAGCTGGTATTTATATGGCTGAATATGCGAAACCAGGTAGAATTACTAACATGATTCGCTTGGTCGTTGAGGTATTATCCTCCTTTCCATCCATCGTAATTGGTCTTTTTGGTTTGTTGGTTCTCGTAAATACATTTGGTTTTGGATTTTCTTTGCTGTCAGGTGCACTTGCACTTGCCGTATTTAACCTGCCGCTTATGGTTCGGACAACCGAGCAAGCTTTCCGTTCGGTTCCTAAAGCACAAAAAGAGGCTGGACTTGCCCTCGGGTTATCAAAGTGGAAGATTATCACTTCCATTCTGCTTCCTGTAGCTTTACCTGCCATGATTACAGGAACGATTCTTGCAGCAGGCCGGATCTTTGGGGAAGCGGCTGCTCTGATGTTTACTGCAGGGATGAGTAGTCCGCCACTCGACTTTACGAATTGGAATCCTTTCAGTGAGAGATCTCCGCTGAATCCGATGCGTCCTGCAGAGACACTTGCCGTACACATCTGGAAGGTAAATAGTGAGCAGCTTAAACCAGATGCTGCTGAGATCGCAGCGGGTGCTTCTGCTGTTCTCGTGATTATGGTTCTGCTATTTAACTTATTCGCTCGTTGGTTTGGGCGGTTTGTTTATCGCCTAATGACTGCTGCGAAACGCATGGATTAATTGTTTTTTTGTATATAGGGAGGTACAGCTGTAATGGCACAACAACCATTTAGTACAGAGGATCTAAGTGTTTTTTACGGGGAAAAAGAAGCGGTAAAAAAAATCAGTATGGAGTTTCCTGAGAATACGGTAACGGCACTGATTGGTCCTTCGGGATGCGGGAAATCCACCTTTCTTCGTTCATTAAATCGCATGAATGATGAGATTGCGGGTGCTAGAGTTACAGGTCATATATGGATGAACGGACAAGATCTGAATGCACCGGGAACTGACGTAATCAAACTACGCCAACAAATCGGAATGGTGTGGCAGAAGCCGAATCCTTTTCATAAGTCGATCTATAATAATATCGCGTTCGGACCCAAGTATCGGGGAGTGAAGAATAAGAAGCAGCTCGATGAGATTGTGGAGAAAAGTCTGCGCCGCGCAGCACTATGGGATGAGGTGAAAGATCGGCTCAAAGATTCAGCCCTGGCACTATCTGGCGGGCAGCAGCAACGTCTATGTATTGCTCGTGCATTATCAGTGGAGCCGCAAATTCTTTTGCTCGATGAACCGGCATCTGCACTTGATCCGGTATCGACGGGGAAGATTGAGGAGCTAATTACAGAACTTAAAAAAGAGTTGCGTATCGTTATTGTGACTCATAACATGCAGCAAGCAGCACGGATTTCAGATTATACCTCCTACTTCTACATGGGAAATCTGATTGAACGTGATGTTACAGAAAAGATATTCTCAAATCCTGCGAACCAGTCTACTCAAGAATATATTATGGGACGTTTCGGTTAAAATAGATTTTAATAGTTAACAATTTCAAATGGATAGGAAGACATGGCAAGACCAAGGTTCCCTGGAATAGGTGACCTTGGTCTTTTGCCATATCATCTGTAGGGTCATTTTTCATGTATTACAAAGGAAACAGCATGCAGCATAGAAGGGAGATGCAGCGGGAACAGTAAGTGAAATAAGTAGGAATTGACAGATAGTCATGTAGAGGATATCTTCGTTGATGGATGTTAGAGTTATTATTGACACCGCCAACTTGTTTCAATTAACCTGAATATTGCTATATTGGTAAGTGGCGAAACATTCAAATACCAAGGACAGAGAAGAGTGATATGTTCTTCTTCTGTCCTTTTTTGCGGGAGATTGCAGGTTGTTTGTTCCTATGGTCTTCACGTGTAATATATGCACCTTGGGGGAGTACAACATGAGATTTAAAGACGTTTTTTCTATTATAGGACCCGCAATGACGGGACCATCGAGTTCCCATACCGCAGGAGCAGTTAAGCTTGGACGAATTGCTCGGCAGTGGCTTGGGGAACAACCTACTGAAGCGAAAATGACGTTATATGGTTCTTTTGCGGATACATTTCAAGGTCATGGTACCGATCTAGCTCTTCTAAGCGGTCTAATGGATATGGCTACCGATGATTCCCGTATCCCTGATGCAGAAGAGTGGGCAGAGAAGCTTGGCATGCAGTACGAGATTGTGACAAGCGGACTTCCTGCTGCCCATCCCAATACAGTGAAATTTGAATTAAAGGTACATGATCAAACCTGTTACATGATGGGAGCTTCGATTGGAGGCGGCAGCGTCGTCGTATCTCATTTAAATGATTTCCGAGTACAGCTGACGGGGGATTTCCCTGCGCTGGTCCTTCGACATCTTGATAAAGCAGGGGTCATTGCTTCGGTTACTTCTACCATCAGTGAGTCGGGAGTTAACATTGGCTTTATGCAGGTAGACCGAAAAGCAAGAGAGGGGGAAGCATTAACTGCGATGGAGCTGGATACCGCTCCTTGTCCTGAGGTGCTGACAAAACTTATTCAGCTTCCACATGTGCTGGATTGTAAAGTAATCGATTTGAAAAAGGGGCTAATATAAGGATGCGTTTTAAACATCTAAGAGAACTTCATGCCATTTGTACCGAAGAAAACAAGACACTTGGCACCTTAATGATTGAAGAACAAGTGAAGGAAACAGGCACTTCTGAGACAGAAGTAGTTCAGCAAATGGCTGATTATTACGAGATTATGAAACAAGCTGTTCATAAAGGAATGACGGAAGATACAACTTCCCGCAGCGGTCTCACTGGCGGGGATGGTCAGCGTGTTCGCGACTACTTGCAAAGTAATCAAAGTTGTTCGGGAGATGCTTCCGCTCTTGCCATGGCATATGCACTCGGCGTATCTGAAGTGAATGCATCCATGGGGCGAATTGTTGCGACTCCTACAGCCGGCTCCGCTGGGATTATTCCAGGTGTGTTTCTTAGTGCACAAGAACGGTTTGGCTGGAGCGATGAACATATGGTAAATGGACTGTTTTGTGCCGGTGCGATTGGATATGTGATTGCGAATAACTCCTTTATTTCAGGCGCAGAAGGAGGTTGCCAGGCTGAAGTGGGTTCGGCCATCGGAATGGCAGCCGGTGCGATGGTTGAGCTGCGCGGAGGAACTCCTGAGCAGGTAGTTCATGCGGTAGGGATTGCACTGAAAAACACACTGGGGCTGATCTGTGATCCGGTAGCAGGACTTGTTGAGATCCCTTGTATTGTTCGTAATGGCTTAGGTGCAGTAACTGCTCTGGCGGCCGCAGATATGGCACTGGCAGGAGTAAGAAGTGCAATACCTTCAGATGAAGTGATCGATGTGATGCTGGAAGTGGGAAGTGCGATGCCAAGTCGTCACCGGGAAACTGCGCAAGGCGGTCTTGCCCAAACGCCGACAGGACGGAAGATGGCAGAAAATTTAGCTAAGCCCAAGAAAACAACACAAGACAGAGAAGTTAGCTCCAAAGAAAACAGTAAATAAGTTGGATGACCCAAAAGCCGGAAAACGAAACGATGAAAGTTTCGTCTTCCGGCTTTTTATATAGAATTGTTTTGATTCTGATCGCAATGAAGATTATTTGTTCATCAGTTCTCCAAGCAGTTTGATCGAGTGGAGTCTCGCCTCATGATCATAGATCGGTGTAGTCATCATGAACTCGTCCGCACCCGTTTGAGCAAGGAAACGTTCCAGTTGTTCGCGAACGCTGTCCTTACTGCCAATCACCGAATAGCTGAGCTGATTTTGGACGATCGCTTTCTCTTGCATGTTCCAATCGAGTTCTTTCACCGGTGGCTGCATGAGTCCAAAGCGTCCACGGATCATATTTAGGAATTGTTTTTTATGTGAAGTGGATAAGTAATGAGCTTCTTCATCCGTATCAGCAACAAAAGCGTTTAGAGCAACCATAGCATAAGGCTTATCCAGCACTTCAGATGGTCTGAAACTTGATCGGTAGATATCAAGCGCAGGCAGTAAGTAATCTGGAGCGAAATGGCTCGCAAAAGAGAACGGGAGACCTTTTCTAGCGGCAAGTTCTGCGCTGAAACCGCTCGAACCAAGCAGCCAAATCGGAATATCTAAGTTACGTCCAGGATAGGCATGCACTTGCATAGACGAACTCGATGTCGGATGGAAGTAATTCTGCAGTTCTTCAAGACGCTGCGGAAAATCTTGTCCGTCACTGCCAGGTCCCCGGCGCAAGGCGCGGGAAGTCAGCTGATCAGATCCAGGCGCGCGGCCAAGTCCAAGATCAATTCGTCCAGGAAATAATGATTCGAGTGTACCGAATTGTTCAGCAATCACAAGCGGAGCGTGGTTAGGGAGCATCACGCCTCCAGAGCCAACCCGAATTCGTTTGGTTCCACCTGCGATATGGCCGATGACAACCGAAGTAGCTGAACTTGCGATCCCCGGCATGTTGTGATGCTCTGCAAGCCAGAAGCGGTTATACCCCACTTCATCAGCTAGTTTTGCAATATCCAAGGAATTTTGTAGTGCCGTCTGGATGTTAGAGCCTTCCGTAACGGTGGCTAGGTCAAGGATAGAGAAAGGAATATCTTTTAACGATTTGCTTTGTGCTTGTGATTCAGTATTCATGTGTGTACCTCCTGTACGCTAGGATTGTTTCTTCCTATATATAAGTCATTTTTGAATATGTAAATCGTAATCTGACTATTATAACATAAAATATAGATATATATATGTATGTGTGACAGTAGGATAAAGTAGAGGGGATTTCGTAAGGTTTTAGTAATGAAAAAAGTCGTCAGTTCTCTCTTGCTACAAAAGAGTTGACGACTTTTTTGATCTATTTCTGTTTTATTTTGAATCAATGATTTGAATCTCTTTTGCAGTAATAGTAGGAGGCATGGTATCCAATTGTTCGTTTTTGGCTTTGAAGCGAATTCCGGAACCCACCTTTATATCTTTTATAGTAACATCCGTTTCGCTGACTTTTTCTAGCCCTAGCCAAAATAGATCATATTTTTGAGATCTAATGATGTCTTGAGATGATTGCTCAGTGGTGTCTTTATTTGAGAGTCTAATTTAGACTCATATATCTCATTAAGCTAACCGGCAGTAGAGCGTGGTAGTAAATAGCTATACTCAAAATTTTCCGCGCA
>NZ_WTWX01000074.1 GCF_009870785.1 Paenibacillus sp. An7
CTGCTGGGCAATCGCCTGCTGGATCACTCGGTCCACTACTGTGGGTATGCCAAGCTTCCGTACTCCACTTCCATCTGGTTTGGGAATTTCTTTGCGCCGTACGGGACTTGGCTTGTACCTGCCTTCCCGGATACTTTGCAAGAGCTCGTCTTTATGTTCCTGCAGCCATGGCAGCGCATCTTCTACGGTCATCCCGTCGATTCCTGGTGCTCCATGGTTGCGTTTGACCTGCTTGTAGGCTCTGTTCAGATTGTCTCTGTCCAGTATCTGCTCCAGCAGGTCTGTTGCACCGTCCCTTTCTCCACATTCCCGAATGCCGACACTCCGCGCTCCCACATACTCTTTGCGTTCCACGCTATCCCTTTGCGGGCAGCCCTTTCGGTATTCTGCTTTCATTGCGTCGACTCTCCTTCCTGTTAATACTCGAGACTTACGATTGTTCGGCCCTTCCCGAAAAAAAACTTCCCGGTACTATGGCTTCTGCTGACTTCTCACAGCAAGCTTTACTCCGTCTTTCGGATTTTTTTTTTCCCTACTTCACGTCTGTGAGATCTCCCCGGGTAAGAGCGATAACCTTCCCCTCATCTATCTGCCACATTTACATGATAGGATTCGGGCAGTATTGGACTTCGCTTTGACATGCAAGCTCATCCGTCCCATCATGCCTTGTATGTGATTTCTGTTCGTCAGACCGAGGGTTTGCCTCCGGCTTCCTTCAGATTCCGCCTCGCGGCGGACACCCTTGCCCTTGGCTAACAGTTCCTACTG
>NZ_WTWX01000075.1 GCF_009870785.1 Paenibacillus sp. An7
CTCCTAACCACTCCCCTTAACCTTCCAGCACCGGGCAGGCGTCAGCCCGTATACTTCGCCTTGCGGCTTCGCACAGACCTGTGTTTTTGCTAAACAGTCGCTTGGGCCTTTTCACTGCGACCCCCTCGTGCTATTCACACTACCGGGGTACCCCTTCTCCCGAAGTTACGGGGTCATTTTGCCGAGTTCCTTAACGAGAGTTCTTCCGCGCGCCTTAGAATTCTCTTCTCACCTACCTGTGTCGGTTTACGGTACGGGCACCTTCATCTGGCTAGAGGCTTTTCTTGGCAGTCTGAGATCATGACCTTCGCTACTGTAATTTTCACTCCCCATCACAGCCCAGCCTTACGATGTGCGGATTTGCCTACACATCAGCCTCACTGCTTGGACAGACATCCATCAGTCTGCGTCACTACCCTACTGCGTCCCCCCATCGCTCGTAACGATTTACGGTGGTACAGGAATTTCGACCTGTTGTCCTTCGACTACGCCTTTCGGCCTCGCCTTAGGTCCCGACTTACCCTGAGCGGACGAGCCTTCCTCAGGAACCCTTAGGTTTTCGGCGGATCAGATTCTCACTGATCTTTTCGTTACTCATACCGGCATTCTCACTTGTATGCAGTCCAGCAGTCCTTCCGGTCTACCTTCAACCCGGCATACAACGCTCCCCTACCCCTGATGCAAAGCATCAAGCCATAGCTTCGGTGGTGTGTTTAGCCCCGTTACATTTTCGGCGCAGAGT
>NZ_WTWX01000015.1 GCF_009870785.1 Paenibacillus sp. An7
ACACAGCAGGGAGCAGCTTACCAGTTGGCAGCTGCTCCCTTTTTGTTATGCAAACCGGCAGTTTAGTTCCAATTTATGGTATCGTTTTGTTGAAGTATAAAGACAAATATACTTTGGAGGGGGCAATCACTAGATGCTAGAAAGGGATATAGTTTGTTGAAGATGTCAGTCGTGTGGCTTCTCATACTCGGAGTCCTTCTAACGGCTCTAACTGCTGGCATTTGGCTAGTCTTACCGCGTGAAGTAGATGTACGACTGGAAGGGGTAAAGTACCGTCTAGGCACGAAAAATGCCTCTGAGGTCGAATCCGCCACCATCCTTATCGAAGGCACCGTCCGTCGAACGCTGAAAGGGCATCGAGTGTTCCAGGGAACTGTGGAGGTTGAAGGCGAGCCAATGCCAGTACCTAAGGAACAAATGAAAAACCGTACGTTCATCGCTCGTAAGGGAGAAGGTTTTTTGTTAGTGTACCAATGGTTTGAGATCGGGGTCATAGGGAAGAGTTTTCCGTTAGGCACGCTATATGCCGATGATGACTTTCGCCAAATTACACTTACACTTATTGAACAGCGGGAAGATGGCTCTGGGCATTGGAGTAGTGGTGATGGTCTGATGCTGACAGCCCCAGCGAAGGACCGAACGGAGGCGATACATTTAGCCAACAAACTGATGTCGCACACCTTAAGAGGACTGCTGCCCTTGAGCTAACGGGAAACGATAGTTGGGGCAGCTTGCCAGTTGGCAGTTGCTCCTTTTAGTTATGCAAACCGGCAGGATAAACCAATAGATTATCGAATTATAGGGTAAATAATCCGGAGTGTATAAGAGGTATAAGCGTGAATCAAGACTTTAACCGGGAGTGGTTAGTAAACAAGTTTGAGGAAATTCGCGAAAGAATTCTTAAAGTGACAAGTCAGTTAGATGATGATCAACTCAACTGGAGACCTAATGAAGCAAGCCACAGTATATCAACACTTATTAAGCACATAGAGGGGAATATTAAGGAAAGATGCTAAAGTCATTTTCGTTCAGTTGAAAAAAGCCGGGTTGGACTACATTCATGTAACAGAATATAAGGCTTGGGAACCTGCGTTTTAGAAGGAAGGACCTTCACAGGTGGAACTTGCAAAGAAATACGCAAAAACGATAATTATTGCTAATGGTTAACTTGAGAGCCCTTCAAAGGCATCCGAAATCATTGGACATGATAAGGCGGATCTTGTAACATTAGGCAAAAGAGCTTTGGCTAATCATGATTGGGTTGAAAGAGTCAAACAAGGAAAGTCGATAGCCGAGCTGGATCAGGACAAAGTATTAAGACCTGACGCAACGATTAAAGATTATGAGATCCTTGCTAACTGGTAACCCACATTGTTTTTAGGCAACATTCTTTTATTGGAATGGACAAACTCAAGTGACAACTGTAAACTTGGACAGACTGACTTCCCTATTAAGAATTTATACTCAGACCATATCAGAGTGAGCGACTATAAAAATCAAGCAAAGAAAATCCGACTAACATCGGATTTTCTTTGCTTGATAGGAGATACACTACCTTTTAGGATAGTAGCTATCTAATAAGTGCGTGCTTTTAGTACTTTTTTATTTGTGATACCGTAGCTCAATTCTGTTTTAAAGAAAAGGAGTAAACACATGTCTGCACATACTATTCGTCTACTAATGCCGCAATGGCAGGGCGGAAATAACATTTCATATCACTTTGGAGCTCAGCTTCTCGCATGGCTTGCACCGGTTTCGGATGATGAAACTATTGAAGTTCCGATTTCTACAGACCCTACAAATGATAAAAAAGAGGATGGGATTGTAGCCAAAAATCAAATTATACAACAGACCCTTTCAGCTTTAACTATTCTCCAGAATCGAAATCCTGAACGAGTAGTCGTTTTAGGGGGAGATTGCAGCGTTGAGCTTGCCCCGTTCGCTTATCTCGCCGAAAAATATCAAGATGATTTAGCGATATTGTGGATTGATGCCCATCCGGATATTAAAACGGCAGAATTGTACTCGCATTATCATGCGATGATCCTCGCTACTCTTCTCGGAGAAGGAGACACCGACCTAGCTTCGTTGGTTTCTTCCAAAGTAGACCCGAGTCGTTTAGTGTTCGCAGGAATTAACGATGAGAAGGAAAAATCACCTTACGTTTATAAAAAATTTAATTTTCCTAATGTAAGTTCAGAGGAGTTTTCTTCTTCTAGCGAAAAAGTGTTAGCTGCTTTGCGTGCAACGGGCGCTTCCCGCATTGCCATTCATTTTGATTTGGACGTGCTAGATATGCACGAATTCCGTTCGCAAGGCATAGCTAGGCCAGATCGTTATGAGGAGTATGCACGCAAAGGGTTGAAACGTTCATCCATGCAGTCCGTGACTCGTTTAATACAAGATGTAAACAACGAATTTGATGTTGTCGGGCTAGGCATTACGGAACATCTACCTTGGGATGCACTTTCGCTTTCAAAGATGCTTCATAACTTGCCATTGTTGAAAAAACAAAAATTGTAAGTAGGTAGAAAGAGAAGTTTTTAATCGTATTTCCTTTGAGGAGAACTTTCGGCTTCGCTTCATAAGAAAAAAATAGGTTTAATTGAATCGATCATTAAACTTAAGGGACACGACAGTTCAATTACACATATTTTTGAGCAGGCTACCACAGCCTGCTCATTTTATTAAGCGCGTGCCCAGCTAAGCACGCATCTTCTAGCCGGTGAAAGTCCGGTCACGGGAGGGGCCAAGCCTCCGTGTAGCTAGGATACCTACGTACGGTTGAAAACTGTGTGTAGAAGCGTATCGACAAAAGTATCTGTCGGAGACAGAGAGCGAGCAACATACCAGGCCGTAACATCAAGTGAATCCTGCCGCGTCGTCAAAAAGGCCTCGCAAGAGGAAGAGGGGAAGCCGAACCCCGGCATTATGGGTGAAGGCCACGGAAACTGCTAAGAACTTGGAGCGGCAGTGAAGAATCCTCCGGCGTAAGGGGATCGGCATGGTATGAAGGAAGATGCAGTGAACTGGGGTGACCCTCCCCTGCACGGAATTTTTAAAAAAAAAAAGAAACCGTAACAAAGTGGTCTATAAGTCCAAAAGACGAAATGATCTACTTGCAGGAAGGGAGTCCGAGGGGCTCATAGTACTGAGGAACTGCAGGACAACACAACCTGCAGGAGGGAAGGAGCCTTGCTTTGTTCATGTTTTTTTTTTAGGAGGTATGAATTAGTGAATGCCAAACGGCTAACGACACCGAAGGAAAACATTCTACAACTTATGCTGCTATAGCATACGCTCTTTTATACTTAGCTAGTGTTATATCTGTCTGTACAGCAGTAATTCTAAGAAAAATTACTCAATTAAAAAAATGAACTACTCATTTGAACTAACGGAAAAACTGATAGTGGAGGGGCTTGAATATAGGAGTTCCTCTATTCCATATTAAATCTCATAAAAGGAGTGATTTCATGACCAAATATACTTGTCCATGTTGTGGGTATAAAACTCTTGATGAAGAACCACCTGGAACATATGAGACTTGCGATGTTTGTGATTGGCAAGAGGATGCTGTAATGAATGAAAACCCAGATTATTGGGGCGGTGCGAATGCAGTATGTTTGAGACAAGCAAAGAAACTTTATGAAATTTGCGGCTAAGGAAAAGAAATCTTTAGACAACGTAGTTCCAAGAAACGATTACGAACAAGACCCTTCATGGAAACCAGTGTGGGAAAATGAAGTAAACCTAGATGAAGCGAAACTTGCGGAAATACAAATCGACGGTAATGTTATAGATAAAAGGTTTCAGGAGTCCATTAATATTAATGACTTTTTAGACGCATATACTGAATTTCTTGAAGCAAAGGGATGGGGCTTTGGTGGTGAAATTAAACAAAGAAGTACCCTAATTGAAAAACCAAAACGTTGATTTGATAAATGCAATAATAGAACGGAAGTTATTCAATTAACGGAAAAACCTTAATTTTAATAAGAACATGTAAGCAGCCGCTCAAACAACCGGCTGTTTTTTTATTGAGGTCATCGGCAGGATAGTAGTTCTTAAGTTTCCCGAACTCAGCATCCTTAAATGACATATGTACAAAATACGGGTTTTGTGTAGATGTATAAGTGAAAAAGCTTATGGATCAAGATTTTTACCATTTATAGTTCAATTATTTGACCTTCATATTGATTAAGCTTATGAGTCTTTGCTTCTTTCTTTGTTCATTACAGCTTTTTTTGTTGCTGTTTACTTTCCCTTAGTTTTTCTAATTCCAAACGATTGATTAATTACAACTCACAATGATCAAAGTTATATAAAAATTTTTAATTAGTAATTTCCATAATGTTCTTAACCACCTAATATTATTATTTTAAAATTAATATATCACATCATCTAAATGTGATCATTAATATTCAAACTACGACAAATTTTAACCTTCACTCACTATATGCAGCATACTTTGATCTTTCAAATCCACTAACTAAATAAAAAACCAGCTACTTTGCTCTTTCTTTTTAATCCTACTTATATTTCCATTATATATTCTCTGATCTGCTCACCTCATTGATTATATTACCATTATTTTCAAATTAATATTCACTGGATCTTCTGCATGTTCTTTTATGATCTACCACAATACCTTCCTCGAAATCAAAAAAACTGCAACATAATCCCACCAAATCTCCAATCCAATCAATTGGATCTATTAACTACATGTTAAAAAACATCATAATCCCATCCTATTTGACAAAACCATTGATATTGCCACAAATTTTATCATTGGTTTGACAAAAGCTTTATAAATCGCGAACAAAGAGATTATACAATGAGTTTGTCTTTCAATAGCGAGCGTCTTCCGTCCGCCTTTGAAAACTATAATTATAATCGGGGGTAATGAATTGAAAAAAAGAATCATGCTTTTCACGTTGTTCACTTTAGTCATGGTGCTAATCGCAGGTTGTGGAACCAGTGGTAGCAGTTCGCCGCAAAACACATCTTCCCTTTCCTCTTCTTCGTCAGGTGCGGATAACAATGAAACATCGAGTGACACAGGTTCTGAATCAAAGGATATTGAGAAGCTCCGAATCAGCTTTGTTCCATCCAAAGATCCAGAGGATATTATTACAGCAACGGATCCGCTAAAAGACTTACTAAAAACACAATTGGCAACGGAAGGTTTCAATGTTGGAGAAATCAGCATTGATGTAGGCACTACATATGAAGCTGTAGGCGAAGCTTTGACGGCAGGTACGACAGATATCGGATTTGTACCCGGTGGAACTTATGCTCTATACGATGACGGTGCTGACGTTATTTTAACGGCAACACGAGCAGGATTATCTAATGATTCTGAATCACCTAAAGACTGGAACGATAACAAGCCAACCGAACCAACAACTGACCAGGCAACGTACTATCGCTCCCTATTCATCGCAGGTCCTTCCGCTAAAGGACAGGCATTAGCTGAGAAAGTCAATAAAGGCGAAAGTCTGACATGGGAAGATGTAAACGATGCGAATTGGGCGGTAATGTCTACCTCCTCTTCTGCTGGATATATCTATCCTACGCTATGGCTTCAAGAAAACTTTAATAAAAGCATTACAGATCTAGCACACGTGGTTACATCTGACTCATACGGCAGCTCCTTTGCACGTCTAGCAGCTAAGCAAGTTGATGTTATTGTTGCCTACGCAGATGCAAGACGCGACTACAGCGAACAATGGACGAATGAATTTAGTCGTCCAGCCTCGATCTGGGATGAGACCAATGTAATCGCCGTAACAGATGGAATATACAATGATACGATCAGCGTTAGTAAAAACAGCCCAATCATAACAGATGATTTCAAAAAAGCTCTTCAAAACGCGTTTATCTCCATTGCACAAACGGAAGAAGGCAAAAAAGTAATTGCGGTCTACAGCCATGAAGGTTACCAAGCAGCACAATCATCAGACTATGATGCAGAAAGAAAAGCGCAAGAAGTTATTAGAGAAATGAAAAAATAGTAGATTATAAATCTTCTAGGTAGGTAAGCAGCTAAAAAAGCGAGAGCATCGTGTTTTTTAAGATGTTCTCCTTTTTCTGCTTGGCAGATGAAGACTATAAGATTGGAGTTTATCCATGATCGAATTTATGAATGTACAAAAGACGTACCCGAACGGCACAATGGCTCTGAACAACATAAATCTAAAGATTGAACAAGGCGAATTTGTAGCCGTCATTGGTTTATCTGGCGCCGGCAAGTCGACACTGATCAGATGTATTAATCGAATGCACGACATAACAGATGGACAGTTATTAGTAGACCATGTGGATGTATCGAAGTTACGCGGCAAACAAATTCGCCGTTTTCGAAAAAGAATTGGGATGATTTTCCAATCTTTTAATCTCGTCAATCGAATAAGTGTCATAAATAACGTACTCGTCTCTTTCGTACCGGATCTATCCCTATGGCGTAAGCTGACCGGCATTTTTACGAAAGAACAAAAACTCTTGGCATTAGAGGCTTTAGATAAAGTTGGAATTTTGGATAAGGCTTATATCCGTGTAGACCAGCTATCCGGCGGACAACAGCAGCGTGTCGCACTTGCCCGTACACTCGCTCAGAATCCAGATATCATCCTTGCGGATGAACCGATCGCTTCTCTTGACCCAGTAACTTCTAAAATCGTGATGGAAGATTTCAAAAGAATTAATCAAACCATGAATATCTCCGTGATTATGAACATCCATCATGTAGAGGTCGCTTTGGAGTATGCGAACCGCATTATCGGGGTTCGTGAAGGAGAAATTGTATTTGATGGTGCGCCTGCTGAGGTATCAAAGCGAGTTCTGAACAACATTTATGGAAATATCTCTGATTCTGAAGAGAAGAACGAAGAAGTTGCATCTACGTTAGAGGTGGTTTCAGGACATGTATGATAAACTCTTCCCTCCAAAAGAGCTGGTTCTGTCGAACGGGAAAATCATCATGGAAAAAAGATCTCGGCTCCCCTTCATATTCCTGATTCTTGCCGCCTTAACAGTGACATCCACCGAACTGACTGATTTCAATATTCAAATGCTCTTTGACCGGATAGATGAGTTTTTTATGATTATAGGAGAGATGATTCCTCCTAAATGGAGTTACTTCCCTCACCTTTTGGATGCCATGTTTTCAACCTTGCAAATGTCATTCTTAGGATCTATTATTGGCGCTGCTCTGGCTCTCCCATTCGCCATGTTAGCTTCTTCTAACGTCATTCGTAATAAATCCGTCGTAGCTGTATGTAAAATCATGCTCAGCCTGCTCAGAACGCTCCCTACGCTAGTAACGGCGCTGATCGCTACCTATGTGTTCGGCTTAGGTCCGATGGCAGGACTGGTGGCCATTATGCTCTTTACCCTCTCCTATGTCGGTAAATTAGTATATGAACAGATCGAAAACGTCGATATGGGAGCTTTTGAAGCGATGGAATCCATTGGGATGAACCGTGTGGAGGCTTTTCGATATGCGATATTTCCGCAGGTACTCTCTCGTTATCTATCTGCTTCTTTATTTTGTTTTGAGGGAAACGTACGATATGCGGCTATTCTCGGATACGTAGGTGCTGGAGGAATTGGTCTGCTGATCCATGAGAACATTGGCTGGCGAGATTATTCCAGAGTTGGAATGATTATTTTGTCGCTGATCGTCACCGTATATGTAATTGAGACCATCAGCGAGCATTTCAGAAAAAAGTTAACTTGAGGAGATTGATTGGATGACAACAATAGAAAGACAAATGCTGGCTTCCCCTCGAAATCACAGGTATGTGCTGACCGTTACGGCGATTGTGCTTATTCTGTTCATCTGGTCTTTAAACACAGTAAGCTTTAAAGACATGAATCAGAATGGATTCGTGATCGCCCTGAACATCCTAAAAGGATTGGGCAGTCCAGATCTAGAGCTGCTGTTAAGCTTATCGAAACAAGGTGTCATCTATTTACTAATTCAAACAGCAGCCATCGCTTTTTTGGGTACCCTTGTAGGTGCAGTGCTATCTGTTCCACTCGCTTTTCTAGCGGCCTCCAATATCGTACCGAAACCGGTCTCATGGATCACAAGACTGCTCCTTATTATGATTCGAACCATTCCAGCACTGGTTTACGGGTTAATGTTCATTCGCGTGTCCGGACCTGGACCATTCACAGGTGTACTTACCATAGGACTAACGTCAATCGGCATGTTATCAAAACTCTATGTCGACACCATTGAAGAGCTGGATAAGAAAGTACTAGAGTCGATGACGTCCTTAGGCTGTACAACCTTTGAAAAAATCCGTTTCGGCATCTTACCGCAGCTGTTCTCATTATTCCTATCGGTTACGATCTATCGGTTTGACATGAATATGCGTGAAGCATCTATCCTTGGATTGGTTGGTGCCGGTGGAATTGGAGCCCCACTGATCTTTGCTATGAACAGCTATCGTTGGAATCAGGTCGGCTCGATCTTGATCGGTTTAGTGGTTCTAATTCTGCTTATCGAATGGATATCAAACCGTCTTCGCTCTAAACTCATCCATGGGTAAGTATGGTTACATAGTGGTTATGTGATTATTCTCTTCATCAAAAATAAGACAGCAAAAACCTCCAAATCCATTAGAACGATGGTATTGGAGGTTTTTTGTATATAAGAATAATCGTTAACCGGTCTTTCTTCAGAAGACGACCTTCCAGTTGTAATCACATGATGCATTGATAACCTTTCGCTTTCTAATATAATCAGCCAAAATCTCGGTCATGTCTGTCGGGATTTCTCGGATTACGGGTTTATTCATCAGCATTCCGAAGTTGCCTCCTCCACCCGCTCGGTAGCTGTTCATGGCTACTTCAAAGGAAGCGTCCAGGTCCATAGGAGAACCGTTAAACATCAGCTTACTAACACGGTTCCCTTCGGGTCTTGAGATATCTAGTTCGTATTCGATACCTTCCCACATATCATAATTAAAGTGCTGCGGTTTCGGTTGTAGATATCCCTCAGATACTTGTAATTTCCCGGTATTCTTCTCGAGTGTAAAGTAAAGGGCGTTCTGCTCCAAGGCATCCCGAATATCACGGCCGGTCAGTAGAAGGACCTTCAGGGTATTTGGATAGATATAGTTCGATACGACGTCACGCATGGTGATGTGTTCGGAGAACCCTTTTGCCTTATTGGTAAAAATAGAAGCGCAGGAGATCGCTGCACCCGTGACCTCCATCTGCACCCGATTAATAAATTCTGTGAAGGCATGATCCTTTTGTCTAGCTGTAAATGGATCGGGAATCGATAAGTCGCCTTCTGATCTGCCAATGGGCTGATCCAGCCATGCCTGTGTATTTCGTTCCGCTTCAGCAAAAAGTGAAAGCACTTCCTGATCTGCCTCCGCTTCGCTTGCATGTATGAGCTGTGCCTTCTTATTGCATATTTCCCATCTGCCCTCCACTTCCTGCTTAAATCGTAGTTCCACTTTAGCAATCGCTTGTCCAGCTGAACCAGGCTGCGCATACAATACACCATTTAATTCACCGGTAAGCTGCCGATGCTGATGTCCTGTTAACAAAACATCCACCCCTTCGAGTTGCATACACATCTCATAGCCCTGATTTTCCCCTGTAAGAGGCTCCGTAGCTTTTCCGGTGACTGGATCACATTCAAATCCCCCGTGGTAGCAGACGACAACAGCATCCGGCTCCTCGGTTCTATGAATATGAGTAATCCACTCTTGAGCAGAAGATAACGCATCCTTGAATTCTAGCCCACGGATGTTCGCCGAATCTTCCCAGTTAGGAACATAGTGCGTAGTAATACCGAGCACGGCAACACGGATACCTTCCTGCATCGTAAATATTCGGTAAGGCGGGCCAAATGCAGGTTCACCACAGGACTTCGTTACGATATTGGCAGATAAATAAGGACACCTGGCACCTTTCATATGGCTGTTCAGCAGCTCTAAACCATAATTGAATTCATGATTACCAAGTACAGCTGCATCGTATGTAAGGTGATTTAATAGTTTCGTGGCCGGATGCATCCCTGTTCTATCGTATTTAGCATAGTAATACATGAAGGGAGTTCCCTGCAGAAGGTCACCGTTATCGATTAGCAAGAGATGCGAATCTTTTTCCCGTTCCTTACGAATAATTGTAGACAGCTTGGCAAAACCAAGCGGCATATCCCCTGTCCCCCGATAATCTGTTGGGTAAATGTGACCATGCACATCGCTTGTTTCCAGTAGTGTAATGACTACTGTATCTTTTGTCTTCGAATTCACTTTTCTGAAGCCCCCCTATGAAATAAAGCGATATATTCTCGTTAGACTGAGATCAAGGTCATCTATTCCTATCTTTCCACTCTTATTATATTTGTAATATAACAACAGATTTTAAACCTTTTGTTATCTACAGGTTAAAAATAAATCATTCAACGGTATGTATAGAGGTAATCTATATAAATCCTATTAGTTAACATAATATATATTAAGTTTACTTATTTGTTACAGTGGTCTCTATTATCACTCTACTAAAATAAAAAGTATCGAAAAGTCTTATAGACAATTCCGGCTCGATCTGCACTCCTATGAAATTATACATGGTTCTATGTTTGTCCTTATGTATATATAAGCTGAAATCTTCTGATTAGGAACATACGTTCTCCATCCTATAAAACAGCACTTCTTCTTCTCTGGTTGTCTACTTCTTCTATTCTTACGCACTCTTTTTGATATGTAAAAAGAAGAAATCTTCTGTTTTTAAGCTCTTTCATCTATACTTTTTGATACTAATCTCATTTTAGAACATATGTTCGCTACCCGTAAAAACCGCACTTTTTGATCATTTTCAGCTATATTCTCGTCTAAATTTAACTTTAATCCCCTTTTAAAGGTTATATAAGGTAAATAAAGTATCCTTCTCCCTCACCATTACAGCATTAGAGGTAAGAAGCACTCTTTATGTTGCTGTTGTCAGCAACATTTTTGTATCGCCACGCTATAAAACGACCACTAATAACGTCTATTTAGATTCAAAAGGTTCGTAATTAATGAGAATAGGAACGTGTGTTTGCATCAACATACCCGTTACATCCTATTCCTTCAACAGATCACTGGAATGCGCGGACTCATGCACAGCACAAAAAAAGCAAAGCCACCTGCGAATTAGGGCAGAGCAGCTTTGCTATGTTTATTTTCTTACTTTAACATTATATATTTAGCCTTATATCCTAAACTATCCTTTCACAGCCCCAAGCGCTACGCTGCCTATAATTTGCTTTGAGAAGATGGAGAATACAATGATAATAGGTACAATCGAGATGGCCACCCCTAAATACAGTAATCCATAGTCCATTCCATAGTATCCTTGCACGAGTGCAACAAGTACAGGGAGCGGATATTTATCTAGTGAAAACAGCAGGACGAGCGGTGTGAGAAAGTTATTCCATGATCCAATGAATGTAAAGATCCCAAGTGCCGCGATAGCGGGTCCAAGAATCGGTAACACAATCTGATTAAATGTCCGAAACTCCCCTGCGCTGTCTACACGAGCAGATTCAATAATTTCATCAGGAATGCTGCCTTCAATAAACTGTTTGATAAAAAACACATTAAACGCATTCGCCGCTGCAGGTAAGATAATGGCTAAATAGCTGTCTAGAAGCCCAAGTGTACTAAACAATCGATACATTCCGATTAGAGCAAGCTGGCCTGGAACCATCATTGTAGCAAGCAGAAATAAGAACAGCCCGGTACGTCCTCTAAACTTATACTTTGCAAAACCATATGCGGTAAGCGCTCCAATATATAAAGAAAGTACGGTAGAGGTTCCTGCAATAAAAAAGCTGTTAGCGAATCCTTTCCAAATATTTATTTTAGAAGCCATGTTAATATAATTATCGATAAGAAACTGTCCAGGAAGGAAAGTAAACGTTGATGCAATCGTTGCATTGTTATGGGTGGAATAAATGAGCATCAGATAAAAGGGAATAATACAGATGACCGCGAGGCTCACTAAAATGAAATACACGAGTATTTTCCCTATAGTCATACTCTTCATGTTGGTTTGCTTCTGGACAGCGATAGGCTGATCTGCCATTTTTGCCGGTTGCATATGATTTCCCTCCTCCCTATGAACTGCTCTTCCGCTTAGTCATCATAAAGGATACGGCTGAGAACAGAATGATGATTACGAATAAACAAAAGGCAATGGCTGCTCCGTAACCAAAACGAGTACTTTGGAATGCGACGTTATATAGATACATGATACTTGTCATCGCTGCACGATCCGGGCCGCCTGTGCCATTCGTCAGTGTAAATGGCTGGTCAAAAATTTGGATACCTCCAATGATGGACGTAATAATCTGAAAGAGAATGATCGGACGAAGCATCGGCACAATGATATGAAAGAAAATGTGTTTTTTCTCAGCACCATCAATTTGCGCAGCTTCTTGCAGCGAAGGATCGATCCCTTGCAGTCCGGCAAGGTAGATGACCATCGAGTACCCAAAATATTGAAAGAATAGAATGGAAGAAACGATAAGGCGCATAAACCAAGGATCATTCTTCCAATTGATTGGATCATCGATGAGTCCGACTTGAACTAGAAAGTGATTTAGCCCCCCAGACTGCCAATCAAAGATTAGACTCACTAGCAGACCCAGCGATGCAGCTGTAACAATGTTCGGGAAGAAATATACGGCTCGGAAGATGTCTCGCCCTTTGAGTAGTTTGTCGTTCAGAATAAAGGCGAGCACAAGAGAAACGGTAAGCTGCGGAACAACAGAGACTCCCCAGATAAAAAGCGTGTTAAAGAGTGTTTTATAAAACAGCGGATCTTGTAGAACAGCAATATAGTTACCCAGTCCAACAAACTCGGGGGAAGTGATTCCGTCCCAATTCGTAAAACTAAGATATAGAGAGTAGAGAATAGGATAGAGGCCAAAAATAAGGAAAATGAGAAAGAATGGTGCAATGAAATAGTAACCATAGTGGTCTTTGCGGATCGACTTAGCAAACATGAACGATACCCCCCGTCATCTGAAATGGTTAGCCCTATACCTAAAATCTAATCGACTTCAAGTTCCGGAAATCGTAACTTCACATCCCTTTTTATTCTCTTCACTGCTTCTTCTTTGGTCTGAATGTCGTTATTCAGATACAACTGAAGGACAATTTTAAAAATATCCGCATTAATGGTCGTATCGTATTTGGTTCGTTCATACACAGGTACCTGCTTTGCTGCCTCTGAGAAGAACTCAAAATGTTTCTGTCCTCCTAAATAATCAGAAGTAACCGTTTTTGCCAGTTCATCATTTACAACCATATTGCTAGTAAAATAATCTTGTTCTTTAGCGAGTTCAGATAAAAAATCATGATCAAAGTTATAGAACTCAATAAACTTCCAGGCAAGATCCTTTTTATCACTTTTGCTATACATCGCAATGTACGTTCCGCCTGAACTAAAAGCAGATGGACCCTGCGCGAGACCCCATAGTCCCTTCGTATCCGGTGCATTCGCCTTAAACGTATACTGCAGTGCCCAGGTTGCTCCAGGATAGAACATAACCTGACCCTTTTGCATCGATGCAGCATAGCCGGCACTTCCATCGTCATACTCCCCCAGCACACGACGCTGACGAGCTTCACGCACAAGATCCAGAACCTTCATATAGGTATCCTCCATGACGAATTTCCCCTCCTTGACCCAAGGAACACCATCATATGAATTCGATATTGCATTCCAGTTCGCCAGCGCATGAACCTTATTGCCGCTTTCCTGTTGCACCCGCTCTCCGATCTTAAAAATGTCCTCCCAGGTGCTAATCATCTGGCTGACTTTCTCAGGGTCATCTGTCCCTAAATATTGTTTCGCCAAATCTCTGCGGTAATAGATCCCCCCTGGTGTACCTTGATAACCAATCGCCCTAACGTTTCCTTCACTATCCTTTTCATTAGACTGAACAAAAGGGTACTGCTCCTTAATAAGTTCATTTGCGTCATATGGTGCTGAAGATAAATTTTCTAAATAAGGTACATCGATCAATTCTCTTATATTTGCATTCTCGATCATAAAGACATCGGGTGCTTTGGATGCGGTCTGTAGTGCCGATTTCAATTTCGTAATATAGAAAGTCCCGGGGATATTAACGAAGTTCACTTTAATGTCTGGATATTTTTCTTCAAATTTCTCGATCGCATAACCCGCTTCATCGGTAAAGCTCCAAATGGTAATCTCCTCTTGTTTTGAATGGGTCACTCCTGTGGCCCTGCATCCAGATAACATCATTGCCGCAGTAAGAATAGCAATAACCGAGATATATTTACGATTAAGCCTCTTCTTCATTTTCCCCCTCCTTCCTCAAAGTAAACGCTTACAATTTATTAGAGTATAGTGATTTTACAGAGGTCTTTCTCTTCAGATATTGCGAATTATCCTTCATATGTTGTGATCTTTGTGCGATGCTTCTTTCGAAATTCGCTAGGAGTACAGTGATTATATTTTTTAAACAGCCGATTGTAGGAGTTGATATTGTTAAATCCATGCCTTATGGAGATATCGAGAATAGAGTCTTCACTGAAAAGTAAGGCCCATTCTGATTTGATAATGCGAAAATGATTTAAATACTCCATTAACGTGACTCCCTTAAGCTCTTTAAACAAGGTACATACATAAAACTTACTGAATTTGATATGTTCCGCCACCTGATCGAGCTTAATATTTTCTGCATGATGTTCTTCTAGGTACTCACAGATCGATTCGATGAATTCAAACTTCTTAGATGGTGAGCATACTCGCCCTGACTTCGAAGTTTGGGGTGTCGGTGTTTTTATGCGCAATAAATGAACAATAAGATCATAAAACCTCGCAATCATGGACCAGCGATATCCCGGCTGCTGTTTGTTGCTTTCATCGGATAAGGTATCTACATAGGAGCTTAGATTATTTTCACAACAGAGGGTTGAAGGGATGAAAGTAGTATCATGAAAAAGTTCTATCATTTCCTTTGTATCTTCTGTGACTGCAAAGCTTCCCGTGATCAGTTCTAGACGAAATAAAAGAATGGTAAGGTGATCTGTACCCGGCAAGAAACAGTGTACATCCCCCGGTTTAATGATCAGGATATCCCCCTGCTCTAGTTCATAAAGACGGTTATATACTCTAATCTTTGCATGTTTCCCTCTCACGACGACCATTTCAACTTCTTCATGCCAGTGGGAAGCAAAATTAAATTGCCTGCTCGTATGAATCACACGTATAGGAAATCCTTCCGTCATATGACCTGTCTCAAGAAAAGTAGGTTCTCCCATCTGATCCACCCTCTCCTGTTTTCACTTGCTATGAAAGTCATAACATCATTATATTATGCAAAAGTCATGCTTCTCCCTCTAACATCCGCCATAAAAAATAAGCGAATCATTCGATGGATTCTTTGAATTGGACAATATAAAGGGATCACACCTAATATATGCATTTTTACATTAGTTTGAAGTTTTAGATCATACTTAACATAATACGCTATAACTCAAGCCTTAGAATTAACAAACGGTTGTTATGCTTGTCATGTCGGATTTGACATATACATCATACAGAGGAGTGTACTTCATGTTTAACATGTTTAAAAAGGGAACGGCATTTATGTTATCGTTTATTCTGTTGCTTAGCTTGGTCACTATTCCATCAGCCTTGCCGGCTAGTGCAGAATCTGCTGAACGAGCAGGTTCATTACAGAATGAGCAGATCAGCAAAGTAACAACCACCTTTTATGGAGATACAACAAGTTCGAAGGGGTTTACATGGTATACTTCTAAACAACTTACGGACAGTACCGTTCAAGTCATCAAGAAAACGGGGGCAGAGCCTGACTTTAACAAAGCCCTCACTTTTACAGGCACCTCTTGGGTATCAACCAATTCACAAGAAGAGCTTGTACATAAAGCGGAGGCTTCGGGACTTGAAGCAAATACGAGGTATTACTACCGGGTAGGTGACAAGAAGCAAGGAATATGGAGCAAGACGGGTACTTTCCAAACCGCTCCTCAAAGCGGTGCATTTACTTTTATTGATATCGCGGATACGCAAGCCAAAACAGAAGAAGAAGCCATTTTGTCATCAGAGACTCTTGAAAAAGCACTTCAAACCGTTACTGACGCTCAGTTTGTCGTTCACAACGGCGATATGGTAGACAAAGGAACAAAAGAAGAACAGTGGGACTGGCTCTTAGGTCATTCTCAAGATAGCTTGCTGCAGACGACCCTTGTTCCTTCTGCGGGGAATCATGAAGATGAGAACTATGCTTTTTATGAACACTTCCATATTAACGAACCTGACGGCTCTGCTACAGAAACAGGAGCATATTACTCTTTTGATTACAGCAATACACATTTTATCGTACTGAACTCGAATGAGAATTCATCTAAGTATGCTAACTTTTCTGAAGAACAAGTGGATTGGTTAAAGAAGGATGCTGCAGTTGCAAAGAAAGCGGGAGCGAAGTGGATTATTGTCAATATACATAAAGGTCCTTATACAACCTCTAACCATGCAACGGATGAGGATATTATGGGTGCTAATGGCGTACGTAACCAAATCGCTCCGCTCATGGCAGAGCTTGATATTGATTTTGTTATGCAAGGGCATGATCATATCTATGCACGTACGAATCCGATCACTTCTGAAGGAAAAGCAACCTCTCCAGAGAAAATAACGGAAACCTTAAATGGTGAAACGATTGAATACAGTGTGAATCCAGACGGCAGTATCTACATGATTCCAGCGACAGCGGGACCGAAGGTCTATTATAAAAATAAAAGCGAAGAACTCGGAGACAGTTACTATCGTCTTTTCGAAAAGGCTGAAGAACATCATGCGGCGATCTATGGACCCGACCCAGATAAAAATGACAGACCAAAACGCAGCCAAGTACAGAATTTTGTCAGCATAAAGGTTGATGGAGATAGGCTTACTGCAGTCACCTATGAAATCGACCAAAATAAAAATGAAGCTAAGCCTTTCATAGTAGATCAATTCGGGATCATCAAGAAAGACTCGGCCGCAAGCACAGATCCAGTCGTATCTTTGAAAGACATCTCTGGTCACTGGGCAGAGATGTCTTTCAGTCTGGTGTCACTGCAGGATATATAAAAGGCTATCAAGATGAGACGTTTAAACCAAATGCGCACATCAATCGGGCTGAATTTATTGCGATGCTAGGCCGTGCTTTACAAATGAAGGAAACAACAAGTTCAATTTCCTTTACGGATGCAAAGCAGATACCTTCTTGGGCCTCCTCCTATATCTCTCAAGCTGTAGAAGCAGGGATTGTAAGCGGGTATACTGACGGTACATTTAGACCAGGTAAACAACTGAATCGTTCAGAAGTAACGACATGGATGGTTCGCGCAGCAGGGCTGACGGTAAATAACAAAGCCTCCCTCTCCTTCACGGATAAAGATTCTGTTCCCGCATGGGCAGTTCCGTATGTTACAGCAGGTGTTAAAGCAGGACTTATAAGCGGTGTGGAACATAATCGGTTTGCTCCTAAGCAATTAACCACCCGCGCAGAAGCTGCCGTGTTTATTGCGAAGCTGTTATAGGTAATGAATTAACGTTATTGTGATATGGGTCATCCTTTGTTACTAGGCTAAATCAAAAAGAAAACCTCTTTCTCAAGTATGATTAGAGAAAGAGGTTTTCTGTTATTTCTGCAGATCTTTTTTCTTCGAATCATCAAATCTATCTTACTGACTGATCATAAAGCACCGCTTGGGTTCAAAACGCTCCGCCTAATCTGTTCCTTTCGCTGTATCTGCGTCTGCATCTTTGAGTAGTGACTCATCTGTCGTAGCTACACAAAAGGCTCCATCATCATAGGAGACAGCTCCTTCAATGACAACGGTAACGGCAGCTCCTCTTGGCGCAGCCCCTGGCAGACGGAAATCAGCAACGCTGATCGGGGCGATCTCTGTCTGAACCGGAAGTTCAAGCTGTGGTACCCATTCATAAGGGACCCGGTAAGCACGGTAGACCATGTTAGCATTTCGTTTATTTTTATAAGGAGAAATATATTCCCATACTAGTTCATGATCTCTTGTTACCTCAAATATTCGTCCATCTGCTCCCTCTGTAATCAGCGTATTTCCATTTGGCAAACGCTGCGCAGAGCTGATATACGGACTATAGAATCGGTACGAATCCAGCGGAGCAACAAATCCTGCTTCTGTAGGCGTGTATTGCCATTCGATCTCAAGAGTAACAGGATTAATCTCAAGGACGCGTGAGTAATCACGGCGAGCTACTTTTAAACCATCAGAAGATACTGTACCAGGCCGGCCATAACCACCCCATCCGCCATTATCAAAGATAAGGATGTTTCCTTCTCCAGGAAGACCTTTGGGTACAAGATGAGCATGATGTTGACCGATAATCCAGCCTATATGCTTCGTTTCTTCCGTATCATAGTTTGGACCGAGCTGCCAGACGATTTTTCCAGATGTTTTATCAATAATGGCAATAATATTCGACTCTCTAGCATCCCATATGATGTTATCTGGATGGAAACGCTGGTCACCCGCATCATAATGTTTGTTAGGTCCAAGAATCGAGATGGAGTTAATATGCATCCAGTCCCCCGCATGTTCACCAAATCCCCGAGTATTGGGATCTTTATAAATCGCTTGTTTTGATTCCTCATCAAATCCAAGTTCATCGAAATGATCACTAACAGACCATTCCCACACGATATTGCCTTCATAATCGACTTCAATAATGGTATCATCCAGCAGTTCGATATCCGATATTTCAGGGCGGTTCACATTTTTATGGGCCAAAATGAGAGTGTTACCCGATTCAATCTTCGGCTCCTGATTAGGTGCATAGTATCCTACAGAACTTCCTTCACGCTGATAATCATGATGCTGACGAGCCATCCATTGCCCGCTGTGTCCAGGATCTTCAATCCACTCATAATGGTCGAATTTCCATACTACATTACCGTCCCAATCCACTTGTACCAAATTGGCTTCATCCTGAAATCCATACTTTGGATCTCGCTCTGCAGTGCTTCCCAGCACATAACCGCCCGGGAACAGTTTATTCGGGAAACCCCTAAGCCCTTTCCATAAGCGCACTTCTCTCCCATTCATATCAATGAGCAGAGCACCCGTATCTGCAGCTTGGAAGATCGTGTAACCACTCCATGCTTTATTAGGTAAATAAACGGTGGTTCCTGTCGGGTAAATTGTAGGGTGTCCCATGTATCTATCTCCTCTCGGTTCTATGTATCAGCGTATTTAAGCTCTGCAGATATACAAAAAGGCTCTAGGCTTCTCTAATCATAAGAAAAGAGAAACTTAGAGCCTTCGGTTGTCCAATCGGCTTAGCTATTGAGAATAGATTAAACCAATTATTCCTAGTAGTCAAGTATGTTTTTAAAACTGTCCACCCTAATATCTTATCAATTATCTTAATAGGTTACTTTTTGCGAGATCAATGATTTTATTGCCTTCTCCGTTCAGTAACGCTTTGGCAGCCCATATCGTAAAACCTTCCGCTTGCTGCAGGCTAATCTTCGGGGGCATAGACAGTTCTTGACGATTCACTGCCACATCTACAATAACAGGACCATTATGCATAAAAGCTTGTTCTAAAGCCGCTGGAAGATCTTCTGGCTTATCGACTCTGATTCCTACAATTCCGAGACCATTTGCTACAGCTGCAAAGTTCGGATTAGATAGGTCTGTCCCCGTTTCTAAGTATCCCGCTGCTTTCATCTCCAGTTCCACAAAACCAAGCGCATCATTGTTATACACAATGACTTTGATAGGAAGCTGATGCTGTTTTAGCGTGAGTAAATCCCCAAGCAGCATCGAAAGCCCGCCATCCCCCGAGAGTGAAATCACTTGGCGACCCGGAGCAGCCACCTGTGCACCAATCGCTTGCGGCAAGGCATTTGCCATTGTTCCATGAATAAACGAACCTAATAAACGGCGCTCGCCATGCAGCTCTAAATAACGAGAAGCCCAAACGGTAGGCGTTCCTACATCACAAGTGAATATCGCATCATCAGAAGCCATTTCATTGATGAGACGAGTTACATACTGAGGATGGATGGGCGTATGTCCCGGTTTAAACTCAGCATATCCGTCGAGCTCTTTCCGATCTTTTACATAATTTTCTACAGACTTCTCGAGATGTTTGGTATCTTCTTTTATCGTGAGATAAGGCTGAAGTTTCTGCAGCGTATCCTTTACCGTTCCGCATAATCCGTACGTAAGCGGGGTGCGTCTTCCCAGATGAGATGCCTCGATATCCACTTGGAGTATCGCTGCATTTTCGGGATAAAACTGCCGATAAGGGAAGTCGGTGCCAAGCATGAACAGGACATCGCAGTCCATTACTGCTTTATAACCAGAAGAATACCCAATAAGCCCGGTCAGACCGACGAAATATGGATTATTATCTTCTAGGTACTCCTTACCGCGCAAAGCCGTTACCATCGGGGATTTCAAAATACTACAAAGCTCCATGAGCTCTTCGTGAGCATCCTTCGCCCCTGCACCGCAAAGTAAAGTTACCTTTTTCCCTGCATTTAAATAGCCGGCTAGAGCCATAAGTTCCTCTTCAGAAGGATGGATGACCGGTTTCGTATAATACGAAATTTGATCGGGTACCTCATCTTCTCCTGCTTCAAGGGCCGCGATATCTCCGGGCAGAATAACAACTGATACCGTGGAATTCGCAACCGCCGTCTGAATCGCCATCGAAATCGTTCGAGGCATTTGTTTCTTTGTCATAATGACTTCGCAGAATTCACTGCATTCCTGGAAGATCTGCTCCGGATGAGTCTCTTGAAAATATCCGCTGCCGATCTCATCACTTGGTATTTGAGCAGCCAAAGCCAGTACGGGAACACGATTGCGGTAACAATCATAGAGTCCATTAATAAGATGGAGATTCCCAGGTCCGCTGCTCCCTGCGCATACAGCAATACTTCCTTCTAGTTCCGCATCCGCCCCTGCCGCAAAAGCAGCTACTTCTTCATGCCGAACATGGATCCACTCGATTTTTCCTGATCTTCGAACAGAGTCGAGTACCGCATTCAAAGAATCGCCAACGATTCCATAAATCCGTTTCACTCCTGCATTGATAAGAGAATCTACTACCGCATCTGCAATTGTCTTTTTCATGTATCCTCATCCTTTTCTAGTATATTCTTGAGGCTAACAGGAATCTGAGCCCGATCTTGCATCTGATACTCTTTACCCTTCTAGATAAGAACAGTAACGCTTTTTCGTAAAAGCTCCTTATTTCTATATGTAAACTCATTCATAATGTTAGATTAAAACACACTAAAACAAAAAAAGAATGCCTTTTGGCATCCTCCTACATTGTCATCCCATTTTTAACTAATTAGTTGTATTACTCTCCTTTTCAACGCGGGGCCACAGCGTATAACTTGCACTGATTAATAGATCGATAATAAGAATAATAGACCAAGTCTTGATCGTTTCTCGGAAAGGTTCCGTATTCACCTCATTATTAATCCAGATCATCATACCGTATAGCAGCGAGCAGCCGATCATCCACGACACTAAATGGGCGGCAAAGCCACGGATTTCTTCTCTCGCATGTTCTCTTCCATACTTCTTCTGTGGTTTTGGTCCTTTGGCAAACCAATACATAAACCTCTGATCCATCCATCTAATCATGCGATGTCCAAGCCCGATCGACACTCCAATATATACAGCAGCTAGTGCATGAGCTGTCGTTGCCGGCGCTCCATTTTGAAGACTAATTACCGTAGCAACAAGCAGAGCAAGATCAATGACCGGAGTGCAGAAGAGAAGTATATTCCCGAGTCTTTTCTTCTGTAATACATACCTGCAGCTTAGACCGCCCAGTACAAATATCCAAAATCCAATTTCACAAGCAATGATAAAGGTTATGATCATGTATTCATTCCTTCCATGGTTAGAACTAAAAAGATAGGACATACACACATAATGACCTTCCTTAATACGTTAGCAACAAAGGAGGAAGTCATACATGCTCTTGTTTGAGAAGGAAAAACTAAGCACTTCGTCACTAGGGAAATGGCAGCAAGATGCCTTTCAACTTTTCGAATCGAAAATGACAGATAAGACACATAAGTTTCCTTGTATACCTGCTACGATAGGATTTAAACTGAATCACTTTAGGTATGGTTTCCTTAGTGATCCAAGGTCCGATCAGGCAGCGGATGAGCTTGCTGAACTGCTGAATATATATGGTGAGCAGTCTCAAGCATTTGGTAAGTACACTTCATTAATCGCTTTTTTTGAAACTCCGCGGGACATACAAAAGAACTACCAGGTCTCTGATTATCGTCAATTGTTCTGGGACGTTCTAAGTAAAGTTAGCAGCAGGGATCAAGAAGAATGGCCCTCTCATATCCCAACCGATCCGCACCATCATGTATGGGAATATTGTTATGCGGGTGAGCAGTATTTTATGTACTGCGCAACCCCGGCACACGATCGCAGACAAAGCCGTTATTTCCCGTATTTTATATATGCGATAACGCCGCGCTGGGTACTTACTGAGTTTAATTCCAATACCCAAGCATCTGCACAGCTCAAAACAAAAATCAGAGAACGAATTGAAGCTTATGACGAGGTAGGCATTCATCCCGATCTCCAATCTTACGGAAGTCAGGATAACTATGAATGGAAGCAGTATTTCCTGAACGATGATAATACTTCGACAACAGAGTCCAAGTGTCCTTTTGCTCATCTTCATCTTAAAAAACAAAGCTAATATATCCTGTAGAGCTAATTGAGCAAAAGGAACCTACCCCAAGTTGACGTAAAAAAGACTGCTCAATGAGGTTGAGCAGTCTTGGTCGTAGGTTATAATTTCAAATAAATTCACCTATGGAGATAGGAGGCTTCAAATCAATTTCCGTAAATGCGGATTCCCGTCCATTAATAAGAAGTGCGATTCGGTGAACCCCTGCATAATGTTTGCGGGTTGTTAGATCAGCCCAGCGATGTTTTCTAGATCCGCTGAGATGTGTTCCTCCCGCTACTGTTTTATCAGACAATAAAAACTTCTTACGTGAAACTTGTCCGCTGGACTTTACAAAATCAATACCATACTCAATACGCAGCCGCGCAGGATTGCCTTCCCTTACAATTAGGTTATAACTAAGATCACAGCTTTCTCCAATGTGCAAGGCAGCTGGACTCGCCGTAATCTCTGCCTCAGTTACTAATGCTGTCCCTTCCGCTGATTCAGCATATCCGAAGAGAGCCATCACCTCGGGTTCTGCTTTACGTATCAGTGTTCTGCAGCCGTGTCTTACAATCCAGTCCGTATAGGGGTCTTGCCCCATCCATCTACGCGCTGTTTCTATAACGATATTCGGATGATCCTTGGCTATATCATTTAAGTTATTGGCAACACTCTTGCGTACATATAGAGAAGGATCTGCCTTTAATTGTTCCAAAATGGGGAGAATCGGAGCTGGATATTGTTTAAACAAGGTGAGGGCCTGCCCCCAAGGAAGTCTAGGTCTACAGCCTTCACTGGCTAAACGCCGTACATGATCAATCGGATGTAGAGACCATTTCATCATTTGTTCCATCATCTTCTCCGGATGGCGGATAATGAATGGCCTTACTGCAAACTCCGCAGAGGAGTGCTGGGTGAATTTCTCTAACGCCTGCATGGATAGGTCCCAGTGCTGTTCCTCTTGGCCAAAGACCTCCACAAAGTCCGGCATGATTAGATATGGAAAACCGGAGCAAGATTCGCTCACGGTAAATAAGATCTGGATTGCATCCTCATAACGTTCAGGTAAAAAGGTCCCCATCGCAATCGTGATTGTACGGATCCGTTCTTTTAAAGCTTTCGCTTCAAAGCTCTCATCCATCACTTGCTGAATGAAGGAATCTACTTGAAAAGGAGGATAGACAGCCGATATTTTTCGTCCTAACTGAAGTAAAAAAGCTTCATTATATACATTTTTAAGCGGCTCTGCCACGGTAACACTTCCTTATAATATTAATGATGCGGATCATACGGTAGACCTTTTCAGATCCCATGCTATCACATTATACGTGAAGAATGCTTCTTGCCAAAGTCCTAATCTGATGAGAAGAAGATCGAACAGTTCTGGCCCTGCATTGAGAACGTTCCCCACATAAAAAAAAGCAGCCCCCGGATAAACACCGAGAAACTGCTTTTTATCGAATTAGTGCTAAATGCTAGGCATGGAATTGCTGACCATCATATACCGCATCTACATATTCCGCACGGATCACAAAATCACCAAAATGTTCACCATCGTAACGTTCTACAGCATATCTTGCAATGATCGGCTCAAGAGATTCCAAAATCTCGGTTTCGCCGATGTTTTCCTTATAAAGCTTGTTTAGACGTGATCCGTTATGGGCTCCGCCTAAATACATATTGTACTTACCAGGGCCTTTTCCAATAAACGAAAGCTCTGCGAGCATCGGACGAGCACATCCATTAGGACAGCCGGTCATCCGAATCACAATCTCTTTATCACGAAGGCCATTGCGCTCGAGCATAGGCTCAATTTTATCCATTAAGGAAGGTAAATAACGTTCAGATTCAGCCATAGCCAGTCCGCAGGTAGGAAGTGCAACACAAGCCATCGAGCTTCTGCGAAGAGCAGAATAATGAAGTCCGTCTGTGAGCTTGTATTCCTGAATCAATTTTTCAATCTTCTTCTTACTCTTGTTCCCTACATTCCCAATGATCAGGTTTTGATTCGCTGTTAAGCGGAAGTCACCTTTGTGAATCTTGGCAATTTCGCGAAGTCCTGTCATGAGCGGATAATCCTCAAGATCTACGATACGTCCATTCTGGATAAACAGCGTAAAGTGCCACTTTCCATTGCTCCCTTGAATCCAGCCGTAACGATCGCCGTTATGATCAAATTCGAAAGGTCTTGCTTCTTGAAGAGAATAACCCAGTCGTGCAGTTAATTCATTCTTCAGCCAGTCTATACCACGATCATCAATCGTATATTTAAAACGGGCATGTTTCCGAACGGCACGATCTCCGTAGTCCCGCTGAATGGTTACAATCTTTTCAGCAATATCAACCATTTGCTCCGGCGTGCAAAAACCAATGACCTTCCCCACTTGCGGATACGTCTTTGTATCCCCGTGGGACATTCCCATCCCGCCGCCGACAGAGACATTAAATCCCTTCAGTTTGCCATCTTCTACAATGGCGATCAGTCCTAAATCTTGTGAAAATACATCGACATCATTTGATGGAGGAACTGCTATCCCGATCTTAAACTTACGCGGTAAGTATACTGCTCCATAGATCGGTTCTTGTTCCCATTCGTTGTCACGGCTGTCGATAATCTTCTCTTCATCGAGCCAAATTTCGTGGTAAGCACGCGTTTTGGGATCAAGATGCTCACTTACTTTGCGAGCCCACTCGTATACTTCTTCGTGAACTTCAGACTGGTAAGGGTTCGGATTACACATCACATTCCGGTTTACATCCCCGCAGGCTGCCAAGGTGCTGAGCAGTGCATCATTTACTTCACGAATGGTATTCTTCAGATTCCACTTCAGTACACCATGCAGCTGAAAAGACTGACGAGTAGTTAATCGAATTGTGTCATTACCATACTTATGAGAGATACGGTCCATCATCAGCCATTGTTCCGGTGTGACCACTCCGCCAGAGGCGCGAACACGAAGCATGAACTGATAAGCCGGCTCAAGCTTTTGTTTGGCACGCTCATTACGCAAGTCACGATCATCCTGCATGTAACTTCCGTGGTGTTTCATTAACCGGTTATCATCTTCCGGAATGGAACCGGTGATTGGATCTTGTAAAGTCTGGACAAGACTTCCTCTTAAAAAATCACTGCGGCGTTTAATATCCTCTACATCACTGTGAGGCGCATTCTGAGGTGGATAAAGTTCATTTATAGCCATGCTGGAATCTCCTCTCGTATCTATAAAAGCCGTCGGCTTAATAGACATCACGCTGGTATCGTTTTTGCTGTTGAAGCTCTATCAAATAATCGGTTGCTTGTTCCATCGTCATGCCGCCTTCTTGTACAAGGATAGCAGCAAGTGTGGAATGAACGTCGTGTGCCATCTTTTTCTCATCCCCGCACACATAGATGTATGCACCTTCTTGCAACCACTCATAAATTCCCCGGCTTCTTTCCTGCATCCGGTGCTGAACGTATACTTTCTGATCCGTGTCACGAGAGAAGGCAACATCCATATTGGTAAGGATTCCGTCTGCAAGCCAGCGCTGCCATTCCACTTGATATAGAAAGTCGGTTGCAAAATGCTGATCTCCGTAAAAGAGCCAGTTCTTGCCCTCGCTGCCGATTTCTTCTCTTTCACCGAGGAATGCTCTAAACGGAGCAACACCCGTACCTGGTCCAATCATAATAATCGGCGCGTCAGGGTTATCAGGAAGCTTAAAGCCGTCATTTTGCTGGATAAAAACAGGTAATGTCTCTCCTGGCTGAATACGTTCTGCCAGCTGTGTGGAGCATACTCCGTACCGATTACGTCCTTTGTGTTCATAGCGAACCGTACGCACCGTCAAATGCACTTCATCTGGATAAGCACTTGGACTGCTTGCTATTGAGTACAGTCTAGCTGGGACTTTACGAAGCACAGATACCAAGTCTTTAGCAGATACGCCTTCGAGCTTATAATCCTGTATAAGATCAAGTAAATCGTGTTCCGAAATATAACTGCGGAGCTGTTGTTCATTTCCTGGTTCAAGCAGTTTTCTAAGTTCAGCATTGGCTGTAATCTTCACAATCTGCTCAAGCAGCGGTTTGGTAAGAACCGTAATTTCATAATGAGATCGAAGAGCTTCTCTTAATGAAACTTCGCCTTTATTTTTGGATAAAGGTACAAGTTCTTCTGCGTTCCATCCCGAAGCTGAGATAATATCTTCCACGAGCTGCGGGTGATTCTGCGGATAGATACCGAGACTGTCGCCTGCCTGATAAGTAAGCCCCGAACCTTCCAGTGATAATTCCAAATGCCTTGTTTCCCGGTCTGAACCCCGTCCGTTCAGATTCAGATTCTCAAGCACTTCCGCATGGAATGGATTGGAACGGCTATACTCAGATTCTGCGGACACAGATGCTGCTGCGCCTACACTGCTAACACTTACTAGATTAGCAGCCGACTTCTGACCAAGGGATTCTAGCACCTGACTCATCCAATCCGCAGCAGGCTCATCAAAATCAACGTCACAATCGATACGCGGTGTCAGACGAATAGCACCAAGTTCTTCAAGGCGTGTATCAAAGTCTTTACCTGTTTGGCAGAAGAACTCATAAGATGTATCCCCGAGCGCAAGAACGGAATATTTCAGCTGTTCAAGCTTCGGTGCACGTTTACTATTCAAAAATTCATGGAATGCAATCGCACTATCCGGCGGTTCTCCTTCTCCATGAGTACTGACTACAATGAGGAGGTTTTGAAGCTTTTTAAGTTGGTTTGTCTTAAAATCACTCATCGAGCTCAGATTCACTTGGAATCCTTGCTCTTCCAGTTTTTTCGTCATCTTTTTAGCCAGGCCGCTGCTATTACCTGTTTGAGAACCAAATAATACGGTAATGTCTTTACTAACTACAGCTGTAGGAGCTGCAGGAGCTGAAGTCTCATTGACTGGAGAAACTGAATTGCTTGGTGCATCACTAGAAACAACTTGAGTTCCCGCAGATTGTTTGGCAGTAAAATATCCACTTAGCCAAATGAGTTGTGTTTGTGATAAAGTAGGTAATAAACGATTAAGTAGTTCCGTCTGTTCCTGAGTAAATGGGCTGTTATTCGCCTGAAGTTCCAATAAGATCCACCTCGGATGATTGAATTTAATTCTCAGTAAGTTCATCAGAATTATTTATCTATACTGAAACTACCACAGCTGTTAATAGCTGGTCAATTAGAATCATCTTATAGTACTTATTAGTTAAGCTGATAAACCTTATAAAGGACCCTTTTCCGTCTCCAAAATAAAAAAACTCCCACAAAATCAGGTCCATGACCCGAGTGGAAGTTCTCTTTATATCTCATAGATAGTTCTCAAAGATAGTTCTCTTAGATAGAAACGTTAGTTTTCTTTATTTCCATACATTAGTTCCGTACTTTTGTTATATAATTCTAGAATATTTCCGAACGGGTCTTCGCAATACTGCAGGTAATAAGGTTTACCTTTCCTCGTATTCCACATCTCGCTTGTCTTTTTACCACCTGCCGCTTCAATCCGGTTAGCCACCGCTTCAATATCGTCTACCAGCAAACAAAGATGAAAGAATCCATCATATTCTCCCTTTGGCACCTGTGTTCTTCTCGGCTCTTCGAATTCAAACAACTCAAGTCCCACCTGATTCCCGCAAGTTAAATGAACATTCCTCATTTTCCGTACTTCCTGTCCTTGCAGATCGTTCGTCATGTTATGCTCATTCTCGCTTTTTTGGTCGAAAGAGTAGGGACCTGCTATTTTTTCAAAACCGAGCACTTCTTCATACCAACGTATCGCTTGATCTAAATCCGGAACGGATAATCCGATATGTGTAATGGCGATCATCTGTACATCCCTCCTTCCTCTTGTTACCCTATTTATAAGAATCATTAATCATAAACATACGATCTTAATAGATTTCCTCCGTGAAAATCATCACTGCATAGTTCTGCGAGAACATGGTTAGTAATATAGGAAGTGTGTAATAAGAGAATTAAGAGAATTAAGAAAATATGAAAAAAGGGAGAGGATTTATCATGTCAGATCAGCTGATGAAAGCGGTAGGGTTGTATAATTATTTACCTATTAAAGATCCAGAAAGTCTCGTGGACATAACCATAGCAAAAAGAGCTCCGTCCGGCCGAGATTTGCTAGTAAAGGTAAAGGCGATCTCTGTAAATCCCGTAGATACAAAGGTCCGAGCACCGAAGGATAAAAAAGAAGAACACCCAAAAATACTTGGTTATGATGTCGCTGGGATTGTGGAAGAAATAGGTGAATCCTGCACCTTATTTAAACCAGGAGATGAAGTATTCTATGCAGGAACAATCACTCGCCAGGGGGGAAATAGTGAATTCCATCTTGTGGATGAGCGAATTGTCGGCCATAAGCCTGCTTCATTATCCTTTGCAGAAGCTGCAGCCCTGCCTTTAACAGGTATAACGGCTTGGGAAGGAATGTTTGATAGAATCGGTATTTCGGAAAATGCGGCTGATAATCGGAATAAAACAATTCTCATTATTAGCGGAGCCGGCGGTGTTGGGTCGATCGCAACGCAGCTTGGTAAATATGCGGGTCTTACCGTCATTGCAACGGCTTCTCGCCCAGAATCTATCAACTGGGTTAAGAAACAAGGCGCAGATCATGTGGTAAATCATAGAGAAGATTTAGTCTCTCAAGTTAGAGATCTAGGTTATACCTACGTGGACTACATCTTCTGTCTGAACAGTACGGGAGAGCATTATGAAGCGATGTGTGAACTGATTGCACCCCAAGGGACAATAGGAACCATCGTTGAAGCGGATCATCCTCTCGATCTCTCTTTGCTGAAAAGCAAAAGCGCAGGATTTGTCTGGGAGTATATGTTTACTCGGGCCATGTATGAGACTGAAGATATGGTTAGACAGCATGAAATCCTCAACAAACTAAGTGCTCTGGCGGATCAGAAGAAGATCCATACGACATTAACGAAGACGCTCGAACCCATTCATGCAGCGAATCTCAGAAAAGCTCATTCCATCGTCGAACAAGGGAATATGATTGGAAAATTGATACTTGAACATTTCTAACAAAATAGAGAAAAGGGACAGCGCGCTCGCCGTCCCTTTTTACATCCAAATATAAGAAGAATTTTATAGGAATAATGGCTAGTTATCTTTCTGTTTATTCTTTTCCATTTTATTTTTACTATTCTCCAGTTACTCCTTCGTAGATTTCAGGAACTGTACTGCTATTTTCGCGAGTTGTTCTCTAGTCGCTATTTCTTTTGGCTGAAATTGTCCCCCGCTCCCTTCGATGATCCCAAGCGCTTTAGCTGCTTTCGCAGCAGAGGTTGCATAAGCACTTACTTCGGAAATATCACGGAATTCAGCTTCTTCATACCCTGGAATACCGGATAATTTTTGACCTGTTTTGTATTCATATGCATTCATCAGCGCAGTTATCATTTCTTCCCGGGTGATATTTTGTTCTGGGCGGAACGTATGACTAGGATCTCCATTTACGATTCCAGCTGAAGACAGGGCATTTATATAGCCGCTGTAAAACTTCTGAGGTTCAACATCTACAAATTTACGTTTTTCAGCTGTCTCCTCTGATAGACCTAACATCCGTCCAAGAATGACTGCAAGCTGCCCCCTTGTCACCTTCATTTTAGGAGCAAATGTACTGTCAGTTATTCCATTTACGATCTGTCTTGCACGAAGATACTCAATATCTCCTTTAGCGTAACTTTGATTTATATCACTGAATGTAAGGGTTGATTCAAGCAAGTAGTAGGTTCCCGTTCGTTTTGTTTTTAATAGGTTGACCTGTTCCTCATTAACATCACTTACGTATTTATGCTTCTGATCACTAGATTTGATATACCATCCGGTCTTATTCAAGTTTGACACTTGTTCTGGCTGGTATAATCCTTCCAGCAATACGGGTTTTACAAAATGATAGATTTCACTTGTGGCACCGCCATTTCCATTCTGGATCAGCTTCATTGAGAGAGTCAGTCCATCGCCCACTGCTTTCATAGAAGCATCATGCGTAGTTGAGAAATCTGAAGCTTTAGATAAAGTGATCACAAAAGAACCATTAGGAATAAAATAATTCGCCTCGATCGCTCCTGCTGGGATTGTCACACTTCCTGAATTTGAAATAACCTGAACACCTGATGATAATTGATGGACTTGTTCTACAAAAGAAGTCGGCAGCTCTACGGCTATCTTTTCTCCTTGCACTGATTTGGTATCGAGTACCACCTTAAGCTCTTGCTGTAATATAAGCAGAAGATCTTTATGCTGTGTTTTATTTAGTAATGAAATCTGATCCCAAGCGCGTTGAAGACGTTTATAAGCTAAACTCAATGCGGTGGAGTCAGGTGCAACGATTGTAGATCCAATCTGGTCTAAGGTGATACTGAATTTATCTACGGTGAGCAGCGGTGTTACAATACTCATTATTTCTTTTGCAGCTGTCTTTGGCTCTGCAGGAATGCTTGTAAGCAAAGCAGTTAACTCTTGCTCCCACTTCTCTGCTTGACCTGATTCGGAAGGAGCTACAGGAATTGCAGGTGTTGGTTTTGACGGTACAGACGGTTCTGATGGGATAGATGGTTCTGAAGGTCCTGGTACCGCAGGGTTTTCAGCAGATGAATTCATTTTGATAACGACCGCGGTAAGCGGCTCTAATGTAATGGAATCTTTCTCCAAAACATAACCTGAAGGGTTCTGGACCTGCGATATCCCTGCTTCGTCTTGATCCACGATCACCGTTCCTTTTGTTAAATCAACTGGAAGCGTTAATGTTCTTTCCGAACGGTCAGCGTTTACGAAGACATAGTAGTCACCCGTTTGGTCTGTTGATTGGTTTTTGTAGGCAATGATTAAATCGTTCTCTCTTATCTCTGGGGCAGCAATTAAGCTGATGTTACGGTCAACCAATTCTTTTTCTCCCAGACGAAACGCATTGGTTGATTTACGAAGCTGAATAAGTCCCTCTGTATACGCTCTTGTTGTGTTATTTACGGGATATCGATTGCGATTCATTGCCTTGGACCAATCAAATTTATTAATGGCATCTGAAGAATCATAGGAATCATGAATGAAATAACCAAAGACGTTACCTTCCTCGTCTTCTAAAGCATGGTACTTTTGCTCTGGAACTCCCTCTCCGAACCACTGTTTTGTTCGTCCATATTCTTGACCGGCATGAAGAAACGCGGTCCCTTGTGATGTAAGAATCATGAGATTACCGAGCCGGATACGCTGATGAATTTCCACATCATTTTCTGGAATGGCAGGATCCTTCTTAATCGACTGTGCAATGACATCATATAAAGGAAGATTGTCGTGAGCTTCAATATACTGAACCATATCGCCTGGGGCATCTGCTGGTGTGTTGCTTGGCTGTCCTTTAATATTGTTCAGGATGAGGTCTATATTACGAGCCCCGCCTGTAAGAAACCGCGGTTCTCCTTCCGATCCAAATCCGGATTTGAGTTCATTGCGGATCTCATCAGAGAAGACACCCACATCATCTGTCTGATTCATCCAGTCTTGATCTGCACCCTGTCCGGCAAGCGATGGGTCTGCTAATGCACCGCTAAAGGTTCTCCATCCTTCTCCGATAAACAAAGCATTTGGATTAAGCGCTGCAGCTGCATCGTACGCTTTTTGAATAGAGCTATATGTGGCATCACCCATCATATCAAAGCGCATGCCATCAATTTTATATTCATCAAACCAGTATTTTACGGAATCGATCATTAATTTCTCAGCCATTGCATGATTCGTAGCAAGGTTGTTACCAAATCCCCCAACAAAACTCCCTGTCTCGTCCTGCCAAGCATAATAATTAGGTACAATATCATTTAGCAGGTCTGCTTTTGCCATATGGGTATATACAACATCAAGAACAACCCCCATACCGGCTTCATGGATTGCATCAATCATTTCTTTTGTTTCACGAATCCGCAGCTCCGGATCAGCTGGATCTTCGGAATAGGCACCATCGGGAGAAAAGTAATGATGCGGATCATAACCCCAGTTGTACTCATTACCAGAAGCCGAATACGTTAGTTCCCGTTCGCCCATCTTCGTCTCATCGCCATAATACCAAGCCATAATCGGAAGAAGCTGTACGTGAGTTACGCCTAGCGATTTAATGTAACTAAGTTTTTGTTTCACTGCCGCGTACGATCCCCACCGTGTATCACCTAACTCACTTTCGATAGAAGGGTCGGATGTAAAATCTCTCACATGCAGTTCGTAGATGATTGCATCTTCCCTCTTCTTATATCCATCTATCGCTGCATAATCGTATCCTTGGGGGTCCGTACCCTCTAAACTGACTATGGCTGCTTTGCCAACGGTATCTCCATCAGGTCCTGCATTACCGTTCGTATCGACTTGAAATACAGCCATTGATTTCGCATAAGGATCTAATACTTTTCGGCTTACACCATTATTCACTACATCGTACTGATAAAAGTAACCTCTCAGGTCCACTAAATTCATCTCGGACGGCTGAACCTCTGCTTCCCATATGCCTTTTTCAACCAGTACAAGCGGCTTGCTTCCAACCTGAATCGTTGAATCATCCTTGTCATAGACATTCAGGGTTACGCTTGAAGCGGTAGGAGACCAAATTTTAAACGTCACTTTTTCTGGAGTATAGCTGGCTCCAAGATCGTCACCATCATAGGAATATGCCGCATCAATCATTTTATAGTCGGTTATAGACGTGACTGTGACCCCTGCATAAGTAATGGTTATGGGCAATTTTTTCATTGTCACTTCTACTGCGAGACTAACCATTCTGTCACTCGCGATTTCTGCCTTGTTCACTTGAACCCCTTCACCATCACGGTCTTTTGCGATGATTTCGCTAAAGAGTTGTTCATCTGTCAGACCTTTTGTATCTGAAAAGCGAAGCTGGATCTCATTTTCAGAAATCACTTTTGCCGATAACAATTCCGTAGTAAACTCCGGTTCACTCGGATATACTTTGTCAGATCCTTTCTTCACCCATACTTCATTCACAGACAAGTTGTCTAAATTGACCATTTTGTCTCCCCCATCTTTTTGACCAGTCTCCCGGTTTACGATTAAGAATCCTACTTTTTGAGCATCTTCTTTTAGCTGTATATCGACGTAGGCTCCGTATGTATCCTGCTGTTCATTGGAAAAAGGGATTGCATCTGTTGCCCAGGTTTGAGACGGAGCAACCACATCCTCCCACGTCCATACGCCGAGTCCTTCGCCGTCTCCTTCGTAGTGGATGCGTAAATGCTGCTTAGGAATCCCATTGTCCGAGATAGAGGCAAAAGCAGTGAGTGCATGCCAGCCTGATCCTGTAATCATAAGCATACAAACTAACAATAAAGTGAAAGTTCGCCTGACAGTATACTTCATAAAAAGTCCTCCTTCGTTGTATTAATTCTGTTGTTAAAAAGCATATTTCTTTTGTGGAAACGTTTGCACAAAATGATAAACATTGCCCTTATGCAAGAGTTTAAGAATGATCTAACGTTCCTAAAAGAAGGCGATCACCTCATTTCTTTCTGCTTTTACTATGACAGTATCGGTTATTCTGCTATGTATCTATATTTCAGCTTCACTCCAAAATGAAACCGTTTGCACCATTATATTACCGTTTGTTTTCGCATCCAGTCAACCCATAATTTTGCAAATATTATATTGAATGCAAAAAAACCTCTGCTTAGAAGCAGCAGAGAGTTTTCCTGTTTTCCTTTAATCGATTATTTTATCGTTCTCATCATCATATTTGTATTTGAAGTGATATTCATTTGACTTCGGAAGTTCGATCCATTCCACAGCTTTCTGATGCACTTTGAATTCTCGCTCGAATACTTGATCCTCATTCACAGTGAGTTCCAGCTTCGATATGGTGTTATCTTGATTCGAAATATACATCATGGATGCGGCATGAACTTCGTCTTGATCTTCAAATTCTTGAATAAGAAAAGAAGACAAAGCTTCCCCCTTCCGATCTTGAAACTTAGAAAGAAGATAATTCCCCTTCTCATCTTTTCTGAATTCAGCATAAGCAGGATCATCATCGTTTAGAAAAGCAACCACCCTTTTATCATAAATATCTTTAACTTCTAAGATTTCTATTTCTGTGTTTTGATATACTTGCTCAGATTGAAGAATCTTCTCAATAGACTCTTGATCGTTCCCATATAACCCTGCCGGCCTACTCATAAAATAAACAAGAACAATCACAAGAATGATAACTGCACCTACTAAATAAACCCCATTTTTCTTTTTCAAAATCATTGGTGATTCCCTCCCTTGTACATCAACCATCCTATTAAGGCTATATACCTTATTATTCAATTTGTTATATATTGAACCAGGATTTTGAAAATGATGGGCGGAGTGGGTATTTTATTCATTTTTAATATCTCTGCTATACTAGAAGACACGAGACTTAAGAGAAGGAGAGTTTGTATTTATGCAGCCTTTTACAGCAAGAGTAATAGAAATTATACAATCGATTCCAGAGGGAAAAGTGATGACCTATGGACAAGTAGCCGCTTTGGCAGGTAGTCCCCGGGCAGCAAGGCAAGTGGTTCGAATCCTGCATTCAATGAGCGAAAAATATAATCTTCCATGGCACCGAGTAGTAAATAAGCAAGGGGAAATTTCGATGAGTGATGAATGGCACCGTTCATTACAGCAAAGTCTACTTGAGAGCGAAGGTATTGAGCTCCATCTTTCGGAGCGAATTGACCTTACGAGGTATCAAGCTTGAAAGCTTGAGTGCTTGAGTCCTTTTTTATAGTGAATAAAATAAGGATAGATTAGGCATCTTGAAAACAAGTAAATGATAAAGGAAGTCTGATATGTACAGTAAACGAAAGACGCTGAAATTAACACCAGAATCGGTTTATATCGGTGCTATATTATCACTCGTAGCAGGTTATCTTGATGCTTATACATACATTGGCAGAGATGGTGTCTTCTCGACCGCCCAGACCGGAAATATGGTTCTTCTCGGTATTGAAGCTGCCAAGGGGAACGTGCATGCAGCTCTTGTACGCATTCCACCTATAGCAGCCTTTATCACTGGAGTATTCGTCGCGCAAATGCTCAATCATCCTTGGATCATACGGAAATTATTAGACACTTCGAGAGCCGTTCTTTTACTAGAGATTCTCGTGCTTTTCGGTGTCGGGTTTCTTCCTGCGTCTGTTCCTAACATGATTGTAACCATTCTGATTGTATTTGTTGGCTCGCTGCAAATCTCGACCTTTCGTTCTTTAGAGGGGTGGACCTATAATACGACCGTGACAACAGGGAATTTATATACAGCTTCTAGAGCCCTCTATATTTCTTTGTTTCGTAAAGATCAATCTGCATCTGTTCAGTTTAAAAAGTTTGCGACCATCATCAGTTCATTTCTAGGCGGGGCTTTTATCGGAACATTTGCCACGCATCGTCTAGAAGATCAAGCCGTATGGGGTGCCAGCGGTCTTCTAATTATTGTCTTTATTATGATGTGTGTATCTCCTGCTCAGCGCTGCGCCTCACAAGAATAAATATGAATCCGGAGAACGCTCCTATTTGGTTTTGTTTTTACGTCCTATATACAGCAAGTGGGAAGATAGGCCAAGGATCGAAGGGTCCGCTGCCGTTTGAATCATCATCGATATAAACTTCTGATAAGCTTCTTCCCCCTGCTCTTTCCAGTATTCTTGTGCATTTGCATCCAGCAATCCACCAATACTGGTTGAACCAATCAGTTCAATCGTACTGAATCCGTTACTTTCCATAAAAGGCTGAATTTCTTCCACACCATAGTAGTAAGCACCCGTAAATCTGCCTGGTTCATCATGTGTAAAGCTGCTGCTGGATAAAAACGCTTCGATCCCTTCCATCGTATGATTCGGCTTCCAATGCCCGGGATTCTGAAGTGAATTGAACAGCATCCTCGTACGGGATTGGAATGCGACAAATACGATCCCCTCTTCTTTTGTCACTCGATATAGTTCCTGGACTGCTGCCAACCTTTCATCTTCTTTTTGAAGATGATACATAGGTCCAAGCATCAGACTTGCATCAAATGAGTTATCTGCTAGCTCATGTAAATCTGTCGCATTCTGAACGTGAAAACCAGTAAAGGAAGACTCCAATTGCTGGGTTTTTGCTTGCTCTCTCGCAAATGCTACAAGGGCAGGCGTCAAATCAGATACACTAATCCGGTATCCTTCCTGTGCGAGATTCATTGCATATTTACCAGGACCTGCTCCGTTATCCAGCAGATGTCCCTCCTGCGGTAAATACTTATTGATAAAATGCATGTTCACGATAAACTCCAGTGGTTCGCGGTCAAGCCTTCCCCATTCATCAAAGCGCGAATAGTAATCAATAATATGACTCATAGTAACTGCCTCCCTTATCAAAAATAAAAAGCCCGCCGCCTCAAAAGAGGCGACAGGCTAACGTCTGACGCGGTACCACTCTTCTTCGTGATGGAATATAGACAATCCTACATCTTATATCTCACCACATCTTAATGACCAGTTAACGCTGGTTAGACGGAGTATCAATCATCCATTAGGACCTTAAGATTCACTCTTGCTCCGGGGTGAGCAGTTCTTCGGCCATCATCCTGCCTCTCAGCGTACCAGCAGTTCTCTGTAGATGTGCTTCCGAATAACGAGACCCATCATCACAAATATATGTATATTTTTTACAGTATAATATCAAATGACGATAAATGCTATAGACAATATGTAAGCCCCATAAAATGATTTCATACACATTGAACGTCTAGATTGATCCTTTTAAAAAAGTACATACCAATCTCTAAACACAAAAGCAACCGCGATGAGTATCCCAGGTTCTATGTATCCACGCGACTTACGTACCCGTGCATGTCGTTCCCACCTACTTGAGAAGATGTCCATTTCACTCCTACCTTGACACTTTTTCATTCTCCGCTTAAAGAACCGTCTGAAATCTATATATAGAGAAGAAAAAAGCCAGATCGCCCCCGCCAAGTATAAGGCTAGAGCTATATAATCATTCCACATGACTTCTCTCAGATCTCCGCTTATGATACGTTGCAATGTTACTGTAAACCCAGTCCCTACGTTCTCAATTTGTTCATTTGGAGCAAGCAAAGGAGTAAACTCCTTCTGTATTTCATTTAAATTGACTTGCGAAGCATTTCCCAGCAATCCATCAAAGAAACCCATGTCTCATCCCTCTTTCTAAATCATTTGTTTCCATATTATATAGGATGTTTATCAAAAAGATCAGTTAAATTCAGGAAAAAGAACACAGCCTCACAAACAAGTGACTGTGTTCTTTCGCTTACTTATATGAAAAAGGAGTTTCATTAGTCAAGTACAATCGACTTATTCATCTCAGTCCAAGCCGCAGGACCAATAATGCCTAGTCTCCACAGTGCTATTCCTTTGAGATCGTACCGTTTGGCAAGACCAATCTTACTGTTAATGCTCGCTGCATCTTCACTGCCTCTAGAAATACCAAGGAGCAGTTTATCTTTACTTGTCTCTTTCAGTGCAAGGCGAATCGCTTCGTCTACCTTAGCAAGAGGTTCGGGTCCTTTTTCATTTTCAAAAGCATATGCCATGATGATAAGCTCATCAGCTAGACTTCCTAATGCTTTGTAGTCGTAGCCTTTGTAGGAACTGTTAATTGGGTGAAGAGCAAGCGTTAAGGTAAGTCCTTCTGCGTGAGCCCGTGCAGCAATCACTTTGACAAAAGCATTGTAATCACTTTTCACCTTGGCAGCATCACCCGTGAGTCCCAGCCCTTCAAAATCAAGAGTAATTCCTTTAAATCCTTTTTCTACCGCTGTAGTCACGATTCCCTCAATGGTCTTAGCTTGAAGCTGTTTGTCTTCCAGATTCTTCGTCAGCTCAAGCTGCCCATCTAAGGCGTATACCATGAAAGAAGAAGTTGTCCCCGCGCTTTGTGCTTCTTGTATAATACTCTCTCCTGTGATGTCTCCTAGTGAAGAAGGCCATTTATATTCATCACCTGTGGTTGTGAAGTTTCCATCCCGGTCGATTCGTCCCCAACCGAAAGTGGCAGCATCCAGACTTGGCAGATAATTGATTTCATCATAAGAACGAAGAGCGTAGAACCCCAGTGTATACATTTCTTCTCTTGGAGAAGTGATCGACACGGTCTTTGCGGCTTGATTCCAGCCGACGGCTGCTCCAAACTGCTGACTGAAAAAGCTAAGCGGGATCATGGTTGTATTACTGATCGTCCTTGGTGCAAGAGTAAGAGGTACATTCTGTCCATTTACTTTCGCTGTTTTATTTCCCATTGTAAGTTCTACGACTTTACTTCCTTCGTCAGTCTGTTTCGTTGCTGTAATCTTTCTGAGTTTCTGATTCCACTGTACTTCAATGCCAAGTGCTTCAGAAATAGCACGAAAAGGAACCATTGTTGTTCCGCTAATAACGACAGGTGCTACTGGGAACGGAAGTGAGTAACCGTCCAGCACGATTTTTACTTGGTTCGTTGCTGCATAAGTGGAAGGAATACCGGTACTTCCGACAGTACCTCCTAGTAGTATGGCACAGCTTAAAACTAATTTTCCCCATGGTCTCATATGTTTTCCCCATTCTCTTGTAGTGGTGGTAATTAACTATAAATCTAGTAACTACCCCTACTATTCTACTATAAATCTACATTAAAATGGGTTTTTTAGCTTATCTTGGTTTATAAAATACAGAAAAACCGTCCATGACGGTTTTTTGTAGTAATAGGGATGTGACACATCAAAATTATAGATACAGAGAATCAACGTACTGCTTGTCTGCATTTTCAAGAGGTGTATATCCCTCTTTGATCACTGTTCTGACCGTAGTTTCTTTTAGCACCCAGATTAAATATTTGTTCAGCAGTGCCCATACCGCAAAACCTACCAGAAAGGCTGGGAAAAATGACGTGGACACCAGGATGGAGAAGAACATAATGATGATCTGAGCCACAATAAAATACAATATAATAAGCGCAGGCAGAATCATACGCGTAGGTTTTACTTTTCGGTATACGTTAAATAGGCGAAAAGAGCCAACCCAGTTGAAAGAACCTGTTGCTTTGATCGGTACTTCAAGTTCCTTATTTTCTTTTACAAAAGTGAGTATGTTTTTTTTGTTTTTCTCTCGTTTCAAAGTGCTAATCCACCTCTAGTTACTTAATAATCGAACGCTACCTTAAAGAGTAACATATTTAGGCTTGATTATCGAATCCCCCTTATTAAAAAGAAGTAAGTTATTATTTCCCTTCATTATATACGTGATATACGTGCCCAATACTTGCTGCAGAATCAAAAATAAAACCGCCTCCTAAGAAGACGGCTTCTTCCCTAATTATTTATCCAGATGATAAGTTACTGTAGAAATGACGACGTCTCTATGACGGAAAAGATAAGCACGAAGCAGCAGGCTGGTTTGATTATGAAGAACATACTGCCACCAATGTTTTGTAATAAACTGCGGAATCAAAATAGTGATATGATCTGTCTCATTTTTCTTCCATTCCACCGTATCTATAAATTTAATAAGCGGCTTTACAATACTTCGGTAACTCGATTTCAGGGTGATGAGTCTTACGCCTGGATTCCAGACCTCCCACTTTTCTTCCATCTTATGAATACTGTCATCATCAAAGCCTACATATACGGCAACCACATTATCGGTTAATGACTTGGCATAACTGAGTGAATTGCGAACAACACTTGTGATCCCTCCAATAGGAACGACGACCGTACTTCCTTTAATCTGTAGTTTATCTTCCTGGATATTAATTCGAAGCTGATCGGCTACATGAATATAGTGACGATGAATTCGCATAAAAATCCATATCACCAGCGGTAAGAATATAAAGACGGCCCATACTTGACTGAATTTAGTGAAAATAAAAATCAGCGTAATACTTAGAGTAGTCAGCATCCCAATCGTATTGATAAGAAGTTTAACATGCCAGCCAGACGGTTTTAGCTTAATCCAGCGAATCATCATACCGAGTTGGGACAAGGTAAAGGGGATAAATACCCCAACTGCATACAGCGGGATTAGCCCTTCTGTATTCCCGTGGAAAGCAATCACGAGTACAGCGGATAAAACGCCAAGAAAGATAATGCCATTGGAATAACCGAGCCGATCACCGCGAACAAGAAACATATGCGGCATAAATTTATCTTTGGCTAACATAAAAGCAAGTAATGGAAAAGCAGAATAAGCTGTATTTGCTGCTAAAAAAAGAATTAATGCTGTAACCCCTTGGATAATGTAATAAATTGTTCCCCTGCCAAAAACGGAATTCGCAATTTGCGATACGACCGTTTCTTTTTCGCTTGGTATAATCCCATACCAGTAGGCTAGTAAGCTGATACCTATAAACATAAATCCAAGTATAGACCCCATCATAACTAACGTTTTTGCAGCGTTTTTCTCTGCTGGGGCCCGGAAGTTAGGAATGGCATTGGATACCGCTTCTACCCCCGTCAGCGCAGAACAGCCGGAACTGAAAGCTTTTAGCAAGAGAAAGAGACTTACATTGTTTGCGGCGCTCCCCCATTCCACCGGAACGGACGGTTCTGCTCCACCCATAGCGTATTTAATAAATCCGGTAATAATCAGCACAACAATGGCAAAGACAAATAAGTAAACCGGTAATGCAAGTACGGAAGCAGACTCCGTAATCCCTCTCAGATTTAGGATCGTGAGCATAAGAATCATGATGAGTGCAATAAGGACTCGATAATCATGAAGCAGTGGAAAAGCTGATGTAATCGCGTCCGTTCCTGCGGAAGAACTTACGGCAACGGTCAAGATGTAATCGACAAGCAAGGAACCTCCTGCGAGCAGACCACTTGATAACCCGATGTTATCTTTTGCTACGATATAGGCGCCTCCGCCTGAGGGGTATGAATAAATGGTCTGTCTATATGAGAATATTAGAATGACGAGTAGTCCAAGTACTGCAAGTGAAATAGGTATAGAATACCAGGCAGCTGCAGCACCCACTGCCATCAAAACAATGAGAATTTGTTCTGTACCATAAGCTACGGACGATAACGCATCTGAAGAGAGTACGGCAAGTGCCTTTAACTTGCTTAGTTTTTCTCCTTCTAATTCGCTGTTTTTCATAGGGCGTCCAATCAATAAACGTTTCATTTTTCTAACCATAATGATCTCCCTCTTTACCCCGTATCTAGTGCTGAGTTTTTATGGTCTATGTATATATCTTCTCAGCAGATGAATCATACTCCCATTGCCTTTAGATGGTAAAGGAGCACGAAGGTCTAAAGAAATCAAACGAAGCCGAATTCATACAGGAATTATGTACCGCAGATTAAAAATCTCTTCGTAGCTTTCTTTATCTCGTTCGATTGTGTTTTTCTAGAGAAAAAAAGTTTTTTTTGAAAAAGGGAACCTTTTAAATGATTAGTTTGTCTAAATCTAAGGAAAGAATATTTCACATCATGAGAATAAGAAGGAGTTGCTAAGAAATGAAAAAAATGATTTTAATGTTAATGACGTTTAGTATGGTGATCGCTGGATGTGGAACACAAAAAGCGGAGGAAGTTAAGGAAGTTAACGTACCCGTAAGTGAATTAATGCAGGTTGTTACGGAGCAAACGGAGATGAACACGGCTCAGTTCTTTAACATAAATCTCAAAGAGGATACAGTAACGGCAATCAACCTAGGTATTGATCCAGCTGCAATTGAAGATGGACAGTACATGAAAGCGATGATTAATGTACTTGCTGATGAAATCATTATTTTAAAAGCGTCTGATTCTTCTAAAGTAGAAGAACTAAAGTCTGCACTAGAAAAAGAAGTGGCCAATCAGGAGCAAACTTGGAGCACTTATTTACCTGAACAATACGAAAAGGTGAAAAACCACATTATTAAGCAACAAGGCAACTATCTGATCCTTCTTATTTCAGACGATGCTGAAAAAATGGAACTAGCCTTCACAAATGCTTTGACTTCCGAGAGTAAGTAACTCGCGGACCCTTTGAAAGATGACTGGAGGGAATATCCTTGGTTTTTAGCTCTGTAGCCTTTTTGTTTTACTTTTTACCCGTAGCTTTACTTGTATATTATGTAGCGCCGCAGCGATGGAAGAATGCGGCGCTTCTTCTTATTAGTTTACTCTTTTATGCTTGGGGAGAACCGGTATATATTCTTCTGCTACTGTTTTCCTCAGTGGTAGATTACATGAATGGACTCCTAATGGATCGATATGAGCAGCGTGAGAAAATACGCCGCTTTATCCTTGTATTCTCCCTGATTGTAAACATTGGCGTACTCAGTTTTTTCAAATATGCTGATTTTCTTATTCATTCAACGAACGAACTGCTGGGTACTAGCTTTGTGGCTCTCGATCTACCGCTTCCGATTGGAATTTCTTTTTATACGTTCCAAACGATGTCCTATATGATTGATGTTTACCGCAGAAATGTCCCAGCTCAGCGGAGTTTTATCAACTTTGCAGCATTTGTATCCATGTTCCCGCAATTAGTAGCAGGACCTATTGTCAGGTATGAGGATATTGATAAACAGCTCACTCGTCGCCACGTATCTTTGGAGCTTTTTGCAAGTGGTGTGCGCCGCTTTATCATCGGTCTATCCAAGAAAGTACTGCTTGCCAATAACATTGGTATGCTGTGGGACACTACGCTATCTGGAAGCAGTGAACTAACCATCATGGGTGCGTGGATTGGGATTACAGCGTTTGCTTTTCAGATTTATTTTGACTTTAGCGGGTATTCAGATATGGCCATTGGACTTGGTAGAATGCTCGGCTTTGAATTTCCTGAGAACTTTCGTTATCCTTACATATCTGAGAATGCATCCGAGTTCTGGCGAAGATGGCATATTACGCTCGGCTCGTGGTTTCGAGATTATGTATATTTCCCGCTCGGGGGAAGCAGGGTTCGTAAATGGAGGCTCCTCGTAAACCTATTTGTTGTATGGTTTTTGACTGGATTATGGCATGGAGCCAGCTGGAACTTTGTGCTGTGGGGCTTGTATTTCGGGTTCCTTATTGCTATAGAGAAGTTATGGCTTGGAAAATGGCTCGAAAGAATTTGGCGTCCTTTCCGGCACCTATATTTTATAGCTGTCATCCTGATTGGATGGACCTTATTCGCTATTGAGGATCTTGCTCTACTTCCTCACTATCTTCATGTGATGCTGGGATTTAGTCAAGCGGAATGGATAAGCAGAACGAATCTTTACTACCTACAATCGTATGGAGCACTGCTCGTGGTATTAACGTTCGCCTCGACACCCATTGCGGCTCGTTTGACATCAAAATTAAATAACAGAATGAATCGTACAGTCATGGCAATCTTGGAAGTAATTGTATTAACAATCCTTCTCCTCGCTTCCACAGCGTATATTATTGATGACTCGTATAATCCATTTCTGTATTTCCGTTTTTAGGAGGTGATGATGATTGGATCGTAAAAGAGCAGTTATCGTAACCAGCGGCTTTCTTCTATTTATCAGCTGTTTTGGTATTTGGAGCCTATGGGAACCGGACCGGACCTTATCCGAATTTGAAAATCGCGTCTTGGCTAAGTTCCCCTCCTTCTCCTGGGACAAACTCTGGAGTGGACGATATACAGATCAACTGGACGATTACCTGGTGGATCAGTTTGTAGGTCGTGACAACTGGGTCGGACTCAAATCAGATATGGAGCGAATGTCAGGCAAGACGGAGAATAATCAAGTATTCTTTGGTAGTTCTGGGTATCTGTTCGAACGGTTTACGTACAATGAAGAACAGCTGGGGCAGAATATAAAACAGATTGCTCGTTTTGCTGAACGTCATCAGAAGGACGTAGATTCGTTATCTCTTCTGCTTGTTCCGAACTCCCAGACGCTGAATGGCGAGTATTTACCCAAATATGCAGATGCAACCGACGCTCCCCAGTCACCGCTGATGGATCAAATCTTTAGCGAGCTGAATGGACAGGTTGCACCCGTTGATATCAGAGAAATACTGCATCAGAAGAAAAACACCGCACAAATCTATTATCGTACGGACCATCACTGGACGACACGCGGTGCGTACTATGGATATCAAGCCTATGCTAACTCCATAGGCCTCTCTCCTACTCCTGAAGCAGCACTTGAGGCAAAGCCGTTCAGTGATGCGTTCTACGGTACATTTTATACAAAGGCAAACCAGCGTGATATTACTCCTGATCGTCTGGAATTGCTGGAGACTTCTCTTCCTGAATACGAAGTATGTATCGAGGGACAGAGCACATGTGAGAATTCATTTTATGATTTGGATGCACAGAATGAGCGGGATAAATACAAGGTGTTTTTCGGCGGGAACTTCCCGCTTGTAACGATCGACATCGCTCATGAGGAAGTTAATAAAAATCGCAGTATTATCGTGTTTAAAGACTCTTACGCTAATGCAATGGTGCCGTTTCTAGCCCAGCATTACTCCACCATTCATATGATTGACATGCGTTACTTCCGGATGGATGTAGACGAGTATCTGGAGGAACATCATTTCGATGATATGCTTCTGTTATATAGCGTAGCAACTATAGCTCAAGAAGATATTTTCAAATGGCTGAATTAATTTCACTGAATTAACATTTAGGATATCCGTAAAGAAAAAGTTGATGGTGACTTTATCTTTACGGATTTTTTATTTTGCAGATAAATCATTCGATTAACTCATTGAGTTTACTTAATATTTATTATGTAAACTAATATTTCATTTCATATGATGTATGATGTTCGATTTTTTTAACACGCTTATTAAATACGATCTTAATCTCCGAAGTTTCCTTCTATGAGGGTTACATTATGAGTATTCGCCTACACCATAGTCTGCTGCCCTCCATATAATGGACGATACCGTGTTTGTAAGGATAGCGGTGTAATCCATTTTTACAATAGGGAGTTGTTATGGTGAAGTCAAAGGTGAAACTGACCGGTAAAGTGATTTTCCGAGGAGATCCGGGATATGAGGCCGCACGTAGAAATTGGGATCCTCATACAGACAGATATCCTAAAGTATTTGTTTTTGCTCTAAAAACGCAAGATGTCGCTAATGCTATAAAATGGGCTCGTCATCATCATATCCCTATTCGGGCTAGAAGTGGACGACATGCACTCGAGAGCAACCTCTCGCAAGTTAACGGAGGTATCGTAATAGATGTGAGCAAGATGCAAAACATTAAGCTGGATAAAAAGAATGGAACAGTCATTGTTGAGACGGGGAACCAAGTCGGAAGAATCGCGAAAGCCCTGGCTGCTCAAGGATTTATAGCCCCTTTTGGTGACAGTCCAACCGTAGGGATCGGCGGAATCACACTCGGTGGAGGAATCGGACCGTTACAGCGTACAATTGGACTTATCAGTGATAATCTGATTGGACTAGAAATGGTCGATGCAAATGGAAAAGTAATTGTAGCTAATCATAAGAAAAATGCTGATCTTTTATGGGCCTCTCGTGGGGGTGGCGGCGGTAACTTTGGAATATGCACAAAATACAAATTTAGAGTGCGCAAAGCCCCTGCGAAGGCTACCGTATTTAAGATTACGTGGCCATGGAACCAATTCGAAAAGGTATTGAAAGTATGGCAACGCTGGGCTCCTTCTGTCGATACAAGACTTGGAAGTGAACTGAATATCGGTCCTAAAAAAGGCGGCAACGTCACAATGGAAGGCTTGTTCCTGGGATCAAAAACAGAGGCAGTCCGCCTACTTAAGCCTATTACATCCGTAGGAACTCCAACGGAGAGTATTATCCGGTTATTACCTTACACGGAAGTAGTGAACTTCTTATTAGCACCAGATCCGGTACTTACCCAAAAGTATAGCAACCAGTTCTCTTCAGGGTTCGGAAAGTCTGTTTTTCCTGACAAAGCCATAAAAGTAATGCGGGAATTTCTAGAGAATGCAGAGGCAGATTCAACAGCCGGTTTCTTCTTCCTCAACTGGGGCGGTGCGATAAGCCGTGTTTCACCAAAAGCGAGTGCTTTCTTCTGGCGTAAAGCTAAATTTTATGTAGAATGGAACACCTCCTGGATTAATCCAGCAAATGCTGCTAAGAATATCGCCTTAACTCGTAATACACGCCGAAAGCTACAACCTTATATCGTAGGGTCTTATATTAACGTACCAGACCAAGGCATCAAAAATTCAGGACCGGTATACTATGGAACAAACTATGCTAGACTACGTAAAGTGAAAGCGAAGTATGATCCTAAAAATGTATTTAACAATCCTCAAAGTATTCCTCCTGCTCGAAAAGGATAAACCAGCCCTAGATTGACATTCAGATTATTCAGATAATGGGTTAAAGCATCCTTAGAGACATGAATATGAAAACACTTTTGTAATGAAGCAAAGGGCTGCCTATAAGGTAGCCCTTTCTCTTATTAAACTATGTTATTGAACTACCTTATTCAAAATGGTTAACCAAGAAAATCTAATAAATCGTTTGTTAAGACATTGGTTTACATAATATATTTTATGTAAACCAATGATCCCTGATACGAATACGATCCGTGCTCCATTCGTATTCACTCAAGAATGATAAGGTATTTTCTATATACTCGATTTAATTAAAATTACCGATTAAGATAGGTCGATCTCAAGCATGGCCATGGCTTGTTCCTTCTCTCGATTGGTAACGTGGGTATAGACGGTTGTAGTCTCAATGGATGAATGACCCAACAGCTCTTGCACGGTTCTGAGGTCGGCACCTTTACGAAGCATCATCGTCGCAAAAGAATGTCGCAATTTATGACTGGAGTATGCTTTTTTGCGGGTGATCCCTTCATTCTCTTGAAAACGATCAAATGTCTCAGCCGCAATCAGCTGTATTGTTCGAATGGACAGCCTTCTTCCTTGCTGAGAGATGAAGAAAGCTTCTTCCTTCGATTTACGAGGTTCAATCCTCTCGGCTAGCACTTCATCAAGCACATCTCTTACCGCCGCAGGAACGGGTAACGTACGCCACTTTCTCCCCTTACCAAATACATCGATCGTACTACGCTGCGAATTATAATCTCCAACATTCAAAGAATGAACTTCTCCTACCCGCAGACCCATATATGCCATGAGCAGAAAAATCGCTAGATTGCGATTCCGATATTTCCCCTCCACCGATTTCATGAATTTCGGCAGATCTACTTCATCTAAAAATACGGGTGCTTTATTTTTCTCTGTTCTCGATTTCTTAATTCCTGTTGCCGGATTCACTTCGAGAAGTTCGAGTTCAATCAGCGCTTTGAAGAAACAATGCACCGAAGCGTGTTTGCGATTCCGAGTTGAATCACTGATCCCCCGATCACGAGCCTTGGACAGAAAAGAGAGAATATGTAGCTTCTTCACTTTATCTAATGACTTCCCATTTAGAGAAGATAAAAACTCAAACACATCACTTTTATAAGATTTAATGGTGTGGCCAGTGTACCCCGCATCTTTCAGCCAGATATCAAATGCTTCGAGTTCTTCAGCATAGGTTTCTAAAATGGTTTCTAAAATTTCTGCATTCAACATCATCACCTGCCATTCTTCAAAATTAGAGTTTATAAGCAAAATACGTGTCGATCTACGTCTACGAACTCAGGTAAGTGGTCGACTCTCTTAAATAAATCGAATATAAACAGAAACTGCGTATAATTTATATTATACGCAGTATTTTAGTGTAATGAAAGCTTCATTTTCCCACGATATGTCGTTGTTATGAGAATTTCTGAAATAATCCTTATTTCCTAGTAAAATAACGACGTTTTATGTAATACTTTGACTTGAAATAGCCCCTAACCCTCCTAAACCCGCTACATAATAAGACATAACAAAATAAATGCCGAAATACGCTAGAAGTCATCGCTCTCTTTATTCCCTCTATAAACATAAAAAAGGCGCCTGATTCGTAGGAATCAGACACCACTTTTGGCAATGTGATTTTTGATAATGATCATAATTCGACATCTTATGATTAGCCTTATGTGATCGAGCTTTACATAAATAATAGATTTATTCCAGTACAGCTTCTAATGTATCTTCTATTGTAGGATAACGAAATTCAAAACCTTCCGCTAGTAACCTTTCGGGTACTACCCATCTGCTTTTTAAAATCAGCTCCGTTTCCGTCCGAATAAAAACAGCTCCCATTTCTAACATCCACCCGGGAGTAGGGATTCCTACTTTAACGTTCATCTTCTTACGCATTTCAGCCATTAACTTTTGATTCGACACTGGATAAGGAGTCGCCGCATTAAACACACCGCGGAGATCTTCTCGCTGCTGAACAAACTGTACAATCCGGTATAGATCCTCCACATGAATAAAACTGAATTTCTGCGTTCCAGGTCCTTGCTTACCCCCGAGGCCAAATCGAGTTAAGTAGAGATAAGGAGTCATCACTCCCCCGTCTTTACCCAGCACAATGGAAATCCGGAGGGCAACTTGGCGAGTCTGATCTAATGAGAAGGAGAAAAACGTCTCTTCCCATGCTTTTGCTACCTCTACTGAGAAGCCTGTGCCAATCTCTCCCTCCTCCTCTGTCATGGGACGATCTTCTGCATGTCTGTAGATCGTGGCCGTGCTTGAGTTGATCCATAGCTTTGGCGGTTCTATGCATACCTCTATCGCTTCTCCTAAGATTCGAGTCGTCCGTTTCCTGGACTCCATGATTTCACGCTTATTGCGCTCATTATAGCGGCAATTGACTGATTTTCCTGCAAGGTTAACGAGCAGATCTGCTCCTTCCAGTGCTTCTATGATGGACTGTTTATCATCCCAAGAGATATGACCCTCTTGCCTTGATATAATGTATACGGTCTCGCCTTTCTCTTTAAATTTCTTCTCGAAAAATTGGCCGATAAACCCCGTACCGCCGGCTAGCACAACCTTCCCCATAAAGCTCACCTCACTCGCTAAGATTTTATACGTACCGAATAATACCTCATCGCACTAGGTACTCCTTGTATCTCAAGTTTGCCCTCATTGATCAAACTCCGTAATCGGAACTCAAAAAATGCATCACCGATATACTGCTCCAAATATCCCATCGCTTCCCCTACGACCCGCGCTGCTTTTATAAAACCACCTGCATTAGAGCGATTCTGTAACTTAGAAACCGTATGAAGCAAATATTCATCTAAAACATTTTCCTCTACTGTATCTACTTCCCCATCATTCCACAGCCTAAGTACCTGCTTCGTCTCTGCATATCCCAACCATTCTTGTTCGTACTTACTTCTTTGTTCTGTAGTTAAAGGATGAATTCGTTTCAGTTCATGAAATACTTCAATAAGTTTCTCTGACACGATTTCTCCCGCATGACGATAATATTGTTGATGCTTCGGTGTATTGTACTTTCTTTCACATATCTTAACAGCATTGATTTCAATTATTTCATTCTTATATTCTTTTAACAAATACTCAACGTACCTTGATCCTATTTTTTCATGAGCTGAATCTCCACCCCAAATTACAATTCGAGCGTGTTCCGGTATCTGTTGAAGCATTTGGATAGAATTCAACTCACCATTATGAGCAGAATGATTTTCGAGACCCAGGTGAGTTCTCATCCATTCTTCACGGTATCGTCTTCCTTCTGGTTCATGAAGTTTCCATATGGGTCCCACTGAAAATAGATCTGGAAAACAAATCATCCCATCAGACTCCTGTAAATTCAACTGCTTGATGGTCTGTCTTACACTTCCTGCTGTAGAATAACCAAACAAGATGTGCACTTTTTTCGTCTTACTATTCGGAACCATCTTGAGCTGTTTCAGCCCTATTCCCCCTTATTACACCTTATTACATAATGACTTCCTAATTAAAATAATTAATTGAAAATTTTGGTTATTTCCTAATTATAATAAATTTAACTGATCCATACAATCGCCTGTATCAAAAAAAGCTCCTACCAAAAGGTAGAAGCTTTGAACAATTACATTAGGATTTCTCTTTAGGTGATTCTTCCCAGCCTGTTACATTCTCGATTCCTGGAATGGAATCTTTGTAGAACACAGGATCTTTGCCTTCTTTTCTTTGTTTTGAATAATCCTTTAACGCAGCGAATGCGATCTTTGATAAGAGCGCGATGGCTATTAAGTTAACAATAACCATGAAGCCCATAAACAGGTCGGCCATATCCCAGACCAGCTTCACGCTAGCGACCGAGCCAAACATGATCATAGCAAGAACAGCAATTCGGTAAATTACAAGCGTTGTTTTGCTTGATTTAATAAACTCAATATTCGTTTCCCCATAATAGTAGTTACCAATCAGCGTACTAAATGCAAATAGGAAAATCATTAATGCAAGCATACCTGACGCCCAATCACCAAAATGGATACTGAGTGCAGTTTGTGTAAGTACAATCCCTTCTGTATTTACAGATGGATCTGTATAAGCACCTGAGAGCAGTACCAAGAAAGCAGTACTTGTACAAATAATCAGCGTATCAATCAAAACAGCTAATGCTTGAATTAAACCTTGTTTAGCTGGATGACTTGTCGTTGCTGTAGCAGCCGCATTCGGCGCACTACCCATACCCGCTTCATTGGAGAAGAGTCCTCTTTTAACCCCTTGCATGAGAGCTCCACCAAGCGTACCACCCGCAAATTGTTCAATACCAAATGCATGTTTAACAATAGTAGCAATCATTGCAGGAACTTCAGTAATATTGATGAGTACCGCAATGAAAGCAATACCGATATAAATAACGGCCATGATAACGACAATGTACTCGGAGATTTTCGCAATTCGTTTAATACCGCCGAAAATGATAATCCCGAAAGCTACAACCAAAGCAATCCCGAGCCATAATGGATCAACGCCAAAAGAATTTTGGAAAGCTGTTGCTACTGTATTGGCTTGAACCGCATTAAATACGAGTCCAAAGGATACGGTAATCAGGACTGCAAACAGGATTCCCATCCAACGCTTGTTAAGCCCTTGTTCCATATAGTAGGCAGGTCCGCCGCGGAACCCTTGTTTGTCCTTGATTTTATAAACCTGAGCAAGTGTACTTTCCACAAAACTTGACGCAGATCCGATGATCGCGATAATCCACATCCAGAAAACAGCACCTGGACCTCCAATACCAATCGCAAGAGCGATACCCGTGATGTTACCTGTCCCAACACGAGCAGCCATACTGATGCAAAATGCTTGGAAAGCGGTAATCTCACCTTTTTGTTTCTTGTTTGATCCTTTAAGTTCACGGAACATATCTTTTATGTAAGTGAACTGCATAAAGCCTGATTTCCATGTGAAGTAAAGCCCAATCGCAACCAATAAAATGATTAGAACATATGACCAAAGCACATCGTTGATCAAACTGATTCCTTTTTGTAAGAAGTCTTGCATCTCAAACCTCCATCATGTTGTATATTCGTATAAGGGAACGATGTCCTTAACGATCTCTTGTTAGTATTATTAACATTAAAATTTAATAACGCATTTTTTTATTATACTTATTTTTATTAATTTACGCTATATTAATTTTATAGTATAAAAATGATTTTTTCATGTCAAGATATATTACAAAGATGACATCTTGCAATTATATACATGAATTTGATTGATTATACCTGTGTGAAATCGGTTATCTGAGACTCACTGTCTTATTATCCGAAATAAAAGAAATAACCTATTCATATGAATAGGTTATTCTCCATTCTTTTGTATAGTATTTGCATAAGTGAAATTATAATTACTAACGAGTTAACGAAAGACCAATTTCAGATAATATGGCACTGCCAAGGTATGTGCCGGTAAATACGAATAATGCAACAATAGCAACACGCCAAGATGTTTTACGAAGATCTGACAGACGATCTACTACGGAGATCCCAGCGAAAGCCAAAATAGGTGTAGTAATCGATAAGAAGTTAACCGCTTGAATAGCTTCTACAAACACATCAGAACTAAGGCAGAATATGAGTGATGTAATCGATACCCAGCCAAGTACAGGGAACTCTTGCAGCACTTTCACAGGCACTTTCTTCATTAAAGAAGAAATTAAGATCCCGATCATCGAGAACAGCCATAATACAGCCAGTCCGCCAATCGTATGCCATGAGACGGTAACGCCCTCACCGATCCGAAGTTGTTTCATAATATCTGTAAATAGGATAAGCGAGACACTTAGCAAAAGTACAAGTCCTGCTTTCATCCAATGTTTTTTATCTAGTACCATTACCTTTTACCTCCAGTAAACAGATTATACATAAAACGTTGCAACGGAACAGCCAAAAACACCATAGTGTACGTTCCAAGGAAACTTGTCAGTAGCTGACTCGCTGCAGCATAACTGTTGATGACGTCAGCTTGATCTGGAGCTAAGGCGATTAGAGATGAAGAAGCTCCCACCATCATACTAGATGAACCTACTCCAGAAGACATCGCCAGTGCTTCAATAGAGAAACCTAAAGCGTGAAGAACAGGTGCAATAATACTAAAGAACAAAGTTCCAAAAAGTGTACCTATAATATACAGTGATAATACCCCGCGTCCCTCACTGGAATCGAGTGTATATTTCTCAGAGATATAAGCAAGTTCACCTTCACGTCCAAGCCCCAGGGTAGCTCCAATTGCTTCTCTGCGAAGACCCAGTAGAATTGCCACTGGAAGACCAAGCAGTACAGTTCCGAGGTTACCGATCTCTTGCAGCAAGAAGACCCAGCCAACATCAAGAATTTCTCTTAGTTTAGGAGCAACATCCGCTCCGTAACGCGCCATAAGAGGTAACATGATGTAAATTAGATATTTACTTGCAAAGTTCACGTTTTCTTTACTGTACACCTTTTTCATAATACCGCGTCTAAAGATAGCAGTTCCTAGAATCATAGCAATTAGAATAGCAAACACCAGAGGAAGCAAGTTAATGGTAATGTTACCGATCGGTATGGACTGGGTTCCAATCCATTCTGCTGCTGTAATGAGAAATAAAGCAAATAAGATAAGATAAACAAGATGTCCTTTTGATTTCATGAACCAAAATCCTCATTTCTGTATATTCTTTGTTGTCTCATTGATCTATTTAGTGGATAAAAGATTACTCCGTAATGGAAGTCAGAAGCGCTTCATACTCAGCGAACGTACGGCGGTAGATTCTAGATTTGTCGAGTTGGCCGTTCATTTTGTTAAAGACTTCTGTCAAGTATCTAGGGAAGATTTCATAAATGAATTCCGGATCAATATCTTTGAAATCATCACCATGAATCGTACCTGTAAAACCACTGTAGCCAATCTGAATGCAAGGCATCATGAAGGATAAATCTCCAATATCCCCTGCTGCACTAATCGCGTTGTCTTCCAGTATTTCTTCAATAGCTTCATTCTCTTTATAGGCAGCCAGTGCAAATTCAGAAAGATAACGATCTTGTACAAAAGGCAGATAGCCCATCTGTGTAGAAGCTTCAACCTCTCCGCCCATAGCAATGGCACTTCCTTTTGCGGCCTGATCCATCTGTTTAGCTACTTCCTTCATATATTCAACAGACTGTGTACGCAGATCCGTTCCGACCGTGATTTGGTTAGGGATTACATTCGTTGACATATCCGACTGCATCACAATGGGGTTCATTCTCACTTTTTCTGCATCTTTAAAATGCTGTCTTTGCATACCAAGCGCTACATTAAATAAAGTCGACATGCTATACGCATTTGTACCTGAAGATGGATCAAAACCGGCATGAGATGCACGACCTTTAAATGTATACTTCTTATACAGGAAACCTGCTAGATCACAATTGATTTCAATCGTACGTTTCGGATATTCTCCACCCATCGAATGAACACATACTCCGAGGTCAATATCGTCAAATATGCCGCGTTTCATCGCTTCAGGCTTACCGCCGTAGTAGGTTATTTCCCCTTTCGCTTTCAGTCCATCACGATATGGTAAATCAAGATATTCTTCTGCAGGAACAAAAATAAAGGTAAGAGCAAAATCTAAATCTTCATATGCTTTCGTCGTAAAATAGTGCTTATACAGTGCGAGGGCTATTGCTACTTGTGTGTAATGTCCGCAGTTATGTGCTGCACCCGTTTCCTGATCGGCATGAAAATGAGACGGTGCATAAACTGCATCGAGTTCAGCTATAAATCCAAGGTTCAGCGATTTACCTGTCCCGAGTGTCGTCATAATCCCTGTCCCACAGAATACCTCATATGTAAGCTCAGGATTAACTTCAAGTAAAAATTCTAGAACCGTTTGGTGTGTTTTATGTTCCTTGTAACCTAATTCAGGATTGTCGAAAATCCGGTTAGCAATTTGTTTGATTTCTTCATACTGTTTTGTGAAAGTACTCATGCTGTGTCCCCCAGTTAGGTCGGTTTATATTTAATTAAATTTATATACATGTCAAAAGAACAACCTCATCATAAGTAAAAAGCAGAATATTGTCAACGTTTTTAGGATTTTTATGTCGAATTTTGCTTTATTCCCGAACATTATGTTAATAAATTGGGGTATTGTGAGGATTTTTATAGAGTCGAAACATTGAATATTTCATCCTATAGGTTGAGTGTTTTTATAAAAAAAGAAGAAACCACATTGTAAATAGACAATGTGGTTTCCCCAGTTCAAATCGTATTTTTTCATAATATGCTATGTAACTGATGTAAATCTGATATTTCATAAGTGGGGATGATATCTGTAGAATTAACGAGCCCTTTCGGATTAAACCAACAGGTATCTAAACCAGCAAGCTGTCCCCCTTTAATATCTGCACTTAGCGAATCGCCAATAATTAATGCGGTAGAAGGTTGAAAATCAGGGATTCGATCAAATACATAATCAAAAAACTCTTTCATCGGCTTCTGATAACCGGTATCTTCGGATACGAAAATCTGTTTCATATGTGGATACAGACCTGAACTTCGTAACCGGATATCTTGCGTTCTTGAAACTCCATTGGTTACGATATAAAGATCATATCGATGTTGCAGCTCTGTTACTAATTCCATGGCTCCATCCATCAGCATATGTCCTTGTTCAAGATAGGTACGGTAGGTTTGTTCTAACTGAATACCATCCGCTTCAAGTCCCCATTCTTTAAAGAAAAGCGAAAATCGAGTATGTAACACTTCATCTCTACTAATTGTTCCTTCTTCAAAAGCTCTCCATAATTGCTTATTAATCTTTCTGTAACTGGCTTCTATTTCAGGTGTGAAAGGAAGCTTCATATCTTTACATAACAGCTGAAGGGCATTGTTCTCTGCCGCACCAAAATCAAGCAACGTGTCATCTACATCAAAAAACAACGTCTTATATGTACTCATCATAGGTCATCTCTTTCTTAATATATTTACAGCAATGATTTGATATCTATTAAATAATACCTTGTATTGAGGAGAAAGGACATATGCCATTTTATGAAAACGAATGATATTCTAAAAATTAGTCTCTACCAGTATAGAGTAGCTTTCATTGTAAACCTAAATAGCCTTATTAGATTAGTTAGAATTATTTACTATGATACAGGTTTACATAATTATAATTATGTAAACCTGAATATGTTTTTCTTCAAAGTCCCCTTTCTGATAACCATTCTTATAGGAGAAAACAAAAAAATCAGGACATTGAGAAAATCCCAACGGTCCTGATTCCTTAGTTCTTATTTAGTTCTTATTCAGTCTTATTTAAATTGAACTACTTCTGTCCCTGCAATAAAATCGTGAATAGCACGTTTATCTTCTCTAAATACGACCATAAACAAGCTGATAATCCAGCCTATGCCGAGCGTAATTCCATATACGAAGCTTGCTACCAGATTGCGCAGCAGCATCGTTCCAATCCCTGGTGGGCCCTCGTCTGATACCTTTTGTATTTTGATACCACATAGTCGTTTCCCGATCGTGCATCCTCCCCAAAAGACAGGGAGAAGCAGCGAATAAAGGAAAAGAAGCAGCTGCGTCACCCAATTGTCGTCTGTAGATCCCGTCAGGATATTAGACAAAATGTACAACGGGAGACCTACGATGATCCCATCAAGCAGCCCCGCAAAGAAACGCGACCAAAAACCAGCTGGTTCACTTACCATACCGTCACCACCTATTCGTATTCAGTTACCTGTATTCATATGTAGGTAATAACGACATGTAATATGAATCAGTTACGAAAATGGAAAGAAAAACATTTTTCACTTAAAGTGATGTGAGATGATTTTCATACGATTAGAATGAAAACACTAGTCATTACTCATGACATGCAGATAAAAGTTCAAGTCATTTTCTAAGTGTTTTTTCATCAATTCTTCCGCTTTTTCTCCATCTCTCATCTTGATTGCCTCATATATTTCTTCATGTTCATCAATGAGATGAGGCCGATTATAGATAACAACGGTTTTTCTGAGTAAGTAAATGATAGCCTGCATCCGGTCAATGATATCAATCATCAACGGATTATTGCTTGCTCTCACAATATCATTATGAAAATCTTCATTGGCAGACATAATCTCTTCTTTCGTTCCTTTTCTGCCAACCTCCACATATTGGTACAGTTTTTCAATTTCATTTTCTTTCAAGAAAATAGCCGCACACCGAGCTGAGTATCCTTCCAGCAAGATTCTCACACTAAATATATTTCGCAAGTCCTTCTCCGTTGGCTTTACTACTTTCTTTTTAACAATAAGACCTTCATTTTCTAATTTACGTATAGAGTCTCTTATGGGGGTTCTGCTGACACCAAGTTCGGCAGCGAGTTTTTCTTCGACGATCTTCGTACCGCTAGAAAGCTCACCGGTTAATATTTTATCACGGAGAATTTCGTAACATTGATGATACGCCGGTCGTGAGTTGTTACCTTCAAGCACTAACTTCACCTCCGTTAACATTACAAGTTATTACTCATATTACCAAATTACCACTGAAAAATCTTTTATATAAAAATGGCAATGAAAATATATCATACGATAAATTTATGACAGTGTACAACTAACACCTTTTTGTATACAAAATTATAATGAATTGTATACAAATTTGTTTATGTAGTATACAATAATAACGAAAACAAGATTGTAAGCGGTTGCCTTTTTACTTTCTACAGAATCACTGATCTGATAACGATAAGCGAATGACTGATTATAGTGAAGTACATGGGCAAGAACCAAATCAAGGTCATACCAGGCCTTACATAAAACTACTAAATAGGAGGAAAAAATCATGACAAAAAAAGTTGGATTTATCGGACTAGGTATTATGGGGAAACCAATGGCCTTAAACCTTATTAAAGCCGGACACACACTAACGGTAAATGATCTCAATCAAGAAGCGGTTCAAACATTAGTAAAAGCGGGTGCACTCACTGCAAGTACACCAAAAGAAGTTGCGGAAAACAGTGAAATCATCATCACCATGCTTCCTGCTTCAAAACATGTACAATCTGTTGTACTCGGTGAGAACGGAATTTTAGCTGGAGCTAAAGAAGGTTCTATTATTATTGATATGAGCTCTATTACTCCTGCTGTTACCAAAGCACTTGCTGAAGAAGCAGCCCAAAAAGGCGTCGGTTTCTTAGATGCACCAGTCAGCGGCGGTGAACCTAAAGCGATTGATGGAACATTAGCTATTATGGTCGGTGGTAAAGAAAGCGTATTCGAAGCAGCAAAATCAGTTCTATTTGATATGGGTAGCGCTGTTACTCTCGTCGGAGACAGCGGATGCGGTGTTACTGCGAAACTTGCAAACCAAATCATTGTTAACCTTAACATTGCTGCGATGTCAGAAGCTCTTGTACTAGCTGCAAAAGCAGGGATTGATATTGAGAAAATGTACCAAGCTATCCGTGGCGGACTAGCAGGAAGTGCAGTCCTCGATGCTAAAGTTCCTTTAATCTTGGACAGAAACTTTGCTCCAGGCGGCACGATTGCCATCAATATGAAAGATATTACGAATGTAATGGATACTGCGCATGAAATTGGCGTACCTCTTCCTCTATCCAGCCACCTTTTAGAAATCTTCCATGCCTTGAAAGTTGACGGCAAACTGATGGATGACCACGGCGGTATCGTACAGTACTACGAAAAACTCGCAAATGTCGAAGTTGGGGGTTCTAGCAATGAGCACAAATAAAAGATTAGTGGAAGAAGTCTTCAGCAAAATCCCTTCTTTTGATACAACGCTTGTGAATGAAACCATTAAAAATGAGTTATCCAATTTCAATAAAAAAATCATTGTTCTCGACGATGACCCAACGGGTGTTCAAACCGTACACGGCATTTCCGTTTATACGGATTGGTCTTTGGAAAGTATCGAAAAAGGTTTTCAGGAAGAGAACTCCATGTTCTTTATCTTAACGAATTCACGTGGATTTACGGCAGCTGAAACAACAAAGGCGCATCAAGAAATTGCTGCAAATATCGTAGAAGCTGCGAAGAAAAGTAATCGTGAATTTACCATCATCAGCCGTGGAGATTCCACATTACGCGGACACTACCCACTGGAAACACAAGTGTTGAAAGAAACGGTGGAAGCGGATTCGGATATGAAATTTGATGGTGAGATCATCCTTCCTTTCTTTAAAGAAGGCGGCCGTTACACCATTGATAATATTCACTATGTTCAATACGATACGGAGCTCGTTCCTGCCGGGGAAACTGAATTTGCGAAAGACCGCACCTTTGGTTATACCAAATCCCATTTAGGCGAATGGGCTGAAGAAAAATCGAACGGTGAATATAAAGCTGAACATATGACTTATATTTCGCTGGACAGCCTGCGCGCAGTGGATATCGAAACGATTGAACAGCAGCTGCTGAAAGTGGAAGATTTTAATAAAGTAATTGTAAATGCGGTCGACTATTCTGATGTAAAAGTCTTTACTATAGCCCTCATTCGAGCAATGAATAAAGGAAAGAACTTCCTGTTTAGAAGTGCTGCAGCACTTACGAAAGTCATCGGCGGTGTGAGTGATAAAGCCCTGCTCTCTCGTGATGAGATTATGAGTGATTCTACTAACCACGGCGGACTCGTTATTATCGGATCCCATGTTAAGAAAACGACGGAACAATTCGAGGAACTGAAAAAATCAAACGACATTGAGTTCATTGAATTTAACGTTCATCTTGTATTAGAACCAGAAAAATTCGAAAAAGAATTGGATCGAGTTGTTGAAGAAACCAATAAACTGATCCTAAATGGAACCAATGTTGCTGTATACACAAGAAGAGAACGTTTAGATCTTGGAGAAGGCAAACAAGAAGAAGAGTTGAAACTTTCCGTAAAAATTTCAGATGCTGTTACAAGTATCGTGAAACGGTTAGAAGTTAGACCTTCTTACATTATTGCTAAAGGCGGCATTACCTCTAGTGACATTGGAACAAACGGTCTTGAAGTAAAAAGAGCGACAGTAGCAGGTCAAATTCGTCCGGGAATTCCTGTCTGGACTACAGACAATGAAAGTAAATTCCCTGGAATCTCCTATGTTATCTTCCCTGGAAACGTAGGTACGAAAACGGATTTAAGAGAAGTTGTTGAAATGTTAAGCAAAAAGTAATCTGTCTTATTTGTAACTGTGCCCGGAAGTAAGGAGTGTAACGCAGCAATACTTTTTCATGAAAACGTGTTTATTCATTTTAAAGTTACTATGTGAGTGCACTCCTTATGGAAGTGGTCTTCTATAATGAAGTGATAATGGAAAGAAGGAAAAACAAATGCCGATTATATCTGTTACTATTGGGGTTGTACTATTATTAGTATTAATGATGGTTTGTAAGTTAAACGCTTTCTTATCTCTAATTATTGTTTCTCTAGCGGTTGCCATGCTAGAAGGCATGACACCGACCGAGGCCATAGGATCTATTGAATCTGGGCTGGGAGGAACACTTGGGCATCTCACCATGATTATTATCTTTGGGGGGATTCTTGGGAAGTTAATGACGGATTCAGGCGGTGCGCAGCGTATTGCTACAACAATGATTAGTGCTTTCGGAGAAAAGAGAACTCAGCTTGCGGCTGTCTTTACAGCTGCTATTGTTGGAATCGCTTTATTCTTTGAAACAGGCGTTGTTGTCTTGATTCCATTAGTATTTACGATTGCTATTGCAGCTAGAGTTCCTGTGCTTTATCTGGGGATGCCTGTAATCGCTGCCCTAATTACGATGCATGGTTTTGTACCCCCGCACCCTGGTCCAACAGCCGTTGCCAATGTGTTTGAAGCTAATATCGGGCTAACCATGATTCTTGGAATCATCATTGCTATTCCCGCCTTTATTCTTGCAGGCCCTGTGTATACTAAGTTATTCAAAAAAGAATCTTTAGAAATTGAAATTCCAAAAGGCTTATTTAATCCAAAAGAATTTAAAGAAGAAGAACTTCCTAAATTCGGAATCAGTCTTTTCACTGCTCTGCTACCCGTGATTTTAATCGCACTGCAAACGGTGGTTGAACTTGTTGCACCGGGTTCAGCAATTGCACCCATCACTAATTTTATCGGTAACGCGAATGTAGCTCTATTAATCTCCGTTATTGTCGCGATCTTCACGTTCGGTTTAAATCTAGGTAAAAAAATGCCGGAAGTTATGCATTCTCTTAGTGAATCTGTAAGCGGTATCGGCATGATCCTCCTCATTATTGCAGGAGGCGGTGCGTTCAAACAAGTGCTGGTTGACAGCCATATTGATCAGTATATATCCGATCTTATGTCGGGTTCGAGCCTCTCTCCACTTCTTCTTACCTGGCTGATCGCAGCTATTCTAAGAATTGCGGTAGGTTCTGCTACAGTAGCAGGTATGACAGCTGCTGGTATTGCTGCACCTCTTGTTGCAGCTACTGGCGTTAGCCCAGAGCTTATGGTACTTGCTGCTGGTGCAGGAAGTGTTACCTTCTCACACGTAAATGATGCAGGTTTCTGGATTTACAAAGAGTACTTTAACCTTAGTATCGGTAAAACCATTAAAACCTGGTCTGTCATGGTAACTATTATTTCGTTAGTAGGACTTGCTGGTGTCCTCATTATGGATCTATTTATTTAACTTGAAAAGGCACTGTTCCCTCGGAGCAGTGCCTTTTTTGTATGTATTTTATTGCGTTCTAAAATCGAATTTCTCATTAGGCACGTTTAGAGTGTGCCCATTAATATGTACCGTGTCGCTGTCAATCCATTTTACAGCTGCGTTATCTTCGCGATAATTCCAATAGATCGTTTTGGAATTGCCTTTCTGGTCGTTCATGACTAGCTCCCCTCGGATCGCAAAGGATGTGGTGGCTCCTCCATTTATACGGTAAGCTTTTAATGTATAGGCTCCGTCTGGTGAGGTCACTTCTGTAAGATACTCTCCTTTTGGTAATCGATTCGTATCGAACAACGCCCAATAGACAGCATAGCCTAAGACACTCATACAGGCTAAACCAACAATTGTAATCATGCGAAGCGTCTTTTTTCTGATCTTCTTTATTTCTATTGACTCATTATCCATCATCTTTCCTCCTCTTCCTATATATCTTATTATTGATGAGACAATACTTCCGCTGGATCATAATCACTTATGATTCTATAACCCTGAGAATAAGATTTGTGATCTTTGAGCTTACCACTAGTTTGAATATATAGATAATTATCTGCTCCGTAGACAATAGTAAATCTATAATCCGATTTGTTAACCACAATCTCCATCCTGTAAATCATGGAATCGAAGGATGGCATATCCTTTGTTCTCATCAGCCGAATGTCAGCTAAATCGTCCACTATCTCATGAATTTGATTCGGATCGGTAACTTCAATCCACTCTTCATCCCGTGGTAAATAACTAATTCGGAGAGATGTCACTTCATCTGTATCGCTTATGTGCTTCATGACGAGATTCTGGAAAGAGGTAAAAGTACGCGCGTATTGCACCCCGATCGTCACTCCAACAAGGCTTACGATGATAAAGAGAAAAATCATAAAGAATGTCTTCTGCTTCAAACTCTTCATCCTCTCGCAGGCAAGTTTTCTTATAAAAAGACCGAGAAATATCTCTTTCGAGAAGGTTCTCGGTCCTCCTTATTACATACATTCTTTTTCTTTCTGACAGACATATATGAGTTCCGGTTTCGAATCCGCGGGAGGATTCTCTTCCCAGTCTCCATACAATTCAATAACCTTAAGCCCATGTCTCGCCAACGTTCTTTCCATTTCCATCGGATACGTATAGCGAAGCTTAATACCGCTTTGATGAACAGACTGCACTGTTCCATCTTCTCGTTTTAACCTGCGAGATATTTCATACTCTTGTACTTGCGTCAGCGCATCATAATCACTTTTCGTATATACATCAATCTCTTTACCCTGTTCGTCTTTATAAGTCTTCCAGTATTCCTCTTCTGCTGATGCAAGCAACTCTTCTTTGTTAGGGAAACGCGTGTTGAATATAAAAATACCGCTTTCCTTAAGGTGCTTACATACGGAATCAAGCAGTTTATCTTGCGCTTCGTTCGTTAGAAAATGTTGAAAACCATTACCTACCATAAATATAAGCGAACTTTTCACATCAAGGTTCAGTTCCTCACAATTTTGCAGTTCCCAACGAATATCCGTATGCTCTTGTGCAGACTTATGTCTAGCATGTTCAAGCATACCTTCATGAAAATCAATTCCAATCATAGGGTATCCCCGCTCTGCTAGAGGGATCGTTGTTCTACCGGTTCCGCAAGCCAGGTCTATAACCGTGCCTCCCATGAGTGCTGCCCATTTCTCAATAAAAGCAAAATCACTATCAAATCCTTCATTCTCCGCGTCATATAGAGCAGGATGATCGTACTCTTCAAGGTTATCCATTGTCATAGGTTCTTTCGTTAAGAAATCTACATTATGATTCATTTTATTTTCCTCTAATTTCCTTATTTTCAAGTATTCTTCTTTAATGTACATGAAAATTTCTGATTTGAAAAGCATATAGAGCTTATACACCATTTCAAACCTTCTGAATCTTAGTTCAAAACATCAAGATTTATTTACGCAGTTAACACATATCAGTCTAAAATCAGGTGATTTCTATACTTTTTCTTAATTTCAAATTATAATAATTATACAAATATTGCCTCGACACAGAAAGGAGTTCGTATGCTCGCAGCTGAAAGACGCCAGATGATCATCGACATTGCCAACAAGGATAAACGAGTACTCGTATCCGAACTTAGCCACAAATTTCAAGTCACCGAAGAGACCATACGGCGAGATTTAGAGAAACTGGAGAAAGAAGGAGTACTGACCCGGACCTATGGCGGAGCGATTATGAACCGGCATTCCAATGAAGATCTCCCCTTCTACACACGTCATGCTACCAATTTGCATATTAAACAAGAAATTGCACAGAAAGCGCTTTCTTATATTCATAATGGTGACACATTAATGATGGATCCAAGTACAAGTTCTATCGAATTACTGAAAATACTTAATATGCGCCAAGGTCTAACCGTAATTACAAGTTCAATTATACTCCAGGAATTTGCTGCTTCAGGTCACCAGATTATTTCTACTGGAGGTACACTAAGAGCTCCTTCTATGTCATTAGTGGGAACCGTGGCGCATGAGACAGCCCGTAAATATCATGTAGACAAGTTTATTATGAGCTGTAAAGCATTATCTCTTGATCACGGTATAATGGATTCTAATGAAGCAGAGTGTGAGCTTAAGCGGAAAATGATTCAACAAGCGGAGCAAGTTATTCTCCTGGCTGATCATACTAAGTTTGATCGAACCGCTTTTGTTCATTTGTCTCATTTTGACAACATTGATGTCGTCATTACGGACCAAGAGCCTTCGGACCCATGGAAACAATTATTTCAAGAACATGAGATTGAACTCATCTATTAACCACTTTTTTTGTAAAATAGCGTAATGAGACAAGCCGAAGTCATGAGACTACGGCTTGTCTCTTATTCTATTATAGGATGTTACACTTCAGGGGTTCCTTCATAATGAAATTGACTATCACATGGGCAAAGAAACCAAAACAGATTTTTGGCCATATATCCTTTATAGAAATTGCTCCATTCCTCATTCTTATTTGTGCTATTCACCTAATTCGATAGTAATGGGCAGTATCCTAAAAAGGACAAGCCCAGCTAGGCTCATCCTGTTCTTCTGCTTTTCTACTGTTCTTTAAGGGTCTGAGAGGAATAATCATAAAATGCTTGCGCATCCTCCCAAGTTGAGAATCCTGCCTGAGCCAGGATGTCACTGCCTCCGCCTTTTCCGTTATAAGTTCCTAAGTGAGTTTTGAAAAATGCCCCGCAGGAATGACCTGCTTCCTTATTCTGTGACAAGACAACTTTATTCTCTGCCTTGGTTGCCAGCAATATCGCAGCGTGACTGCGAGCGGAAAGTGTACTTGCCAAGCTTTGCAGATCTTTAACTGTTCTATCTTCAAAGATCTCTGCAATGAGATTTCCGTCTTGGTTATTTAGTAATTGCGCTGCAAGATACTCGTTATTTTGTTCTTTAAGCAGAGTAAGCTCCGCTTGCAGCTGTTTTTGCTCTTGCTCCCATTTCTCAATTCGGTGAAGAATCTCATCCTTCGCTGTTTTGAATCGGGAGGACAAGGCTCCGAGGATCTGCTGTGATTCATTAAACTCTTCTAGCGCCCTATATCCGCATTTAAAATAAATACGAGTGTTACCCTTCTGTTTTTCCATTTTGAGCAGCTTAATGATACCGATTTCGCCCGTTGACGAGACATGTGTTCCACCGCATGCGTTGTATTCCACATCTTTGATTTCTACAATTCGAATATCATCATTCACGGTAGGCTGTTTCACTAGGTTGATTGATTTCACTTCTGTCTCATCCACCCAATAAGAGAGAATTGGATGATTGAGGTAGATGTGACGATTCACCTCGCGCTCAATGGTCTCAAGCTGATCAGCCTTCAGTTCAGGTACCTCCACGTCAATCGTGCAATAATCAACACCTAAATGGAAGCTTAGGGTCTTTATTTCATACAAGTCCAGACATACTGCCGAGAGTAAATGCTGACCACTATGCTGCTGCATATGATCAAATCTTCGCTCCCAATCGATCTTACATGATACTGCACGATCCTCAGGAACTCTCTCAAGCTTATGTAAGACACGATCTCCATGAGTTACGACATCTAGAACTGGAATGCCCTGAATGTAGCCTGTGTCACAGGGTTGTCCACCACCGTGCGGATAGAAAGCCGTCTCTTCTAAAACGACATCATAACCATCTTCTCTCTCCACTACTTCTATTATATTTGTCTCCCATTCCGTCTGATAAGCAGAATCGTAGTACATCTTTTTAGTCATGGTATAATTCCTCTCCTATGTAATTCATGTTTTTATATTATAGTTGTTTGTGTATACAGTCAAAAAAAAGCAAGCGCCGAAGCGCCTGCTCATCCTAATTGAATTAAAGTTCTCTACCAAGATGCCTACCATTTGAATTACTTAGACCCCAGCGTAATCTGAAATACATCGCCCGCTCGGCCGCCGAATACAATCAAACCATTCTTCGGCAGAACAGCAGTGCGGCTACCCGTAGCAGCCGAAACATTCACCGGTACACCGTTCTCGTCGTAGACGGCAAAGCCTCCGCCTTGAGGCAGATCACCCGTCATGGTTCGGTCTGCTGCGCCCTCGCCGATCTTGAACCATCTTGCATTGCCTGAATCCGGAATGCTGATAACAGATGATGGACCTGTGTAGACTTTCTTCACAGCTGCCTCGCTGACATAGGTCCGGCCGTCAGCGTGCAAGTATTCGATGTCCTCTTTTTGAAAGAAGGTCAGATCGGTGACATCCCGACCGTTCATAACCGGGATTTCGATGACATTTATCGCATGGTTGTTATCCGTGATTTTCGTTCCGTTTGCATAGCCGGTTTGCTTATCAAACGTAATCTTTTTCATAAGGAGCGCGGGAGATAGGTAGAACAAAGAATTAATCTTCTCATCTACCGCGTAATACGTCTTCTCGTTTCGCTCCTTCCAGGTACTCGCAACTGCACTACTTAACTGGTTCACAGATAATTTTTGCCACTCATAATAGGCAATCACTGACTGCCCTATGCCGGGAAAGTCCAGGTAACTCTTAACTCTAACATACGTGTGTCCGTTTTTCTCTTCATTAAAACTGATAACTGTGATTCCATCCTTACCGGTAAATTCGTGGTCACCGGTATATACATAAGTTTGTGCAGGAATCAATCCGTCCATCATGTCAGGAAGATCTACTTTCCCATCGCTGACCGTGATTTTAAGTGTTGAGCCCGCTGATCCATATAAGCCGGAGTATGCCTTCAGGCTGTACGGCATATCTTTTTTGACGGTATCCTTAAAGGTCTTGTCTGGCTGAATCTTCGCTATGTCCCCAATCTCCTTCAAATACGCCAGTAGAATATTGGTTGCCGCAGCCGTATTTAGAATGGAAGAACCGCCCGAGGTAAGCAGCGCAATCGAGATATCTTTCTCCGGCAGGGCGATGAGTGCTGAATGATACATCACGGTGTCTCCACCTTTGGTCAATGCCTTGATGCCGTAATCATCGAAAGGAGCTAGATCAACCGAATCCCAGCCGAGTCCATACCCGAAGATGTTCGACTCATCACTAACCCAGACGCCTTTGCGATATTCAGGCTGCTGCATAGCAGAAACCGACGCTTCAGACAGCAAATCGGGATGCTCGCCCGTCAGCACTTCCGAAAATAGTGTCAATTCTTCCGCAGTCGAATAGATACCGCCGGTTCCGATTACATTAACAGTCTCTGATGGAAGTTCTCCTTCAAAGCCAGGGAAACGAACGGGGGAAAGGCGGCTGCGATCAAAATCATCAAGCGGTGTATACGTAGAAGTCAGCTCCAGCGGACTACGGATGCCTTGGGCCAGAAACTCACTGTAACTCATGCTGCTCACCCGTTCAACCAGTATCTCCAGCAATTGAAATCCGTCATTAGCGTAGACGGAATACTCGCCGGGATCTGATTTTAGCCGCTCAGAGCGAAGGTTTTCAAGCAGACTGTCGTGATTCACCGTATCATTATCATCAAACAGCATGCTGTTTTTGTAATGGGAGCCATAGAGTCCCGCCGAGTGATTCATCAGCATACGTGGTGTGATTTGCTTGTATCTTTCATCAGCCATTTTGAACTCGGGGATATATTTCAATAATGGCTGATCAATATCCACTTTACCAGCGTCGACAAGCATCATGGTTGCGGCGGTCACGTACATTTTGCTAACGGAGCCGATACCAAACATCGTATCCTTCGTAACAGGCACTTCTTTTCCTGTCTCATTCACTCCGAGACCTCCCGAGAGTACGACTTTACCCGCATTTCGGATTGCGTACTGGACACCGCTGGCACCATAGCTGTCGATGAGCGTCTCTGCCATTTCGAGTGCTTTCGTCCCGACTAAGTCCTCTGTCACTGGGCCGCTATTAGCCTGCGCCTTTCCTTCTGTCACCGCCGGTAACACCAGAAGCAGCGCAGCCATCACTGTAATGCTCAACCGTTTCATTTTATTTATCTTATTCATGTTACACTTCTTATTCATTTTATTCATCTTACTCCTCCCTTTTTCTGTTTCGGATTATTGTTCTGACTTCACCATACAAGGGAAAGGGGGAGAAAAGCCGAAAATGTCCTGAAACGAAAAAAAGAATCCCCGATTGGCATTATTATGCCTGAGAATTCTTAGTACCAAATGGTAATACGACCATATTATCAAAGGTGATAGGTCCAGTCTCAATTGTCATATGACCACCGTATTTATCGCAGATACGCTTTATGTTTGTCAGTCCAAAACCATGGTGATCCGGGCTCGCTTTCCGGCTGTGCAAATCAGCCACCTTTCGGTCTACATGATTGCGAATCCGGAGGAAAAGTGCTGTTTCGCTCGAACGGATGTGTACGTGGATATACCGGTCGGTGGTCACATTTACTTTTTTCGAAGCCTCAATCGCATTATCCAGCATGTTGCCGAGAACCACGCACAAATCATAACGTTTGATCTTGAGTTCCCGGTCGTATAAAAGAAGCTCCGTATCCATTCTTATCCCGTTAGCCTGTCCTATGTGCAGAGCATTGGTCACCAACGCGTCAATCGCCAAATTGCCAGTGTTCACCTTGGGATAGGCATGTTCGATCATGTTCAGCGTCATCCGGATATGCTCACTCGCTTCGGCTGTCCTCCCCCGTTCAATGCATTCGTTCACATACAGAAAATGTTGGTTCGTATCGTGAATCATGCCTTTGATTTTTTTGAAGCTGTGTACCGTCTTTTCATAATTGGCATCTTGGTAATCCATCTGATGCTGAAGCTGAGCATTCTCGTGTTGAAGTTGAAATCTGGCAATCACCGTATCGAGAATATAGACAACCAGAACATTCAGAACAATGAAACCGGACACCGACAGAAAATAATGAACATTTTTCTCGCTGTAAATAGTCAGCACGTTCACCTGGTAAGCACTAATAATCGGCACGATGAGAAACAGCAGGAAGTAGCGGAATTGCAGCGGATAACTTCTGCGTTTAGTGAAAAACCGAATAACCTGAATGACTGCGAACATAACTGTGCAACTAAGCAGAAGGCTTGAAGCAAATAACACTTGACCTGACTCCATGGTGAAAATTGAATTTTCTGTCCCTACGGTAATGGAAGGATCCAGCATAAACAAGCAGATGTTATTCACTAGTGTAAGCAGTACCGCATAAAGGACGGAAAACACGATTTTCAGACGAATGCTAGCTTCATACCCAATTGATAGACAAAAGATGACTGCCAGCGCAATTAACGAGGACCATAGCGATGAAAAATAAACAGTCAAATACACCATATTTAAGATGAGGAATGCAAGAATATACATCCATTTTTCTGCTTTGCTATTCTCCTTGCCCAAAACGGAATTAAAGTAAAAGTTCACTTGTACGGCCATGACCAGCGCGACACCTATATTTAGCGGCAGAAGAATGAGATTCATCGTCTCACTCCCCCTTCATGACCATAAATTTAGTACAGACATCCTTAACTTCTTTGATCTTGGACCGCCCAATCGGCAGTTCCATACCGTTCGACATCACCACTTTGTTGCTGGAAAATTTATGTACGTGGAGCAGATTAATCAGAATAGAGCGGTGAATCTGCAAGAATCTGCTATTTTTCAGTTCCTTCGCATAGCTTGAGATCAAACCACGGCCATCATCGTAAACGGCACCTACTGTCGTGAACTTCAACTTGCTTTTCACCGTCAAACTCTTAACTGCTTCGATCGCGATAACATCATCTTGCCGCAGCACAATCTCGTCATACGCCGATTTGATAATCAGAATCGTCTGATCACGTTCCTGAAAATACTCGCACAGCTTCCGCATCTTCATCTCGAAGATTTCCGGTTCGACTGGCTTAATTAAGTATTGAAAGGTGACCACATCAAAGCTCTCCAGCATATATTCAGCATAACTGGTCAGGAACACAATCTGTTCGTGATTCCGTTTCATCGCTCTTAGCTTCTGCGCAGTCTGAATACCGTTCAGTCCACTCATCTCAATGTCTAGGACAAGAATATGAAAAGGTGCTTCTTGATTCTCATAATGTGCAATCAACTGTTCGCCGGATGTAAACTCGATCAACTCAAATTCAACCCCGGTTTTTACAGATAAAGTGATCAGCATCCGCCTGACCTGTTTTCTCTGCTGCTCATCGTCATCACATATGGCAATCCTATACATTTGACCGCTCCTTACCGCTCGAATTTTCGATTTTTCTAAGCTTCTTAAAGACACCTTCTAACCATCTTTATCCACAGTAAAAATCAATGGTACAGATTTCCATTAATCCAACATTTTCTTCTTCCTTGCTACATTATATATAAATGGTCTGAAATACTACCATCAACTATTTAAACCTTTTATCGCATTCAAACATTACAAATATTAAAAACAACAAAAACCGTCATAATGACGGCTTCATGAAGGAACATAAGATGAAAGAAGCTATATGTATGTATGTAAGCCAGCTTGCTGAGAAGCATATCTATAAATTCACTCTTCCTCACTGTTATTTTCTAGATCAATAATAGAATATAGAGTGACCGGATAATCAGCGAACACCCGGTGAATTATAGTAAGGATATCTCGGTACTCCGTACCCGTCCGATTAAAGCTCATACGATAAGGTAAAGCGATAGAATATTGATGAGACTCAGCAAAGTGGCGTAGTTCCACTAATGCTCTTTCTAACGCTTTTTTATTACACGATTGCTTCTTACGTAATATACCTCTTTTATAATATTTCTGTCCAAAGAGATTCGCGATAAACTTTCCTTTGGTCTGAATAAATTGAACTTGTCCTAATAGTGAAATCTCACTATTGGTCAGTGTAATGTAGGAAGAATAAGCTTCTGGGTATTCTACTTTAATCTGTTTTGCAATACTGCCTCCCATAATTCCCTTACAAGTCACCAAATGGCCAATGATATCCTCCCCAGCATAAGCAATATCGCCTCTTACAATCTCAACCAACCATGATCCCCCCTCTATGTCTAGTTAGTTTAGCCGTTTCCTCAAGCGATCTGGCCTTTATTGATATGCAGTAAGAGGAATAATCCCTTTGGCTAATTATAGCCTATGATTTATCATTATATCTATGAAATTCTTGCACTTTATACGATCGACTTGAGTACAAGCCGGTTTCACTTGCTTGATAACAAAAAGAACCGCGTCTATTCGCGGCTCTTTCTGTCTATTTTAACGATTTGAAAAATAGTAGTGTACTATTAATTCAGGAATCCATCTAATGCGATGGTTGGTTTACCATCCGCTTGCCAAGCTCCTTTATTGTATCCTCCGTTATATCCAGGTGTAGCTTGCGGTTCCCAGTAGAATACGCCTAAACCTTTACCACCGGAGATATTGCGGAACTCGGTTTTTATTTTCGAAATAAAGTTTTTAGCCTCAGCAGGTTGATTGTAGTCCATTCCAATTTCGGACATGAGTACTTCTTTCCCATATTTAGATACCATAAGTTTCGCGTTTGTTACTGTCTTTGTTACTGCGCTAGACCAGTCTGTAGATGACGGGTACAAAGATAGGCCAACTGCATCAAAATTCGCTCCGTTCGTAACAAGTCCACCAATATTCCAATCAAGTACCGTGCCGTTATCACCATTTGCTAGATGGACGATGGTCTTCGTACTGCTGCTGACTGATTTAACTGCATTATGACCTGTATTCACAAGCCAAGCGTAATTTTTCATGTTCACTGATGCTTTTCCATCATTCCAGAGCATTCCATCATTTGTCTCGTTGCCGATCTGTACCCAATCCGGTGTAACGCCTTTACTCTTCATCGTATTCATCACGTACACCGTATGGGACCACACCGCATCCATTAGCTGCTCAAATGTATAATTGCGCCATGCATAAGGTTTGTTCTGCTGTCCGGGATCTGCCCAAGAATCACTGTAATGCAGGGTAAGCATAACACTCATACCTAGTTTTTTCGCACGTAAGGCTAGTTCCGATGCTTTCTCTGCATTCATGTAACCGTTTGCGTAATCACTCATGTTTGGATTTACCCATACACGTAAACGAACGGAGTTCATTTGATAATCATTTTTCAATATTTCCAGTATATCTCGAGTGACACCGTTTTTGTCTTTCCACTTATATCCCTGTGCTTCCATTCCTGCCACCCAGCTTATATCAGCTCCTTTTGCAAAACTAGGTGCAGCCTCAACAGGCGAGTTGCCTACCGAACCTAGCGTCAATAGCAGCATAGATACGCTGAGTAATACGGTCATTAATTTCCTCCCTAATGTTTTCTTCTTTAACATCATTCATCCTCCTATTCGGTGGACCTTGTTTCATCCACACTTGGTTTCAAAAGTAATTGTAAGCGTTTTCTAAACTACTTTCTAGGATGTATTCTTAAGATTTTGAATCTTTTTACAACAAAAAACCTCAAATTTCGAGGTTTTTGCTCTTTTGTTGATCAGATTAATATGTTCTAAACGATCCATTTATTTTCATTTTTGAGCCTGTTCTGTCGTCAAGCTTTGAAAGGTAACCGTAAAGGTAATTATTCCTTAAGGTATGCCCTACTATCTTTTTTGGCTATGTGACATTTGATCTGCGCTGAGAAGTTCAGTAAGTTCTTGAATGTTCTGCGCTAGATACGTAGGCTGAATATCCGTGAGTTCCTCTCTGCTGCCAAACCCATAACCTACAGCAATCGAGTTAATTCCATGATTTTGTGCTCCTATGATGTCATATTTACGGTCACCAATCATGACGGTTTCTTCCGGATTCAGATTAAAATTCTCCAGTAGATAACCGATGATTTCCGCTTTGGCTGATCTCGTTCCATCAAGTTCACTGCCACAAACATATTCAAAGTACGAACCAAGTTCAAAGTGATCTATGATCTGCTGGGCAAAAACCTGCGGTTTTGAAGTAGCTACAAAAAGACGATTGCTCGTATCCTTAGTAAGTAGCTCCAATAGCTCATTTATTCCGGTATACACTTCGTTTTCGTAAAGACCCGTAACACTAAAATATTCCCGGTAATATTCAATCGCGGTATTCGTCTTGTCTTCATCAAAGCCATAAAATTCCTGGAAAGTAACAGCTAACGGAGGTCCTATAAATATCTCAAGTTCATCCAAACTTTCTACCGTTATTCCCATTTTGTTTAGAGCATAGCTGATTGATTTTGTAATTCCAATCTTCGGATCGGTAAGAGTTCCATCTAGATCAAATAATATATTCTTATAATTCATTCGTAATTCCTCCTCTTCTCTTTATTTTATGGCATACGTTACGGACTTAGAAAGCGTCCTGACCTCTATATTATTCTATGATAAAAGGATCTTCTTGTCCGATTAATTCTCAAGATTAACCATTGTCGTTCCAAAATGACAAGCTGATTTTTATCACTCACCAAAATATGAATAGCAAAAAATATATGTGGAGAATTACTACATCCATTTGATAGATATTTTTGTGTGTTTATCGTTCATAGCAATTACCTATATCTTATATCAACATATGCTTTATAAGCATTTCATAAATATATATACTAATATATAAAAAGGAGAATGGGATATGGAATTAAGAGTTCTGCGTTATTTTCTCACTGTAGCAAGAGAAGGTAGTATAACAGCGGCAGCCCATTTTTTGCATGTAACACAACCCACTTTGTCAAGACAATTGAAAGAGCTCGAAGAGGAGCTAGGAAAGAAATTATTTATTCGTAAAAGTCACCATATTGATCTTACAGAGGAAGGCATGATCCTAAGAAAAAGAGCAGAAGAAATCATAAATATGGTCGTTAAAGTGGAAGACGAATTTCATTCCATGGAAGAAACGATTAGGGGAGATGTATACATAGGGGGCGGAGAAACAGAGGCTATGAAACTAATAGCGCAAACCATAAAAAGTTTGCAGATCAAATATCCAGCGATTCGATATCACATTCATAGTGGAAACTCCGATGATGTGACAGAGCAACTTGATAAGGGATTACTTGATTTTGGAATTCTAATTCAACCAGCCGATTTGTCAAAATATAATTATATCAACATCCCGGCAAAAGATGTGTGGGGAGTTGTTATGAGAAAAGACAGCCCCCTGGCTCTAAAGGAAAGCATACAAAAGAGGGATTTAATAGGCGTTCCTCTCCTTTTATCAAGACAAGCTATTAAAACAGGACTGTCTAGGAATGAATTTTCTGAGTGGTTTGGGGAAGATTACGATAAATTAAATACGATTACGACATATAACCTAGTTTATAATGCTGCCATACTGGTTGAAGAAGGGATCGGTTATGCAGTTACCCTTGATAAGATTGCAAATACATCTAGTGATAGTAATCTTTGTTTTAGACCTTTAGAACCAAGACTTGAATCTGGATTAAATATCGTTTGGAAGAAACATCAAGTGTTTTCCAAGGCCGCCAATATTTTTTTCGAAGAGATTAAGGAGACATTCTCCAAATGTAAATCGGATGAATAATGCATTCGAATGGTTTATAAAAGCAATAAAAAGCAGTGTTCTACGGCATGTAAATAGCCATAGTCCACTGTTTTTTATTTAGAAGAGGAATACAACGGTTTTTTCTTCTCAGCTCGTCCATACAGCAGTTAATCATAATTCGAATGAGCCAGGGGGTGAACGATTCTTCTCTATTCAATTTCTTTCTCTTCATCCAAGCCTTGCAAGTGGCTTCCTGTACGATTTCTATCGCGTCTGTTTCATTTCGTATATAACTGTATGCGACCGAATAGAGTTTTTGTTGCTGACCAGATAGGTAACTACTAAAATGTTCTTCATCTAGTAGATTAACATCTGTTGCTCTCGATCGATTATGTATTGCTTCCTCCATCGTTTATCGTCCCTCCTTCTTTTGAAAATTTATGTACTAGAAAAATCGTATATCCTATTCTCACATTACTAAGACGGTATAGAACAGCAAAACGATTGGAATTTATATATTAATTTTTGGAATCATCTAATAGTTATTGATTAGGATGATGAAGTCTATCAGATTTTTTTATTCCATACACAAAAAAACAACCTCCTATTTGGCATTTGGAAACCAAAAAGTGGTTGCTTTTTAATATAACAGAATATTTTTTTATCTTTATTTTGCAGAAAGCTCTTCTTCTGTTACCCATTTATGGTTTTTTACCGGCTCTCCACCTGTTGTCGGCGTATAGTCTACCATGTACACAGTAGTCATCTCTGAAGAATCAATGACTGCAGGTGCACCTTTCATACCAGGCATGTGATCTGCCTCTAAAGTAACTTCTGTCCCATCTTTCAACGTTTGGTTCGTCATATCTTTAATTTCTTCATGAACGACCCATTTATGATTTTTCACAGGTTCTCCGCCTGTAACTGGGGTATAAGAAACTTCATAAGCAGTGGTTTCATAAGCACCTACAATCGTTGCTTCTGCTCCATTCATACCTTCCATGTGGTCCGATTTTAGGATGACTTCACTACCAACCGGATAGGTTGGGTTGTCTGCTTCTTTTAAACCATTGGGTACTTCTCCTGAACTGGAATGATTCATATCCATTTCGTCCGTAATATTTTGTTCTGCTTGGTTCTGATCTGTCACACTTTGCTCTGCCCCGCTTTGCTCCGTTTGAGTCTGATTCGTGTTTGGATCTGATTGTTCAGTCGATTCACTTCCACATCCACCTAAGACAATAATGGCTGCTGCACTCAGTAAAGCTAGTTGTTTTTTCATTTGATTTGATACCTCATTCTTTCTGTATTTTCATGCTCGTACAATGAAATTACCCACCTAGTTATATATTAAACAGACGCTCACCTCACAAGGGGGAGCAAAAAACACTTGACCGCTGGGAATTACCATACTATAATTTCGACTATTATCATAAATACGACATAAGCAACGAAGAGAACTTTATTAAGCCGGTCTCCCTGTTTACAGAGAATCAGTGGTTGGTGGGAACTGATACATAGATTTGGTGAATTTCATTCTTGGAGCTTTTTTATGCTGCACTATACAAGTCAGAGTGCAGTGTGAAAACGGAGGAAACCGTTATTTTCTCGAGTGGGAAGCAGGATGTTTTGCTTCCAATTAGGGTGGTACCGCGTGAAAAGCCACGTCCCTATCTTTTAAGATAGAGACGCGGCTTTTTTTGTTTTCTACTTTAACACCTGTAGAGGACCTAATAACAATAGATTGGATGGATTAACATGCAAACATCTGAGCAGTGGTCATCGAAGATCGGTTTTATTTTATCAGCAGCAGGGTCAGCCATCGGGGTAGGCGCCATATGGAAACTCCCCTATGTCACGGGCATAAGCGGAGGAGGCGCATTTTTTCTTCTTTTCATTCTATTTTCTTTATTCATGGGTTTCCCCTTATTGTTAGCAGAGTTTGTGATTGGACGCAGCACACAAAAAGAAGCCATCAGCGCCTATCGTAGTATCGCTCCCCACACGAAATGGCATTGGATTGGGAAATTAGGGGTATTCACTTGTTTCCTATTATTATCTTTTTATAGTGTAATTGGCGGCTGGATCGTGATCTATTTTGTAAAAGGATTGTTTGGCGGCATTATAAGCGAGGGTGCAGATTATACTTCTGTTTTTAATCAGACGATTGGGAACCCTGCTCTCGTTATCGCTGCTCAGTTCGTATTCCTCGCGTTTACTGTTCTTGTCGTCGCAAAAGGAATACAAAATGGCATCGAAAGAGTTAGTAAAATATTGATGCCTGCTTTATTTGTATTATTCTTGATCCTGATCATTCGTTCGCTTACCCTGCCTAACGCGGTTGAAGGTGTGAAATTCTTTCTATCACCTGACTTCTCGAATATTACTTCTGAGAGTATTCTCTTCGCGATGGGACAGGCATTCTTCTCCTTAAGTGTCGGCGTCTCGGTAATGGTAACCTACAGTTCATATCTGTCTAAAAAAGAAAGCTTAATCCAGCCTGCCATTTCGATTGTATCGATGAATTTACTGATTGCGTTACTAGCAGGGTTAGCCATTTTCCCAGCGGTATTTTCTCTAGGTTTAGAACCGGCTGAGGGCCCAGGACTCCTATTTGTCGTCTTACCAGCGGTTTTTGATCAGATTATTTTTGGAGAAGCGTTCTTAATTGGTTTCTTAGCCTTATTTTTATTTGCTACCTTAACTTCCGCCTTTTCCATGTTAGAAATCATTGTTGCCTCTGTTGTGAAAGGGAAGGAAGAAAACAGAACAAAGTATACCTATCTTATCGGTGCTCTCATTCTAATCGTAGGAGTCCCTTCGGCTTTATCGTACAGTGTGCTGTCCGATTTCTTGATCTTCTCAAAAACGATATTTGATTCTGCGGACTATTTAGTTAGTAATATTTTAATGCCGCTTGGTGTATTTTTAATCTCCATTTTCGTGACCCAGAAGTTGAAGAAAAGCACGCTCCGCGAAGAATTGTTACAACATTCACGTTTAGGCGGTAAAGCATTTCAAGTTTGGTTCTTTATTATGAGATATATTATTCCGATCGTAATCATCATCGTCTTTCTTGATATTACAGGTATTCTGGATAGGCTCATGTTTATTTTTTAATATAAATCCTACTCTTACCGGAGTGTTATCGTAAAAAGCGAAAGTGCTGAATGTAGGCAGAACAACCCTGCCTACTTCCGCACTTTTTCTTTATTTATTAATAAAGTTTCTTTTCCTAACAATAAAATTACATACATGCTCTCTCTAGTTAACAAACCAAAGATACCATTATAAAAGAACGATATTACAATAAAAGGTAGCGTCAAGAATTTTGTGTAAATGAAAATATCCTCTTCTTGTAGAAAGTA
>NZ_WTWX01000016.1:0-74054 GCF_009870785.1 Paenibacillus sp. An7
GAAAAGGTCTTCCTTTTTGCTATTTATCTATTTACACAAAATATTTTACGCTCTCGTTTCTACAGTCTGAGATGAAAAGTAACCTTCAAATGTATTGCTTCTTATCAGGAAAAAATATATTTTGTGTAAAGGAAAATATCCTAAACTTATAGAAGATATTGGTATAGTCTATGCTTCTTATTAGCTGATTAGGGTCAGTAATTGTGATGACTGTTTATACTTTTCCTGAAAAAGAGAGTGCGCTAGAAAGTGAACCTATGTTCAGCCCGAAAATTTTCTGAACAATGTAAAGAGCAGATAAGATACATAAATATCATTAGGGAATGGAGTTGGTATTATCATGAAATACCGGAAATTAGGAAGAACGGGACTTGATGTATCCGTACTTAGTTTCGGTGCTTCTTCGCTTGGCTCTATTTTCCGTCAGACAGATGACAATGAGAGTATGCACACTGTTCATGCAGCTATTGATGCGGGTATTAATTATATTGATGTATCCCCCTATTACGGACATACCAAAGCAGAAAGTGTGCTCGGCAAGGCATTGCAGCAAATTCCTCGGGATACATTTTTGCTCTCCTCTAAGGCCGGACGTTACGGTGAGAACAGTTTTGATTTTACATCAGCGAGGATCCTAAGAAGCGTAGAGGAAAGTCTGGCGCGTCTACATACCGATTATTTAGATATACTTTTCTTGCATGATATTGAGTTTGTTCCTGCTCAAATCATTCTCGAAGAGGCGGTTCCTGCTCTTTATAAGTTAAAGAATCAAGGGAAAATCCGTTACTGCGGGATCAGTGGGTTGCCGTTGAAGCTCTTTAACACAATTCTTCCGCAAATTGAAGTTGATACAATCCTGTCATATTGTCATTATTCATTAAATGACACCTCATTGTTGGATTTACTCCCCCTCTTAACTCACAGAAATATAGGACTTGTCAATGCCTCCCCGTTATCCATGGGTTTGCTAAGCAACCGCGAGACTCCGGATTGGCATCCGGCCAGCAAGGAACTTAAAGCAACATGTTGTAAAGCGGCAGAATACTGTGCATCTCACGGCGTTGATATCGCCAAATTGGCCATACAGTTCTCAACAGAAAATGAAGACATTCCTACAACGCTCGTAAGTACTGCGAATCCAGATAATATTGTGAGAAATGCAGTATGGACTGAGGAGCCCCTCGACCGGTCCCTCTTAAAGGAAGTTCTTGAGATACTGAAACCGGTTCACAATCTATCTTGGAAGAGTGGACTAGACGAATACAATGAAACAGCTCTAGATTAAAGGAGGAACCGTGTAATGAAGGGGATTGTATGTGAAGAGATCGGAACATTAACATTCAGGGATGATCTAGAAGAACCTGTATTGAAACCAGGACATGCAATTGTACATGTTCGGCGAATTGGTATCTGCGGTACCGATTATCATGCATATTTAGGTAACCAGCCTTTCTTTCATTATCCGAGGATACTTGGTCATGAACTAGCTGGAGTAATTGAAGAGATTGGAGATAATGATTTTGGGCTTCGGCCCGGCGACCAGGTAAGTATTGTGCCCTATATGCACTGTGGCTGCTGTATTGCTTGTCGAAACGGCAAAACCAATTGCTGCCAGAACATGAGAGTACTTGGTGTTCATATTGACGGGGGAATGAGAGAGCGGATCTGCATTCCGGTCGAACATTTAATCAATACAAACAGTATGACCTTGGATCAGTCCGTTATCCTCGAACCTTTGGCCATTGGAGCTCATGCGGTACGAAGATGCGGGGCGACTGCGGGCAGTACAGTGCTGGTCATTGGTGCAGGTCCAATAGGTCTTGGGGTCATGGCCATGGCAAAATTCGCGGGTGCCCGTGTATTTGCAATGGATGTGAATGAAGAGCGTCTGGCTTTTTGCAAGTCCTGGGTTAAGGTTGAAGATACGCTGAATGCTATGCAGAATCCTAAGGAGAAACTTGCTGAAATGACAAATGGTGATCTTGCTCCTGTCATAATCGATGCTACGGGCAATGCAAAATCTATGATGAATACATTTGAGATGGTATCGCATGGCGGATCAATAACCTATGTGGGTTTGGTGAATGGTAACATTTCCTTTCATGATCCGGACTTTCACAGTCGTGAAATTACTTTGATGGGAAGTAGAAATGCTACCATGGAGGATTTCGATCTTGTAATTCAGGCGGTATCAACCGGATATATTAATCCCGGCGGTTATCTGACACATCGCTCCAGCTTCGAGAATATGATTGGAGAATTTAATAGTTGGCTTAAACCTGCATCGGGCGTCATTAAGGCAGTGGTTGAGTTATAAGCAACGGGGAAGTTGTTCTTACAAGATTGAGTTTTGTGGACGATCTTGTAAGTAATGGTATAGGCAAAAGCAGAAGGCAGTCCCATCTGAACTTCAACCCCTTGCGCGGTTAAATACTTGATACAGACCCGATGAAACGAGAAGAAGTCGTTAAGACGATCTTGGATTACATCAAAGGAGGGCACCTGACATGACATCTACCGAAAGGCATATTTATATGGTTAGACATGCAGAATCTATGTATATTCATGGAGAGGAACGTTCACGAGGCCTTACGGAGCAAGGTTTAGAGTACGCGAAGTGTGTTGCAAATGTGTTCGCCGATATTAAGGTAGATGCTGTGGTCTCAAGTCCTTATAGAAGAGCCATTCAGACGGTTCAATATGTAGCAGAGCAAAAAAGGCTTCCGATCGTAGAATACGAAAATTTGCGTGAACGTTTGATAACAGGACCCCTTTATGAGGAAGAATGGGAAGTTGTTCTCCAGGCCATCAAAAAGTCATTTGAGGACAAGGATTACTCGCTGCACGGAGGAGAGTCGACAAAGCAGGCGCAAGAGCGGTCTATTCCTGTTCTTGAACTTCTGCTGGAACAATATGCGGGAAAGCAAGTTGTCATTGGCACGCACGGGAATATTATGACCATAATAATGAACTATTATGATTCAAATTATGGGTTTTCTTTTTGGAAACAAACCACGATGCCGGATATCTACCATTTAATTTTTCGTGATATGAAGCTGACCAAAGTAGAGCGCATATGGAATACCCCTATACAACAAGAATCAAGGAGAACGATTTTATGAAGAACGATACCATTAAAGCATATTGTCTTTCTAAAAAGGGGGCAAAAGAAGATTACCCTTTTGGTCCTGCGCCCCTTGTTGTCAAAATCGGAGGCAAGATGTTTGCCTTAATAACGTTCAACGAGAAACAGGAAGCTACTGATATTTCTCTCAAATGTAATCCCGTGATTGCTGAAAATTTACGAGAACAACACGAAGAAGTAGTTCCCGGCTATCATCTCAACAAGAAGCACTGGAATTCAATATCTCTTCAAGGAAGTTTATCGCTTGAAGATGTAACATCAATGATTGATCATTCCTATGAGCTGGTACTGAACAGCCTGACGAAAAAACAACAAGAGCTAATCCTTACTTTGTAAATGGTAATTCTTTTTGCAGAAACTTTGGAGAAAAGGATATCCTCCTGATTCGCTTAAATCTTTCACGTACATCAGTTTCACGTAGACACCTAATTCGCATAGATCATTCATGTAGACCTAATTCAAGAAGGCTTGCTCCAAAACCAAGGGGTAAGCCTTTTTTTTGCTTTTTCAGCCAGAAATCAAGAGGAAATATTAATGTAATAAAATTTTTATGTACTGAACTAGATAATGCTCTGAGCACTGGTGGTAATCCTTAAGACGTCAAATATTAGGAACAGAGTCAGTGAAAAGAATAGGCAAATAATAAAATGCAATCCTATGGAAGATAAAGAACAGATCGACTAGAAAAAGGGTAATGATTATAAAAGTAAATAGTGGAAGAGAGCCGTGAGGTAGATCTCATGTTCGATTGATATTTTTGGTTGATATCCTTATTTTTTAAATAATTGTGACAGAATAAATGAGCTATGATAGATTTTGATTTTTTTTGATAGAAAGTGATTGTTTTTTGATGATTTTATGATACTATAAGAACTGTCAGGAGGAATGGGAATGCTTACTGAAGAACGATACCGTTTGATTTTAGAACGCTTACAATCACGCGGCGTTGTCAAACTGCAAGAGCTTGTAGAGTTGCTAGGTGCTTCTGAATCAACAGTTAGAAGAGATCTTATTGATCTGGAGGCAAATCGTCTGCTTAAGCGAGTCCATGGTGGTGCTTCACTAATTACACAAAAAAGTACCGAACCAGGTATGGATGAAAAAACATTCAAAAACATTCGTGAAAAAAATAAAATTGCCAGGCTCGCAGCAATGCAATTGCAAAATGGCGATTGTATCTATCTAGATGCAGGTACAACTACACTTTCCATGATTCCTTATATAGAAGCACAGAATATTACAGTAGTAACGAATGGATTGTCTCATGTGGATGCGTTAGTCTCCAAAAATATCCGCAGTTACTTGCTTGGCGGCTTGATGAAAACGCATACGAAAGCAGTCATAGGGAGTATCGCACTTCAAAATATGAATCAATTCCGTTTTGATAAATCGTTTATTGGTACGAATGGAATTGATGTAAAGATGGGGTATACTACTCCTGACCCGGAGGAAGCCTTAATAAAACGGAATGCGCATTTGTTGTCTGGTGAAACTTTTGTGCTAGCTGATTCCAGTAAATTTGGTGAAATTGCGTTTGCTAAGTTGTTTGACTTGAATGAAGCAACGCTAATTACCGATATGGTGCCTGAACCATATAAAGTTCCCATTAGTCAGAAATATAAAGTAATCGAGGGATGAACAATGATCTACACAGTGACACTGAATCCTTCCATTGATTATATCGTGGAAGTTGAACAATTACAGCTCGGTCATTTAAACCGAATGAAACGGGATTTGAAGTTACCTGGAGGAAAAGGGATTAACGTTTCTAGAGTTCTTACCCAGCTTGGTGCGGAAAATACAGCGATGGGATTCCTTGGCGGTTTCACAGGTGAATTCATTCGTGATTTCTTATCTAAGAGCACGGTTGCTTCCGACTTTGTATCGATTTCTGATGATACAAGAATTAATGTGAAGCTGAAGCATGGCGATGAAACGGAAATTAATGGACTAGGACCTGCAATTACGAATGAAGAAGCGCAAGCTCTTGTAGCAAAGCTCTCTCATTTGAGAAAAGGCGATATTCTCGTTCTTTCGGGCAGTGTACCTCCTTCACTTGGCAGTGACTTTTATGATCGATTAATTCAGGTTTGTAAAGAAGCAGGGGCTGACTTTGTTATCGATACAACGGGAGAAGCCTTGTTACAAGCACTGAAAGATAAACCTCTGCTTGTAAAGCCGAATCATCATGAACTGGCAGAACTATTCGGCGTTACCATTGATACGAAAGAGGATTTGGTGAAATATGGCCGGAAACTACTGGAAAATGGTGCTAAGCATGTGCTGATCTCTATGGCGGGTGAAGGTGCATTGTTAATTACGGATAATGAGGTGTATCACGCTAATGTTCCTGCTGGTAAAGTGAAAAATTCAGTAGGTGCTGGAGATTCCATGATTGCTGGCTTTATTGGAACGTTTGCTCTGACAGGCGATGTACTGAAAGCGTTCCGTACGGGTGTTGCTTCAGGTAGTGCGACTGCGTTCTCCGACGATCTTGCAGTGAAAGAACAGATTGAAGCACTGATCCCTGAGGTCCAAATTAATGAGTGGAAATAACATACAACATGGGTAAGGAAATTCGATTTTTCATACTTGTCTAAGTAAAGGAGTGCATACTGTGAGAATTACAGATCTAATGATCAAAGACGTAATGATAATGGATTTAAAGGCAACAACAAAGGCCGAAGCCATTGATGAACTGATTGCGAGCCTTAACAAAAGCGGAAGAATTAACGACCCGGACTTGTTCAAGGAAGCGATCTATAAGAGAGAAGAGCAATCAAGTACGGGGATTGGTGGAGGTATTGCGATGCCGCATGCCAAAACGAAAGCCGTAAATGAACCAACGGTTGTTTTTGCAAAAAGCAAAGCAGGGATTGACTATGATTCTTTAGACGGAGCACCAGCTCATGTATTCTTTATGATTGCTGCCCCGGAAGGAGCAGGGAATACGCATCTTCGTACGCTTGCTGCTTTGTCTAAGCTGTTAATTGACGCTGACTTCATTGAGCAATTGATGAATACGAAAACACCAGATGAAGTAACTGCGTTATTCGATGATAAACAACAAAGTGAAGAAGAAGAGCAAGCGAAAAAAGAAGCAGAAAAGAAAGCTGCATCTGAAGCAGCTCCTGCAGAAACAAAAGAAAAAGCAGATACAAAATCAAAAACAGAAGCAGAAACCAAAGCAGATTCTTCCGAAGATTTTGTTGTAGCCGTTACGGCTTGCCCGACGGGTATTGCTCATACTTTTATGGCAGAGGATGCATTGCTTAAAAAAGCAAAAGAGATGGGAGTAAGTATCCGGGTAGAGACAAACGGAGCAGAAGGTGCAAAGAACGTTCTGACTGAAGATGAAATTCGCCGGGCAAAAGGAGTCATTATTGCAGCTGGTAAAAAGGTGGATCTGGACCGTTTCCATGGAAAACCTGTACTTCAGCGCCCTGTAGCGGACGGAATTCGCAAGCCAGAGGAACTAATTACTAAGGCTTTAAAAGGTGATGCACCTATACTTCAGGCGGATGCAGGGTCATCCACTTCCTCTGCGGACGAAGAAAAGACAAGCATAGGAAGTACGCTCTATAAAAACCTCATGAACGGGATTTCGCATATGCTTCCATTCGTGGTAGGTGGAGGTATCCTGCTTGCTATCTCATTCCTCATTGAACAAGCAGCTGGTTCGGAAAGTCCGCTCTTCCAGTTACTACAGACCATTGGAGGCGGAGATGGAGCATTCCACTTCCTGATTCCGGTCCTTGCTGGTTTTATTGCGATGAGTATTGGAGATCGTTCAGCTCTTATGCCTGGTATGGTCGGCGGTTTAATGGCAGTAAATGCAAACGCTGGGTTCCTTGGCGGTCTTGCAGCCGGTTTTCTAGCGGGTTATGTAATTCTTGGTCTGCGTAGAGTGTTTAAATATTTACCATCAGCAATTGATGGACTGAAATCCATTATGCTATATCCTGTTTTTGGTCTTCTGATTACCGGTGCATTAATGTACTACATTCTTTCACCGATTTTCAGTTGGATTAACGTAGGTTTGGTAGACATACTGAATAACCTCGGTACAGGGAACATGGTGCTTCTTGGTGTCATTCTTGGAGGAATGATGTCCGTTGATATGGGTGGTCCGTTTAATAAAGCAGCATATACATTCTCCATTGGTGTCTTTACTTCCAGCGGGAACGAGAATGGGCTGATGATGGCAGCAGTAATGGCTGGCGGTATGGTTCCGCCGCTTGCAATTGCCCTAGCTACAACGTTCTTCAAGAACAAGTTTACGGAACAAGAACGTAAATCAGGGGTAACCAACTACGTGCTGGGACTTTCCTTCATTACCGAAGGTGCGATTCCATTTGCAGCAGCTGATCCGCTTCGTGTTCTGACTTCCTGTATTATTGGTTCCGGTATTGCAGGCGGACTAACACAATTGTGGGGAATTAACCTTCCCGCACCGCATGGCGGTATTTTTGTAGCTGCACTTGCTAACCATGCACTGCTGTTCTTACTTGCTGTAGCGATTGGTGCCGTTGTGTCTGGTTTGATTCTTGGACTTTGGAAAAAGCCAATTGAAGTAAAAGCATAAGATATGAATGATGAAACCTGGAAGGGAATAACCTTCCGGGTTTTATTATTTATAAGGCTAATCCAAAAGTACGACTTCATCCCCTTCGGTAACAATACCCGTCTGCAGTACAGAAGCATAAATACCAAACTGGTTATTCCGCTCTGTAACTACCTTCTTCAGCAGAGAGGGGTCACGCTCGGAACTTTCTGGATCAACATTAATAATGGAGCAACGCTTACAAGGACGTTTAATAAGTAAGATAACGCTCTCTCCAATCTGCATCCTTTTGCCAAACCATTCATCCTCAATAAAAGGAACCTGATGGGCAAGCGACAATACGAAGTTGGGCCGAAATCTACGTGAATCCACTTCATTATTTGCCCATAGTTTCTCAAGTTCTGAAATGGAAGCATCTGTGACAAGTTGAATCGGTTCTTCTTCGATCGCTCCTAAGGGCACATGAGCAGGCTCGAACTGGATTGGCACGATTTCTTTTTTATACAGTTCTTCTAATGTTCGATTCAGTTCCTCATCACCAAAATAATATTTCTGTCCCTGAGGGGTAATGACTTCTACACGAGGGAAATGTTCTTGATCTTCTTGATCAGTAAAATGTGCCTGAAAACTAGCCATTTGCGGCAACTGAGTAATCGTTACATATTGATTTTGATTTGATTTGTGTACAAAAGCATGACTGCGATCCCCATAGAGTCCATATTCCATCACTTGAGTACGGGGTACCCGTTCTCCTTGGAACGATTTTATAGGATGACGTACAATTTCTTTGATCCGGCCGACATACATAGCGCTTCACTCCTTCGATTTCATGAAAAGGTAGAGCAGGTGGTAGATAACACTTATAGATATATAATAACTTGATAATGGCACTTTTTGGGGTAACATTAGAAAAAACAGGGAAAGAGGATGCGAATGGGACAAATTGTCTTAAAACCATATAATGATTCATGTCATGAACAAGTTGTACAGTTGTATCTAGCGGTAACAGCAAAGTTTAAACATGCCATTTTTTGGTGGCCAGGTCCGGAAGAGAATCACAATAACGTGTATTTGGCCTTTCACGGAGAGATTCTTGTTGGCAAAGGACAAGTAGAAATTATAACCATTCAATCTCAGGATGGGGCCGGTGAATACGAAGGAACGAAAGACGGTATAGTGGCGAACTACCACCAAATCTATATGAATATAAAGGTCAGGCCTGAGGTATCTAATCAGGAGGAAGTGTTTCATTTACTTTACGGTGCATTATATGAACGTGCGCTTGTCCTCGCTCAAGATCTTCCTAAGACGCATTCTGTACAGATGTGTGTAGGAAATCACCAGGAAGAACAAGAAAATTCAGCGTTTTTTGAGAAACGTGAATTTACGCCGATGTATCGACAGTATGAAATGGAAAAAGAGCTGAATAGTGTACAGGAAGCTCCCAATTTACACATCCCTGAACTTCGGTTTATCCAAACTGCACTTGAATCTTCTGATGAAGAACAACGTTATCTGCGTACAGAAAGTACGATATGGCCGGAAAATCCAATTGGGCTACATCGTCTGCGCCGGTTAAAAGGAAGCACTGATTTCACTAGCTTTGCTGCAATAGATCTGGATAGCCAGCTCGTAGCGAGCGTAATGGTGTGTCAAGAAGATGAAAAGACAGGTTCCATTGAAGAAGTCTTTGTCGTACCGGCTTGGCGAAAAAAAGGAATTGCAACACATCTTATCCGCTATGGATTGCAATACTTACAGAAAAAAGGGTATGCTGCAGCAAGACTAAGTGTACTGACAAAGAACGAAAAAGCATTGGAGCTTTACCAATCTCTCGGATTTATGATTTCAGGTGAAGAGCATCGTTATGGAAAAGAGCTGATCAAGGCCGAATCCCTCTCACGCGGATAAGAAAATTCTTTCGTTCATAACTATCAAATTATATAATAGTAAAAACTGGAAGAACCCGAATTTCCCTCCTAGGAAAAAACGGGCTTCTTTATTTTATGGAGGAGGAAGCATGTATGATGTATACAAGCATGTAAACAAAACGCCTAGCATGTATTATCCTGAGGGGGGAAATATCATAGTTATTTCCTGTTTTCTATCCTCAAACATGAGTGTCTGGTTCTTATAAATCGATAAATGAGTGCGAGTTTTTACTCTTTTCATCAGGAGTTTCCCAAGGTTCCTGACAAGAAAACATAAACTTTGTCAAAGAAAATAATATCCTGCGATTACCCGAGAAATAACAGGGGTTACTAGCAAGAGATCGGGAGGGTAAGTACATGATGAGGGACATCGAGATTGGTGATCTACGATTATCAGAGCTTCGAGAACATCCTGAAGATTACCAAAATATTTGCCGTAAACTGTACGGGGATAATGTAAGAGCGAGTAAGGGGCTTCTGCAGAAGCCAGGGCAAAACATCCACTTGTATTTGAAAAATGCCAGTTCAGAAGTCGTGGGAGGTATTTTTTGTGAGTCATGGTTATACGGGCTGTACATTGATGTGCTGTGGATATCAGAAGATTACCGAAGAACGGGGTACGGCAGGGAGATGCTGCTTGAGGCAGAGCGAAGAGGGAAGGAGATGGGCTGCTTATTCGCACATACTTCTACGTTTTCTTATCAAGCTCCCTCCTTTTATGAGAAGAATGGATATGAAATCTACGGCGTAAATGATGAATACCCAGAGGGGATCAAACAGTATTTTTTGAAAAAAAGGCTGTAATGAATATGTAGATCTCCTCTACTGATGTTCGGTTTGGCTTTATTGATGCTCTTCGTCTATATGATGTTTCGAACCGGAATTAGGCGGGTGATTAGGAAGGGGAAACCGAGTGAGTGAACAAATACATGTGGTAAGAAGAAAAAGAGATATAGCAGTAATCATATTTACGATCCCGTTACTTTCCTCTTATATTTATTTTCTGGTCAGAAATAGTACGCTTGAGATTCCGCTATTTCTTTATGTCCTATCCGTATGTTGTTATATGTATGTTATCGGATTTTTCTCATATAAACTATTTCTAATCCTAAAGTATAGCTTTAGATACTATCCACTTCGCTTCGTTGAACTTGAATTATTACCCGGGTCATTTCGTCTAGGCTCTTGCAGTGTGAAGACTTCGGAGATTGAAGCCATTCGGATCGATGGGTACTGGAATTCCACTATAGGGGTTAAGCTGAAGGGGAGAAAACAAATTCCTCTTCATTTAAGGATGAAATATCAGAATACGTTGCAGGAAGATGAAATTATGAAGGAGCTGCGAACCTGGTCCGAAATCCACCAGATTCCTATCCAGTACAAACGCATATTTTACTAAGTTTGCAGAGAGGAAGGATACAAAAATGGAGCAGAAGCAATATGTAATTACGAAAAAAGATCGCAAATCACAGCTGGCAGCTACGATATTATTATTTTTAATGCTGTTAAGTATTAGCGTTCTTCAGTGGAAGAGTGATCATGTGTTGCTGCACGTTCTTTTATTCGCATTGATTATGGTATATATCGTGCTTATAGGGTATGAGCTTTATTATTACTTTACCTATACTCGTACTCGAAGAGAACAGTTACTGATCATCAAGGAAGATCGGCTTATATTGCAAGAAGTGGTGGTATTCCCTCCTCAGATCGATCTGATTGTCTCAGAAGGATATATCAATTCATCGATAGAAATTAAACTAAAGAAGCGCAAATGGATTCCTCAGCGTCTACAATTTATCTTTGCAGATCCTAATAAGGAACAAGAAGCGTTTGATCAGTTGCAGGAATGGGCAGATACATATCAGATTAAAATCCGGGAGGGAAAGATCAGATCGATAATATAGCATAAAAGAAAGTGGGATGATTTATGAATGAGCCTCAGATTGAAGTGATTTCGAGGAGAAGATACAGGAATCTGTTCGCCATGGGGATGTACCCCTTATTAATGGGGGGATACAAAGCCATTGCTCATATGGATCGAGATTACATAAACGTTTTCATAGTTATGACCACTGTACTATTTCTTTTTGAACTAGGACTGCTGCTATATCAATGGTCTGTCAAACCTAAAACCATCCAACTTCATGAAGGACGTCTTATCGTAGGTAACCGTATATTTCATACTGATGAGCTGAAGTCCATTATTATAGAAGAATATTATGGGCCGCATATTGGAATCAAACCTAAAAATAAAAGACTCGTACCCTTATGGCTTGCATTTCGGGTGCTGGATAAGCAAAAAGCAGATCATGCCTTCGATGAAATACATGAATGGGGAGAGCGAAACGAAGTTCCCGTACTCACCCAGCGAATGTGGACACTATAATTAGATTCGATAAAAACCTCCCGAACCTGCTTTCATAGCAACTTTAGGAGGTTTTTTTGATGGGATTAATAGTTAACAACATGAAATATAAACAGGATTAAATTCACCTTTTAAATTGGCGAGCATCACTCTTCTGATCTTGGAACCAAATCGTTATCCATAAAGAGATGATCAATAGGAGCTCAAAAATATTGGTGGCTGCAGAACTTTCGAAAGGAAGGGGAATCAGTTGTCCTATAAAAAGTAACGCAGTCCCCACAAACATCCAAATCCATTTTTGCCGGAAGATTAAGATGATGCCGATGATCAGCAGTATTATACCCACCACAATAACCATGATAGGTGGTCCAGAGGTGCCTTCTGCAGCGTAGCGTAGAACACCGTATTCCTTAGCGAGTTGCAGATTTTTTACTTCATGTAAGGTCTGTGCAAAGGTCTGATACAGTATCAATGCTAATGTTAAAATCCAGGCGGAGATCCGTATGTATGTTTTTGAAGCAATAGCTGCTCCTGATCTTTGAAGTATGTAATAACCTACAAGGACAAGACCTGGTGTGACAAAAGCATGAATCCAAAAACGAAGACTGCTTAATACCATAAGAGTCTTACCTTCGCCAATGGCATTGCCAGCTGCAATGATTCCGTTATCGTAAGCAAGGCCGAGTGCCAAGATCACGAGTAAAATAGGGTAATGAAACCACTGCCTTGTCTGTGACAAATGGGTGAACATGAAAAATAACAAGATGATGTAAGCAATTGTAATGATTGAGTAAATCCAGAAATCCATGCAATCCCACCTTCTATTCGAGTTTTTAATCTTCTTTTTACCATAAGCCTATTCACCAATATGTATAATAATGAAACGAGTGTAACTTCTGAATCGGTCAAAATAAAACATATAAGATCATGCTGAATATAGCACAGAGTAGTATACATAATCCAATAAATCTTTAACCAAATATTTATGCATAATTTTACCTCCTGCTGCAAATAGTAAAGGAAAATTCAGGGGGGTTACAAAGGATGTGTAGACGTTATTCGCTTGCAGCAGATTTGGATGAAGTTCGTGATCATTTTGGTGTGCAGCGGGTTATGTATTACTACAAGAATCGTTACAATATTAGCCCGACACAACATGCTCCGCTCATACTTTATGAAGATGGGGAACGTATCATGGACGAATATCGTTGGGGATTTATTCCTTTTTGGGGCAAGGATGCTGTTAACGCAGACTTGATGTCTGTTCATAATAATGTGACTTATCGGAGAATGGTGGAAACGAAACGGTGTATTATTCCTTGTAATGGTTTCTTTTACTGGCGTCAGGATGGCAAACGAAAATACGCCGTTCGCGTAGTTATGCCGGATCGGTCTATGTTTGGAGTTGCGGGTCTCTATGAGATCTGGAAAGATACCAATAAGGTTCCACTTCGAACCTGCACCATGCTGATGTCGAGTGCTAATCTAACAATTCGAGAATTTGATACCCGAATGCCGGCGATTTTAACCAAAGAAGCGTTGGATGCCTGGCTTGATCCAGGAATTACGGAAGTACATCAATTACTCCCTTATCTTACATCTTATCGGGATACGCCGATGGAAGTCTATCCTGTATCATCGCTAGTGGGCAATGACAACCATGATTCACTGGATTGTGTAAAAGAAGTAGATATGCGAATGGCTATGATCAAACCATAACACGGTTATATCGTTACTACACATGACCATACCAGGACGGCTGCTACGCCGTTTTTGGTATGGTCATGTGTATTTTTACATTCTTATTATTGATGATGGCTTGCATAGAAACTTTAAAGTAACTATACTTGTTTCAGTAAGCAAGGAAAAGTTTACTAATTTTATAGCTGTAAATGTGGGAGTGATAGAGATGAATTCAAAATATAATCTTCTTTTTGATCAAGTTACTTTACCGAATGGAATGATCTTAAAAAATAAAATCATGATGGCACCGATGACGAATTGGTCTTCTAATGAGGACGGGACTGTATCGGATGCAGAACTGGAATATTATGCTCGCCGCTCTAATGGAGCGAGTGTTGTTGTTACGGCAGTTGCGTATGTAACTGATAACGGTGTAGGTTTTCCAGGTCAGTTTTCGGTATCGGATGATTCTTTTGTGCCAGGTCTTAAGAAACTGGCGGATACCATTAAAAAACAAGGCGCAAAAGCGGTGTTACAGATTTTCCATGCGGGCAGATTGTCTCCCCCTGATTTGGTAGGCGGAGATGTTGTAAGCGCGAGTGCAATTGCAAGTGAAAGACCAGGATCGCCTGAACCGCGTGAACTGCAGGATGCTGAGATCGTTTCCATTATTGAGGATTTTGGAGAAGCGACTCGCCGTGCAATCGAAGCAGGTTTTGACGGGGTTGAGATTCATGGAGCTAACGGTTACTTAATCCAGCAGTTTTTCTCCCCTCATTCCAACCGTAGAGAAGACCGCTGGGGTGGAGATGTAGAGAAACGACTTACATTCCCGCTTGCTGTGATCGATTCGATTCAATCCGCAGTTAAGAAATATGCAAAAGGACCGTTCATTGTTGGATATCGTTTTTCACCAGAAGAACCGGAGACACCGGGACTGACAATGGAAGATACCTTTGTATTAACGGATGCGCTGCTTGAGAAAAACCTAGATTATCTTCATGTTTCGCTTACCGATTTCTGGTCCAAACCAAGACGCGGAGCTGATGATTCCAAAACTCGACTGGAATGGATTGCAGAGCGTACCGGAGATAGAGTTCCGCTGGTCGGAGTTGGTAACATTCATACAGCGGATGAAGCACTGAGTGCACTGAATACCAATGTATCCATGATAGCACTTGGCAGAGAATTGATTATTGAACCCGACTGGGTTGAAAAGATTGAATCCGGCAATGAAGAACATATTGCTGTGCATTTAACAAAAGAAGATCAGGAACGTCTTGTTATTCCAGATCCGCTGTGGAATATGATTCTCGGAGTTCCGGGCTGGTTCCCGGTACTTGATTCAGAAGAATCAAAATAATATGATGAGTGTAAGGTCGGAAGCTTCCCGAAGCTTTCCGGCTTTATTGCTTTTTCTTAAGTGCTTTATAATATAGTAAAAAACAAAAGAGAGGATGTTTGCAGCTTGAAGCACCCATTTGTACTCGAAGCTGTATGGAACGGTGGACGTAACAGTACCGGCACGATTGAAGCAGGACAGCTTCAAACCAAGATCTCGATTCCTAAAGAGATGGGAGGACCGGGGATTGGTACGAATCCGGATGAGATGCTGCTTGGAGCAGCTGCGACCTGCTATCTGATCACTCTTGCAGCAATGATGGAGCGTTCTGAACTTCCTGTAGAACAGCTTACCTTAACTTCAGAAGCAACCGTCGATGTAACAAACAATATATTTACGTATGAAGCAATTACTCATCGGCCGGTAGTTACTTTAAAGCATGGCTCAACAGATTCGAATGTGGAAAAAGCACTTCTTCTGTCGCATAAAGCAGAAATTTCTTGTATGATTTCAAGAGCTGTTGCAGGAAACGTTCAAATAAAAACAGAGCCAAGTGTGCTCGTAGCCAGTATGTAAGGGAGGAAATACAAGATGACAACTTCAAAATTATTAGTGTTTACAGGTTCTTATGCAGAAAAAGAAAATCCAGGAATTCATGTATATGAACTCGATGAGAATACATACGAGCTCTCTCTGCGCAGTAAGCAGGAAGGTGTGAAGAATCCAACCTTTCTCCAAGTCGATTCGGATTCAAAACAACTTATTTCCATTGGTGAAATGGTGACAACCGACGGCTTGAAATCAGGAGAAGCGTTAGCTTATCAGATTTTACCGGAGACGGGTGAACTGGAACTTATCAATCGGGGTCAGTCTGCTTATGCACCTACATGCCATGTTCAAAAAGATCCTCAAGGTGAGTATCTTGTGATCTCAAGCTACCATGGAGGCACAGTAAGTCTAGTATCTCTAAAAGAAGATGGAAGCATTGGTAAAATGCTCGATTCCAAGCAGCATAAAGGTCATGGGACACATCCAGAACGTCAGGATCGTCCTCATGTTCATTCTGCTTTCTTCTCGCCAGATGGAAAGTTTATCATGGTTCAGGATTTAGGCCTGGATACGATTTTTGTATATCAGATCGACCGGGAAGAGAATAAACTTGTGCTGCATCGTGAAGTGCATACGCATGACGCTGCAGGTCCGCGCCATCTCGTATTCCATCCCAATGGCAAGTATGCCTATGTAATTAACGAAGTAGATTCTACGATAACTTCTTATGCATATGACGTTGAAGAAGGCAATTTAACAGCAATCCAAACGTTACCTACGTTGCCAAGTGATTTCACAGGGGAAAATACGTGTGCAGAAATTACAATTTCCAAGGATGGGCGCTTCGTATATGGGTCTAACCGGGGGCATGACAGTATTGTTGTGTATGCCGCTTCGGCAGACGGAACACTTGAACATGTACAGCATATCTCTACGGAAGGTGCTCATCCAAGACACTTTTCACTTACACCAAAGGGTAACCTGATGCTTGTCACAAATCGAGATACGAATAATATTGTTGTATTCGAAGTGAACAAAGAGACAGGCCGATTGACTTATACAGGCAAACAAGTAGAGTCACCTAAGCCAGTCTGTGTATGGTCCGTATATATGTAGTGTAGACACAGGAAATGTGGCTGCAAAAATAAAACAGCACCCCATGCTTCACGATTTTATCGTGAGGACATAGGGTGCTGTTTTGCTTATTGTTTAAGAGGAAGCTGGGATACATAACTATGTGACAGATCGAGGAGAGAAAGAGCTTGATAGAATTCGTTCTCTGTCGTTACATGACCCGTTTCCATTATATTCTTCAGTACATGATGTTCTCCATCATCAAATCCGCTGCCGGAGATGAAGACTTCATTGCTATTTATAAACGAGCCGGTAGGCAGATAATAGCGTTCAGGCAGTAAATTATAATCTTTTTGATTCAGTAAATCTTGCCCGAAATGAATATGATCCTCGAGTGAAATACCAAGCAGACCTGCTACCGTAGGCAAGATATCCACCTGTCCGCCAATTTGTTTTTGCTCTCCCACAGGTGTGACACCGGAAGAAGCAATGACGAGAGGAATATTGATCATATCCGTGTAATCATAAGGAAGCCCGAGTATTTCATTTAGCAATAACAAGTCTTCATTATCTAGTGATGTAGTCGGCAGTCCAACATGATCTCCATACAGGACAACAACACTGTTATCCCATATCCCGCGATTTTTCAAATCTGCAATGAATGTCCCAAGTTCAGCATCTGCATAATGCTGTGCACGAATATAGTTCCCAACAAAAGTATCATCATAACGCTCAGGAAGAGGTAATGTCATTTTCTCTTCGGGAAGCGTAAACGGATGGTGAGCAGACATGGAAATGACCTGGGCATAAAATGGATTTGCTTCTTGATCCATCTCCTCTAGTTTTTTCGCTGTTTTTTGATAGAGTACATGGTCAGAAGCTCCAAAGAATACCGTATCTTCTTCGCCAAAGAATGACTTGTCATAATAGTGATCGAACCCGAGTGATGAATAGAGTTCCCCGCGATTCCAGAATTCAACGACATTGGTGTGGAACGTAGCTGTATCGTAACCTTTATCTTTCAGAAGTCTTGGCAGGCTCGGCAACACTTTGTCTACGTAAGTCTGGACAGCCGCTCCCTCAGGTGGGACATAATAGGAAGTGTTTACTACAAATTCAGCATCCGATGTATTCCCTTGGCCGACCTGATGATAAAAATGAGAGAAATAAGTATGATCTTGAACCAGCTTATTTAAGTTCGGTGTAATCTCTTGACCATCGATTTTTAGATGAACCAAAAAATTTTGAAGGGATTCCATCTGAATGATAATGAGATTTTTACCTTCTAAAGCTCCGTGCAGTTGTAAATTGTCAGCTTTATTTTCTGATAATCCTTTTAATTCATTAATCCGTTCTTGTGTGATCTCTTCTGATGGAATAAGTTCCGCTTTCTTTTGGTTAAGCAAAGTGTACGCTTCGTAATTGAAAATCCCCATTTGTTCTGCTTTGACTACTTCATTAAAACTGCCGCGGTTTGTATAAATATTCAGTGATGTAATAAGGAGCGAGATCGAAAAAAGACAGGCAATGATTTTTTTATTTGCGGGTCTTCGTATCGCTTGTTTCCAGTTTTCCGCCGATTTATTCCTGAATAGTAAATAGCCAAATACGAGAACATCCGTGAAGATCAGCAAATATTGCGGGTCAATTAGTGAGAATACACTGTTGCTGACTGCGGTTACCTGATTCACTTGTTCTAATGCTTTGTAGGTGACAATAACTCCATAGTATTTGTAGTAAATAATAACGGCAAAGAAAATAGCGGTTAGAAGCAAATTCAAAATAGTATATATCATTAATTTTCGTTTGGTGGCAAACCATTCAATAAGACAGAATATGAGCAGGATGAAAGGTAATTCTTTGAGCATAATGGCCCAAGAAGGTCCATCATCAAAAACGCCAAACCAAGCTATATAACTCTTAAACAGCATAATTAGAGAGAAGAACAATAACGAGCGTGTGCAGATCATGGTGAGGACATTTGAAGCGTTGACAAAAAATGTAGACTTTTGCTCAGGAGAACCTGGATCGTAGCTTAATAATGCTTCGTCCTGAGTTTTTACTTTCTCGAGTGGTGGTTTCATCAATTGTACTTAAGCCGGAATTTCATCTGCCGGACAAAAGTTTTCCCTCCCTGCTAGATTCTATCGTTTTCCAGATATTTATCATATCTTCTAGCATTATAGTATAGGTCTTACTGGCTAATCAATTGTGCTTAAACCTTACAGTTCAAAAGTTGCATTGTTTATATAAAAAATCAACATACTGCCCATTAGTATACTCTAGGTAACTACCCTACTTTAAAGTGCGTACTTCCTATTTGGATCTCTAGTATTTAGTATAGAGGGGAACTGACAAACGGAAGCCAGCTTGTCATGAAAACGAACTATAGAGGAGCGAATGATATATGAAATTACAATTAGCACTTGACCTTGTAAATATCCCAGAAGCAATTGAATTGGTAAAAGAGGTTGAATCTTATATTGATATTGTAGAAATAGGAACGCCGATCGTCATTAACGAAGGACTTCATGCAGTGAAAGAAATGAAAGCAGCATTCCCTAATCTTACGGTACTCGCAGATCTTAAAATTATGGATGCGGGTGGTTACGAAATTATGAAAGCATCCGAAGCGGGCGCAGATATTATAACTGTACTTGGGGCTACGGATGATATGACAATCAAAGGTTCCGTAGAAGAAGCAAAAAAACAAGGCAAAGAAATCCTCGTTGATATGATTAATGTGAAAAACATTGAACAGCGTGCGAAAGAGATCGATGCTCTTGGTGTAGATTATATTTGTGTCCATACTGGATATGATCTTCAAGCCGTAGGCCAAAACTCATTTGAAGATTTGCAAACGATTAAGAGAGCTGTAACCAATGCAAAAACAGCAATAGCGGGTGGAATTAAGCTGGAAACTTTGCCAGAAGTAATCAAAGCTGGACCTGATCTCATTATTGTGGGCGGGGGAATCACTACCCAAGATGATAAAAAAGCAGTAGCAGCTGAGATGCAAGAAATGATTAAACAAGGGTAACCAAAAGCGATGGTCAAAAATGATGTAGTATCTATTCTTAGGGAACTTGAGACGGCAGCAGCTCTTCTTAGTGAAACCGAGCTAACGGAAGCGATGAATCTAATCGCAGGAGCAGGTCAGGTGTTCGTAGCGGGTGCAGGTCGATCTGGTCTGATGGGAAAATCCTTTGCCATGAGATTGGCTCATTTAGGTAAGCCTACATTTGTAATCGGAGAAACAACGACCCCTCCCATATGCAAAGGAGACGTTCTGATTCTTTGCAGCGGGTCAGGCGAAACGAAAAGTTTATTATCCATGGCCCAAAAGGCAAAAGGAATGGATGCTTCGGTCGTGGTTCTTACAATTCACCAGCATTCTTCGATTGGGCAGCTTGCGGATGCAATCATTCAAATTCATGCGGTAGCGAAGGAAGATGAAGGTAATCGGCAATCGATTCAGCCGATGGGTTCATTATTTGAACAAAGCCTAATCATTACGCTCGATGGAATCATTCTATCCTTAATGAGAAAGATGGACCAGGATACAGCAATGATGTTTGAAAGACATGCCAATCTTGAATAGTTTCTATTCCCCCTTTTGCTGCGATATAGGAAATTATAGTAGACTTAGGTGGAGGGGGCTTGGTATCAAGTGGCAACAGAAATAAAAGATCGCATTAATCTGAAAGAAATTAATTGTGAGAAAGAACTGACGCTTGCTGTCATAGGCGGAAAGTGGAAGCTAATTATATTGTGGCACTTGGGACTTGAAGGGACCAAACGTTTTAGTGAACTAAAAAAGATGATCCCTCATATTACACAGAAGATGTTGACCCATCAGCTGCGCGAACTAGAACAAGATCTTCTTGTTCATCGCAAAGTGTATGCAGAAGTTCCTCCACGCGTGGAATATTCTTTGACAGATCATGGACAAAGCCTGATGCCTGTTTTACAGGCGATGTATAATTGGGGCAAACAATATGGTGAGAACGTGATATGGAAAGACGAAAGTGAAAAGATGCCAGATACGGATCATAAGCTGGTAACCGAATAATTTGTTGATCGCTGATAATAGAATACGGAGTCTCACCCTAAGGACTCGCTTCTGGAAACAGAAGCGGGTTCTTTTTTGTTTTTTTTAAAAGGGACTCAAGATATTTTATGATACAATTACATAAATTAGGAAGAGTATAACAGGAACAGAGGGGAGAAGGAACAATATGTCCAAAATTTTATCTAGGTCTGAAGTTCGAACAGAAACCACTTGGAATCTGGATGATATATTCGCTACGAAAGAAGCTTGGGAGGAAGAGCGCAAAGCCATCGAGATGGATATTTCTACCGTTACACAATATGAAGGAAAGCTGGGAGAGGGTGCAGAAGTACTGCTTGCTTGTCTGGAGGCTCAGGAGAAGCTTCAGGGAAGACTGCAGCGAATGAGTGCTTACTCCTATCTGCATCAATCGGGCGATAGTATGAACCCTCAGAATCAAATGGATGCCGCTAAGGCGAGAGATGTATCTTCTGCGGTAAGCTCTGCACTCTCGTTTGTACGTTCAGAGATTTTATCCCTTCCGGATGGGAAAGTGGAAGCCTACATAGAAGAAGAGCTCGGACTTCAAGTGTTTGAAAGAAGTTTGAAGTTGCTGCTTGAGACCAAGCGTCACCGGCTTAGTGCAGAAACCGAAAAAGTACTTGCCTCTTTTGGTGAAGTGTTAAGTGCACCTTACCGTATTTATGAACGAAGCAAGCTTGCTGATATGACCTTTCCTTCCACTAAAGACGGACGCGGTGAAGAAGTCCCCGTATCCTTTGCACTCTATGAGAATAAATATGTAGAGTCTGCTGATCCTGTACTGCGCCGAAATTCGTTTAACGTGTTTAGTGAAACGTTGTATAAATATCGAAATACGTTTGCAGAAGCGTATGGAACAGAAGTAAAACGCCAAGTCATTGAATCTCGTCTTCGGGGATATGATTCGGTAACAGACATGTTACTTAAGCCTCAGCAGGTAACTACAGCGATGTACAATAATATTCTTGATATTATTCAGACAGACCTTGCACCACATATGCGGAGATATGCAGCGCTGAAGAAGCGCGTACTCGGTTTATCTGAGATGACGTTTGCTGATTTAAAAGCTCCGCTCGATCCTGATTTTAGCCCCGGTATTTCATTTGAAGAAGCAGGTGAACTGATCAAAGAAGCACTGCAAATTCTCGGACCGGAATATGGAAAAATTGTCGATGACGCTTTCAGTGATCGCTGGATTGATTATGCAGATAATGCTGGAAAACGAACAGGTGCTTTCTGCATGTCTATTCCAGATGTCCATTCTTACATTCTCATTAGCTGGTCAGATAACATGAGAGGTGCCTTTACCCTCGCTCATGAAGTGGGTCATGCAGGACATTTAATGCTTGCTGGGAGAAATCAACGTCTTACCAATGCCAGACCCTCACTTTATTTTATTGAGGCTCCTTCTACATTGAACGAGCTGTTGCTGGCAGATCATTTAATTAAGGGTTCTAATAATCCGCGAATGCGACGCTGGGTAATTTCTCAGCTGTTAGGAACGTATTTCCACAACTTCGTTACTCACCTGTTAGAAGGAGAACTGCAGCGTCAGGTGTACGAACTCGCCATGAATAATGAGCCAATTACTGCTGTGAAGCTGTGTGAGCTAAAAGGCAATATCCTATCTTCATTCTGGGGAGAGGATGTTGTCATTGATGATCATGCTGCCCTTACATGGATGCGTCAGCCGCATTATTACATGAGTCTCTATCCTTATACTTATGCAGCAGGTCTCACGGCTTCGACTGCTGTTGCTGAGCAAATTCGAAGTGAAGGACAGCCTGCGGTTGATCGCTGGTTAGAAGTACTAAAAGCCGGTGGAAGCAAAAGTCCCTTGGAACTCATGAAGCTGGCTGGTGTGGATATGTCGAAGCCGGAACCAATCCGCAGTGCGGTACGTTATGTGGGTGAACTGATTGATGAACTGGAGAGTTTATACTAATTCGTACAAAGGTTTTTATGTCCACCAAGGGAGAGAAACGTCATGAGCGTTCCATTTTATTTGTTTGGAAATGGATTTAACGATGGAGATATTTTTTTTGATGAAGAACCTGGTTTCTTCTCAGGATTAGGCAGTTTTTTTGTTGGTACACCTCCTTTATTCACCTTTTTCTTCTCAGCAATTTTATTAATGATTCTCAGTGTTGTTCTTTATTCTATTATAAATGGAGTTACCACCTATACTCGTAATAATGCGGCTGAACGTTTGACCGAAGGCGCACGTGTGTTAACCAAAAGAACCGAAGTGAGCGGAGGTTCTGGTAACAGCAGGGCATATACTAACTATTATCTAACCTTTGAATTTGAAGATGGTCGTCGAACAGAATTTGAGGTGCGGGCAGAAGAATATGGTCTGCTGGTTGAAGGTGACGAGGGCAGACTTACTCATCAAGGAACTCGGTATTTAGGATTTGAACGAATGGCAAGTTCGCTTAGGCTCTAAAAAACACATCATTATTCAATTATTACTGAGTATTGTTGCTGATTCATTAGAGAACTGTCTGATTATCTCGGTAGTGGGGTGATTAGGCAGTTTTTTATCATGAAATATCGTTTTATATGATAATCTTACAAAATGGGTATGGATTAAGGCCATTCACTTATTTTATAATAGAGAAGTTATCTACAAGCGAAGGGAATAATGAACATGACGATAAGAAAAGCATTAACGGTAGCAGGCTCGGATACAAGCGGAGGCGCTGGAATTCAGGCTGATTTGAAGACATTCCAAGAATATGATGTATACGGAATGACGGCTTTAACCACGATTGTATGCATGGAACCAAAAACATGGGATCATCAAGTATTTCCTGTGGATCTTGGGATTGTGGAGACGCAGCTTAAAACGGTAATGGAAGGTATTGGTTTTGATGCTATGAAGACAGGGATGCTGGGTTCTGTTGATATTATTGAACTCGTGTCTCGTTATATTGACCAGTACAAGCTAGATCGAATTGTTATTGACCCTGTTATGGTCTGCAAAGGTACAGATGAAGTACTGCAGCCAGAAAATACAGAAGCAATGATCGAATTCCTTCTTCCGCGTGCGGATCTTGTAACTCCAAACATTTTTGAAGCTTCACAACTTGCTAAAACAGGTCCGATTACTACACTGGAAAAAATGCAGGAAGCAGCAACGATCATTCATGATCTCGGAGCAAAACATGTTCTGATTAAAGATAGAGGGAAAATCCGTCCAGGTAAAGCAGTGGATCTGCTATATGATGGACAAACTTATGAATGGTTTGAGGCGGATGCGATTGAAACCCAGTATACGCACGGTGCGGGCTGCACATCTTCGGCTGCAATTACAGCAGGGCTTGCAAAAGGACGTTCCGTTCGTGAATCCGTATCTGGAGCGAAAACGTTTGTAACACAGGCGATCTCAAATGGATTCCCGCTTAACCAGTTTGTTGGCCCGACAAGACATTCTGCTCACCGGATCCCGTCTGCGAAATAATGCTCAGGCACGTTATCTCAGTAACACTAAAAAAGAAACACGAAAAAGAGCTGTCCCATGATGTAGCGTGTGATTCAGGCTACATCATGGACAACTCTTTTTTCATGAATATATAGAAGTGGACTCAGCATCTCCTGTGCTCTCTGTTATCCATTCGAACATTCGAGTAATCGCCGCACGGTGCGTTTCCTGCGGGAAATGATGACCAAGACCTTCATAACGATGGAAGTTCACATCTGCTTTTGCTTTGCTTAACGAGTTGTACATTTTCTCACCTTGACTGTAGGATACCTGGACATCCTTCGTACCATGGACGATAAGCACAGGACAACTGAGCTCTCCAGCAATCGTGACGGGTGAGCGATCTTTATATGCTTCCGGTACTTTTGTTGGAGTACCCCCGATGACGCGTTTAAACGTACGGCGCAGATCAATTCTTTCCTCATAGGTCTGAGCCATATCGGATACACCGCTCCAAAGCACCAGTTTATGAATATTCGGAAGAGTATGCGCTGTATAGGCTGCATTAATTGAACCTCTCGAAAAACCCATAATACTGATTCGATCGGAATCAACAAAAGGCAGTTCTGATAGAAGTTTTACGGCAGCATACACGTCTTCTTTATCATCTCCGCCAAATAGATCCCGCCCTTCACCGCCTTCCGTCCCACGATAGGAGGGAGCAAACACGATATGATCATGCATCGCAAATTCCTCGACCCATGGAGTACGGACCTTACCAAAATTACCAATTCCACCGCGGCAATAAATAAACACAGGCCACTTTTTAGAGGTGAAATCTTGATCTGTAGTATGGAGAGGAGTATTTAGTTGTACAGCGGGATATGTATCACTGCTGAATTTGCCAAGCAGCAACTGGCTAACTTCGTCTTCTGGAAGCTGGTACCCGTAGGGCAGACTAAGATAACCTTTTACATGAAGTCCTTCAGATGGATAGGTCACATGATAAATCATAGTACATGCTCATCACCTTTGGTCATAGTTGTTATTTTACGTTTGTACTATTATACCCCACAGTCAATGTACATCAAACGCAAGGTCACTTTTATCATCTTCTTATACGGTTACGTATTTTTAATAAAATCTAGTAATGTGGCCTGAAAGCGATTCTTCTCTTCGTATAAAATCCCATGGCCGCTTTCCTCAAAACGGTATAACAAAGAACCGGGGATAGCCTGCTGAGTAGCAACTGCACCTTGAAACTGGGCGATCTGATCATGAGCTCCGTGGAAAATACCAGTCGGTATTTGAATCTGGGTCAGATCGGAGGAAACATCTTCGTTTCTGAGTGCAATTCCGCTTTGTAAAATGGCGTGGGATGCACCTTCGAGGCACATTTGCTGAAACCAACTTTTGTATTCCGGGCTGATATATTGATAATAGAAAGTACCACCAAAATCTGAGATCGCTTGAGGCATATCAATCTGCATTTGCTGAAGTAAATGATCGATTTGAACTAAAGGCAGACCAAAAGTAGATTGATTTTCTTTATTTACGAGAAAAGGGGTGGTTGCTCCGACAAGGACGAGTTTTTCCACTCTAGCTCCCGTATCATATTTCGTAATGAGACGACTACAGATGGCTCCACCCATGGAGAATCCGACAAGCACTACATTTTCGAGATTAAGTACATCCATTACGAAAGAGATATCTTCAGCAAATCGATCATAATAATATCCATGCCATGGTTTATCAGACTTCCCAAACCCTCGAAGATCAAGAGTAATACAGCGATATCCCAAGTAGGGCAGCATTTGCATCTGGTAATCAAAAATCCGGTGACTTACAGGCCAGCCCGCGACAAAAAAGAGGGTTTGTCCATTCCCTCCGTCCACAGGACGAAGATCTTCTACGTACAGCTGAACTCCATTTTCAACTTCAATCATCATATGCCGCTCCTCCTTTGTTGCTGTATTGCAACATATCGTTCCCATTCTACATTTCTATTGTCATTATCATATGCAGCTCGCACAGATGGAATGTCCTATCTGCAAAAGAAGATGTTTCAAAGAGAGAAAGAGATAGTTATGCGAGATTTAAATTGACAACGTTTTATTTGTTTGAAACAAAGATATATAACTGTTTTTCTATTGTTTTTTCTGCAAAAAACAGAAAAATACATACTCAAACCCAAATAAAAGTGGTATACTCCCGTTAAGTAATGACAAATTATCCTAAATATAGAACCTCTGGAGGGTTGGTTACACTATGGTACAAAACTTATGGGACAACGAGAAAGCGAAGCAACTGAATAAAGGGCTTGATGAACTTGTGTATCGCTCCAATCTTATTGGAACGGATCGCCGTGTATGTAATTGGGGCGGGGGAAATACGTCAACGAAAACGGGGATTAAGGATTTTCGAGGAAGAGATATAGAGGTCATGTATGTAAAAGGCAGCGGATCTGATCTTGGCACCATGCAAGCAAAACATTTTACGGGACTTCGGCTTGAAGATATCAATCCTTTGTATGAATTAGATGAGATGCCTGACGAAGAAATGGTGGCATACCTCAGCAATTGTATGATTGATTCAAAACATCCAAGGGCATCGATTGAAACTTTGCTTCATGCATTTCTGCCATTTCCACAGGTTGACCATACACACCCGGATGCCATTATTAGTATCTGCTGTGCAGATAACGGACGCGAAATCGCCCGTGAAATATATGGAGATCGATTCGTGTGGGTTCCTTATATTCGGCCAGGTTTTACGTTGTCAAAAATGATTGCAGAAGGTGTCAGAAATCACCCTGATGCGGAACTAGTGCTTATGGAGAAACATGGATTGGTTACATGGGGAAACACTTCTGAAGAGACGTATGCGAAGACAATTCGCGTGATTCAAGAGGCAGAAGACTATATTGAACGCCTGGCACAGGAGAAAAAGACTTTTGGAGGAGCACGCTATTCATCGCTTAGTGAGGAAGAACGCCGCGCAGCAGCAACAGCGATCATGCCTTTGATTCGAGGAGCTGTCAGTGATGAGAAGAAAATGATTTTGACGTATGACGATGGAGAGGATGTATTAACCTTCGTCAATGGAATCAACTCGAAAGCTTTGTCACAGGTCGGTGCAGCATGCCCTGATCACTTGGTACATACCAAAGTGGTTCCTTTATTCGTGGAATGGGAACCGAAATTAGAAAATATAGACCAATTGAAACTAATCTTATCTGAAGAAATCCAGCAGTATAAACAGAATTACAAAGCCTATTTCCAGCGTAATAAACAGGAAGGAGATCAGATGTTTGAAAGTGCACCGCGCGTCATTTTGATTCCGGGTATCGGGATGATTAATACAGGAAAAAGCCATGCTCATTCACGAATTAGCGGTGCACTTTACCATAGGGCAATTGCTGTAATGAGAGGCGCTACTGCTCTGGGAGAATTTGTATCTCTCAGCGAAAATGAATCGTATAATGTGGAGTACTGGCCGCTTGAACTGTATAAATTATCACTCGCACCAAAAGAAACCGAATTCTCGCGTCAAGTTGCGCTCATTACAGGTGGTGCGGGCGGAATTGGCAGTGAGACGGCAAGGGTGCTGGTATCCGAAGGGGCACATGTGGCTATTGCTGACCTGAACTTTGAAGGAGCTCAGCGTGTGGCTGCAGAGATTAATGCGGAGTACGGAGACGGCAGGGCTCTTGCTATACAAATGGATGTGACAAGCGAAGAGCAAATTAAAGAAGCCTATTCTCAGTGTGCACTGACTTATGGCGGTGTTGACATTATTGTCAATAATGCAGGACTTGCAACCTCAAGTCCGTTTGATGAAACCTCCTTACAAGAATGGAATTTAAATATAAATGTGTTAGGAACAGGATATTTTCTAGTTGCCCGCGAAGCTTTTAAGGTAATGAAAGAGCAGGGGCTTGGAGGCAGCATGGTCTTCATTGGTTCTAAGAATTCAATTTACGCCGGTAAAAATGTGACCGCTTACAGTTCTGCAAAAGCACTTGAAGCTCACTTAGCTCGGTGTATTGCGGCAGAAGGCGGGGAATACGGAATTCGCGTAAATACGATTTTACCGGATGCCATCTTACAAGGTTCTGCGATATGGAATTCCAACTGGCGTAATGAGCGAGCTGAAGCTTACGGAATCGAACCGGACCAGCTCGAAGAACATTACCGCAAGCGGACAACACTGCTCGTTAATATTTATCCAAGAGATATAGCGGAAGGTGTTGCTTTCTTTGCTTCATCCAAAGCAGAAAAAACAACAGGGTGTATGTTGACAATTGATGGCGGAGTACCCGCAGCCTTTACGCGTTAAATCGGTAAGAGTCATTTGTTTTGTGCTTCATATTCGAAGGAGGGAACAGATTTGAAGGATAAAGCCTATGCACTATTCGAAGAGCAACAGTTAGCCAGAGGAATCGATGTGAGTTATGTAAAACAAAAGCTAGCCGAGCTAAAAATTGAAACTCCTTCTTGGGGTTATGGAGATTCCGGTACACGTTTCAAAGTATTCCAGAAAGAAGGAGTTCCGCGCAATCCTTTTGAGAAAATGGAAGATGCTGCTGTGGTCCATAGGCTGACAGGGCTCGCTCCGACTGTGGCCATTCACATCCCTTGGGATCAAGTGGATGACTATAGTAAACTGCGCTCTCACGCGGAAAATCTCGGACTGCACATTGGAGCTGTTAATCCGAATTTGTTCCAGGCAGATGAGTACATGCTGGGAAGTGTAACGAACAGCGACAGCAGAATTCGGCGCATGGCAACCGATCATCTTCTTGCCTGTGTAGATATCGCGAAAGAGACGGGTTCGAAAGATGTATCTTTGTGGTTTGCCGATGGAACCAACTATCCAGGTCAAGGCGACATTCGTAAGCGCAAAGGTTGGATGCAGGAAGCATTACAGGAAATGTACCAGGCACTAGCTCCAGATATGCGGATGCTGATAGAGTATAAATGTTTTGAACCTGCTTTTTATCATACCGATCTGGCAGATTGGGGCATGGCTTACAATATGGCGATGAAGCTTGGGGATCAGGCCCAAGTGCTAGTTGATACGGGACATCATCTCCCTGGAGCAAATATCGAACATATTGTAGCTTACCTGCTGGATGAGAAAAGACTAGGCGGTTTTCATTTTAACAGCCGTAAATATGCCGATGATGATCTTATCGTTGGTACCGTCAACCCATATGAATTATTCCTTATTTTTTATCAGATTCTGCAAGGAAGCATGGATGATGATGAAGGAATACGAAGCGGTGTAGACCATATCGCTTATATGCTGGATCAATCTCATAACATTGAACAGAAGATTCCTGCCATGATTCGTTCCGTACTCAATGTTCAGACACAATACGCTAAAGCACTGCTTGTAGATCATGAGGAAGTAGCAGCTGCTCAAAAAAATAATGATGTACTTGCTGCTGAACATGCAGTAAGAAAAGCATTTGAGTTCGATGTTACTCCATTACTTCATGCTGTGCGTGAAGAACAAGGACTTCCAGTGGATCCTATGGAAGCCTATCTAAACAGCCGTTATACTGCAGAAATTGCTGGGCGCGGCAAAGGAGGGGCTAGCTGGTGAGTGTCCTAGCCTTTGATTTGGGAGCCAGCAGCGGGAGAGCAGTCCTTGGACTGCTCCGTGACTCTCGCATGGAGATAAGGGAAGTGCATCGATTTAGTAATAATCCGGTTTTTACTGGGGAACACATGCACTGGGATATTTTGCGAATTTTGCATGAAATCAAACAAGGGTTGCTGAGAACAAAACAAGCGGGAGATAAGGTAAGCAGTGTCGGTATTGACTCGTGGGCTGTTGATTTTGGGATTCTTGGCAGGGACGGCGAGCTGCTCGGAAATCCATACCATTACCGTGATACGCAGACAAACGGTGTAATGGAAGAAGTGCTGAATACAATACCAGCAGAACATATTTTTCAAAAAACAGGGATTCAATTTCTTCCGTTCAATACCATTTATCAGCTTGCTGCCTTGAAAAAACGGGACTCTTATCTGCTGAGAGAAGGGGCGCACCTGCTGATGATTCCAGATTTACTCCGTTATTTTCTGACAGGAGAAAAACAGCATGAATTCACAAACGCCACGACAACCCAGCTGTTTAATCCCGTCATGAATGATTGGGATAGGGAACTAATCAAGCAGATCGGCATACCGGAAGAATGGTTTGGCCCCATTGCTCTGCCAGGCACGGAAGCAGGGATGCTTCGTTCTGAAGTGACCAAAGAACTCGGCATACTTCCCCTTCCCTTCATTGCGGTGGCAGAACATGATACGGGCTCAGCAATTGCTGCGGTCCCAGCGACGGATGGTCCTTTTGCTTACTTAAGCTGCGGTACTTGGTCTCTCATGGGTACTGAGGTAAAAGCACCGATCATTAATGAACAGACGCTTTCAAGTAATTTTACGAATGAAGGCGGTGTAGGTCATACTTATCGTCTCTTGAAAAATATTATGGGATTGTGGATTTTTCAAGAGACGATAAGAGAGTGGGAAAGAGAAGGGCATGATGTGAATTATGATAAACTTCTTCATTTAGCTGAGCAGGCTGTTCCTTTTCAGCAATTTATAGACCCAGATCATTCCATGTTTCTTCCAGCAGGGAACATGACTTCGAGAATACAAGAATATTGTATAAAGACCAATCAACGTCCGCCACAAACGCAAGGAGAGATCATTCGATGTATACTGGAAAGTCTCGCAATGAAATATCGGTATGTATATGAGCTGACAGAGCAGGTGTCTGAACAATCTTTCGGCGGGCTTCATATGGTCGGCGGAGGTATTCATAATCAGCTTTTATGTAAGTGGACTGCGAGTGCCCTTGGCAAGCCTGTATATGCTGGGCCTGTAGAAGCAAGCGCGATTGGAAATATTATTGTACAATGGATAAATGAAGGCGTTTTCAAATCCCTGAATGAAGCGAGAAAGGCAGTAAAGGAATCATTTCCAGTACTTACGTATGAACCGGAGAACGCAGAGGCTTGGAAAGAAGCTTATCAGGGATATGCAAAATATACAAACTTAGCTGCCTATGTATAGACCTAACAATAAGATGAGTTTCTCTAGATAAGAGGTGTACGCTGATGAAAGTCTCCCTATTTATTACTTGTTTGAGTGATGCCATCTATCCAGCGGTGGGAGAGGCCATGGTACGTATATTGGCTAAATACGGTGTCACTCTTCAATTTCCAAACGTGCAGACCTGCTGCGGTCAACCGGCTTATAACAGCGGATATTTTGACCAAGCAAGAACAGCGGCCAGAACGATTCTGGAAGCATTTGAAGATAGTGATTTTGTAGTCTCACCTTCGGGTTCCTGCACTTACATGATTCATCACTATAAAGACTTATTTAAGGATGATCCTGTTCTAGCAGATCAAGCAAGACGCCTTGAAGCGAAAACCTATGAGTTTACACAGTTTTTAGTTCAGGTGATGGGGATTACCGATATAGGTGCTAGATTCCCTCATAAAGTAACGTATCATCCCTCTTGTCATGGCAGTCGTTTATTAGGGGTGAAGGAAGAACCGATGGTACTTCTGGCAGGTGTCAAGGATATCGAGTTTGTTCCTCTTCCTTTTGCGGAGGATTGCTGCGGGTTTGGCGGGACCTTTGCTGTGAAAATGGCAGATATTTCAGGTGCGATGGTAACGGAAAAGGCAGAACATGTCGTCGAGACAGAAGCTGAAGTTCTAGTTGGTCTAGATATGGCATGTCTGATGAATATTGCCGGTCAGCTGCGCTTTCAAAATCAGCCGGTCCGGGTTATGCATCTTGCTGAGCTGCTATACGAAGGGGTGAAGTCTTCATGAGCATGGGAGCAGGAAAACATGCCGTTAGAGAACGCGCGGAAATTGCGCTGCATGACGAATTTTTACGCAGGGCGGTACGATTTACGACAGAAAGGCTTCGTGGTGGCAAAAAGCTGGCATCCGAAGAGCATGGCAGATGGGAAGAATGGAGAGAGCGCGGAAGACAGATCAGGCTTCATACCATTGCTCATCTGGATTATTATCTGAATCTTTTTACAGAGAATGCGAGAGCAAACGGAGTTCATGTCCATTTTGCCGAGACCGGTGAGGAAGCCGTCAAGATTGCCTTACAGATCGCCAAACACCGGGAGGCTCATTCTGTCGTAAAGTCAAAATCCATGGTCACAGAAGAACTGCATCTGAATCATGCATTGGAAGAAGCGGGAATCGAAGCGATTGAAACGGATCTCGGTGAATATATTATCCAGCTTGCCGGTGAGATGCCTTCTCACATTGTTATCCCGGCTATTCATAAGAATAGATATCAGATTGCCGAACTATTATCCAAGGTTGCAGGAGAAACGCTGGCTCCGGATACAACCATTCTCGCAGGATTTGTGCGAAAAAAATTACGGGAACGGTTTCTGGATGCCGATATCGGCATGACGGGATGTAATTTTGCAATTGCGGAGACAGGTTCCATGGTTCTCTTCGAAAATGAAGGGAATGCACGGATGGTGAGCACGCTGCCGCGAACGCAGATTACACTGATGGGCATGGAGCGAATCATCCCGTCATGGGCTGATCTAGAGGTTATGGCAACCCTGCTGCCAAGATCAGCTACAGGTCAGCGTATGACGATGTATATGTCAGGTATAACGGGTCCTAAAAGGACCGAAGATGCCGATGGACCCGAACAAATGCATATCATTATCGTGGATAACGGACGTTCTTTGCAGCTTGGTGACCCAGAGTTTCAGGAACTGCTGAACTGTATCCGCTGCGGTGCATGTCTAAACGCTTGCCCCGTTTATCGCCATATTGGAGGTCATGCTTACGGAAGCACGTATAGCGGACCGATTGGGGCTGTCCTAACACCAGCACTAAATAAGAATGTCGCTGAGTGGGATGATATAGCCAGTGCCTCAAGTCTCTGCGGAGCGTGTTATGAAGCTTGTCCTGTGAAAATCCCTTTACATGACATGCTTGTTTCTCTTCGCAGACGTAAAGTCGAGCAAGGGTATGGAAATAAAGCAGAAACCGCAGGAATGAAGGCTTTTGGAGCGGTCGTTAAGAAGGCTAGCCGCTTTAGTACAGCGATAAAAATGGGACAAATTGGTCAAAAACTAGTTGTGAAAAATGGCGAAATCACCTTAAAGGCAGGACCGCTTAAGGGTTGGAACAGTTACAGAGTAGCTCCATCGCTTGCAAAACAGTCTTTCAGACAGTCATGGAAGACGCTGGAATCTGAAATCCGGGCAGAGCATGTGGAGATGAACAACGATGTTCGCATACGAATGCAAGATATACTTAACCGTAGACAACAGGGGGACTTGCGAGATGAGTAAATATGGCGAAACTTGGCTTGCGGAACTTGAACAAGAATCCCGGCGCAAACAGGATGCATTTATGCAGCATATTGCTTCTAAACTACAACGACCACAGATAAAGGAACGACCCGCCAGACCCTTTCGAGGTTCACCTGATTTTTGGAATGAAACGAATTGGGATGACGAAAAGCGGGTTGAACAATTTTCTCTTCACTTCGAGAGTGTAGGGGGGCATGTCGCCCTCGTTTCTAACGAGCAGGAACTTCGTGCATGGATTGAGGAAAAAGCAGAAGAGCTGGAACCTAAACGGATTGTTTGTCAGGATCAAGAAGAGCTAAGGGCGCTCCACTTAGAAGATTCCATCCCCTACGCCAAAATTACCTTCTGGAATATGGAGGAAGGAAGGGATGAGAAAGTTCTGGCTGCTGAAGCGGATATTGGGATCGTGGTTGCAGATGGAGCAGCTGCCTATACCGGATCAGTGATGGTGAAGTCTTCCAAGGAAAAGGGAAGATCGGTAAGTTTACTGCCCACGGTACTGTTTCTTATTATTCCTAGAGAACGAATTCAAACGAGAATGGGCGAACTGCTTGTAGAACTCGATGAACAAGGCCGAGAAAACTTACCGGCAGGGGTGCATTTTATATCCGGACCCAGTAGGTCTTCTGATATAGAGAATGATCTGACCATTGGAGTTCACGGTCCTGGAATCGTATATGCGATTATATTAGGTTAAATCAAAAACAAGTGAAGACCTCCGAAGCTAAAAGATTGGAGGTTTCTTCACTTTTTATGTTCATCAAGCAATGGTTTGGGTAATGAATAAAACAGGGGATTAATATTTCACGTGATAAATGATGTAGGTATTTAACAATGTAAAGAGAATTGCTGTGATAAAAGTACCAAGAAAAGGTAGAAAATTCGATATTTTTCTAAATAAATATGGAACTTTTGACGTAAGGAATTATGACCTTATACCTGTTGTGCCACATTTTTCATCGTGATAGTGTAGATATGTAGGAGAGATTGAATAATCAAATCCACTTTTTTTTACATCAAAATGACTGGTTTACTATTATAGTCAGTTAGTTCTAGGGAGCAAGAATGAATTATTAATGAAGGATAACGGAGGGAAATGTAATGACAGAATCTGTTCAAATACCACAACCTAAAACCTATGGTCCGCTTGGAAATTTACCAATGATTGAAGGAACGGCTCCGATACAGTCACTATCTAAAATTGCAAAAGAATATGGTCCGATCTTCCAAATGCAGTATCCTGCTGGACGTAAGGAAGTATATATATCAGGTCATGAATTTGTGAAAGATGCGACAGATGAGAAGCGCTTTGATAAGAGAATATGGGCTCCGCTGCAAAATGTACGGCCGTTTACGGGTGATGGTCTCTTTACGAGTGCTACGAACGAACCTAACTGGAAAAAGGCTCATAACATTTTGTTATCTAGTTTTAGTCAGCGTGCCATGCAAGGGTATCACACCAAGATGCTTGATATTGCTTTTCAGCTCGTCCAGAAATGGGCGAGATTAAACCCTGATGAAACGGTGGATGTTCCGGCTGATATGACTAGACTTACGCTCGATACGATTGGGCTGTGTGGATTTGATTACCGTTTCAACAGTTTTTACAGAGAAGATAATCATCCATTTATCGATGCCATGGTTCGTTCTTTGGACGAAGGAATGAATCAGCTTCATCGATTAGGTATTCAAGATATGTTTATGGTGAAGAGAAAAAAACAATTTCAAGATGATAAACAGTTTATGTTTAATCTTGTGGATGATCTGATCAAGGAACGAAAAGAGCGGGGCGGGGGGAATAGTGGAGATTTACTTTCCCACATGCTCGAAGGTGTTGATCCGGCAACGGGTGAAAAATTGGACGCTGAAAATATACGTTTTCAAATCATTACTTTCCTGATTGCAGGACACGAGACAACAAGCGGGCTTCTGTCATTTGCAATCTACTACTTAATGAAGAACCCAGACAAGATGAAAAAGATTGTAGAAGAGGTTGACAGGGTCCTCAAAGATCCGGTCCCTACGTACAATCAGGTTAGAGAGCTCAAGTATACTCGAATGGTATTGAATGAAGCACTGCGTCTATGGCCTACTGCACCGGCATTTTCTCTTTATGCGAAAGAAGACACACAAATTGCAGGTAAATATCCTATCAATAAAAACGCCAGCGTAACCGTACTCATTCCGGCATTGCATCGAGATACTCGGGTATGGGGAGACGATGTAGAAGAGTTCAAACCAGAACGATTCGCAGATCCAAGCGCAGTACCGCATGACGCTTATAAACCATTTGGTAATGGACAAAGAGCTTGTATTGGACAGCAATTTGCCCTTCAAGAAGCTACTCTTGTTCTTGGTCTTGTTGTAAAACATTTTGAATTTATCGATGTTAATAACTATGAGCTTAAAGTAAAAGAGACGCTGACTATGAAACCGGATGATTTCCATGTAAAAGTACGCAGCAGAGGAAACTTATCCGCAGCGCTTATGATTCCTGGTGCTTCGGCAGTTACCGCACAAGAACAAACGTCAGAAGTGGACACAGCTGAATCATTGCCGGAGAATGCGCATCATACTCCGATGCTTGTACTTTACGGCTCTAACCTCGGTACCGCAGAAGGGATTGCTCGTGAGGTAGCAGACCGGGCTAAATATCAAGGGTTTGATAGTAATGTAGCCCCAATGGATGATTATGTGGGCGATCTGCCAAAAGAAGGCGTCGTGCTTATTGTCACTGCTTCTTATAATGGTCAGCCGCCATCCAATGCAAAATCATTTACGCAGTGGATTGAATCAGCAGAACCAGGCGAATTCGAAGGTGTTCGTTATGTTGTATTTGGTTGTGGTGACCATAACTGGGCCAGCACCTATCAGCGGATTCCAAGATTGATTGATGAAACTTTGGAAGCAAAAGGAGCGACGCGCCTGCTTGGAAGAGGAGAAAGTGATGCAAGCGGTGATTTCGAAACCGATGTGGATGATTGGTCGGAAGGACTATGGCCTGATCTGATGCAAGCATTGGATCTGAAGCTTGTAGAAAATGGCAAGAAGAAGGGTACTGGACTGAAAGTGAAATATGTCAGCGGAGTAGCTGCTGTACCACTCGTAGAGACGTACCATGCTGAACTTGGTCATATCGTTAAAAGTGAGAATTTACAACATGCAGAAAGCGGCAGAATTACTCAGCATATTGAGATTGCTCTTCCAGAAGGAGCGTCATATCAAGAAGGAGATCACTTGGGCATCTTGCCTGTTAATCCTGAGTCGCTCGTACAGCGCGTGCTAAAACGGTTTGCTCTTCAAGGAAGCAGCCACCTGGTTCTATCCGCGAGCGGAAGAAGCAGTGCGCATTTACCAGTAGGAACTCCCGTACGTCTTGATGACCTGCTTGCACGCAGTGTAGAACTGCAGGAACCGGCAACTCGTGCACAGCTGCGTGAGCTTGCAGCTTATACCGTATGTCCTCCTCATGCAAAAGAGCTGACAGCTATGCTGGATGATGAGGTATACCAAACCGAAATTAGAGCTAAGAGAATTACCATGCTCGATTTGATTGAAAGATATGAAGCTTGCGAAATTCCATTTGAGCGGTTCATGGAATTACTGCCTGCACTGAAACCAAGATACTATTCGATTTCAAGTTCTCCTAAAGTGAGTGAAAATATCGTAAGTATCACAGTAAGCGTAGTAAGAGACGCAGCATGGAGCGGCCAAGGGCAGTATAAGGGCATTGCATCCAACTACTTGGAAGGACTCGAAATAGGCGCCGAGGTATTCATGTTTGTACGTACGCCGGAATCTGGATTCCATCTTCCTGAAGAGGCGGAAACCCCAATTATTATGATTGGCCCAGGTACTGGAGTAGCTCCATTCCGCGGTTTCATTCAAGCGAGAAAAGTAATGAAGGAGCAAAATATGAAACTGGGCGAAGCCCATCTATACTTTGGCTGCCGGAATCCAGAACACGACTATCTATATAAAGAAGAGTTAGTCGCTGCTCAAGAGGAAGGCCTGGTTACGCTTCATACGGCTTTCTCGAGAGTGAATGGACAAGAAAAATGTTATGTACAGCATCTAATGAAACAAGATGCCGAACATCTGCTTAACCTACTGGAACAAGGAGCTAAAATGTACATTTGCGGTGATGGTACAAAAATGGCACCGGATGTAGAACAAACCTTGATTGCAGCTTATCAGTCTAAACATGGGGTTAGTGAAGAAGAGGCATTAGCTTGGCTGACCGGCCTTGAATCAGCTGGTAAATATGCGAAGGATGTATGGGCAGGAGCTTGATCTAACTTTGAATAGGAGAGCTAATCTCAGTGGTGTATTCACTGGGATTAGCCCTTTTTTTTATAAATTGCTGATTTGGAAAAACCTGTACATCCTTTACTATAGGCAAGTACAATGTGGATAGAGATTCGAAGACTATTAGCAGCCGCAGGGAGTGGAGTACATGTTATCGTTTCAAGTCATCAGTTTGATCGTATATTTAGGTTTGTCTGCTGTCATTTTTTGTCATAGTATATGGCTACGTGGGCGGGTGGGACAAATTAGGTTTGATGGCCAGGGAAAACAGCAATCCTTTCTTACTCTAGTCGTGTTTATTTTAGGCGGTGTTTACCTCATTTCAAGTACAGGTATCTTGAGATACGGACTCTTTATTATCGCTTTTATCGTGCATTACTTTGTAACCCGGTTCTATGTAGGAACAAAGGGAATAAAGTACGGCACACGTTTTTACTCTTTCGACCAGATCCGTTCCTATCGTGGGTATAACGATACAAATGAGATATCCCTCTACTTATATGGAAAGACGAATGATATTTATTTACGGCCGCGTATGTCTTATCATAGCAGTACCATTCGTCAGATTTTGGACCAAGCAGGAGTTGAGAGTGCTAACGATTCGGAAGATACTACCGAACATGGAGCCGTGAAATAAGACGTATGATTGCGTATGCTGTTTTGGATGTAAGACGTAATCATGCCACGACAATTGGACCTTTGCCCCATACTACATAAATCATAAACACTCTAGCCGCCCTTTAGCGGCTTCAGACTGTGAGGAAACTAGCTTACACTAGTTTTTTCTGCAGTCTTTTTTATTTCATATGCCAAAATTTTTATGATGAGGAAAAAAGGACCTGCAATCCTTTTCATCGTGACGTATTATATATTGACCAATTGTCCTTCATGACGTATTATATTGGCTGAGTATAAATTGAAAATATTGGTAATTATGACAAGGAGAGATAAAAATGAAGAACAAGCGGGTGTTTTTGTTTCATGAAGGAAATGCGTCTATGCGTGAGCTGCTCGGCGGTAAAGGTGCAGACCTAGCCGAAATGACAAAAGCTGGTTTACCAGTTCCCTATGGATTCACGATCACTACAGCTTCCTGCAGAGATTATTATACTCACCTTGGTCATATCCCGCTTACACTCATTGATGAGATTCGAACAGCACTTCGGTCTCTTGAACAAACGTCAAACAAGCGTTTCGGTGATCCGCTGAACCCTCTTTTACTTGCGGTACGCTCAGGAGCGGTTACTTCTATGCCTGGCATGATGGATACCATTCTTAATTTAGGCCTCACGGATGAAACCGTAGAGGGTTTTGCGTTAGCTACAGGTGACCGAAGATTTGCACTGGAATGTTATGCAAGATTTATACAGATGTATGGTCATGTCGCTATGGACATCGAAAATAATGCGTTTTCTAAAATTCTTCAGCAGTTAAACCGTGAATCGGAAGCAGAACATATCGGACAGTTACCTATAGAAAAACTGGAAGAGTTGATTAGCCAATATAAACAAGTGATTCTTCATCGTGCCAAAAAGTCGATCCCGCAAAACGTAGAAGACCAGTTAATTGATGCGGTACGGGCTGTTTTCCGTTCCTGGTCAAATCCAAGGGCTAAGGTCTATCGCAAAGTTCATAAAATACCAGAAGATCAAGGCACGGCTGTAAGTGTACAGGAAATGATTTTTGGGAATCGGGATGAAACGAGCGGTACAGGGGTTCTGTTCACGAGGAATCCTTCCACCGGCGGAAATGAGATGCTCGGTGAATACTTGCCTGCTGCCCAAGGAGAAGAAGTTGTATCCGGTACAAGAACTCCTTTTGGTATAACTTATCTCAAACAAACGATGCCGTCCGTATACGAACAGCTTCATGAAGCAGCTTCTTTATTAGAAGAGCTATATGGCGATATCCAGGATATTGAATTCACGATTGAGAAAGGTCAGCTCTACATATTACAGACGAGAAATGCAAGACGAACAGCACAAGCTGCTATGAAAGCAGCCGTTGATTATGCGGAAGAAGGGATTATTACTAAGGAAGAGGCACTGATTCGTATAGAGCCCGAACACTTGAATCAACTGCTTCATCAATCGATTAAGGTTAGAGAAGAAGATGAGATTATAGCCAGCGGACTACCTGCTTCTCCTGGCGCAGTAAGCGGACAGCTCGTATTTGATGCAGAAACGGCTGAATCCTGGGCATCTCTTGGAAAAAGAGTGATTCTCGTGCGCAGAGAAACGACTCCGCAGGATATTCACGGTGTTATCGCAGCAGAAGGACTTCTTACGCTCCGCGGCGGAATGACAAGCCATGCTGCGGTCGTGGCGAGAGGAATGGGGACCCCTTGCGTATGTGGTTGTGAAGAACTAGAACTGCGAGAAGATACCAAAGAGCTGATCTGTAGTAACCAAATCTTCCGCGAAGGAGATGTCATATCGATTGATGGCGGAACAGGAAAAGTGTATGCCGGAGAAATCGAACTGAGGGAGCCTGAAATCTCTGAAGAATTAACACGGATGCTGGATTGGGCAGATGAAGTGAAACGAATGAAAGTCTTTGCTAACAGTGACCACCCTCATGAAGTGAGACTCGCTCGTAAATGGGGAGCGGAGGGAATTGGATTATGCCGTACAGAGCATATGTTTTTATCTCCATCAAGACTTCCGCTAGTACAGAGAGTCATTGTCGCAGGGAGTAATCAAGAGCGTCAGGAAGCACTCCAAAGACTACTACCTGTACAGCAATCGGATTTTGTGGAAATTTTTATGGAGATGGATGGACTGCCCGTGACAATCAGGCTGCTTGATCCGCCGCTCCACGAATTTTTGCCTAAACTTGAAGTGCTTGAAGGAAGAAGAGAACATCTGAAGATGATTACTCTCGATGGGGATACAGATGAACTTGAGAAGGTAGATCGTGTAATGCAGAAGGTGAAAGAATTGAAAGAGTCGAACCCCATGTTAGGTCAAAGAGGAGCAAGACTTGGCATCGTCTTTCCCGAAATCTACGATATGCAGATCGAAGCGATATTCAGAGCCGCGCTGCAATGTATTCATCAAGGGATCAAAGTACTGCCCGAGATCATGATTCCACTGATTGGTCACGCAAATGAGTTATCTGTCCTGCGTAAATTAGTTGATGAAGTAGCAGAGCAGGTACTTAGGGAAGAACGAATCCATTGTCCTTACCGTGTAGGTACGATGATTGAGGTTCCTCGTGCTGCACTTACGGCGTCACAAATAGCAGAGCATGCCGACTTTTTCTCGTTTGGCACGAATGACCTGACTCAGATGACACTGGGATACAGCCGAGATGATGCAGAGCGGAAGTTTTTAAACCATTATGTAGAACAAAAGATTCTTCCTGCGAATCCATTTGAAGTATTAGATCAAGAGGGAGTGGGTGAACTGATTCGCATTGCACTTGAACAAGGAAGGTCCCTTAAACCAGAACTTGCAGCAGGAATCTGCGGAGAACATGCAGGGGAGCGAGATTCTATTTTCTTTTTCCATAACGCAGGACTGGATTATATTAGCTGCTCTCCTTACCGTGTGCCGTTTGCACGGATCGCTGCTGCCCAAGCACAAATTCAAACTTCGAATATAACGAAGACATCACAGGGTGAGAATAAGGTATCTTCTACAGCATAAGAGATAGTTAACAAATCACGCTGGAGGGTGAATAAAATAGAACTTACCGCACGCCAACAGCAAATTATTGACATTGTGCAGAAGAAGACACCGATTATTGGAGATCAGATCGCTGAACAGCTGGGCTTGCCTAAACCAACGATACGCAGCGATCTTTCTCTTCTTGTCATGACACAGTACTTGTCTGCAAAGCCCAAGGTTGGATATTTTCCTGGTGAGCGTCTGACGACGAAGGAACCGCTTCGAACTGCGTTAGTGAATATGAAAGTTAAAGATATTCAAAGTGTTCCGGTCGTAATTAATGAAGATGCAACGATTCACGAAGCTGTCGTTGCTCTCTTTTTAGAAGACGTGGGGACTCTATTTGTTATTAACAAAGAAGGTAGACTTTCTGGCATTTTATCTCGAAAAGACCTCCTGAAGATGACGCTTGGGAACCAAGATCTATCCGAAGTGCCTGTATGTATGCTGATGACGAGAGCCGTACAGATCATTGCCGTTACACCAGAAGATCATGTCGTAGAGGCTGCACAGAAAATGATTAATTATGAAGTGGACAGTCTTCCTGTCATTCGAACGTGGAATCAAGAGGATGGGTATGAAGTCGTTGGCAGAATAACGAAGACCACCATAACCAAGCTTGTCGTTCAGATCGCAGTAGAATAGGCCGCTGGAGGAGAAAATATGCAATTTGTTGCTATATGCTCGGATTCACTCGGGGAGACTGCAGATCTTGTTGTGAGAGCTGCATTGCACCAATTTGAATCCTTGCAAATTCAGATTAAACGTTATCCCCAAATTCGCAGTGAGGAAGAGATCCGCGATCTAATGGAAGAAGTTCATCGAATGTCAGGGTTTGTTGCTTATACTCTTGTGCAGCCAGAACTTCGTGAACTGATCAAAGAAGAGTCCATTCGGCTGAGTATCCGAACAGTGGATATTATGGGGCCCATGATGCAGGCATTTATTGATACATTTCATGATTCTCCTACGCAAAGACCAGGGGTGCTCCATCGCCTGGATGAAGACTATTTTCGCCGGGTAGAAGCCGTTGAGTTCGCAGTAAAATGTGATGACGGCAAAGATACCAGTGCAATTCGAAAAGCGGATATTGTCCTTCTTGGTGTGTCCCGAACTTCGAAAACGCCGCTCAGTATTTTTCTGGCCCATAAAGGGTATAAGGTCGTAAATTATCCTGTCGTGCCTGAGATCAAACCCCCTGATCCGCTTAATGAAGCGATCAAGGGTCAAGTCATCGGTCTTACGATGGACGCAGAACATCTGCTCAAAATTCGCACAGAACGTCTAAAAGTCATGGGTTTGCCGCATGGTTCTAATTATGCTTCGCTTGCTAGAATTGTGGAGGAACTCGAATATGCATACAACCTATTTGATCGGTTAGGCTGCCCGGTTATTAATGTTACAGACAAAGCGATTGAAGAAACAGCGGGAATGATACTTGGTTATATATGAAACCGCCTTCTGGCGGTTTTCTGCTTCTTTTGATACGATAATAGATAAGACAAATGCGTATAGGGGGGAGCCGCTTGTTAACAACAACGGAGTACCAGAATATTACGATAGAACCTTTTGGGGAAGAGCATGAACATTTTTATATGAAGTTAAAAGAGCTATCAAAAGTAGATGACCAGGAACATGTACACCCGGCGAAGTCAGAAGTTGCTTTTGTTGCGCTTGCTGATCGAGTTCCAGCTGGCATGATTTTTACCTATCATCGTCCGTTTCATCCCTATTGTACCTATATTTCACTTCTCGTCTTACCTTCAAGTGATCGAATGCTGATTGCATCGAGATTGTTAGATTCTTTATCAGCGCACAGAATGGTATACCCGCTTCAAATCTCGGTTTGGGAAACCGACTTTGCGATGAAGCAGGCACTAGTTAAGCAAGGTTTCTATGAAATTAGAAATACATATAACGTACATATTGCGACGTCTCAGTGTGGATTTATCAGAGATGAGGAGTACTTTATGAACCGCCGCTCAGATTATGAGCTGTTATCACTGTCAGAATTTCTTGCGAGAGAACAGGGGGAAGAAGAACTAGTACATCTTGTGAAAAAAACTTATGAACATACGCACCGGGCGAATCCACCGGGTTTGTTCGATCGATCACGCTGGAAGGCATTCCTCCATGGACAAGATTTGGATTCACAAGGTTCTTATGTTGCTCTCAATGCCACGAACGGTCATTGTGCCGGATTTGCCTTGCTTCATTCGACTTCAGAGAACGGAGTGGCGGAAATGGGTTGGAGAGGTGTGGCATCTTCTGAGCCAATGGATCTAATTATGCTGCTTACGAGAGAACAAATGAGATACGCCGCTGATAATGGAATCAAGCAGCTTACTTGCGAAGTAGACAGTACAGATCCTTACCAAATGGAGATGCTGCATGTGTATCCGTTTGAACCTGCTCCCGCATGGGTTACTTATCATAAACAAAGATAATGACAGGAGTTGAATTTCTCATGGTGATAAGAGAACAAGCAGAACATTTTATTATGATTGAGCAGCATGAACATGCTAGATTAAGCGGAGAGATTGCCAAGCATTTGAAATCAGAATATTTCATACATGAGAAAGATAGACAAGATGTCATTTATGCAATCACACAGCACGATCGTGGGTGGATACGGCTTGATGCACACCCCATCTGGAACGAAGTCACTAACGCTCCTTATTATTTCGTTGATTACCCTTATGCGGTTAAGCTTAAAATGTACCAAGTTGGAATTCAGGAAGTAGAATCCGTGAATCCTTATGCTGGTTACTTAGTAAGTCACCATTTTTCCACCTTTCCTGATATTAATAATGGAACCGATCCATTCAGTATTTCTTTTAATCAGGAGGAGAAGCAGAGACAAGACCAACTGAAACAACAACTGGGCTTGATTCAAGAGACTGAAATGAAACAACATTATCACTTACTTCAATTATGTGATGATCTCTCTCTTTACGTATGTATGAATGAACCAGGGGTAAGCAAAGAAAAGGAACATCCTTGGTTCCAGAAGGGGCTCGGATCCGCTGCGGTTCTTTTTCAAGAAGGATCAGAATCCGTCCAAGCATGTTGGAAAAATGAAGATACGGTGGAGGTGCAGCCTGCTCCATTTAGTGAGTCTTTTGAGGCGGATTTATTGTACCGAAAGGTAGCAAAAAAAGAGATTCGAGATAAAGGACTAAACAAAGCGTATCACGAAACAGAGCCGGCAGTTCAAAAAATCACGTACACATCGTAAAAATATAAAGCTTATAGAAAAGAAACAGCCCTTCAGCGGTCGTTTCTTTTTTGTTTGTTAATTTTTTTCTTTCTCCGAAATGGAAGGCGGATCAAATCAGTGTTATAATGAATCAAGAATTTTGTAAAATAGAAATCAATTTTGATAAATGGGGTCATGATTTTGAAAAAAACGATGAAGGGGCTTCAGGGGTCCTTATTTGTTGTTGTATTTGTTTTACTTTTGGCAAAGTTTGCCTTATTCCGTTTCTTCGTTTTTAGAGATTTATCACTGGACCGTTTAGGTGCAGATGCCCTAGCGATTCTCGTTATTCTAAGCCTATGGGAACTGATTAGTCCGCGCAAATGGAAAGGCAGTGCTTATTTCGTACTAAATACACTCTTTTCTCTCATTTTGTTCGCAGCAACGCTGTATAACGTGCAGTTTGGCTCTATACCTACTTACACAACGCTACTCAGCTTGAATCAGATTCCGCAAGTAGCAGGAAGTATTGGTATGCTCATTAAACCGATCCATTTCTTATTTTTCGCTGATGTAATCTTAATGGCAATTTGGTGGTTCTACCAACGCATGCAAGGCAAACGCCGATTGTATACGAAACAGCTTTCCCGGATCTCTATAGTTGCGGTCGGAGCCATTTGTGTTATTCTCTCCGGTTTAACGATTGCGAAAGATGGTACGATCGAGAATGAAACCGTTCGTGCAGATGAACTGGGATTTCTGAATTATCAGATTGCTGCCGCGATTCATGCGAAAGCAGAGAATAAGGCAATCGCTGCTGGGAATCTGGAAGAGACCATTAAGAAAGTTAATGATCTGAAGTCATCTTATCCTTATCAGACCTCGGAGAAGGATCCTGATGTGAAACCAGAAGGATATGGAGCGATGAAAGGTAAAAATGTCATTGTCGTGCAGCTTGAATCTTTCCAGCGTTTCCCGATCGGGCAATCGGTAGAAGGTCAAGAAGTTACACCGGTTCTGAATGAACTTGTAAAAGATAGTCTTTATTTCACAAATGTCTTCCAGCAGATTGGGCAAGGAAATACTTCGGATGCTGAATTTATCTCAAATACATCGATTTATCCGCTTGGCACGATTGCCATGTCTACCGGGTATGGAGACCGCGTACTTCCGAGTCTGCCGAGACTGCTGCAAAATGAAGGATATACAGCCGAAACATTTCATGTGAATTCGGTTAGCTTCTGGGATCGAATTAAGATGTATCCTGCACTGCATTTTGATCAGTATTTTGATAAGCCCTATTACAATAATGATGATTATAATGAAATGGGAGCTTCCGATGAAGAACTATTCCGTGTTGGAGTTGAAAAACTGGCAGAGTTAAAAGCACAGAACAAACCTTTTTACGCTCAGTTTGTAACGGCTTCGAGCCATTCTCCATTCAAAGTGAAACCGGAATTTGTGAAGTGGAATACTCCTGCTTCTATCGAAGGAACAGCGCTTGGGGAATATTTGACTTCACTGAATTATGCGGATTATGCGCTTGGAACGTTGATCGATGGTCTAAAAGAACAAGGATTATGGGATGAAACAGTGCTTGTTGTATATGGTGACCATTTCGGATTACAGAATCAAAGTACTTCCCCAGAAGAAGTCGAAGCAGCACTTGGTATTCCGTATCATGAACAGGTAAGCAGGTTTAATATTCCTCTAATCATTCATGTGCCAGGGATGGAAGGGCAAGAAATTGAGACGGTCGGCGGACAGATGGATATTCTGCCTACGGTCAGCAATCTGCTCGGTATTTCACTTGAGGACACGAAGTTTACTGCATTCGGTCAGGATCTGCTGAATGTGGATCAAAATGTGATTGGAATGCGATATTACTTGCCAACGGGTTCTTTCTTCAATAATGATATTATGTTTGTTCCAGGTACTGGGTTTGAGGACGGAACTGCTATTTCACTTGAAACCCTGACTCCTGTGGAAGACTTTGAAAAATATAAGTCAGACTATGATTACATTATGCAGCTCATGAAGTTGTCTGATGAATATGTGAAGCTGCTTCCAAAACGCGGATTATAAAAATAGAATCGCAAAGGCACCGTATGATGATACGGTGCCTTTTGGCAGGAAAAATGAAAGACAAGAGGAGAAGAACTGATGATCAAAAATGAAAAGATAAAAGCATCAGAAGTACATGTGACAGGTCTAGCTGGAGAAGATTTCGGACTTATGTCTACATCAGAAGCGTTGAAGCTAGCAAAGGAGTTAAAAGTGGACTTAGTATGCACCTCACTCATGACAAGTCCGCCGCCTTGTAAACTGATTGGGGCGGGTGCAGCGAAACAGGAAGCACTTGCTGACAAACGTAAGGACAGAGCGCCAAAGACGAAGGAGATCAGGCTGACACCTCATATTGAGGAGCATGATTATGATACCAAAAGAACACAGATGGAGCGGATTCTAAAAACCGGTGATATTGTAAAGCTGGTTGTGAAGATTCAAGGAAAGCAAGGAGAGGCAGCTAAGAAATTACTTGAAGACTTCATTCGGGATTTAAAACCATTCGGGAAACCAAGTACAGGAATCCAGCTTAGCGGTAAACAGGCAGTTGTGGAATTACATCCTTAAAAAAATGTTGTTAAATTCAAGGTAGAGTTATTGGAATACAGATGATTTAACGCTATAATCTTAAAAGGACTTACATCCTTAACGGATGATCTAAAATATGAACTTACTCTAACAATTATCGGAGGTTACTTTTCATGGAGAAAACTTTAATCTTTGGCCACAAAAATCCCGACACGGATACGATCTGCTCTGCACTCGCATATGCTGATCTGAAAAACAAACTGGGCTTAGAAGCAGAGGCGGTACGTCTTGGCGAGGTGAACGGCGAAACTCAGTATGCTCTTGATTACTTTGGCGTTGTTGCACCGCGTCTAGTAGAGACTGTTGCGAATGAAGTAAACAAAGTTATTTTGGTAGACCATAATGAACGTCAGCAAAGTGTAAGTGATATTGATCAAGTACAAGTTACTGAAGTTATTGATCATCATCGTATTGCAAATTTTGAGACAAGCCAGCCGTTATACTATCGTGCGGAGCCTGTGGGCTGCACAGCAACCATACTTAATAAATTGTATAAAGAAAATAATGTGGAGATTTCAAAGCCCATTGCTGGTTTGATGTTGTCTGCTATTATTTCAGATTCACTTTTGTTTAAATCTCCTACATGCACAGATCAAGATGTAGCTGCTGCAGAAGAACTCGCTGCAATTGCTGGCGTAGACGCTAAAGTATATGGTCTGGACATGCTAAAAGCAGGTGCTGATCTGAGCAAAAAATCAATTCCTCAACTGCTGACACTCGATGCAAAAGAGTTCCAAATGGGCAGCTCCAAAGTGGAAATTGCACAAGTGAATACAGTAGACGTTAATGATGTGCTTGCAAAACAAGAGGAACTGGAAGCAGCCATTTCAGCTAATGTTCAAGAGAAAAAATTAGATTTGTTCCTTTTCGTAATTACGGATATTCTGAATAATGATTCCGTTGCTCTTGCAATCGGTGAAAAAGCAGAAGCTGTAGAACGTGCTTATGGTGTACAACTTATTGAGAACAAGGCATTACTCAAAGGTGTAGTATCTCGTAAATCTCAAATTGTTCCTGTTCTTACAGAAGCATTAGCATAACACTTGAAAATACACAAAACCCTCTGACAGCTGTCAGAGGGTTTTGTTATGTCTACTCTATTTAGAACGAAACCGTAGGTTCATGTTCCATGCTATTCTCCGTAATTTCTGGTGCTTTCTTAAACTCGACTTTCTTCACTCGGTTGCGTCCTACTTCTTTGACGGTAAAGAGGAGACCTTGATGAAGATGCGTTAGACCTGGTTTTGGGTTAAGCAAGATGGTATACAACCATCCACCAATCGTATCCGCAGTTTCCAAATCGAAATGTATTCCCGTCATATCTGCGATTTGATCAAGCTGAATTTTTCCATCTACGATGTAGTGAAGCTCTCCAAGTTGTTCAATTTCCTTGCGTTCTTCAGAGTCAAATTCATCTCGAATTTCGCCGACGATCTCTTCGAGAATATCTTCGATAGTGACAAGCCCGGCTGTTCCACCAAATTCATCTACTAAAACAGCGAGATGGACTTGTTCTTTCTGCATGCGTTTTAACAGATCATTAACCGCTGTAGCTTCAGATACGGTAAGAACAGGATGCATAAACTGTTTGAGATCAAGACTTTTACCTTCCTCATAATTAAGGAACATTTGCTTCGTATTAATCATTCCTATAATCTGATCTTTGCCTTGATCGGCAACAGGAAAGCGTGTGTATTGTTCTCTACGGATAATTTCCATGTTCTGATCAAACGTATTATTCGTATATAGACAAACCATATCGGTACGAGGGATCATAATTTCTTTTGCTAATAATTCGTCAAAAGCGAAAATACGATTTACATATCCGTATTCTGTATTATTAATTTTCCCGCTTTGATAGCTCTCAGATAAAATAATTTGTATCTCTTCTTCAGAGTGAGCATCTTCATGTTCACTTGCTGGTTTCAATCCGAAAATTCGAACCAAGCCATTGGCCGATCCGTTTAAAAGCCATATAAAAGGATACATGATTTTATAGAACAACATAATGGGTCTTGCAACCAGGAAGGTCACAGTTTCTGCTTTCTGAATAGCCATTGTTTTCGGAGCGAGTTCACCCACAACGACGTGCAAGAAGGTAACGATAGTAAAGGCAGTAATGAAGGAAACGATGTGGCCAATTTCTGCAGCGATGCCGAATCGTTCAAACAACGGTTCAACCATTCTTGCTACAGTAGGCTCACCGAGCCATCCAAGTCCTAGAGCTGTTATCGTAATACCAAGCTGACACGCAGACAAGTATCCATCCAGATTGGATGTCACTTTCTGTACGGCAAGTGCACCTCTGCGTCCTTCCAGTACTAATTGATCAATTCGGCTCGGTCGCAACTTAATAATGGCAAATTCAGTAGCTACGAAGAAAGCCGTAAGTGCAATTAATACAACAAACAAAAACAAATTCAGTCCTAGTCCTATGTCATCCATTAGACATCTTCACAATCCTTTATAATAAATTTTAGGTTCATATGAACTAGTATACAGAACTTATCATAGGGAGAGCAATGGTCAATATCGTCTTGTTTAGCTGATTTATGGCGTTTTAGGTCAAAATTGTTTAACAATATACACTTTTGCGCTCGCTTGCACACCTTTACAAGGGATAGCGGGTCACGTAATATTAGTCCATATGATTTAATAGGACTAGTATACAATAATATAGGAGGTCCGTGAGATGACAGAGTTATTCACCCTTACTCGCAGCGAAATGGCACAACTGCTGCTGTCCATCGAAGGACACCATAAGATAACACCGCTCGAACTGCTGCAGAAAGCATGGACGGAGCACCATAGATCTGACGTCGATCAGGGAAACACCTATGCAGCCTTCTTATCTACTTCGCTTCCTCCCATCTTAGAGAAATTAATTAAAGGCAATCGAACGGCTGGTTTCTCCCTGCAAGAGATTGCGTCACTCGCACAAATGATTGAATATTCAAATACATCCCTTACTTCAATGCAAAATTGGGTGAAGCGGGATTTCAAAGAATATTTTGTTTCACCGAAGATCGGGAAAAAATATTCCATTCATCAAGCAGCACTTCTTTTTATTATAGATGATTTAAAAGCACTTCTTGACTTCGATTCTATCCGTAATCTGTTCAAAGGAATTTTTATCGATCCAGTGCGTGATGATGATGATTTATTAAATCCGCTGATCTTATATAATACGTATGCAGACCTGTTTGAACAGTTAGACTGTGAGAAAGAGCGTCTTATTCACACGGATAGGGAGACAGAGTCGCAGGTACTGTCAGCAGTGGACAAGATGGTACAATCCTTCTCTTATTTAACGGAAAGACAGCACCTTATTGTGAGAAATATTATATTTATTGCCATCTTATCGGTACAAACGACGTATCTGCACTCCCTTTCAAAACGATATTTAAATGCAACCTTATTTCTATAATGTTATAAATCCTGAACTGCACCTCCAGTTGTTAGACACAATCTAGTAACTGGAGGTGCAGTTTTACATATGCAAAAAGAGTAAGAAGGATAAATTAAAAAAGATGAATCTTTTGTAACCTTAGTTTGGAGTAAGGCAAAAAGAGGTAACTATTAAAGTAGATACAATTGGTAGGTGAAGGAGGCGGCCACATGTCAGGGCCTTTAACAGACAGTAAAGTCTGGAAGAGCATCTTTCAGAATGCACCCATTCCGATGGCCATGGTTGTTGGTGATAAGGGAATCATATGTAAAGTGAATAAAGCGTTTGAGAAATGGACTGAACAGTGTTCAGATGAACTGCTCTCTAAATCTTTTATACATATAGTAGGTTTACAAGACGTAGAACATATTAATTTTAAGCAGATTGCTTATGAATTGGAGACAGGCAGCGAGGATTCGGTTCATTACAAAGTTCTACTAAACAAGGAGCGTATCAAGTCACAAGAAGTACAGCTTCACTTCTCGCTGCTAGAAGATTCAGAACAGGAAGACCATTGTTTTATTGTTCAGGCAGTTAATCCAATTAAAGACTTGGCAGCGGAAAGAGAATGGGAAGAATCTAAATCTCTATTTAAATATAATCCATTAGGTGTAGCTTCTATGGATCTAAGCGGCCATTTACTGCGGGTAAATGAAGGGCAGTGTAAGATAACAGGTCATACAGAAGAAGAGCTTCTTATGGACCGATACACTCATCTAATTCATCCCGATTATATAGCGAAGACCAATTATCACTTTTCTATGGCTTCCAAAGGGATTCCGCAATCGTACCATATACATATGCTTCATAAAGAGGGTCATTCCATTGAAGTAAATGTAATCAATGTTCCTACGATTTTGAACGGTAAGGTGGTAGGTGTTTACGGTATTACTAGCGACATAACAGATAGCAGACGATATCTTCAGGAAATTGAGAATCTCAGCAACCAACTTGAACTTATTTTCAATGCAGTCGATGAATGTATATTTGGTGTAGATCATGCAGGTCATCTGACTTATTTGAATAAAAAAGGAGCTGAGTTGCTCGGCATATATCAAGAGGAAGCAATCGGACTTAAACTGACGAATCACTTTTTGCAATTTAATGAGAACCATTATCCATACGCACCACAAAAGATGCCAATATATCAAAGCATTCTGTCTGGGGAGAGTCACTGTGTGAAAGAAGAGATCTTTGGGCGCAAAGATGGAAGTACATTTATTGCCGAGTATCAAGTTACTCCGCTAATCGATCAGGGTGAACGTAAAGGTGCAGTAGTGGTGATTAGAGATATTACTTCGATTAAAGAGATTATGAAGGCAAAAGAAGAAGCGATTCATGCAGACCGGGCTAAATCCGAATTTCTTGCGATGATGAGTCACGAACTGCGGACGCCGATGAACGGGATCGTGGGGATGACTTCATTATTAATGGATACAGACCTTGATGAGGAGCAGAAGTCATATACAGAGATTATAGCGAACAGCAGCAATACACTCATGCAAATGTTTGGAGAACTGCTTGATTTTAGTAAAATTGAAGCCGGAAAAATAGAAGTTGTGCATGAGCCATTCTCCTTAATTGAAGCACTTCATGAGGTGCATGATTTATTTATCGCTTCAGCAGAAGAAAAAGGGATTCGGCTTATTCTGAATTATGATGAGAATATTCCAGAAACCTTCTTAGGTGATGAAACGAAGATCAAGCAAATTTTAATTAACCTCATCAGTAATGGAATTAAATTTACGAATGATGGTGAAGTAGTTATACAAATTGAACAGATGAACACACATCTCGCACATCGAAAACTCCTCGTATTTCAGATCCAAGATACGGGTATTGGAATTCCACTTCATAAACAGAATGAATTGTTTCAATCATTCTCGCAGTTAGATACTTCCATTAATCGAAAATACGGTGGAACTGGTCTTGGACTAGCCATTTCAAAACGTTTGGTTGAAGTTATGGGGGGCAGTATCAGCGTCAGCAGTGATGAAGGGAAGGGAGCAACCTTTCAATTTTTACTGGAGCTGGATGCCGTATGAAAACATTAAAAAGGACAGTCTTGACCTTGTTCTCGGTAGAGAAAAGAAGGACTGTCCATTTCTTTTTTTATTATTCGTTCCAACCGCCTATAATATTACCTCCGAATGCAAGACGAAAAGAAGGAATTTTGATGATTATAATGAAATAGAACTGTGTATACATAAATTAACAACATAGAGAGTTTTTTCTTCTAAAACACCCTTTATAAGTTTTCACCTCTCTACTAACCATCTTCTAAGACCAACCTCCATGGTGTTACCTCAACTCTACAAGTGTTTAGCCTTCTAATGTCCAGTCACAGGCATCTTCAATATGTTATTTGCTTATTTCTACTCACTTAAGCAGCTGTTATACAATTTTACATCTTGAGGAGGCTATTTTATGAACAAAAAAGAAGTGGTAGCTATGTTACTGGCCGGAGGTCAGGGTAAACGATTAAAAGGGCTGACGAAGACTTTAGCTAAGCCCGCTGTTTATTTTGGGGGAACTTACCGCATTATTGATTTTCCGCTGAGTAATTGTGCAAATTCGGGAATTGATACGGTAGGCGTATTAACACAGTTTGAGCCTTTGGTGCTCCATTCGTATGTGGGGATCGGCAGTGATTGGGATTTAAATCGCCGAAATGGAGGTGTGTTTGTTCTTCCGCCGCATGAGAGAGAGGGGAGTAATAACTGGTACAGAGGTACAGCAGATGCCATCTATCGGAATTTGAATTTTGTTGATCAGTTTGAACCAGAGCATGTACTGATCTTATCAGGTGATCATATCTATAAGATGAATTATGATGCCATGCTTCAGTATCACAAAAACCAAAATTCGGATTGCACAATTTCGGTCATTGATGTTCCTTTACAGGAAGCAAGCCGATTTGGCATTTTGAATACAAATAACAATTATGAGATTTATGAGTTTGAAGAGAAGCCTGAACATCCAAAGAGTACGCTGGCATCGATGGGAGTATACATGTTTAGATGGTCTGTTCTGAGACAACACCTTCTTGAAAGTGAACAAGATCCAGACTCTACCTATGATTTCGGTCATGATATTATTCCACTTCTCCTCAAGAATGAGAAGAAGCTGTATGCTTATCCATTCAGCGGTTACTGGAAAGATGTAGGAACGGTTAAGAGTTTATGGGAAGCAAATATGGATCTGTTAAGTGACGATCCTCCCTTGAATTTAAATGATCCACAGTGGCGTATCTATTCCCGTAATCCGAATGAACCAGCCGGCTATATCGGTACAAAAGGAAAGGTTCGTAACAGTATCGTGAATGAAGGATGCATTGTTGAAGGCGAAGTCAGCAAATCGGTATTATTTTATGGGGTTGAGATTGGGGAAGGAAGTGTAATTACGGATTCTGTGATTATGCCTAAAGTGAAAATAGGAAAGAATGTGAGACTTCACAGGGCGATTGTAAGCGAAGGTACAGTTATTGAAGATTATTCTGTGGTTGGGGGTACTGGAGACCAGGAAGATGACATTTTACTAATTGATGAGACCTATAGGCAACATACGTATGGACTTAGCTAAATAACAGTGAGGACGGTGACCTAGTATGCAACATCTCATGGGTGTAGTGAACCTGGATCAAGAACTTGAGTTAATGAATGAATTAACGTATTTTCGCTGTGGTGCTGCCGTTCCTTTTGCGGGTAGGTATCGTTTGATCGATTTTGTATTGTCCAATTTAATGCATTCTAACATTCATCATACGGCACTTTTTGTACGCAGGAAGTATCGGTCGCTGCTGGATCATTTGGGGCAGGGGGCTCCTTGGGACCTAGATCGCAAACACGGGGGGCTCTTTATTCTTCCGCCAGACTGGAATGATCCTACCGACCGTTCGAGAGGCGATCTGCAGCATTTTCATAATAATCGTGATTATTTTCTTAGGGCCAAAGGGACTCATATTATTCATACCGGCAGTCAGCATATTTACTCCATGGATTACCGGGAAATGTATCAGTTTCATATCTCTCAGCAAGCTGACGTTACTCTTCTTTATAAAAAGGTAGATGAAATCCTTCCTGAACATGAATCCTGTGTACGGGTTGATGTAGACGGTGCGAAAGTGACTGGAATTCACCAAGAAGGAGATCATCCTAATATATATCTCGGTGCATTTATTATGGAGAAACAACTGTTTTTGAAATTGGTAGATCACTGTATCGCGCATGGTCAAGATTACTTCTTCCGTGATGGAATCCAAGATAATTTGGATAACTTAAACATTGCTGGTTTTGCTTTTGATGGATACCATACCGTTATTAACTCGGTAGAAAGTTATTATCGTAATAGTATGGATCTACTTCATCAAGAACAATATCAACGTTTGTTCAAACAAAATGAGATTCATACCAAAATCAAATATGAACCACCGACTAGGTTTCTGGGTGATGCGGAAGTAAGCAACTCTTTGATTGCGAATGGTTGTATTATTGGAGGACAGGTCGAGAATAGTATTATATTTAGAGGAGTCAAAGTTCACAAAGGGGCTCAAATTCGAAATTCGATCATCATGCAGAAATGTGTTATTGAGGAAAATGCCGTACTGGAGAATGTAATCCTTGATAAAGATGTGCATTTAGCAGCGGATTGCACCCTGATTGGTGATCCTAAGCAGCCTTATGTCATTGCCAAAAGCAGCCAAATCTAAATCATGAAAAAAAGGTCAGAAGAGTAATCCTCTGACCTTTTTTTATATGTGGCGGTTCTGAAGTTTCATAATCGTGGAGGCAGTTTATATGTATACTATAAGTCAGCTTTTTTTGCTGCGGAAGAACTAAGCACACGTTTTGCACCGTAATATTTTGAACTCCAATACCCCTTGTTAATAGGTGTAATGGCGATCCCTTTAGAGGAGGTAGCAGAGACAAACTTGTTATCGCTTAGGTATATTCCAACATGCGAAATGCCTTTACCGCTTGTATCAAAGAATACCAGATCACCTTTGGTTAGAGCAGATTTCTTGACGGATGTACCTTTTTTGTATTGTTGTTTCGAACTATGAGGTAAAGTTACCCCTAATTTTTTGTATACATAACGAGTAAACCCAGAGCAATCAAACCCTGTGAGTGTAGTACCGCCGTATTTATAAGGAACACCAACGGTGTTATTTACTGTAGTAGAAAGTACAGAAGCGGAAGCTTGCCCGAGTCCTGCGGTGAATAGTAATGTGAGTCCTAATGCTGCTGATGCGAGTTTCTTTTTCAAAATGTAATACTCCTTCCAATGCCTGCGAGGTTAGCTAAGGATTCGGTTGAAGGTACCCTATGATCACTCTGTTTCGAGATCAATTCACCCATGGTAGGCGGGTCCCCCGCTTCTTAGGTGCGTAAGAATTCGGCGGTTATCGTGATTGCACCTTGTATATTCATCTTAGTGATAACAATTAGTTACAATAATAATTACGAAAATGTTACTTTCTCTACATCGAATTTTAACATTGACAGAATGAATTATCAACCTGATTCTGCTAATTCCGCTATCTTTTTCTCAAATTTATTTCACCTTTGTGAACGCTAGTGTTGTTTATACCTTGTTATCTGAATTATTATAGATATATGATACCGACTAATTTACTAAACAAGACAATAAAAGAGGCCCAGCTGCTTAAAATAATGCAGCTGGGCCTTTCCATTTTTTATTCATCGTGCTCAGTAAAGATGATTTCATAGACATTAGATACCACTTCGAAGGAGTGTATACGATTATTAAAGTCATAAGTGCAAAGGGCCTGAATTGTGTCGGTAAATACATATTCATCCCGTTCCCGCGTAGGTCTAAAGAGTGGAAACACTTGCATACGCAGTGTGTAGATTATTTGGAATACTTCACCAGGCTGAATATGTGTAATTTGCACGGTCTGCTGCTCCATCTCAGAATCTGTTAACTCACGTTTATGAGCAGGCCACTGAATAAACCCATTTAGAATTGTAGACACACCCGGAGCAGGTAAGGGTAGAAATAAATCTGCTTTCGTATTTCCTGAATTCTGAATGGTTATCTCAAAAAGTATGTCGTCTCCTGGCTCCACGAACTTCGGTGTTGTGATGACATGAAGTGAAATGCGCGGGGCATAGAAAAAAACAGGAGTAAGATCTAGCGTTGTCAGTCGAACTGATCTTCCATCATTGATTCGAAATGTGTAAGTCAGCCGTGAACGGTTCACCCATTCTTCATCAGGGACAATGGAGTTAGGGACCATAGAAACTTTCGATTCAAAAGTAATGTACATGCTGGAGTTTGGAATTAAAGTGCCCAAAGGAAGTCCAGTCGCTAAAGAAACCTCAGGGCGAAGAATACCATTTATTTTTACTGTACCCGGAACCAGGTTGAGTTCTGGGGCTTGAAGCAAGTCATAGACTGCCTCTACGGGAATCTCACCTTCATTTTGGATAAGTACTTCATATTTGACCGTATCCTCATAGGTTACTTGATCAGGGGTTATCTTTACGGAAATTGTTAAAACCGGTAACAAATACGAGATAGACACTGGGTCTGAACGAATTGTAATTTCTTCTCCTTGATTGATATAAAGTAACGTTGCAACACTCGTAAGAGGAGTCGATGTTGTCCTTTTCCCTATTTTCACCTGATACGATATTTGGGTCGTTGAGTTTGAAGCAACAAAAGGTATTGTAATACCTGCGAATGGATCAAGATCAGGGGCGAGGAGACCATCAATCACCACACTGCCCGGAAGAAAAGTCATCTCACCCGACAATAATGTGCTAACTACGGCATTTCTGATATCTTCTTTTCCTGTATTTGTGATTTGTATAAAAAAAGTGATGATATCTCCCTCAAAAGTCTGATTCGTATTGGCATAATAGTACATTGATAGTTGAGAGGGAGATACGAATAAGGTGACAGGATTAGAGATGAGCTCTTTTGTAATGACACGACCATCCATCGCCTGGAATGTATAGGTTGCTGTGGCCATGTTGATAAGAGTTAAAGAATCAGGAATGCTGCTTACAATGATTTGGAACTGAATCGTAACTTTCTGGTTGATCGCCAAGATCCCAATTTGCAGACCCTCTTGAGGATCGGCCCCCGGTATAGGTACGCCATCTTTCAAGAGGCTGTTGGGAATAAAGGAAGTGCCCTCCGGAAGTGTATCGGTTAGTGTAACTTCTGCAGGAGCATTCCCTGTATTCTCTATTTCAAGCTGATACATAACGATGCTGTCGAGCGTCACTTGTTCCACAGAAGCACTTTTTTTTAGTGTGAGAATAGCACCTGTTAGCGGGATCGATACCATATTGGAATAGGATACACCTTCAAAACGACCAGAAGCAAAACGGACAGAAGATTGATTGTTTAATACATAATTCCTTCTATACTGCGAATTCATATCGTAACAACCTGCACTTGGAATGTAATTGTTGAGAAAGCTCCCGCCTGAATGGTCCCAACCGTAACCCCTGTATTCGGATTGGCGTTAGGTCTAGCGTTTCCATCCACAATTACACTTCCAGAAATAAACTCAGTACCGGCAGGTACGGGGTCTACCATAACGACATTTTCAACTTCTACTATTCCGTTATTGGTAATTACTACGGTATAAGTGAGGGTATCGCCAACAACGGCATCTCCTGTGGAGGTCGTCTTTACAACCGTTACATTTGGTGATGAGACAGGAATCACGAGCGCGTTAGAACTAAAATTGCCGCCGAGCAATCGTCCATCTGGAGGTGCATAAGTAAATGTTCCAAATGCTTGATTGATCAGTTGTTGTAATTCTGGAAGAGTGTCAACGACGATCTGTAAAGTTACGGTAATATTGATATTCGATCCAGGAGCTACATTACCGAGAGAAATACCCGTTTCCGGATTTACCCCAGGTTGAGGGACTCCATTGATGAGTACACTATTCGGAACCAAAACGGCTCCATCAGGTAAGTCATCCGTTAAAGTTACAGTTCCCGGTAAATTGCCTGTGTTCGTCAAATTTAAGAAATAGGTTACGGTATCGCCTACCGTCACATTAGAGGTGTTGGCTGTTTTTAGTAATTGAAAAATAGGCTGGTAGATTGAGATGTTCACTGTGTTGGAATAGGAAGCACCTGTAAAAGCACCTGAGGTAAAACTAACAGAAGAACGATTTTGGATTGTGTAAGGAGCACTTGGCAGCGTATTTACTCTTACGTCAAAAGTTACGGTCACTGCACTGCCTGGTGCAATCGTACCTAGACTAATCCCGCCCGCTGGATTTGCGTCTACTTGAGGACTGCCGCCGACGGTGACACTTCCGGGTACAAAACTACTTTCGATAGCTAAAACATCGGACAATACAGCATTATTCACATTCGCAATCCCATTATTCGTAACAAGTACACGATACGTATAGGTGTCACCAACAACTGCGGTTGCTACAGAGGCTGATTTCACAAGTGTAATATTTGGTGAGGAAACAGGTATTTGCAATAAATTACTGACAAAAGAACCATTGAGTGTTCTACCATCAGGCAACGTATAAGCGAAGGTTGAAGTCGCTTGATTGCTTAATTGTTGACTGACCGGTAACGTATTAATGACGACTGAGAACAAAACGGTGCTTGTAGATGATATAACACCGACCGACATACCTGTTGCAGGATTTGCTCCTGGAACTGGAGCGCCATTCACAATTACACTGTTCGGAATAAGGGTTGTACCTTCGGGAATGAGGTCGGTTAATACGACGTTACCGCCATAATTACCTGTATTCGTATACGTAATCGAATAAACTACGATATCTCCGACCGTTGCATTGATGGTATTTGCTGTTTTAACAGCTGACAGAATAGGACTATATACAGGAGTGTTTACGGTATTCGAGAATGTGCTACCTGAGAATGTACCGGAAGTAAATGTTACGATTGCATGATTTTCAATTTGTGCTAAAGAGGTAGTAGGTATCGAGTTGATACGATATTGAAAAGTAACGTTGACCGTAGACCCTGGAGTTATACTTCCGATCGTCACTCCTGTAGAAGGATTTGCAGTGGGGCGCTGGGTTCCGTCTACATATACACTTCCGCTGACAAAGGAGGTTGCTGCGGGAAGCGCATCGGTAACGATCACATTATTCACGGTCTCGATTCCACTATTTCCAACGGTTACGGTATACGTATTGACATCCCCCACAGTAAGGGAAGTGAATGAAGACAATTTGACTGCTGTCACATTAGGAGCAGAAACAGTTACTACGGACACGTTAGAAGAAACGTTTCCGCCGAGTGTTCTGCCTGAAGGCAATGTGTAGGAGTAACTGACAAAGGATTGATTACTCAAGAACTGGGGACTCGGAAGCGTATCTATGATGACAGAAAAGGTAATTGTACTTGAGGTCCCTGGAGTAATACTGCCAGATATAATGCCTAGGGAAGGGTCAGATCCAGGTGATGGAAGTCCGTTAATTAATACACTGTTTGGAACAAAAGAGGTGCCAGCAGGTATCGTATCTGTTAGATTGATTGTTGCACCAAAGTTACCCGTGTTACTTACCGTAATATTGTAAGTGAGTGTATCGCCTACAGTAGCATTGATTTTGCTTGCAGATTTGACAGCCGCAAGAACCGGGTTGTATACGGGAATAATCGGAGCATTAGAGAAGGTAGTACCTGCAAACACTCCCGATGTAAAACTCACGGATGCTGAACTATTAATTTCAGGTGGAGTTGGTACAGAATCAACCCTGACATTATAAGTAACTGTAGCAGAAGCTGCGGCTGCAATTCCTCCCAAACCAATACCATCTACTGGACTTACTGTTGGATTCGGGCCACCATTAATCGTGACACTACCAGGAATGAAAGTGGTTCCTGTTACTGGATCTGATAAAAGTACATTTTGTACATCATCGATTCCAAGATTCGTAACCGTTACTGTAAACGTGATAATATCTCCTACGGAAACATCAGCAAGTGAGCTTGTTTTGGTAACGAGTACATTTGGTGATGATACAGGGAAACTAACCGTGTTGGATAGAGCGGTTCCTGTTAAGGTCCGGTTATCAGGAGTGGTAAACGTAAAGGTAGATGAAGCCTGGTTCGTAATGAGCTGTGGTGATGGAAGTGATGTAATCGTAACGGAAAAAGAGAGAACTGAAGTTGCACCTGCTGCAATTACACCTATGCCGACTCCATCAATGATGGAAACGCCAGGAATGGAAATTCCATTAACAAGAACACTGTTTGGAGTAAAGGTAGTTCCTGCAGGGATGGTATCTGCAACGATAAGTCCGGCGGGTAGATTCCCTGAGTTTGTAGCAGTTATTGTGTATACCACAGTATCGCCAACGGTAGCGTTGTTCGTGTCCGCTGTTTTGGTGAGTGATATTTGCGGTTGAGTTACAGGAATTTGTGTTTGATTCGATGTTGATGTACCTGAAAAAACACCTGATGTAAAACTAACCGTTGATTGGTTATTAATTTGTGAAGGTACAGCCATGGTTACATTCACCTCAAATGTAACGACAGTACTTGCCCCGGGGGCTAGACTGCCGATTGGAATACCGGTTAGAGGAGATCGATCTGGAGCAAGGACTCCACCAATCACCACACTCCCGGGTACAAAAGAAACGTTTTGCGGTAACCCATCGCTGAGAATGACATTGGTGATCGAAGAAGGACCACTATTAGTAATCGTGGTAGTGTAGGTAACTATATCACCTACTACAGCCAGAACAGTAGAAGCGGTGGTGACCACAGATACATTTGGAGCAGATACCTGAATTACAACACTGTTCGATGTAGCGTTTCCAGACAGTACACGGCCAGAAGGCGTTTGATAATAGTACAAAGCAGTTGCTTGGTTCAGGATATTCTGTGATGCAGGTAGTGAATTTATCGTTACGAGGAAAGTAACAGCGGTCATACCACCCACAGGTACATCCGAAACTAAAAAACCACTCACTGGATTGGCGCCGGGAGCAGGCACACCTCCGATCACCACACTATTGGTTACAAAGCTGACTTCAGGAGGTAAGACATCTGTTAATGTTAGAGAGCTAACTGTATTCCCCGAATTGTTGATTTGAATGGTATAAGTCAGTGTGTCTCCAGCTGTAGCCAGCGTTGTATTCGTACTTTTTACAAGGGAAATCGCAGCGTTGTATACAGGAATGGTCACTGTATTCGATGTGGAGGAACCTGTGAATGATCCGCTTGTAAAAGCAGCAGTAGCTTGATTTTCAATTGCTCCGGAAGCAGGCAAAGAAATGACTTTTAGCTGATAGGTTACCAAGGCAGAGGCTTGAGCCACAAGCGGACCAACGGCAATCCCGCTAGAGGGTACCGCTGTACTTACAGCAACTCCATTAATACGAACTGAGCCGGTTACAAAGGAGGTTCCTTCTGGAGTAATATCGGATAAAATAATGGAGCTTGCGGTTCCAGATCCGGTGTTACGTACTGTGATGCTGTAAGTGATAATATCATTGATTGCTGCTTCAACAGTATTGGCTATTTTAACCAAGCTAATATTGAGGGCTGACACAGGAATGGATACAGTGTTAGAAGAAAGAGAACCACTTTGTATACGGCCACTAGGTAATGTATAGGTATAATTGATTGCTGCTGTATTCGTGATGGTTTGCGGCGTTGGCAGAGAAATGACCTGAAGCTGGAAAGTGACAGTGCTTGTAACATTCACTCCAAGCGTACCGATGGAGAATCCAAGTGCAGGATTTGCTGCAGGAATGCTAACCCCACCGAGCGTTACACTTCCTGTAACAAAGCTTGTTCCAGAGGGTATGTTGTCTGTAATTTGAACTTGAGCTCCTATGTTACCTGTATTCGTAAGCTGTAGTGTAACTTCAAGTAGATTACCAATAGCAGTACTTGTAGCGTTAAAGCTTTTTAAGGCAGAGATATTAGGTGCGTATATGGGCGTCGAGATCATATTGGATATGATGTTTCCTGTGAAACTGCCTGAGCTATATGAGATACTCGATTGATTCGTGATCTGACTTGTCGAAGGAACTGAAGTTACAAGCGCTTGAAAAGATACAGTAGTCGTTCTACCGCTCTGCAAGCTCCCTATGGAGATACTATTCGCGGGATTTGCACTTGGTCGAACCACACCATCCACAGTTAAACTTCCCGCAATAAAGTTAGTGCCTGCGGGGCTGGCATCTGTAAACACGATATTCTGTAGAGTAGTTAGCCCGCTGTTTATAATTACTGAGGTGAATATGATCGTTTCTCCTACAGATGTATCCGTTACATTTACTGATTTCGTAAGGCTGACATTTGGTGTGGTTACGGGGATAGATAAAGTGTTAGATACGGCTGATCCGCTGATTGTTCTTCCATCTGGTGGCTGAAATGTATAAGAGATGCTTCCTTGATTAACTAGAGTGGGCGGTGCAGGGAGTGAGTTAACAACCACTTGGAAAGTAACATTTGTTGTACTCTTAAGAGCTAGGGTTCCTATATTCACACCGGTAGCAGGATTCGCTCCGGAGATCACCGTTCCATTCACTCGAAAGCTGCCAGGGACAAATGTTGTGCCCGCAGGAATGACATCGCGATAAGTTACAGGCGCTCCTATATTTCCTGTGTTAGCTATGGTAGCTGTATAAGTCACCGTATCTCCTACAGTGGCATTTGTTGTGTCTGCTGACTTTACTATCGTGAATAGTGGATCATAAACAGGTATAGATAGGTTATTGGAAGGAATGACACCTGTTATTGTTCCTCCCCCAGCAACACTTTGGAAAGTAAAAGCAGTATTCGCTGAATTTGAGATCGTTTGATTCACTGGAGTAGAACTGACTGTGGCTGTATATGTAATTGTTATTGAACTGCCAAAATTCAAGGTTCCAATGGGGACACCGCTAAGTATATTGAAGGTGGGTCTTGATGTTCCGGCAACAACTACACTTCCAGGTACAAAGGTAACTCCTGAAGGAAGGACATCCGTTAGAACGACACTCGCAGCATTGGCGGTTCCGGTATTGGATACAACAACGGTGTAGGTATAAGTATCACCTAAGACTAAACCCGTTGCAGAAGCACTTTTAACAACACTAATGGAAGGGGAATTGATATTAATCTGAATTGCATTTGCGTTAATAATGTACACATCACCCGAAGTGGTGAGGTTCAGTACTGCAGAAGACTGATTATTAATTAGTCTTGCGGAAATATCAACATTCGTAATATCCCAGCCTTGTCTGCCGCCTATAATATTTGTTCCCGGTGTGCCATTTATTTGATTGGACGTTCCGAAGGTTCCTGTTGTATTAATAAGTCCAGCATCATTGTTAATTTGGGAAGCAAAGAAATTGTTAGCAAAATTATTCGGCCCTGAAAGAGAAACAAGTGTAGCAGAAGTGGGTCCGAACTGAGCAGAATCTCCGGTTCGATTGGCATCTCCCTCCTGCGCGCTGAATAGGGCGCGGCCGCCGAGAAGTCCTGAGGTTGGAGTGGCAAATCCCGTTATCGTTGTTGAATTGGATGCATTTACAAGAATACCGCCTGCTCTTAGCGACATGTTCCGGAATGGGAGTGAGGAGTTGTTATATATGACGGCTAGGGTCCAGCCTGCATGGTTAGCTGTAGTGTCTCCGGTAATGACGATCGTTCCTACTACACTTCCCGTGGTATAAGTCCCGGCACCCGCTTGCTGTACAAGCGGTGTTACATTGGCTGATCTAACATAGGCCTGCGAACCATTTCCGAGATCAAATGCATTATAAGTTGTTGGGTCCGGGGTTACGCTGTTTGTTCCGCTTGGTGTAATAAAAGTTACCGGGTTATTAATTGCGCCCGACAAGTTAACCGAACCATTAATATAAGAACCGCCCCAGATTAGTTCCGCATAAAGAACTGTACTTCCCGTAGGCATCACAAGAGTAGCAGATGAGCTATTGCTTAGATAGTTATTCGTTGTTCCTAGTGGATAGGTCCCAAATCTTGAGGTTGTGTTTGTCGTTATAAAAGCACCGATGCTGTCTAAATCTCCTGGAACACCTTGGACAGCAGATCGGCTTAAGCCTAGTGTATTCCCTGTAAATGTGATCCCGCCGGTAGCGTTAAAGGTTGCCCTTAGAACCAGAGGTATGAGAGACACCCCCTTGGAGTAGAAATATAAGGTTATGATATGAAATAGAATCAATTTCATAATACCTTTTAATAACGAAAAAAATGCTGTTACACTTAAGGTATGTTAGTTGTACAAAAATATTGTTAAATTTATACCGAAGTTTTGCAGTTTTGAATTTTAACCTTTACTTCATGTACAATGGGATAGAGTTAAAAGTTTTATGATAAGCCCTATGATTAAGTATAATTGCCCTAAGAGTAAGGAAGGATGAGTTAGCTTATGAACGAGTTAGTCAATCATCAGAATCAAATGGAACAAGTGAAAAGAATTAAAAATGAAATCACCCGATTTATTATGGTTTATAAATTTGCACTGGATGAGATCGAGACCAAAATTGATATTCTGAAAGAGGAATTTGAATCTTTTCATGATTACAGTCCGATTGAACATACGAAGTCTAGATTGAAATCTCCGGAAAGCATCTTGAAAAAATTACACCGCAAGGGACTTCCGATTTCCGTAAAGAACGTGAAAGAACATATTAAAGACATTGCGGGCCTTCGAATTACCTGCTCTTTTATTTCAGATATATACAAAGTTAGTGAGATGCTGCAAAAACAAAGTGATCTTAAAGTGCTAGAAGTGAAAGACTACATTGAACATCCAAAACCAAATGGGTATAAAAGTTTGCATTTGATCGTGGAAGTACCCGTGTTTTTATCGGATGGGGTAGAGCATGTGTGTGTGGAGATTCAGATTCGGACCATGGCGATGGACTTCTGGGCCAGTCTGGAACATAAGATTTTTTACAAATACAATAAAGATGTTCCAGAGACTCTGCTTAAGGAACTCAAAAGCGCTGCTGATACGGCGAACAGCCTTGATCTGAAAATGGAGCGATTACACCACGATATTAAAGAGATTAAAGATGCAGAAGAACAAAGCAGCCAGGAAGATCTTCGTAAAATCGTTATTCGTGATCAACAGTTTATGCTTCCTTCCGCTTTTCTTGAGATTATTGATCAGGCAACGGATTCTTTCCGTAAAGATCAAAAGTAATATAGAAAATTAGTAAATGTACTTTTTATTCATATACTAAAAAGGCTGTCCCTGTAGAGTTAACTACAATAGGGCAGCCTTCTTTATTTATTTCTTATTTCATTTATTTTTCCGGACTTTTCTAATAATAACGAAGAGCATAACACCAATGAGGAGAAGACTAGCAACGGCAGTGATGATGATATTCTGAATATGAGGTGTGTTCACTGAGAGTTCTAGATGGTTAGCGGATAAAGGTTCTACATGCCAGGTCATTGTTTTGCCGTCCGCAGTCACAGTATCAGCATTACTTGATTCTGGTTTGATCGGCAAAGTTAACTTGAAATCCAGTTCAACATCTTTTAATAATAAATTACGCACGAAGTTAGGAATCGCTGTTAACTGTTCGGTCCATGTATTGTCAGGAATTGCAGACATCAGATCCGCATCGACGGTAATCTTGTGTTTTGAGAAGAAGAAACCATTCTCTGTCACGGTAGAGTATGAGATACCTTCAGGAAGTTCCTGCTTGCTGTCCGCTTGACTGATCTTCACTTCCTTAGAAGCAGAAATCTCACTCCCACCTTTGGACTCCACGTTCTCAGTCACAAAACCTTTGTCTTCAAAAGCTTTCTCAATGGACTGGGCAAGCTCTTCTTGTCCTATAAATTTTACATTGCGATTCTGAACCTGCAGGTTAAAATTAACGTCTGCTGTGCCATCTGTATGGACGGTTACATGTGCTTCTCCTTTAGCACAGGCGGAGAGAAGGAGCAGGAGCAGCAGGGACAAGATAAGGGTAGGTACACGCTTGTTTTTTCGGTTCTTCATGGTTATCTAATCAAGCCTTTCTACTATGTAATAAGAGTCGAATAGGGACAGCTAATACACAAGCTTTATGAAGCACCAGCACAGTGGTTAGAGCAAGGGTTAATACAAGATGCCAGTGAGGTAGGTAATGAAGGGCAGCTGGACTTATTCGATATTATATAGGCATAAAAAAAGCCTCCTTTACAGGAGGACAATTTTCGCAACAATACCGGCTACTACAGTGAGTAACTGTATTGCCACTTGGTTACTCATTTTGATTTTAATCTCCATGAGTGCACCCTCCTTTAAGCACGGACAGATTAAGGTTCTAAAAGGAACCAGCCCGGCTGCTCGAAAGTAACAATGCACAAGTCATTATGCACTCTTACTTTCTAAAGGAATAATATCAATATAAATGCAAATATATTAATTGTCAATCTTTACATTAGTAGAGGAGGAATACTATGGAGGCAGTCATCCAAATGGAACTATTCCCGAGTGCAACGAAGGACGAAATGAAGTATGTAAGACAGCAACTTAAGGATTATCCTAAAATGTGCCGCAGAATATCTGAAATTGAGCAGAGAGAGTTTTTGAATGACATTGATCGTAAAATATTGAAGAAATCGAAGCGGAAAAAAGAGGCATTAGAAACAGCTATACAATGCATCATGGATGAAGAGATCAGGGAGATCATGTACTACCGTTTCATTGAACAGCATGATCGCTGGGCAGCCATATCCAAATGGACAAGGTTCACTGATCGATCATTGGACCGCAAAGTTCAAGAAGGTATAAAAAGTATTGCTGAGACGTTAAAGCTAACCAATGATATAGAGTGAAATTTACGTCTGTTTTATGTCGGAACAGCGTCGGCAATCACTCTTTATAAATAGATAAAGTAGGGACATAGGGTTAATAACCCGAGTTGTCCCTGCTAGCTAACCCGATCATTGCAGGACTCGGTAGCGCTAAAGGAATGCTTTAATGCCGTAGACGTTTAGTGAACTTTAAGCTAGGTTATGATCGTCAAAAGCGCTACGCGGGGAATGCAGGTAAGATCACTGCAATTTTATTATGGCCTTCATGGTATAGGCAGGTTATAATCCTGTCAAGGTCGTGTAATTAAATGGTTGCTAAATAAAATTCTGTTCCAGAATAAATTTCAATTGTACTGAACTTTGAGAAATCTTCTACAATGAGAAAGAAGTGTAGTTTTTTAATTTCACTCTCTCCAGTACTCTCTCGAATAACCTTCAGAAAGATATTTATTTTCTCTCTGACATGTTTTTCAAAGAGACTAATATTGTTTAAAAAGCGTTGCGATTCTCTGGTAGCTGCTACACTGGTTTTTGCCGTAGTTAATCCCATACCAGGAGGGAAATATACCACTCCAGGTTCAATTTCGTACATTGTAGTAACACCGGCATCGCGTAAAGCCTGTATTTCTTCTTTAGTATTAGAGGGTCCGGGTATTAGACTTTGAAATGGAGTTTTATATTTGCTCATTATATCAGGCCAGTTATTATGCATGATTCTAAGTAGGTCGATGTCCGGGAAAGAGTTATGATCTAGAATTTGAATTAAAAAGGCTTTGTCTAATTCGAATTTCACAAATAAAACATCGCGGGTGCGCTTTACAAATTCTTTGTTTTTTCCTTCAGGTATTAGTGTAGTATCCAAATGCAGATGGTGTATTCCCCAATCATTTAAGAGTAAGTCCTTATAATTGATTTTTTTTATTCTAGTACTTAAATGAGATGTAATGTCATTTCCGGATTTTATTTTCATGATTATCGCTTCTAATGCAGCTTCATATTCAGGAGGACACTTGAATTCCTTTGATACAAAGATCCGACGCTTTCTCGCGGAGACAAACCTTCTATTTAAATTAAAAAAGAGGTTACTTATTTGACTGGAATTAAGCGAATTATCAATCTTATAGCCTCGTTCTTCTAATATTTTTATTAAGAAGTCTTTCCAATCTTTTTTGAAATCTATATTGAGTTCAAAGTTATAGGGGATCATATACTATGCCACCTTCAGGAAATTGATTTTAAGGGAAAATGATACAATTTTAATTATGATTCTGTATCAATATAGATGTCAAGGGATTTCATTGTGGTAGCTGATAGGCTATCTTTTTTTTGTTTTTGACTGCCGAACTGTTGGAAGAATACTGTAAAACAGGAATAGAGAACCCTTTTGGCGAATGTGGAAGCTATAGGGGGTGAGAAGAAAATGGGATATAATATGAATAATCGAGACCCGTTAGTTGAGGGATACATATCCACTCTAGACAATGAGTCAAGAGAAGTATTCATTTTTATGCGTGACCAATTTGAACAACTGACTGATGATGGCGATAACTATGATCCTGAAAAACATGATGAAATCATAAGTAGGTTAGCCGGGGAAAAATTCGGAGTAAGCGAAGAGGTATCAGCTAAGATCTACGAAGATGTTAGTGTTGGTATTCATAAAGTACAGATGGAACGACAAAATAAATGAGCACCCTACGGGGTGTTTTTTCTTTTGCCGAGTCATCGAGTTGACCGAAATACTTACGTGGCGGCGGCCGTATAACATATTCCCTTAACTCAATGGTAGAGTACCGCAAGGAAGACCTGGGTTCGATTCCAAGAGGGGAAAGATAAAGTTTTCTTGATAACCTTTATACTCCGTTCCTGCAAAGACTCCTCAAAATGAGCCGTGATCTCAGCGGTTAAGGAACGTGATCGAGAGCGCATCCGGCAGCGTCAATAATGCCGGGATATAAAACTACTTGAAAAGCTTGCAGGAATGATCACTCTAAAGTTGAATTTATTGCATGAGGAGTGATCGGAATTGGAAGATTTGAAAGAACATTTTATTTTTCAACAAGCTGAATTGTTTTTTCGTGCGACAAATCTTATTGTTGATGAACGTACGAAGGATATCGGTGAATTTTTAGAGGGAAGAAAGGAACTTGATATGAGTTTAGAAATCCCTGAAATGGTAAACGGAGTATTTTCTATAGAGCTTTATTTAAAATGTCTTCATTATATTCGGAATAAAGAAATGAAGAGATTGCATAATATTATTGACCTTTATAATTCACTGCCCGAAGAAGATCAAGCAGAAATAAGGTCGCGTTATAGAAGTACTAAAAGTAGCGATCCAAACCGGAAAGAATTTTTAAATAGGAACTTCGATGATTTATTAAGTGCATTGGATAGAGCTTTTATAGAGTGGAGATATATCTATGAATATTCTAATCATGGAAGGAAAACCAGCGATATGTATCGTTTGATTTTGGCAGTTCGAGATCACCTTCTAGCTATTAAACCTGATTTAAAGAATGCGAATAGGTGAATGAAGCTTGATGATTTATCAATGATTTATGATAATGCTGGGAAAGCAAAATAACCTTCTATCACTTACCTCAGCTCAATACCGAGACTAAACGGTATAATTGATCTGAGGTGTTTTTATGTTCATTAATCCGATGTTACTTGAAACGGCACAATGGCCATTCTCAGACAATAAATATATATTTGAACCAAAGGTATCTCTATAAACCAACATGTACATTATTAAAAAAATAATCCCAACCCTTGTGTACCATGCATTATTAGCATAAATTATATTTGTACATAAATATCATACTGTACAAAATATCCGAAGTGAGCAGCTATTTTGTACAGTTTTATTAAAATCCATTGGACTTAGTAGATCCAAATTACAACATGCGAGTTAAAGCCTTCTCTCCAAATTTTCTGTTCAACGGAAGTTATGTGTTAATTAAACTGTTCATTGAAAATACATTATCAAGACTTTTGTTGAGAAGAAATTATTAAAACAAAGGGATCTACATAATTATACGCAACTAATATGTAGATCCTTTTATTTTCCGGACTTAGGAAAAAAAGCATTAATCGAGGATCGATCGTTACGCTAACTGGCAGAATAGTTTAACAATCTAAAGGAGTGTAGATATGAAAAGAGGAATCCAGTTTGAGGTACCTAACGAATGGGGAAGTCATCTCGGAGAAGCACTGAAACCTTTCAACATAAGCAACTTCGATTGGTACAACGGAGGAGAAGAAGCATATCGACTCACTGAGGGGGTCATGGAACCTTTGTTCCATGGTGAGATGTATGGAATGAAGGGAGAAGACCTTAGCAAAATACTTCAATCAACCTTTTCATATATAATTTTCGCGGATTTTAAGGCATACCCACAAGGTGAAAGCACAAAAGATGTACTCACTTATGAAGAATTCTTAAATAGTCAGTGTCAGTTGATTGTGCTTGTCGTTGATTCTTCATATGTCGCCGTTTATTGTAAGGACACCGAAATGCTTAACCTGATATATCAAAACGCGGTAGAAAAAAGATATGAGAAAGTTAAGTATATAACCAACGAAAATGACACAAGGACAAAGCTCTCCGCATGGTAAAAGCTGTTCTTATTCAATTAATGAAAAAACGTTAGTGGAGTAAATTTGGGATTAAATAAACAATTATGGAGGATTAAATCATGAAAATAAATATCGGTGATATTTTTATTATTCCGCTAAAAGAAAATCGCTACGGCTATGGACAAGTAGTTGAGTTTGGAGCATTTTATCAAACGATGATTGCTTTTGATTTCATCACCCATGAAAAAGTATCAGATATTCAGAAAATATTAAGTAATGACATTGTTTTTCTTATAAGAACGAACACTGTATATATAGAAAAAGGATACTGGAGTGTTCTAGGAAATGCTGAGTTACCTGCCAACTTAAATATACCTAAGTATTATATTCGAGATGGATTAGATGATTTTGAGGTAGTTACTGCCAGCGAGGAGTTTGTTCGTATCGCGACAGAAGAGGATATGAATACGTACTCAAAAAACTCTACATTCACGCCAGGTTGGCTTGAAGATGCCCTGAATGACATGGTAGACGAACAAGATTGGGAAGAAGAATATGAGGATATTATATATAAACCTATTGACCATCAATAAAACGAGAAACGATACTTGAACACCGCAGGGAGCAGCTTGCCAGTTGGCAGTTGCTCTTTTTAGTTATGCAAACCGGCAGGATAGCTCCAATATATGGTATTGTAATGGATATTGTCCAATGAGGAGGATATCCATGGAGAAGTTATATGAAAGCTTAAATCAATTTAGTGAAAAGGACCTGCGAATGTACTTTTACAATTTATTGAATACAGTTGATCGCTATTGTAAGGACGGTAGCTTCGAAGAAAAAAGGTTAGCAGAAGGACTTGTTAACATACTTCAAAACAATTTAAATGAAGTTCGCAACCATCAATTACAAAAGGATGAACTCCAGCAATATGTCCATCTAGTTTTCAGTCTTTCTGATGCAGGTTCGCTAAAAGTCACACTCAATAAAATCGGAAAACAAACTCAATGTAAAGTCCTAGCATTCAATGATTGGTTCTCAATCGGACCAATATCTAATTTAGATACAACAACTGGACAACAGAATAGGTGCTTTTGGTTAATGGAATACGATGAGGCTTTCAGATATGGTCAACATTTCAACCAAGAGCATCAGCTTGACAATATGGTAAAAGTAGTTAAAGACATTCCCGAAAATAAAACCATCGTTATTTGGTGTGCTGATAATGCACATGATCAAACAGGATTACGCTTTGTGTTGCATTTGTTGAGAGAACGAAAACAGCCAGTTAATGTTGTAAATGTAACGGAGATCGTTAAAGCTACTAAGCTACAAAACAAAGAAGGAGTTCCCTACGCTAGAAGTTTAATTGATCACGACCATTTTCAGGAAATATTGAGAAACTACTTTAAAGGTGTTCCACTTGATCCTAGTCAAAGAAGAAGGTATGAATCAGAATGGTTAATACTGGCGAGAGAAAATCATGTACTTCGTTTGTGGGAAGAAGGGACTGTTAGAAGCTGCGATGAGAATTCACTAGACGAAGTGATAATAAGGTCAGTTATGGAACTAGAGCAAGAACAAGATGAGGATGGGTTTATCAAGGCAGGGAGAGTTGTCGAGAAGATGTTTGATATATCGCGACAACTTGTTGGATATTCATTTATTTCTTATAGGATTTGGATTTTAGTTAATCAAGGAATTCTTATGTTTAGAGGGATACCGGGAGCTTTACATCAGTTTTCTATTAAACTTGGAACCTTAGATTAAGCTAACGAAAAAACATTAGTTGAATTAGAACAAGTAAGCAGCCGATGAAAATTTGGCTGCTTTTTCTTTGAGTTAAAAGGGCAGGTTAGCAAGGCAATGGATTATTTTACCAAACAACGTTAGAATGGTTATGAATCAATATTAGAGGAGGAAATCCATGCTTGATATTAACCAAATTAAAGAGCTTATTCCCCATAGATATCCCTTCCTTTTAGTTGATAGAATCTTAGAAATTGTTGAGGGAAAGAAAGCCATTGGAATCAAAAATGTGACTTTTAATGAACCCTATTTCCTTGGTCACTTTCCCGATTATCCTGTCATGCCTGGAGTCTTGATTGTAGAAGCACTGGCACAGGTGGGTGGTATCGCTATGTCCAACGTAGAGAGCAATAACCATAAGATAGGGTTACTGACTGGTATTGATAATTGTCGGTTCAAAAAGCAAGTAAAACCAGGAGATCAACTCTATCTTGAATTCGAAGTGACTCGAACCAAGGGACAGATTGTCAAAGGAACAGGCAGGGCAATGGTAAACAATGAATTGGTTTGTGAAGTAGAAATAATGTTTGCATTTAACTGAGGCATTGAACTAACGGAAAAACGAGACACATGAAATAGAGGGGTATAAGCTTATCAAAAAAATCGTGCTGTCGAAGAATTTGCATTTTAGAGAGCTAATCAGAACGGGTATTTAGAGACGAAGAAATTCTCGCGAATATCTATTTGAATTATTTTGATATTTTGTGGGAACGACATGGCAGTGGAATCGAGTCGTTCTCCTACAATAGTTATTACTTGGAGGGACTTCATGAGACGTTATCTCATATTAATTTTTACTACTTGTCTTGTACTCACGCTGTTCATTTTAGTTGGTTGTCAAAGAGAAAGTTCCACTACAAGTGACCCTTCCTCAGAAATTGAAAACAATGAAACAAAATGGGAAGATATCGACCAACAATCTTTGTACTCTATAGATTTAAATGATCTTGAGGAGAAGTATAAAAAGAACAACCAACAAGATATAACTAAGGAATCAGAGTTGCCATATCAGTTGAAAGTATCAGTTGATTATAAAGACGAAAATATTATTTATCTTCTTCTGCT
>NZ_WTWX01000016.1:74064-77632 GCF_009870785.1 Paenibacillus sp. An7
CTGCTTGAAAACCCTACAAATAATATGAATAAAGTATATATAAGTTTTATGCCAAGTTTAGAATTGATAGATAGTTTGTACGCAGCTAGTTTGCTTGTAACTACTACAAATAATCCTAATCCGATTAATCTAGATCCTCTAGACATAAAACAATATGAGGTTGGAGGCTCTTTTTTCATAAATGAATCGAAGATTGATCAGAATTTTGAGTCTAATTACCAAGAAGTTCTTGTGAAAGTGACATGGGTAGATGAAAAAAATGAGGAACAAACAAGATATACTTACGTAGAAGCTGTTCCGAGTGAAAATATGAAAGATTTACTTCTTAACTGATTTTTTTATATTAATAATTAAGTAAAGCGCCTTTCATGAGGTGCTTTTTTCAATCCCCTCCAGGATCTAAATAGTTTACTTAAAGGTTATAGACCGCAGCTCCATCTAATGTCCTGAGAGAGTTTTATGCTGAAGAAAGGATAAAACGTTAGTTAAATACAGCAAGAAGCAGCTTGCCAGTTGGAATCTACATAAGCAAACCGGTAGTTTAGAGTAAATGAAAAGTAAGTAAAAAACAGGTTATGTTATAATATTCCATTAAGATGTAGTGTAAATGAACCTGAGTGAAGGGGAGAGATCATGGAACACGAAAAAGAAATTCAAGAAATTAAAGATCGATTGACAAGTGTCGAAAGTCAACTCAAACGTAAATCGCAATCTTCTGGAACATTCAAGATATTAGTACTAATCGAAATTATTTTTCTCGTACTGTTTTTAATTTTAATAGGGTTATATCAATTTCCTTCTAGAGGGACCACCTGAAAATAATTAAGGGATTGGACATTATTGGACTAACTGTAAAACGTTAGTTGAAAACAAAAGGGAGCAGATTGTCAGTTGGCAATTGCTCCCTTTTTGCTAACCGGAAGGATACTTCCAAAATATATTACAATAAGATTAAGCAAAACCCTAGAAAAAAATACCTCCGAAGAACACAGAAACTTTAGAGATTCATTAACAGGAAGCATTGCACTTATGCTAATGGAGAATCAAACGGCTTAGCGTTCCTCATCGCCGTATATACTGGACATTAGCAGTTAGCGGCTTCGTAAAATACTTTTAGTGCAAATTCATCGCATCCCTTTCGTAAACAAGTTGCAAATACGCTTCGACTTAATGGTACAATATTCCTGTTATATAAGGATAAGGGAAGGGGTATCAAATATTGAAAAGAACTACCTGTCTCGTTCTTTTATTACTAACTTTCACTAGTATAGTAATTGGCTGCTCTTCTAACGGGAGTGCTGAAAAAGAACCTGCTTCTGAATCGGTTATAGAAATTTTCGATGCGAAGTGGTCAAGTGACACGGATGATGGAGAAACGAAAGAAATTTCCGAGTGAATGGGATAGTCTATAAACAATCGAGCCACCCCGTTATATACTAGAGTGGCATTTTTATATCTATCACAAATCAACCCGTGTAAGCACATGCGATTGTAATCAGACTTACCACCTGTACTGGGCAAACGGATGCATCTTGGACGTGCTCGAGGAGAGTGAGATGAAGAACAAGGACCTTCTGAAGCTGGTTCGGCACGTGGCGGTCGCAGAACGAGTCTGGCTATTCCGATTGCAGGGCAAGGGCAGCGCGCAATATTCCTTGTGGGAGGAAACGGAAGACCTGACGGCGATCCGGACGTTGTTCGAAGAGAACGTCGAGCAATATCGCGTCTATATCGAAGGGCTCGAAGAATCCGAGTTGGACGTGATGATCGACTATGCGAACCAGAGCAGGGTTCCGTTCCGAACGTCCGTCCGGGACATCCTGTTACAGGTCCTCTTACATGGGCAATATCACCGGGGACAGATCAACCGGGCACTTCGGATTGAATCGTTAGAGCCTGTCCAAGTCGATTACATCACGTTCGCGAGGCTCTAAGGGCCTAATATCACCATTACTAGGAATGGGATTGGCATTGAACTAACGAGAAAACATTAGTTGGATAGTTTAAAGATTCCTTTAATTAACTTTGGTGATAAGAGGTGAATTATGAATAATATTATAAAACCTTTACTTATTGTTCTTTTAAGTGCAATCTCGATTGTCGGATGTAGTGAAGATATGAAAATCTGGAGCGCTCAAAGTGAAGATTGGTGGGTTACTTTTCAAGGTGATGGAGTATATACAATAAGATATATAGGTGATGAAGAGAACGTCGAGAATCTTTCATATCTTTTTAAAACTGATACGGGTCTAGAAGCAGATGGTAATATCGAGGATTTAGGACAAAGAAATGAAATTAAAACCCAAGTAGTTACAGATGATATTATTAGTTATGGCCCAATTCTTCTAACAATTGAATGGAACAACAAAAAAGAGGAACTAACTTTAGAGTAATTAAACTAACGGTAAAACGTTAGTTCAATTAGAACAAGTGGGTCATTGACTCTACCACTTCGTTTAAATATTATTAGAAATAAAAGGTGAATAAATGAAAAACAGATTACTTTTTCTTCTTCTTGTTTTAACTACAGTTCTCACCAGTTGTACGAATTCTAGTAAGATTGAGACTAATGAAGATTTTTTTTATTTCAAGGAGAGGTTGTTAGTGTAGTTAATCAAAGTGGAGAAAAACTACATGGCTTAAAAGTTAACTACACTCTAACTTTAAAGGATTTTAATCCTACTGGAAAAGCTTTTAACAAGTATCAGAGTCAATTTATTCAAAACGAAACAGAAAGGCATATTGAAATAACTAACAAAACTAGAATATATAACGAGGCAATAGAACCAATAATTTCAGTTGGAGCCTCAGATATTCCAGTAGGTAGTATTGTTAAATTTAGAGTTCGGTTGTCTAAAGATAATTTTTCACTAGAAGCACAGGAGATTAGCATAATTGAGAAATAAAAATATACATTCAAGAAAGAATCTTTAGTTAAAGAACGATTCTCAGACTGCAGACAAACTAGTTTAAACTAGTTTGTCTACAGTCTTTTTTATTTTACAATAGAAGTAACTATTTTATTTGAGGTGCAATCATACTAACGAAACAATCATCCATTCAGCGTGACCAATCTGAAATGATTGCTCTTGATCAACTCGTGCCAGAAGATCATTTGGTTCGTAAAATCGAATCTGCGATCGATTTTTCTTTTATTCTACGATTTGGTTCAGGATCATTGTTCGGAAATTGGACGACCTAGCATCGATCCGGTCATCTTAATACTTTTTGGTATTCGTTCCATGCGAAAAACGATCGAAGAAGTACAGACCAATATGGGGCTATGGATTTTATGATAAAGCTCCTCATTTCTCTATCTTTGGAAAGAACAACAAAACGTCGTTTTAGAGATATTTGAAAAAAAGGTTGTACGTAAAGAAACAAGAGCATACCAACGCAAAAGGGAAGAGGGAATTAACCAAGACCGGGCCTACATGATAAAAAGCCATTTCGGCCGGACTCTTTCAAAAAAGAAGAAAAGGAAATCAAACAAAGCACAACGAACTAGGGGAACGGCTACTATGTCAAAGATGAACGGACCAAACAATTTGCTTATTCGTTTCACGCA
>NZ_WTWX01000076.1 GCF_009870785.1 Paenibacillus sp. An7
GCTTGGCATACCCACAGTAGTGGACCGAGTGATCCAGCAGGCGATTGCCCAGCAGGCGATTGCCCAGCAGTTGCAGCCGCTGTTTGAGCCACTCTTTTCGGAGGGAAGCTACGGCTACCGCCCAGGGCGGAGCGCACAGCAAGCCATTCGCAAGGTAAAAGAGTATGCGCAGCAGGGTTACGACTACGTAGTAGAAATTGACCTCTCCAAATACTTTGACACACTGAACCATGAGCTACTGATGAATCTTTTACGCAAACAAATCGGGGATAAGCGTGTAACCGATTTGATTAAGAAATATCTGAAAAGTGGAGTCATCTCCGCAAGGAGGCCCCTTATCGCCGCTACTTGCAAACATCTACCTGAACGAATTCGACCAGGAGATGAACGGCCGGGGAGTGAAGGTCATCCGCTATGCAGATGACATCGTAGTGCTAGCCAAAAGCAAACGGGCAGCAATGCGTCTCTTGGAATCCTGCCGGAAATACCTGGAGAACAAACTGAAACTCCAAATCAATACGCAGAAAAGCAAGGTAGTGAGTGTAATGGCCCGGAAGCACTTTAAATTTCTTGGCTTTGCTTTGGGAAAGAACAGAAGTGGCGTGTATATTCGAGTACATGGCCAGTCCCTCGCAAAAGCAAAGAAGAAGTTGAAAGAACTAACGAGCCGAAGTCAGGGTAGGAATG
>NZ_WTWX01000017.1 GCF_009870785.1 Paenibacillus sp. An7
GTACGGTGGTGTGAGAGGTCGGCTACTCTTCTAATGGGTAGCCTCCTACTCGATTTACTTTTAAACACGCTTCAGATATTCAACAATGGTCAGCAGACCTTTATCAAAATTCTCCAAGTTGAAATGCTCATTTGGTGCATGCAGATTTTCATCTGGCAAGCCGAAGCCCATCATTACTGTAGGTGCATTCAGTGTGCTGGACAGTTTTTCAACGATAGGGATTGAGCCGCCATCTTTAGTAAACAGTGCACGTGTACCATATACGGTTTCGTACGCATCTGCTGCTTTTTGCAGCATCGGATGGGACGGATCGATATTAAAAGCATATGCTTTCTCTTTTGGTGAAATAGTTAGTTTTGCACCTACCGGAGTATGAGCATTTAGATGTGCTTCAATTGCATCGAGGCAAGCTTGTGGATCCTGATCTGCTACAAGCCGGCAAGTAATCTTGGCGTGTGCCTCTTTAGGGATAACCGTCTTCGTTCCTTCTCCTTGGAATCCGCCGTATACACCGTTAAGTTCAAGCGTTGGACGTGCACCGATTCGTTCCACGAAAGAATAACCTTCTTCGCCATAAAGCGCATCAAGACCGAGATCTTGTTTCAGTTTCTCTTCGTCAAATTGCTGTTTAGCAAATTCTTCACGCATTTCCGGAGACAATTCTTGTACTCCATTATAGAAACCTTCTACACTTACTCGTCCTTGTTTATCATGCAAGGTAGACAGTAATTCAACCATCGCATGAAGTGCATTAGGTACGCCGCCTCCGTAAGAACCGGAATGCAGGTCTGTATTCGCTGTATTCAAAGAAAGCTCAAGGGAGCAAAGTCCACGTAGGCCTGTAGAGATGGCTGGTTTTCCGGGAGCAAGCAAGGATGTGTCTGAGACGAGAACGACATCAGCTGCAAGCTTTTCCTTGTTTTCTTCGAGGAAGAGCGGAAGGTTTGGACTGGATACTTCTTCTTCACCTTCAATACAGAATTTGATGTTAACAGGTAGTTCCTTCTCTTGTTTCAAAATCGCTTCAACAGCCTTAACATGCAAGAACAGTTGTCCTTTATCGTCGGTTGCACCGCGGGCATACAATTTCCCGTCACGAATGGAAGGCTCAAAAGGAGGTGTCTCCCATAAATGTAGCGGATCAACCGGTTGCACGTCGTAGTGACCGTAGACCAGAACGGTAGGTTTTCCTTCCGCATGCAGATAATCTGCTGTAATCAAGGGATGACCTTTGGTTTCATGGATTTCTACATGCTCAAGACCCGCTTCTGTCAGTTTAGCTGCAAGCCATTCCGCTGCTTTATGGACATCACCTTTATGTTCAGATAAGGCAGAGATACTTGGGATGGATAACCATTCTTGTAACTCATTCAGATGTTGTTCACGATTGTCTTCAAAATAAGCCTTGTAATCAATACTCATAGTGTAAAGATCCTCCTCAAATAACGTCTTCAACGATTCCTTATTATTTTACACTCTTTTTTGAGGAATACGAAATATGGAGTGATTAAACTACATAATAATCCATTTTTGAAGGATTAAGGATAATACAGGGCGAAACAAATATATTAACCATTTCATTCTCATGTTAAACCTTATAGAACTTAAATACTCATCTAGATCAAAAATATGTGCTTTTTTATGAATATAATGATGAATGCGACTTCAAGAAAATAGGCAGGTGAACTTAACGATGATTCCTCGTCTTCATCCAGCTCGTAAGAAGAAGTTAAAACCGTTTGGTTTTATAAAAGGAAGTTCCCGCAAGGGACGTTTTTATCGTAAAAGTTTAATTACGATTCTGCTGATCGCAAGTATTCCAGGGCTCATTACAGGTATGACGATGTACTGGCTTGTCATCGGGCAGATGGAAAAAGAATTTAACAGGCTCCATCAGAATCAGATTATGAACCGAGCTGAGAATCTTGCCGATCAGTTCAGTTATATGGAACTCAGCTTATCTCATTGGGCGTTTGAACCTCGGTTTGGGGAAGAACTGAAAGAAATGGATTATGTCTATCAGTTTACAGAGACAGTAGATATCATGAAAACACTATACGTATTGCAAGGTTCTAATCCACTTATTCAAAAAGTAGAGTTGTACCTAAATGAACCTCGGCCGATCTTGTTCAATCGTTCTTATAGCGAGCTGACCGATCTATCGCAGATTGATTCCTATAATGAGTATCTTAGAGATGGGAGCCATATATACTGGACAGATCGAATTCCAGGACAGCCGCTGGCGGAGCGGGAAACAAAGAGTGCGGAAGACAACTCAGCCCATTTGCTTCATACAGATCCAGGAGAAGCATTAGTCTTGGTTCATAAAATACCAGGGGGGAGTCTCAGCCCTTTCGGAGCCCTCATCGTTAAGCTGGATAACAAAAAAGTGACAAATCTACTGAAAACGCTTACCCCTTATGATCAAGGTTCCACTTTTTTAATGGACCAAAAAGGAAATATACTCCTGTCCGGTGGAGACCATGAGGGCAGCTCCTCTAAACAATTAAATGAAAAAATTAGACAAAAGGTGGACCTGTCTCGAGACAAGGGTTCATTACTATATACGTTTGAAGGGATCTCTTACTCTGTGTCCTATGGAAAAATGAATCGGATTGATTCGAACTGGTTCTATGTTTCAGCAGCGCCAATTACCGACATAACTGCCCCTTTGTTATCGGTGTCCAAAGGAATTGTACTGATGAGTACGGCAGGACTCCTGCTTGCGATTCTATTATCCTGGCTGGTATCTCGCCGCATCTATACACCGATTGAACGATTATTGAGATTGCTTTCTGCTGAATCAGCCGGTAATACGGGTAACAGCCCTGTTGTGTCTGCGGTTAACGTGGATGAATTCGAACTGCTTGAAGCACAGTGGAATGAACTTGTCATGGAGCGAAGTACCGTTCGGAAAAGGCTTGAACTTCAGTTGCCGCAGCTGCGGAATGGATATATCATGCAGCTCATTCAAGGGCATCAGTCTGCTCATTCCGAAGAGGATCTAAGGCAAAGACTAGAGGATCTTGGATTTCGGGTGCGGGATCAGCAATTTTTACTCGTCAGACTGCAACTTACAGGATACTCCAAGCTGAGCGGACGTTTTCTTGAGCAGGATAGAGGCCTTGTTACTTTGACAGTAGTGAATATTATTGAGGAATTCGCAGAGCAGCGTTTTGAGCAAGCTTGTGTGCTGAATTTCCACGATCTGTCTGCTGCGATCCTTTTAACCGGTGAAGAAGAGAAACTAAAATCATCTGTACTTGAGTGGTCCGAAGAATTGATGGTGGTCATTAACCAAATTATGAAAATGAATGTGACCATTATGGTGGGTAGACCTACGAGTTCTGTTCGTGATATACCCTCCCTATTTATGGAACTTGAGCAAGCAGAAGCATTCCATAGCATTGAAGAACTTAACCAGCTCCTGGATTTGGATCATTTGACACTCGCACACGATATAGAACATTCGAGCTATCCGTTTCTTATTGAACGAGACCTGATTCATGCCATTCGAACGGGAAAAGAAGAAGAGGCAAGAGATCTGCTCCGTGAGTTTGTAAAACAAGTCACACAGCGTCAATGTAAGATCTATCAGCTGCAGCAGATGATGCTTCAACTGCTAGCAAGCATGCAGTATATGATGCTGCAGTCTGGAATTCCTCCCTATGAACTATTTAGTGGCCGTAATTTGTATGATGAGCTTGCCCAGCTGAGAGAACCCTTGCAAATAGAGGCTTGGCTGAAATCGGAAGTGATTACTCCTTTTATTACCTTTATGGAAGAAAGATCACATTCAGGGCTGAAACCCGCAGTTGAACGCACCATGGAACGCATCGATCAGCAGTACATGACGGATATATCGCTAGAGGCTTGTGCCGATCTGGAAGATATGACTCCTTATGCACTTAGTAAAGCTTTTAAACAAGTTGCAGGAATCAATTTTATTGATTATGTCACCTTTCGGCGTATGGACAAGGCAAAACGTTTACTGCGAGAATCCGATTTGAAAATAAACGAAATTGCAGATCAGGTAGGTTATCAGCACAGCTACTTTAATCGGATCTTCAAGAAACAAGAAGGGTTGACCCCAGGGCAATACCGTGAACAGTGGAACCGTTAATTCGTTTTTTATAGGCAACACAAAAAAAGAAATGAGTGCAAAAAAGTGATATGGAAGACAAAATGCAAACGGAAAAGGATGCAATTTTTCCTTGCTCCACCAGGCTTTTTGAGCGATTTCATCTATATACAAAAATGGTCAGTTGCCGGAAATGGACAGCGGTATGTAAAGTAAAGTCATTCAATTGTTAACGCTTACAAAATATTCTGGTTTCTTTCGCCAAAGAAAGGAGATCGCTCATGAATCAACATTTCCCTGGTGGTTCACCGGATTCTGCCGCATTACAGCCGTATACACCAAACAGAATGACCAAGGCTGAAGCGAAACAAAAAGCTAGAAAAAGATGGCTTGCTCAATTAAAACGAAACAAGTGGCTTTATGTCCTCTTAGCTCCTGGACTGCTTTATTTTCTTATCTTTAAATATGCACCGATGTGGGGGGTTGTCATTGCATTTCAAGACTATCAGCCCTTTCTTGGAATTCGTGACAGTCAGTGGGTAGGGTTTGATAATTTTACTACCTTTTTTCAGAATCCGGACTTCTTCAGGCTGCTCCGAAACACTTTGATTCTTGCTGTATATGATTTGATCTTCTTCTTTCCCGCACCGATCCTAGTCGCCTTACTTCTTAATGAAGTTACAAAATCATGGTTTAAAAGAACCATTCAGACGCTTGTTTACGTACCTCACTTTGTATCCATGGTTATTATCGCAAGTATTACGTATGTGTTTCTTACACCCAATGGCGGTGTTCTGTACGAACTGATCGCCCAAGTCACGGGAAGGCCGGTTGATGTGCTGTCAAATCCAGATTCTTTTCGGCCTCTGATCATTATCCAAATGCTTTGGAAAGAAGTGGGATGGGGCACCATCATATTCCTGGCCGCACTTGCCGGGGTAGATATGGAACAATATGAAGCTGCTATTGTAGACGGGGCAGGACGGATGCGAAGAATATGGCATATTACCCTTCCTGCGATACGTAATACGATTATTATTTTGCTGATTCTTCGTCTCGGTAACTTTATGGACACCGGTTTTGAGCAAATTTACCTAATGACCAATTCCTTGAACCGTGATGTAGCGGATGTATTTGATACTTATGTGTATCAAGTCGGTATTACACAGGGAGCTTTCAGCTACAGTACGGCGGTTGGATTGTTTAAATCTTTAATCGGTATTGTCCTGATTCTTGGAGCGAACAAACTGGCCAAAAAGTTTGGGCACTCCGGGATCTACTAGTCTGAAGGCTGGTTAGCTTGCACCGATTCTAAATTTTTTGTAGGGGGTCCGCAAGATGAACAAACGGTTTAATACCCCAGGCGGGCGTGTGTTTGATGCGTTCAACTACGTGTTCTTGGGACTGTTTGGACTTGTCACAGTACTGCCGTTTCTCTACATTATCGGGAATTCATTTGCCACAGAAGCAGAGATTACGGCCCGAAGTTTCTTTCTGATACCAAAAGAATTTTCGATTAGTGCGTATCAGTACATTTTCTCTTCCTCCACCATTTTTAGAAGTATTGGGAATTCCATTTTCATTACGGTTTCCGGAACTTTTGTCAATCTGTTGTTTACGCTGACGATGGCGTACCCCCTGTCTCGCAAAGACTTTTGGGGACGAAATGTTGTGATGAACTTAGTTATCTTCTCCATGTTATTTGGGGGAGGAATGATCCCGACTTATCTCGTCATTCGTGGACTCGGTCTGCTCGACAGCTACTGGGCTTTAATTCTACCAGGGGCAATTGGCGCGTTTAACTTGATTGTGGTCAAAAACTTTTTTCAAGAACTTCCCGCAGGACTAGAAGAGGCGGCTCGAATCGATGGGTGTACGGATATTGGCGTGTTGTGGCGAATTGTGCTTCCGTTATCGAAACCTGTTATTGCCACCTTTGCTCTATTTTACGCGGTGGGTCATTGGAACAACTTTTTCTCGGCCCTTTTATATCTAACAGACAGTGCGAAATGGCCGCTGCAGATCATGCTTAGACAGATTGTACTTCTATCGCAAGGTACGGTGGGAGACATGGCTAACCTTGATCAAAATTTTGTTCAGCCTCCTGAACAGGCCATTAAAATGGCGGTGATTGTGGTTGGTACAATTCCAATTTTAATCGTGTATCCGTTCTTGCAGAAGCATTTTGCAAAAGGGGTCCTGCTTGGTTCCATTAAGGGGTAACAAGAAACTAAACATATATGGGGGTATAGGTTCATGAAAAAAACCAAAGGCACGTTAGCGTATTCAGTAAAAATGGTGAGTACTGCGTTCTTGATTGCTTCCTTACTTGCCGCTTGTTCACCTGGGGGGAAAGAGAACACGGTTGAATCCGAAAGCCCAAATAGTCCAGGAACGAAAAGTCGTATTAGTATTATGGTTCCAAATTTTCAAGCAGAAACACCTGGGGATAACAACGCGGTTCTACAGAAACTCGAAGAACTTACGGACACAGAAGTAGAGTTTCAGTGGGTACCAAGCAGTTCCTATGATGATAAATTCAATATCACACTCGCATCAGGTAAACTTCCTAGTCTCATGGTTGTACTCGGCAAATCGCCAAGCTTTATCAATGCGGCTCGCAGTGGTGCGTTCTGGGAGCTCGGTCCTTATTTGAAAGATTATAAAAATCTATCAGGTGCGAATGAGATCATACTAAACAATGCATCCATTGATGGGAAGACCTACGGCATATACCGTGCTCGGGCGCTCGGAAGAAACGGGGTGACGATTCGGAAAGACTGGCTGGATAACCTGAAGCTAAAAGCACCGACCACGATTGAGGAGTTCTACAATGTCATGAAGGCGTTTACAGAGAATGATCCAGATGGCAATGGGAAAAAGGATACGTACGGGCTCATCGCGAGTCAATTTAACGGGCCATGGGACATCATGCAGGTATGGTTTGGTGCACCGAATGGCTGGGGAGAAGAGAATGGAAAGCTGATCCCAGCGCATCAGACACCTCAATACCTGGAAGCTTTGAAGTTCTTCCGCCAGTTGTATAGCGAGGGCCTTATTAATAAAGATTTTGCTGTAATGGATGCTACCAAAATGTCCGATCTGATGGTCAACGGCAACGGTGGAGTCATGGTCGATGTAGCAGATAATGCGCAGCGTATTGAATCAAAAATATTGGAGAAGGACCCGAATCATACAGATGCTGTAGATGTTTTGCAAGCGATGGTAGGGCCTGAAGGACATCGTGATCTTCCCACTTCCGGATATGCCGGGATGATCGCTATCTCTAAAAGTGCGGTAAAAACAGAGGAAGAGCTGAAACAAGTGCTTACTTTCCTTGACCGTTTGAATGATGAGGAGCTGCAAATGCTGATGTCCTATGGACTCGAAGGCACTCATTATGAGAAAAAGGAGGATTACATCGTTCCTACTACAGATAAGCTGGCCATGAGAGATCTGAATGGAACCAACCAGATTCTTATGTTTATTCCGGAGACGCGGGGACTTACTGTAGAACAGACAGAAATACGTAAGAAGGTAGCGGAAGTGCAGAAGGCAAACGAATCCATCGTTATTCCTAACCCGGGTGAACCGCTGATCTCAGATGTCTATGCACAAAAAGGACCGCAGCTCGACAATATCATTAATGATGCGCGTACGAAGTTTATCGTGGGTCAGATTGATGAAAAAGGGTTACAGGACGCTTTTGCCTTGTGGGAGAAAAACGGAGGTAAAGAGTATGTAGAAGAGATGAATACACTTTACGCCGAACTGCAGAAATAAAAGGCTTCAGGGAGGTTATCAGCATGTGGAATAGTAGGACATTTCAGAATCCAGGAAATGAATATCGTGCTCATCCTTTCTGGTTCTGGAATGGTGAGATGGATGATGAGCAGATCAGACACCAAATTTCGGAGATGGAAAAACAGGGCGTAGGCGGATTTTTTATCTGTGCGAGACAGGGACTAACCGTCCCTTATCTCTCACAGGCTTGGTTTCATAAGGTACGGCTGGCTGTTAAGGAAGCGAAAGCAAAAGGGATGAAGGTTTGGCTTTACGACGAATATCCGTATCCAAGCGGCATGGCCGGCGGAGAAGTGACCCTTGAAATGCCGGAGGCAAAACAGCGTGCACTCCTACATCACACAGGCAGGGTGAGCCATGGCGATCATGTGTCATGGACCTTGCCATGGGCGGTGATTCTTTATGCAAAAGCAGTGCCGGTTAACGCGGATGGGACACATCAGTGGGAACAAGCAATAGAACTTCGAAAACAGATCGGAAATATCCAGCTTCAGCAGGTATATCAGGAAACGGGACTTACTTCATATAATCGCAAGCGATTTTTCACTTATGAAACTGCGTTTTGTTTGGAATGGGATGTGCCTGAAGGAGAATATGAAATCTTTATTTTCATGGAGCAGGAGATTGATGATTTTAAATATTACGGCAATTTTGTAGATCCTCTCAATGAGAAGGCGATGAAACGATTCATTGAACTGACGCATGAGCGGTATCAAGAGGAACTTGGGGACGATTTCGGAACCGTAATTAAAGGGATGTTTACAGACGAAATTGCACCTCTTGGCCGAATTCCATGGTCACCGCAGCTGCCGTCTTTTTTCAAGGAAAGAACAGGTTATGATCTTATCGAACAGCTTCCTGCCTTACTGCGAAGTGATGTACCTAAGGCAAAACAGACTCGGTATGACTATTATCAATCCGTCCATTTGCTGCTGCGAAAATCAGTTCATAAACAGGCGCATGATTTCTGTGAACAGGCACAAATCGAATATGCAGCTGAGGTTCCGTCTCTACGAATGACAACACAGCTGTACAGTCATCTGCCAGGCGGTGACTCTGCACATGAAAAAACAGGCCGTTCGCTTGAATATATACTACAGCGCTACGGACTGAATATGCGGGATAACCCGAAGATGGTTAGTTCACTGGCTCGGCAGCTCGGCAGACCGCGCAATATGATCGAATGTTTTCATAGCGTAGGCTGGTCCATGACCTTACAGGATGCAAAATGGATGATCGACCGAATGGCTGCCATGGGCACGAATTTTTATAATTTTCATGCTTTTTTTTATACGATCGGCGGGCTTGCAAAACATGATGCACCTCCGTCTCAATTTTTACAAAATCCCTATTGGCCTTATTTCCGTGAGCTCGGAGATTATGTAGGGCGCATTAGTTATCTAATGAGCGAAGGGAAGGCGGATATTCGAATTGCTTTGCTTGACCCTACCACTACGTTTTGGACTCTGATGGGGAATCCGCTGCATGGATTTGCGTACGGCGGAGAAGAGGAAGAAGAAAAAGCACAGCTTGATCAGCTCAAGGAAGACTGGCTGATTCTATCAAATCTGCTGCTTCGATATCGCCGTGACTATGATCATCTTGATCCAGAACTGCTTGCTGAAGCACAGATTAGGGAAGGAAACATCGAAATCGGTGAAGCATCCTATGAGGTGTTGATTCTGCCCCCTATGCTGAATCTGGAGGCTGCTGCTTGGAATCAGCTTCAAGCTTTTGTCAGCGCAGGTGGAAAAGTCATTACGACCGGGTGTCTTCCAGTTGAGTCCGTTGAACCGGGATGTCCGGGTGCCTTGGACTGGGAAGAACTTGGGAAAAAGAAGAATTTGCGCTCTCTTCCTGTAGATGAAGCAATGGAGGAAAAAATTTCAAAGTATCTTCTACCACAGCTCCATGAATGGCTAGATGATGCTGTCGTACTACGGATTGATAATGACCCTCTGCACATCCTTCAGCAGTTCCGCATGATCTCAGCGCATGAGGCTGCTTTATTCCTAACGAATCAGGAAGGAGAAACTTTGCAAGGCAAGTTACAGATTGATAAGAAGGCACTGCTTAGCAGATTAGGTGTTAATGCGGAGATGGATAATATCCAAGTGGACGTGCGGAACTTATCACTTCGGACAGGAGAAACCAGTGAAAGACGCTCTGTCACTCATCATAAAGAAGTGGAAGTTACACTTGCTCCTTATGAAGCGGTAATTTTCTTATTTGGCATTGTCCCGGCAAACGTGATGACGGATAGAGAACCGCAAATAGTACCCAGCCCATATCAAATCAAGCTTCCTATAGCAGGGAGGTGGACGGTAACGCCAGAGCAGGATAATAAACTGCGTATCGGTGATTTTTCATTAACGGTTATTGACTCGCTGGGGCAGGTACATATTCAGGATCTGAAAGTACAGGCGAAAACATTTATTGAGCAGATTACGAGTGAAGCGGGAAGCGGCCTGCCTCTCCAATTCGATCAAGTATTCGGTACACCAAAGAGAGCCAAAGTGGCTTATCCACTGGATGCTGTTTATCAATCTCAGTTCATATGTCATAGAAAAGAAGAGAACTGCTTATTATTTTTTGATGGGAGCGCCATCTCGGGGAATTACTTCATCGAAGTCAATCAGCACCGGCTGAGTGCTTCTGCTTTCGCTCCTGTCTGGATCACGGATTATACCAATATCGGGACGGAGATTGCTCCCTACCTTCAGGTAGGACGAAATGAGATACGTGTTTGCGTGGAAGTGACCAAAGACGATGACGGTATCGTAGATCCGCTCATGTTATCTGGTTCATTCGGTGTTTACTACGAGGACGATAGGCCTGTACTGGCGGCATTACCTGAGTCTATTGATGCTCTGCTCCCAGAGCCGATGATAGGCTTCCCGCATTACGCTGGGACGATGAGTATTAAACGTACCTTTGAATACTTGGCTGTACAAGAGCAAGATACAGGTCAGTTCGAACTCTCTTTTACAGATTTTTGTTTGCAAGATGTTATCGAAGTGCTGGTGAATGGACAATCCCTGGGGATTCGCGCTTGGTCTCCTTACTGCTGGGCGGGCAGTACCTCCCTTCTTCGTGAAGGAGACAATGATCTAGAAGTCAAAGTTATCGGGACGCTAATTGGCCTGCTCGAAGGTACTTATTTTGATCAGGAGCAGCATGCCGCAGTCGATGTGAGAATAAAACAAAATGAAGCACAGGTAACATCCAAAAGTACAAAATAGGAACCTTAGGAGGTAACATAAAATGAGCAAAAAAACTTATGCGGTTGTAGGTACGGGAGGACGAGCAGGATTTTTCTATACGGCACTGGCTGAGGATTATCGGGATCAGTCTGAACTTCTCGCATTTTGTGATACCAACCAGACACGTATGGATTATGCGAATCAAGTGCTAAGGGAGAAATGTGATTACCCTGAGGTGCCTACTTATAAAGATACTGAATTTGAGACTATGATTGAAAAGCAAAAGCCGGATACCATCATTGTTACAAGTATCGACCGAACGCATCACCGCTATATTATCCGAGCTCTCGAACTCGGCTGTGATGTCATTACAGAAAAGCCGATGACAGTTGACGAGGAGAAATGTCAGGAGATTCTTGATGCGGTAGAAAGAACCGGACGAAATGTTCGGGTGACGTTTAACTATAGATATGCTCCGCATCATACGAAAGCTCGTGAGCTGATTATGAACGGAACGATCGGCGACGTTCATTCCGTGCATTTTGAGTGGCTTTTGAATACTCGTCATGGTGCCGATTATTTCCGCAGATGGCACCGTGACAAACGAAACAGCGGGGGACTGCTCGTACATAAATCAACACATCACTTTGACTTGGTTAATTTCTGGATTGGCTCTCAGCCAGAGACCGTCTTCGCATTTGGGGATTTACTCTTCTACGGTAAAGAGAATGCAGAAAATCGCGGAGAAAGCCATCCTTATCAGCGGGCAACCGGGAATGAACATGCGAAAGATGATCCTTTTGCACTCCATCTAGATGAGAATGAATCACTCAAAGCCATGTATCTTGATGCCGAGCACGAAGATGGATATCAGCGGGACCAAAACGTTTTTGGAGACGGGATCAGTATCGAAGACACCATGGGTGTCCTTGTGAAATACAAAAACCGTGCAGTCCTTACGTATTCACTGAATGCGTATATGCCGTGGGAAGGATACCGTATTGCTTTTAACGGCAGTAAGGGACGGATTGAAATGAATATTGTTGAACAGTCCTATGTGAATGCAGGCGGAGACCGAGCAAACGAAGGGGCGCTGCAAGGACATAGTATCAAAGTATTCCCCATGTTTGATGCACCTTACCTGGTTGATGTAGAGGAAGGAGAAGGAGGACACGGCGGAGGCGACCCAGTTCTTCTAAATGATCTGTTTGGTGAGCCGGTGCATGATCCATTCAATCGTGCAGCGAATCATGTGGATGGAGCACGTTCTATTTTGACAGGAATTGCTGCTAACAAAGCCATTCGTACTGGACTTCCTGTACAGATTGATGATCTTGTGAAGTTCTACTAGAACGTTCGCCGTAATGACGGACTCTTTAAATTAAGAACAGAAGGGACTGGTCCTCATTCGATATTTTCATGCTAATGAAGCGATAGCAAGCCGTGTACCTGACTCCATACCGGATGTGCTTGAGACCATCGCACAGCGATATATCGGGGATAATCCTAAGCATTCGTTTCTATTTCGCGCCTTTCAGAGAGAAGGATTTAAGAGACTTTCGGATTATAGATATGAGATGGATCTCTGTGAACGTCTGCCCGAAGCGACTACTGGAAGTTATGCTTATGTATGGGGAAAGCTGTGGAGCGGGCAACCGCAGGAAACGAAACTGAATATGAGTTTAAGTTGTTATAGTCCTGTGAAGATTTATGTGAACGGAGCCTTATTTTTCACTTCGGATCTGCATCAAGAACTATTTCCAGAAAGACGAACTGCTCTGCAAATTCCCGTTCAGTACGGCTGGAATGATGTCATTCTTCAGTTTGTGAAGACCGATGTCGGGTTTGGCGGTGTCTTTGGTACGGGTTCGTTTAAGAATTTTCCTCTTCATTTTATTGTTCCAAGTAATGACCGGGACGGAATGGAAGGATGGCTGTATTCGGAAGCGTTTGAAGAGCCTCCAGCAGAGCTGCCTCGACAAGGAATGACCGAAGAAGAAACAGGACTTACCTGGTATCCTCGGCAGTACTGGAGTGATCTAGAGAATCATTCCGGAGTATTCGCAAGGCTCTATGGAACAGAGGAGCAGGCGGAAGCGTACGCTTGGACAACAATTGCTGTAAATAAGCCGGGAAGCACTCCCCTTTTATTGAAGGGCAGACATGACGGACCGATTACGGTTTACTTAGATGGAGCGATAATCTATGAATCAAAGGCAACCGAAGGGGAACTGACACTGCCGATTCAGCGCAGGTTCGGTGTTCATCATTTAATCATTAAGGGAGCTTGTCTTGATTCGTCGGTTTCCCGGTGGGGATTTCATCTGGAGGAGATCGAGCAGGAGAGCGGGGCAGCACTGATCTCACCTTATCCAGTAGCGGGCAGCCGCGATCCTTACTTATACCTAGGACCTTTTGAGCCGGGGACAAACCTGACCCCAGCTCAGGTTCAGGAAGTGCACCGTGTATTTGATGATGGCAAACGAGGCGTATACTATGAGCTGGATCAGCCGAGAACGACCATCCGACCTTATCTCGAAAACACACATTATGGGAAGTGGAATTATCCATTAGGGGTTACATTACTCGGCCTTCTGCATACGGGAACGGAGCTTGGAAGAGAAGATTATATTCGCTACGGCATAGATCATATTTCCCTCAGCACTACCTTTGATCAGTACGGGTTATGGGACAGGGCCATGTATGGAGCGGCAGGGATTAATAATCAATTGTCAGCCATCGATAGTTTGGATGACTGCGGTTCTTTTGGAGCAACGATGATGGCTGCGATGGATCTAGCGGATATTCCTTATGGAAGAGAGACAGCAGACCGTATTGCTGGTTATATTACAGAGGAGCAAGAACGTTTGGAAGATGGGGCTTTCTTTCGTCAAAGAGGCAGTGGGGAGATGCGTCAGGAGACCATGTGGTGTGATGATTTGTATATGAGCACTCCTTTTCTCTCCCGTTACGCGCGGCTGACCGGGGATGCCTCCTATCTAGAGGATGCGGTACAACAATTTCTGCTGTTCCGTAAATATCTCTATATTCCGAAACTGCAAGTGATGTCTCATGTATATGATTTTGTTAGAGGCAGCGCAACGGGAATCCCATGGGGACGAGGAAATGGATGGGTGCTTTTTTCACTCACTGAACTTCTGGAGATTCTTCCTGAAAATCATGCCAAACGCTCCGAATTGATATCTTTTTACAGGGATTTGAGTGAAGGTTATCTTCGTCTGCAAGGAGAAAATGGTCTGTGGCATCAGGTACTAAACCGTCCTGATAGTTATGAAGAAAGCTCTTGCACGTCTATGTTTATCTATGCTTATGCAAAAGGGGTTCGTAACGGCTGGTTGACCGATCCTGCTCCGTATATTGATGCAGTATTTCAAGGCTGGAGAGGGCTGACTCGTGTCGCGATTGATGCGAAAGGTAATATTTACGGTGTCTGTCGCGGCTCCGGATACTCTTTTACGGCGGCTTATTATAAAGATGATTTAGGATGGAACCTGAATGATACCCATGGAATTGGAATCGTGCTTCTAGCAGGTGTAGAAACGCTGCGTTTACAAAATGAACTTAAAAAAGCAGAAGTAGCGGAAGCCGCAGTGGTTTCACCTCGTCCTTCTTAAAGATAAATTCATAGATTCGTTCCCATGCTAAAAAAGGGTAAGAGGCTCATATGGAGTCCCTTGCCCTTTTTGTATTTAGCTCCTGGCTAGAAGAGTTCAAGCTGCTCGGGTTCTTCTTCCTGCTTTTGTTTCACGAGATCAGAAGCTAGAGGCTGAGGAGTCATGCCTAATAAGGTCATGAGCTGTTTTGCATTAGCTGCCGCATCTCCGCCGGAGTTGTTGTTAAAAACGATGCAGATTTCTTTGCTTTGACGAGCTAACTTATCCAGTTTCTGCTTCCAATCGGTAAGTTCCTCTTCGTTGTAGCGGTAAAGATATCTCACTTCTCGCCAGTTTGGTGCCCCGCTCTGATGCCAACCAGCGGCATTCCTACCATGAAAGCGAATTATGGACAGGTCATCGTCTGTGGCCGATAGGATCGTAGGGACAGAGCCTTGTCCCGCGTCCGGTTCATCGCAGATACTGTGAATCCAGCCTTCCCGGCGCATGAAAGCAAGTGTTTTAGCCTGAATGTCGCCTTCAAACCAGCTCCGATGACGAAACTCCAGTGCACAAGGAATTCCCTGCATACGTGCCTTGATCTCACGCAGTGTATTTACGTTGTCCCGCGTACAATCAAACCAAGGCGGAAACTGAAATAACACAGCTTTTAGTTTGCCGCATTCGATCATAGGTGTAAGAGATTCGTTGAAAGCAGCATACATACTTTCTGTGTCTGAAAAGTAAGGTTTGCCGCGAAGATGGCCTGTCATCCCTTGATACGCTTTGACAATAAATGAAAAGTGTTCCTGTGTATCTTCAGTCCACTTTGCCATGCGCGCTGCCGGCTGAACAGCATAGAAGCTGCTGTCAACTTCTACAATGGGAAAATGAGCGCTGTATTCGGCCAGTTTATCTTTGGATTTCGTGCCGGGCAGGTACAGATCATCATGGTCGCCCCAGCCCGTTAGACCAATATGGATCATTAAGGTGTACCTCCTCGCCTCATTTTTCTGGTAAACTTTCTTTGTTCGCACATTATATAGTAAGTTGGATAGGGGTTCAAATACATAACCCATACCATTTTAATACGATTTTACCTATCGGTTTGAAACAGACCGTAATCATGATATTTGTTTTTATGTCATTTTTTTATGTCATATATAGAAAGGAGAGGAATCATATGAAACTGCCTGAATGGACATTCCACGAGGAAGAACAATTGACGCAGGTTAAAATCTCCATGTCCGGCCCCTTACGATGGGTGAACAGTTATCTGTGGAGAGGGGAAACAGGAGTTGTTATTGTGGATCCTGGCCCGCGCAGCATTCAGACGGAAGAAGAGTGGCGCGTCGTCTGGAATAACCTATCGATTTCGCCGCAGGAGATTACAGATATTATACTGACGCATCATCACCCAGACCACTACGGACTAGCCGGCTGGATGCAGGAACAGACAGGTGCAAACGTATGGATGTCTCAAAGAGCACATCAGGAAGCGGAATTTATGTGGGGAAAAAAGGCGGAGATTAATCACATTTTGCCCGTATATTTTCGCAGCCATGGTATGACAGAGAAGTGGGCGGAGCAGCTGCTTCCTCACCTAGAAAGTTTTGATTCACAGGTCACTCCTTCACCCATAGTCCAGTATGTAGAAGAAGGCAACTTTGAAGTGGGAGGACGGAGATTCCAGGTCATTGAAACTTTCGGGCATGCACCGGGACATTTGTCATTCTACGAGGTGAACCGAGAACTGATCCTATGCGGAGATGCGGTTTTACCGCAAATTTCACCGAATATAAGCTTACTGCCTGGCAGTGACTCAGAGCCGCTGCTGCATTTTATGCAAGGGTTAGACCAGCTCGGAGCACTCTCTGTGCGCAAAGCTTTTCCAGGTCATAGGCATCCGATGAAATCTTTTCGTGAGCGTGTAAGCTCGCTGAAGATTCACCACGAAGAACGGCTGAATGAGATGGAGAGAATGATTGGCGAACAGCCGCAGACTGCATTTGACGTTTGCATAGCCTTATTTGGAGAGAAATTTGGTATTCATCAAATGCGCTTTGCTATGGCAGAGACGTTAGCTCATCTGCAAGAACTTGTTCGTCAGGGAAGAGCTGATCTGACTCTGATCGCAGAGCAGGGAAGCAAGCATCCGCTGTATGTTTATGTAATTAGTACAAAGGACAACCCTTAATTAGAGAATAGGGTTGTCCTTTTTTATTAACGTTATCAATCTCATTTAGCGATAGATAGATGACTGTTTATTTTTCGATTTCCATGATCTCTTCCATATCGTCTCTAACCGGGTATCCGCCGAGTTCTTCTTCCCGCTCCGCTTGTTTCCGGTGAGCAATCCGGCTGCTTGCTGAAGCAGCAACAGCACCTACAATATCGTCAAGGAATGTGTGAATATGACCATCGTTTTTATCGTTTAATTTTTCTAAAATCCCCGGCTTTAATTTATCGATATATCCATAATTGGTAAATCCAATACTGCCATATACGTTCACAATGGAAAATGCGAGCACCTCATCGACTCCGTAAAGACCTTCATCATGTTTAATCATATCCTGCAGCGGCGAGATAAGTTTGCCTTCTTCTGCAAGGATATCTAGCTGGATCCCTGTAATCACTGCATTTTGTACTTCGCGTTTCTTGAGCACTTGTTTCACGTTATGAATGCATTCTTCCATGGTGAGCTCAGGATAGTATTTTGATTGCAACAGCATGACAAGTTCCGCAATCTCTTCTACTTTCACACCGCGTTTCTCCAGCCATTCATTCGTTGCCTCGGCTACCTTTCGGCTGTTCAAGCTATAAGGCATGTTGTCCAGTGTCATTGTCTTCACTCCTTTGTCAAAGCACAGTTTATCCTGTTTCTTTAAAATTTAGTTATTTTTTAAACAAGGGCTCGTATACATAGTAGTACAATCTGTACAAAATTGTTAGGAGGACATCGATATGAGTCGTTTCCAGCGCAAGGTTAAAATGATATCTGCAGCGGGTCTGATTACGGTTCCTGTATTACTTACAGGATGCGGTATATTTCCATCTCAAACATCTGAGCCGATTGACGAGCCGCCTTCCATCATTGAATCTGCGATGATCAAGGCAGCCGAGGGTAAAGGAGGCATTCTTCAAACAGCCCAAGCTACGGTTTATTTGAAAGATCAGAATGGGCTCCTTGCTCCTGTTACTATGTCACTTCCTACTGTTGGGGATTTAACCTTTGCAGAATCAGAACTCGCCGCACTCGTAACAGGAGGAGCTTACTCGGGGTATTTGCCGGAAGGATTTACAGGGGTGCTTCCACAAGGAACAGAAATTAAGGATGTAAGTATTGATGCAGATAATAAGCTGGCTGTTGTTGAATTCAACTCGAAATTTACGGAGTATAAGCCGGAAGAAGAGCGTCAAATTCTTGAAGCACTCACTTGGACACTGACGGGAAATCCAGATGTGCAGAGCGTACAGCTGTGGGTGGATGGGAAAAAGCTGAACGAAATGCCAGTGAACGGAACACCAGTTGCACAGTCTTTAACACGTGGGATGGGGATCAATCTTGATCTTGGCAGTTCGCTGTCCACAAATTCAAGTCCTGTTACGGTATATTTTACTGACTCAACTCCAGACGGAGTAGAGTACTATGTACCTGTGACAAGGTTAATAGAACCGAGTAACGATCGCCTCAAATCAGCCCTGACTGAACTTATTAAAGGACCGGGAAGCGGCGAGCTGGATATGGTGCTGACAGCAGGCACACTTCTAGAATCGGTCGTAACTGGAGAAGATGGTATCGTGACCGTAGCTCTGCAGGATGATATTTTTGACGAAGGAGTTACGGTCCCAACTTCGCTCTTACAATCGGTTGTAATGACCGTAGCTGATAACTCAGGGAATCCGGATATAAAAGTAAAAATCACACTAAATGATCAGCAGACAGTAATGGGTGAAGATGAACAGAATTATGGGGAACCGGTCACGAAACCCGAGTATATTAATGAAATTCCAATTTAATGAATAATTCTTAACCTGTAAAGATGCTTTTGATGGACCATTTTGGTAGAATAAAAAAGACAATTACAGGACGCTTAAGACGTAGGAGGCAGTAAAAGATGAGATCTAACGGACGCACCAGTGAACAGCTTAGGCCGATCACGATGACCGCAGGTACCAACAAATTTGCAGAAGGTTCCGTATTTATTGAGGTGGGGGACACCAAAGTAATTTGTACAGCAACTGTGGATGAAAAGGTACCGCATTTCATGAAGGGACAAGGCAAAGGCTGGGTGACAGCTGAATATTCCATGCTTCCTCGGGCAACACAAACCCGGAATCAGCGCGAGGCAGCTCGCGGCAAATTAACGGGACGTACCATGGAGATACAAAGGCTCATCGGACGCGCATTGCGGTCCGTAGTTGATTTGCAAGCACTTGGCGAGCGCACCATTACCCTTGATTGTGATGTAATCCAGGCAGATGGAGGAACACGTACAACTTCTATTACCGGTTCCTTTGTTGCAATGGCCATTGCGATTGACAAAATTGCTCAGCAGCATCGTTTGCCTGTATTCCCGATCACCGATTATCTTGCTTCGGTGAGTGTCGGTGTAGTTGGACAGGAAGCTATGCTTGATCTGAACTATGAAGAAGATTCCAAAGCGAAAGTCGATATGAATATCGTGATGACAGGCAGCGGAGAATTTGTAGAGCTGCAAGGAACAGGCGAAGAGAGACCATTCAGCCGTAAGGAACTGGACGAATTACTCAGCCTTGGGGAACGCGGTGTGCTTGAGATGATTAAGCTGCAGAAAGAAACCCTGGGCCCGATTGCATTGAAGATCGGTTCACGCGGAATTGGGGAGGCTTGATTCTCCATGTTTCAGCTTTACAGCCCCATTGTTATTGTAGCCACGAAGAATAAAGGGAAAGTCCGTGAATTCTCCCATGCATTTGCTGCGCTTGGTATAGAAGTAAAGAGCATGTATGACTATCCGGACTTGCCTGATGTGGTGGAAGACGGAGAGACGTTTGCTGCTAATGCATTTAAGAAAGCAAAAACTGTAGGCGATGCGTTGCATCTGCCTGTACTCGCTGACGATTCGGGCTTATGTGTGGATCGATTAGACGGAGCACCGGGCGTATACTCTGCGAGATATGCCGGTGTAGATGCGAGTGATGCAGACAATAATGAGAAGCTGCTAAGTACACTTGGCTCTCTTCAGCTTGGTGAAGATACAGAGCAGCCTCTCCTTAGTCCTGCACGGTTTGTATGTGCCTTAGTGCTATACGATCCTTCAACGGGAAACAAGGTGGAGTCATTCGGTTCAGTAGAAGGGTTTATTACATCTGAAGGTGCTGGACAAGGCGGCTTTGGATATGATCCGCTCTTTTATTTGCCGGAGTATGACAAGACGATGGCTGAACTTAGCTTGGATGAGAAGCAAGCCATTAGTCACCGTGGAACTGCACTGCGCGAACTGATAGCAAAGTTAAAGGCTTAGTAACACGGATAAGTACACAAACACCTTCCTAGGATTATGATCCAGGAAGAGAAGAGAGACCTGCCGGCGGCAGGTCTCTTTTATAATATATTTACGTCTTTCAATCAACGAATTGCGACTTTATAGGTCTTAAGCCAGAAGTTTACTTGCGTAAGATAGGCGAATAACTGAGGACCAGACATCAGCTGGCCAAACCATGGCAAGGTTGAAGACGCATCTTTAGACGAGGCGAGTTCTTTAATTTTCTTCACATCAATAAGCGGCAGTATCGGTGAATTAGGATCGTCCAGCACATCTAGCATTTGCTGGCGTACCGCCGCCAAATAGTTTGGATTGTGGGTTTTAGGATATGGACTTTTTTTACGGTAGAGCACATCATCCGGCAGAACGCCTTCGAGTGCTTTACGCAGAATTCCTTTTTCACGATCCCCGGTCATCTTAATCTCCCAAGGAACATTAAATACATATTCAACCAGACGATGATCACAGTAAGGAACGCGTACTTCTAGACCCACGCCCATACTCATCCGATCTTTTCGATCGAGCAGCGTTGGCATAAAGCGGGTAATATTTAGATACGACATCACACGCATTTGAGCAGCTTTACCCGTTTCTCCTGCTAGAAGCGGCGTTTCTGCGACAGCATCGGAATAGCGATCATGTAAGTATTCAAGCGGACGAGTCCACTCGGCGATATCCGCTGATAAGAGACTTGCTCTCATTTTGGGCGCAACCGCCCAAGGGAAGGTGCCGGAGTTCAGCATGTCTTCACGATGGAACCACGGGTAACCGCCAAATACTTCGTCTGCAGCCTCACCGGATATAGCAACCGTTGCTTTTTTCTTAATCTCCCGGCAAAACAAATAAAGCGAGGAATCCACATCCGTCATCCCCGGCAAATCTCTGGATAAAGTAGCTGCATTGAGTGCTTCCACAACTTCATCTGTATCAAATTCGATAAAATGATGGTTCGTTTTCAGTTCGTCAACCATTCGCTGAATAAAAGGGGCATCTGAATTAGGCTGAAAAGCGTGGGCTTTAAAATGTTTATCATTATCTACGTAATCGACCGAGAAGGTATCGATATTGCCTTGACCTGTTCTTTTATAATAATGAACGGCAAGTGCAGAGAGCGCACTCGAATCGAGTCCACCTGATAACAAAGAGCCGAGCGGTACATCCGAAGCAAGCTGACGCTCAAGCGTATCTATAAGCAGGCGTCTTACTTCCGCGGCCGTTGCCTCCACATCATCTTCATGCGGCTTGCTTTCGAGCTTCCAGTAAGCGTAAGTACGGAGGCCATTTCTAGTGAAGAGAGCGGCATGACCTGCTCGAAGTTCTTGCATTGAGGAATATACACCATGACCTGGTGTTCTAGCAGGACCGATAATAAAGATTTCAGCAAGTCCTTCGGGTCCAACTACGGCTTCCACAGCAGGGTGCAGCAGCAGGGCTTTTGGTTCTGATCCAAATACGAGTGTATCTCCTTGATGACTGTAGAAAAGTGGTTTCACGCCTAAGCGATCCCTTGCCATAAAAATATGTTCACGTCCGCTGTCCCATATAACAAAAGCAAAAATACCATTAAACCGGTCTACACAACCGGGACCCCATTCTACATAACTCGCTAAAAGCACTTCTGTATCACAAGTGGTCTTGAATTGATGTCCACGCTGTTCTAATTCTTTTTTTAGCTCCGGCGCATTATAAAGCTCTCCATTGTATACAAGGGTATACTGTTTGTCACTATGATTCATAATCATGGGCTGGGCACCGTTCTCAGGGTCCATGACGCTGAGTCTTCGATGTCCAAAGGCGCACGGTCCAGAGATCCAGGTTCCTCCCGCATCAGGTCCTCGATTCGACATACTTTCCGTCATGCGAACGAGAAGTTCAGAGTCCTGCGTGAGATCATGATTCCACTGTATAAATCCAGTAATTCCGCACATGAGAGTTCATCCTTTCTGGTCGTTTCTTCCACAGAAGTTTGTCTTTTATGAGTGTAGAGCGGTCCTACCTTACATTTCTATTCTCACAGTAAAACAAATATATGCCGAATTCAGGCATAAAATGTCTGTCCTCATCCGAAACTATAAATGTGAATACGATGCATGAGGAGCGATGAAGATTGCAAAAGAGCCTGTATTTCGTGTCGGTAGGGGGACGATCCGTTCTAGCTGACCAAAGAGCTGCTTCTTACGAGTGGATCATACAAGCAACGCCTGAACAGGCAGAAAATCTGCAAGGGTTGCTAAGTTTAATGCAGGAAAAAGAAGAAGAGGCCTTTCCCGGATATGTTTTTCCGTGGCCCGATACAGAAGAAGCCTCTGTTAATGTGTTATATGAAGAAGCACTTCAAAACGTGTATAACGAAATATATCGGTTAGGAACGAATGAGACGCGAAGCCACTTGTCGCAATATGGTATCGTCCGAGATTTCGTGAATAAACAAGACTTTCATCAATGAAAGGAGAAGGGGAATATGTACGTCATTCAAAATGCTAAGATAACAAAAGAACTGGAGCTAGATGGCCTGTCTTGTGTAGAAGTTGCAGTCGAACCCGCCAGAATGGGAGATTCCTCCTTACTGTTATACATAACAGGCAGTGTAGATGGATCGCTCGAACTCCATAGAATCATAAGAAATCATCATGACCTTACACTGGACTGGTATAATGATAATGCGAATACTGCTTTTGAGGATGCGACAGAGATTGCATTTGAGAATCGGATAGATGTATTGGCTGAGCAGGAAAAAGAGAAGTTTCTGCAGTCTTTACTGAGTTATGGATCTATGAATCAGGATTTACAAAATCGACTTCTTAGCCATAAATAAGGCAAATACTTTTTGTTTATGAAATGCGGCAATTACACATAATACTCCTGTAACCCGGGGAGGTGAATTGAAAGTGACTTCAAAGTACAAGAAAAGTAAGGGAAACCGTTATAAGGATAATAATGAGTTTGCTGAGGAAGTACTTGCGAAGAACAATCAACATGAAGTACATCGTAACCCGATGCGCTTCGGGAACAAATAACCCGGGCTGCAATAGATGCCTCCACTCTTTCCCTTAGGAAAGGGTGGAGGCTGTCTACTTAAAAAAAGAGCAATTACATACACTACGTATTTTCAGGAAAAAACATAAGAAGAAATGTTTGTTTTGGGTGGTTTTGCATTCCTTAACTCGGGTAAGAGTTTATAAGGGTAAAGTATTATTTTCATAGAAAAGCAGTGTACAGTTGTAGTCTGTATGATTTAATAACTACCTTGCATGAGGGACAGAAGGTGATGATATTGAGAAGACGAGACAAACGCAGTAGAGAAGAGGATCTTCAAGCCCTGACGATAAGCATTGAAGAAGCTATAAATATGGGGCGCATCAATCAGATGGCAAGTGAGCTTGAAGAGTGGGAACCATATGATCTTGCTGTTGTTTATGAAGAGATAAACGAGGTCTATCGTCCACAGTTCATGAATGCTCTTGAGATTGAAACTTTGACAAGGATGCTGAGTGAACTTTCTCCTATGATTGAAGTAAGTGCACTGTACATACTTGGTAAGGAAAAGGCAGCACAAGTCCTAAATCGAATGGATAACGATGACCTTGCTGATTTATTAGGTGAGATCCCTGAAGAGATGAGAGAATATCTACTCTCTATAATGGAAGTAACGGAGAGAGAGACGGTCCGTGAGCTCATGAACTTTGGTCCAGAGACGGCCGGGGGCATCATGACGAACCGTTATGTATGGTTTTATGCGAAATATACGGTTCGTGAAGCGGTCGAGAAAGTAAAACATTTTGCGGATCTAACGAATGATATACAGGATCTATACGTGTTAAATGAAGAGAAAGAATTGATTGGACTGACAACATACCGAGATTTGGTACTAGCTCAGGCGACGGATCTGATTGAAGACTTGATGCGCGAAAATGTAGTCAAAGTTCCAGCAGATATGGATCAGGAGGAAGTAGCCCATTTATTTGAACAGTATGACCTCGTGTCTATGCCGGTTGAAGATGCAAATGGAAAATTAATCGGGGTTGTTACTTTTGACGATGTCCTTGACGTATTGCGGGCAGAAGCAAATGAAGATATTAACAAATTATCAGCGACCGACAAGACGATTGATTATAACACGCACCCATTGACCGCTGCTAAGCGCCGTCTGCCATGGCTCATTATGCTCTTGTTTCTTGGTTTGTTATCGGGCAGTATCATCAGTATATTTGAGGGGACGCTTAGTAAGGTAGTAGCTCTAACTTTCTTTATGCCAATGATTGCAGGGATGACAGGAAATACGGGAACACAGTCCTTAGCAGTGGTTATTCGGGGGCTTGGCCCCCAAACGAAAATGAATCGGAAGACTATTTTCCGTCTGTTACGGCGTGAATTACTCGTAGGTATCATGATTGGGGTAATATGCGGTGTCAGTGTTGCACTTGTGGCTGGTTTTTGGCAGGCGAGTTTTGCACTCGGGGCTGTTATTGGATTCTCCCTTCTTCTGACGATTATTATCGGTACGATGGCGGGAACCATCATTCCTATCCTTTTGTACAAGTTGAAAATAGACCCTGCTGTAGCCTCAGGACCGCTGATCACTACACTAAATGACTTGTTCTCGTTATCTGTTTATTTTGGTACCGCTACTATATTTATTTCTTATTTAACTTGATGGAAGCAGACGAAAGCATGATGAATGATACGGCCTTAAACTAGGTTGAATAAAAAAAGCAGTTGTTCCAAAGTTGTACTCTATTGTTAGATACAAATAACAATAAGAGACAACTTACAGGGAATCAACTGCTTTTCTATATTACAACAAGGGATTAAGCATCATCGCGGAGGACCTTAATACCTTGAAAGACATTATAGATAAAAACAGCAACATAAATAATGAAGAAAAGGATCGCATAGCCGATAATAGACGTGGTATGGTTCGCGTTAAACATGAAGATTAACAGGGGAATCAGCGCAAGAAAAGGAAACACATGTGAGAATAATGCTTTTTTGGCATGTCCCCTAACATAGTTATCTTGTGCTATAATCCATACAATGAGTGGAAGCAAAAATGGGGCGAAGAAAATACTGAAATAACTCAGAGATGACAATAGTTGTCGCATAAGCTACGAACGCTCCTTTGTTGTTTTGTTATATTTACATCATATTACCCTGGCATGCCCAGGATGATACTCAAAAAAATACTTTGACAAATAATGATTTTACGGTATAATAAATCTCGCACGTGAAAATTAACTACATAACTTGTCCCAGTAGCTCAGCTGGATAGAGCAACGGCCTTCTAAGCCGTCGGTCGGGGGTTCGAATCCCTCCTGGGACGTACAAAGAAAAGGCATCCGAAAGGATGCTTTTTTTGTTTGTTGCTCTTTTATAAAATCGATTGCTCATCTGATCAGAAATATTATATTGCCCGCAGGGAAGATATGAAATTGAATTGGGTATTAAACGATGTAGTGTGGAATTTGCAGATTGAATATGTACCCAATATGAATCGTGTACATATTTCTTCTTTTGTTGTTTACATCGTTGCCGTTGTTTTCTGGATGCTAATCGGAATGTTATTGGATCGTTCCATTAATGGCTCGAAGAAGAGATCAGTTCAGTAGCGCAGGCTGTATCATACATGGTAGATAAACTCACAAAAAAAAGAGAGACATTGAACGGGATGTCTCTCTTTTTTGTGTTATGGCTTTAGCTAGTTGAGTGCGTGAAACGCGCGAAACAAATAACCACCCGCTATGAACGTGTGGTCTTGATTATTTTATAAAGTCCCAGGAGGGATACAGCCCCTTATAAGGATTCTCATCCCCAGGACATAAAAAAAGGCATCCAACAAAGGATGCCTTTCGCATTTACGTCCCAGGAGGGATTCGAACCCCCGACCGACGGCTTAGAAGGCCGTTGCTCTATCCAGCTGAGCTACTGGGACAAATTCAAGCGCGAAATATAATATAACATATATAAATTATAAAATCAATAGTTATCGTAAAAATAAAATAAAAAGAATATAGAATTCTTAATATATCCTACATTATTTTATAAAATAGAGAGCTCTATGTTTTTTCTATGTCACTTTCGGTTATTCTAGTATATTAGTGCTATACATAGTCTACGGGTTTCTATATAATCAACGAGTCGCTTTACGCTTCCGGGTAGAGAGGAGGTAATCTTAATTAAAGATACAAGTTCACAAACCACAGATAAAAATATTGTATTGTTTCCTAAGACACTAGACTTTTATCAGATTCAGCTCACCGTTATGCTGGAAAATGAACGCTATGCGGAAGCGATGAATTTGCTTGAATTTCTGCTTCAGTGCCAAGGACAGGATCAGAGAAACTATGAAGAATGGGCAGCGCTGCTTGAATGGCTCAGGGCAGCCTTTCCTCAATATATAAGTGCTGATGACAATAATCCGGTTTCTGAAGAAGAGGATGACATTGAAAGTGAAGAGGATTTAGCACGGCAAAATGCGAAGAATAAGATGGCTGAAGACGGAGATTATGCGAATAAATTACTGCGCATTCTGAAGGATGAGCCGCTGAGTGAACAAACGATGCTTGCACTTGACCAGTTAGCATACGTAGACGTACCGAGCGTTGATGATTCACTTAAGGAATGGATTGAACATAGCAGATTACATCCATTACTCCAGTTCAGGGTACTTCAAACTCTGCGGAAAAGAGGGGCTGACTTTCATGTTGCTTTGCAAAGAGGAACAGAGAAGGTTGAAGTAGAAATAGAGACAGTACCTTTGACACCAGAAGATTTCCCGCATGCTGTTCTTCGGATTCTAGAACGTGTCGCAGATCAGACAGAAGTTCATGAGCCAACGCTTTATTATTTCGCTCAGGAACTTTGGTCGCAATATATCATGGCCGTTTTTGGAACAAGTGATTACCGCTCTATGCTGGAGGGCGATGAATCCATGCTCGATATGTGGGCTGCTGCACTTCATGCAGCGGTGGCTGAGAGTTTGGGAGGTTCACACAATGAAGAAGAGATTCGCACTTTGTATGGGATCACGAGCGAGGTTAGGTTCCGATTTGAGCAGGCATATCGTTCAATTAAGCAATTTGTTTCAGGAGGACTGGGTACAAAATAGGTTATAAAACTTTTCCTGCTGTGTTTACAAGGGTTTGCCCTTGAAATTGCATTTAATGTTGTTTATACTAAAATGGTTATTTTGTACGCGCTTGACAATGGTTAACACGTGAAATTTGGAGGGGAAAGCATAAATGAAAGCAACTTGGGAAAAAATAGAGAAGAACCTTGGGGTTCTTGAAGTTGAAGTAGAAGCAGATCGTGTAGCTGCTGCTCTCGACAAGGCTTTTAATAAAGTCGTTAAAAAAATAAATGTACCTGGATTCCGTAAAGGTAAAGTACCACGTTCAATCTTCGAAGCACGTTTTGGTGTAGAGAGCTTGTACCAGGATGCAATTGACATCCTTCTTCCAGAAGTATACACGGAAGCTGTTGATCAAACAGAAATCTTCCCTGTAGAACAACCAGAAGTAGATGTTGATCAATTTGCTAAAGGTCAAACATTCAAGTTTAAAGCAAAAGTTGTAGTTAAACCTGAAGTTGAACTTGGCGAATACAAAGGTCTTGAAGTTCCTAAAGTAAGCACTGAAGTTTCTGAAGAAGAATTGACTGCTGAATTAGAGCGTCTGCAACAACGTCATGCTGAACTTGTAGTCGTTGAAGAAGGACAAGCAGCATCTGGCGATGTTGTTGTTATCGACTACGAAGGTTCTGTTGACGGTGAACTTTTCGAAGGCGGATCTGCTGAGCGTCAATCTCTTGAACTTGGATCTAACACATTCATTCCTGGTTTCGAAGATCAAGTCATTGGTCTTGGAACAGGCGACAGCAAAGACGTTGAAGTGACATTCCCTGAAGAGTACCATGCAGCTGAACTAGCTGGTAAAAAAGCGGTATTCAAAGTGAAAGTACACGAAATCAAACGTAAAGAACTTCCTGCACTTGATGATGAGTTCGCTAAAGACGTTAGTGAATTCGACACACTTGTTGAGTACAAAGAAGATCTGAAAAAACAACTTGCTTCCCGTAAAGAAGAAGAAGCAAAAGCTACTCAAGAAAATATCGTAGTTGAAAAAGCGGCTGAAAATGCTGAAGTTGAAATTCCACAAGGAATGATCAACAGCGAAGTTCGCAACATGATGCGTGACTTTGACAACCGTCTTCGTCAACAAGGTATGAACCTTGAGATGTTTATGAGCTTCTCTGGTCAAACAGAAGCAGATCTTCAAAACCAAATGAAAAACGATGCTGAAAAACGCGTTCGTAACAACCTGGTTCTTGAAGCAATCGGTAAACAAGAGAATCTTGAAGTAACAGAAGAAGATGTAAACGAAGAGCTGAACAACATGGCTGCTTCTTTCAAACGCTCTGTTGAAGAGATTCGTCAAATTCTGGAAAGCAATGGTTCTCTTGACAGCTTGAAAGAAGAAGTATTGCTTCGCAAAACAATCGACTTCCTTTTGGCAAACAGCAAAGAGGTAGATGCTCCTGCTGAAGAAGCTAAAGAAGAAGCGGCTGAATAATCACTCACATATGAGCATGTAGTATAAATCCAGAACCAAGCATGGGTATGGATTTATGCGGAATGCGTATCACGTATATCAGATAAGGCACGTAATGTTTTTTACGTGCCTTATTTTTTCTAAGTAATATCCATTTTATAGTAATTTTTATTATTAGATGGATATTAATTAATATGCGTGATAATTTTTATATTCTTCCATATACTTAAATATAGGTCTTTACTCTATATGCCGGAAGGCGCATTTGCACATACATAAAAAAAATGGTTAAATATGATCAAGCTTTCTTATTATTGGTTCATGTGAGAAAGCGGATCTATATGACATGAAACAGGGAACATGTTAAAATAAGATGTACTGTAATGATGTTTTACAGATTCTTATGTTTTCCCTGACTTGTGCGGTAAAGATTCTATTATGGAAAAGAGGTTTACACATGAGTCTCGTACCTATGGTTGTTGAACAAACGAATCGCGGAGAACGTTCATACGATATTTACTCTAGACTGCTGAAAGATCGGATTATCTTTCTCAGCGGTGCAATAGATGATGATGTGGCGAATCTTGTAATCGCCCAGCTTCTTTTCCTGGCTGCAGAAGATCCAGAAAAAGATATCAGTTTATATATCAATTCACCTGGTGGTTCTGTTACAGCGGGGATGGGTATATATGATACGATGCAGTTTATCAAGCCAGACGTATCCACGATCTGCGTAGGTATGGCTGCCAGCATGGGTTCGCTGCTATTAACAGCGGGTGCTCCTGGTAAGCGATATGCACTTGAAAACAGCGAAGTTATGATACATCAACCGCTGGGCGGAGTCCAAGGTCAGGCATCCGATATTCAGATTCATGCTGACTGGATTATTAAGACTCGTCAGAAACTGAATCAGATCTACGTGGAGCGTACAGGTCAACCCCTTGATAAAATCGAGCGTGATACGGACCGTGACTATTTCATGAGTGCGGAAGAAGCTTTAGAGTACCGTATCATTGACCAAGTACTCACCAAACCGATTAATTCTTAAAGGGGTGGTTATATGTTTAAATTTAACGATGAGAAAGGACAATTGAAATGTTCTTTCTGCGGTAAATCCCAGGAACAAGTCCGCAAGTTGGTAGCGGGACCAGGGGTGTATATATGTGATGAGTGTATCGAGCTTTGCGCGGAGATCGTGGAAGAAGAGCTCGGTCATGATGAAGAGATTGATCTGAAGGATATTCCGAAACCAAAAGAGATTCGTGATATTCTCGATCAATATGTAATTGGTCAAGATCAAGCGAAGAAATCGTTGTCTGTAGCGGTTTATAATCACTACAAACGGATTAATACACAGAGCAAAGTTGACGACGTGGAAATGTCGAAAAGTAATATTTTGCTTTTAGGACCAACAGGTTCTGGTAAGACTTTACTTGCTCAAACAATGGCTAAAATCCTGAATGTACCGTTTGCTATTGCAGATGCTACGTCTTTGACGGAAGCAGGTTATGTGGGTGAAGACGTTGAGAATATTCTTCTCAAGTTGATCCAAGCAGCGGATTATGATGTAGAAAAAGCAGAACGCGGCATCATTTATATTGATGAAATTGATAAAGTTGCACGTAAATCAGAGAATCCATCGATTACACGTGACGTTTCTGGTGAAGGTGTACAGCAAGCTCTCCTCAAAATTTTGGAGGGGACGGTTGCTTCTGTACCGCCGCAAGGTGGACGTAAGCATCCACATCAAGAGTTTATCCAGATCGATACAACGAATATTTTGTTCGTTTGCGGCGGTGCCTTTGATGGACTGGAGCAAATGATTAAACGCCGTATCGGTAAAAAAGTAATCGGATTTAACTCTGCAACAGAGCAAAAGGACTTGAAACCAGGCGAATATCTTGGCATGGTTCTTCCAGAAGATTTGCTCAAGTTCGGTTTGATTCCGGAATTTGTAGGACGTTTGCCGGTCATCTCTACTCTGGAGCCGCTTGATGAAGACACACTAGTTCGCATCCTGTCTGAGCCGAAGAACGCACTGGTTAAACAGTACACGAAAATGCTCGAACTCGATAATGTATCCCTTGAGTTTGAACCAGGAGCACTTGAGGCTATTGCCCGTGAAGCGATCAAACGGAATACAGGAGCTCGTGGACTTCGTTCCATTATCGAAGGCTTATTGCTTGATGTAATGTATGAAGTGCCATCTCGTGAAGATGTAACCAAATGCGTAATTACACAACAGGTTGTTGAAGAAAAAATAGCTCCTGAATTACGTAGTGGAGACGAAAAAGATAAAAAACAGGAAGAAAGTGCGTGATCTTGGCTGATCCCACTTATCTAGTTTAAATAATTTAGTCATACTCCACTGGTACAGGGGCTTATTACTGGATATTCCAGTCCTCTTACTAGTGGAGATTTGACGTTATGGGGAGAGAAAGCCATCATGTTTCTGAGACAGGATACACGTCCCGTAAAAGTTGGAAATATTACCATCGGTGGAAGCAACGAAGTCATTATACAAAGTATGTGTACGACAAAAACGGCCGATGTAGAAGCAACCGTAGCTGAGATCTTGCGTCTGGAAGAAGCAGGTTGTCAGATCGTTCGTGTAACGGTAAATAATGACGAAGCAGCAGACGCAATTAAAGAAATTAAGAAACGGATTCATATTCCATTGGTAGCGGATATTCACTTTAACTACAAGCTGGCTTTGAAGGCGATAGAGAACGGGATTGATAAAGTTCGTATTAATCCAGGGAACATCGGTCGCCGTGAGAAGGTAGAAGCAGTGGTAGAAGCTTGCAAAGCAAAAGGCATCCCGATTCGTATTGGTGTTAATGCTGGTTCTCTTGAGAATCATTTGCTTGAAAAGTACGGATATCCAACAGCAGATGCGATGGTAGAAAGCGCACTTTATCACATTGGTATTCTTGAAGAGCTTGATTTTCACGATATTATCGTATCCCTGAAAGCATCTGATGTACCAATGGCGATTGAAGCTTATACCAAAGCGGCTCAGGTCATTCCTTATCCGCTTCATCTTGGGATTACAGAAGCCGGCACCTTATTCTCGGGAACGATTAAAAGTTCTGCGGGGATGGGAGCACTTCTTTCACTCGGCATTGGTTCAACAATGCGTATTTCACTAAGTGCCGATCCCGTTGAAGAGATAAAAGTAGCAAGAGAACTGCTCAAAGCGTTTGGACTGATCTCGAATGCAGCTACGCTCATTTCATGTCCGACTTGTGGACGTCTTGATATTGATCTATTCTCCATTGCCAACGAAGTGGAAGAGTATATCTCACAGATTAAAGTACCGATTAAAGTATCTGTACTCGGCTGTGCGGTCAATGGTCCAGGGGAAGCAAGAGAAGCGGATATCGGTATAGCCGGTGCTCGGGGAGAAGGATTGTTATTCCGTTATGGAGAGATGATTCGCAAAGTACCTGAGGCTGAGATGGTCAATGAACTCAAAAAAGAAATTGATAAAATTGTGGCTGCCTATGAAGAAACAGGGGTTATCCCTGGCCGTAAGCACTAATCTATAATTATCTATATAAGATAAGTCAACTTTCCACCTGCGAAAGTTGGCTTTTTTTGTTTTTCTGTCCTATTTCATCCGTATTTTACGTTTACCACAAAAGGAAAAGGCTATACTACCAAGTATCGAACTTTTTACGTGGCAAAAATAAGGGGAAGAAAGATTGAACAGGAGGACTTAAATATGGGAAATGAAATAACGATTATCATTATGTTGGTCAATTTATTTTTTGGAGTTGTGATTGGGTTATATTTTTGGAATATGCTGCGCTCGCAAAAGAGTAATCGAAGTGCGGTAGAAAAAGAATCTCGTAAAGAAATGGATAAACTACGGAAGCTGAGAGCTATTTCACTTACAAAACCACTTGCCGAAAAGACACGACCTGCCAAACTTGAAGATATCGTGGGCCAAAAAGATGGTCTGCGCGCCATGAAGGCCGCTCTCTGCAGCGGTAATCCCCAGCATGTCATTGTTTACGGTCCGCCGGGAGTAGGGAAGACAGCGGCAGCCAGGGTCATATTAGAGGAAGCGAAAAAGAACCCGGCCTCTCCTTTTAAGGCTGATGCCAAATTTACAGAGATTGATGCGACCACAGCGCGTTTTGATGAACGAGGAATTGCAGATCCTCTCATTGGATCCGTGCATGATCCGATATATCAAGGAGCGGGTGCAATGGGGGTAGCTGGTGTTCCTCAGCCGAAACCGGGTGCCGTTACCAAAGCGCATGGCGGGATTTTATTCGTGGATGAGATCGGTGAACTTCATACGATCCAGATGAACAAGCTGCTCAAAGTACTCGAGGATCGCAAAGTCATTTTGGAAAGTGCGTACTACAATTCCGAAGATACGCATACTCCTGCTTATATCCATGATATTTTTCAAAATGGATTGCCAGCAGATTTTCGTCTTGTGGGTGCAACGACTAGATCTCCCCATGAAATTCCGCCAGCACTGCGTTCTCGCTGTATGGAAATCTTTTTCCGTGCGCTATTACCGGAAGAAATCGGACGGATTGCGGAAGATGCCATATCCAAAATCGGTTTCTCGGCGAATCCCGAAGCAGTAGAAGTTGTTAAAAAGTATGCGACCAATGGCCGGGAAGCAGTAAACATCGTACAGCTTGCTGCCGGACTTGCTCTGACGGAGAATCGGGATGAGCTTCAAGCCTCTGATTTAGAATGGGTAGCCAGCAGCAGTCAAATTCAGCCAAGACCTGATCGTAAAGTGCCAAGTCGCCCTCAGATCGGTTTTGTTAACGGACTTGCTGTGTATGGTCCAAATATGGGGGCCCTGCTTGAAATCGAAGTCTCTGCTGTACCTGTAGCAAAAGGCAAAGGTACCTATAACATTACGGGTGTCGTAGAGGAAGAAGAGATTGGCGGAGGTTCAAGAACGCTGCGCCGCAAAAGTATGGCAAAAGGGTCTGTGGAGAATGTACTAACGGTTCTTCGCACTATGGGGTATTCGCCATCTAATTTCGATCTTCATATTAATTTCCCAGGTGGAACACCGATTGATGGACCTTCCGCTGGGATTGCGATGGCGACGGCGATTGTCTCGGCTATTCGAGGAATTCCTGTAGACCATGAGCTGGCTATGACAGGAGAAATAAGTATACACGGAAAAGTGAAACCAATTGGTGGTGTTTTGGCTAAGGTGGAAGCCGCATTTCAGGCAGGAGTCAAAAAAGTAATCATTCCAGCTGAGAATTGGCAATCCATTTTTGATAACTTGGAAGGCTTACGTGTAATTCCGGTTGAGACAGCTGAAGAAGTATTCCAGCATGTGTTTGGAGATTCGGAAAAAACAGCAGTGGAAGAGATCGCTTCTCCGCATGCAGAACTTTTTCCGCCTTCCTCTCCATCTGTTTTGCATGCGGATCATAATCGGAATGGTAAACTGAATAGTACCGAAAGCATGTAATGCTTGTCCCTTCATTGGTTTTTTATGTGAACATTTGATAAAATAATGAATGATAACAACTTGAGAGCCATTGGAGGTGTGAAAGCGATGGGACCGAGCAAAGCCAAAGGTCGTCGTTTTCCTTTACTGCCTTTGAGAGGACTTCTTGTTTACCCGAGTATGGTACTCCATCTCGATGTGGGCAGGGAGAAATCAGTTAAGGCTTTGGAAAAAGCGATGGTAGAAGAACATTTAATCCTCCTGTGCTCCCAATCTGAAGTAAATATTGAAGAACCTACAAGAGAAGATATCTTCCGGATCGGGACAGTGGCTAAGGTCAGACAGATGCTGAAGCTTCCGAATGGGACGATTCGGGTCCTTGTAGAAGGATTGGAACGTGCGGAGATTACCGAATACACAGATAATGTTGATTTTTATGAAGTGCTGGCAGTAGAACTTCCTGAAGAAGAGACGAACCATCCAGAGACGGATGCTCTAATGAGGACGTTACTGAATCAGTTCGAAAATTATATAAATCTGTCTAAAAAGATTACCCCGGAGACACTCGCAGCAGTATCTGATATTGAAGAACCTGGGCGTCTTGCAGATGTCATAACCAGTCATCTTTCACTTAAGATTAAGGATAAACAAGAAATTCTGGAGACGATTAACGTCAAGCAACGACTTGAGAAACTCCTCGATATTCTTAATAACGAGCGAGAAGTTCTCGAGCTTGAACGTAAAATCAGCCAGCGTGTGAAAAAGCAGATGGAAAAAACGCAGAAGGAATATTATCTGCGCGAGCAAATGAAAGCAATTCAAAAGGAACTCGGAGAAAAAGAAGGCCGTGCGGGTGAAGTGGAAGAATTGCGAAACCAAGCAGCTGCTCTTGATCTGCCCGAGAAGGTTCAAGAGAAGATTAACAAAGAAATTGATCGTCTTGAGAAGATGCCAGCCAGTTCTGCGGAAGGCGGCGTTATTCGAAACTACGTGGATTGGCTGCTCGCTTTGCCTTGGAGCCGGTCGACAGAAGATGATCTTGATATTCAGGCAGCCGAAGAAGTACTTGATGCAGATCATTATGGTCTGGAAAAACCGAAGGAGAGAGTGCTTGAGTATTTAGCAGTTCAGAAGCTGGTTAAGCAGCTCAAAGGTCCGATTCTCTGTCTTGTAGGACCTCCAGGGGTAGGGAAAACATCTCTGGCCCGGTCTATAGCGAAATCACTTGGACGAGAATTTGTACGTATCTCACTTGGCGGAGTTCGTGATGAGGCAGAAATTCGTGGTCATCGCCGTACTTACGTAGGCGCAATGCCGGGCAGAATCATTCAAGGTATGAAAACAGCAGGTTCACTAAACCCTGTCTTCTTACTTGATGAGATTGATAAAATGGCTTCTGACTTCCGCGGTGATCCGTCATCAGCACTTCTTGAAGTGCTAGATCCGGAACAGAATAACACGTTTAGTGATCATTTTGTGGAACTGCCTTTTGATTTGTCGAACGTCATGTTTGTGACAACTGCCAATACGGTACACAGTATTCCAAGACCTCTTCTTGATCGTATGGAACTCTTGAATATACCGGGTTATACGGAACTTGAGAAACTGCAAATCGCGAATCGCTATTTGCTGCCAAAACAGATCCGAGAACATGGTCTTACGGAGCAGCAACTTCAGGTTGGTGAAGACACACTGCTGAAAGTCATTCGTGAATATACGAGAGAATCCGGAGTACGGAACTTGGAACAGCAGATGGCATCCCTTTGCCGTAAAGCAGCCAAGAAAATTGTAACAGGATACGAAGGAAGCATCGTCATTACGCCGGAAGAGATCAAAGATTATCTAGGTCCGGGGAAATTTAGATATGGTGTAGCAGATCTTGAAGATCAGATCGGTACAGTGACAGGTCTTGCATGGACTGAGGTTGGCGGCGAAACGTTGGTAATTGAAGTGACCGTTGTGCCGGGTACAGGCAAGTTAACCCTAACGGGGAAACTTGGAGACGTGATGAAAGAATCCGCACAAGCAGCATTCAGTTACACCCGTTCCAAAGCGATTGAACTCGGGATTGCGCCAGACTTCCATGAGAAAAATGATATTCATATTCATATTCCGGAGGGTGCTATTCCAAAAGACGGCCCATCAGCTGGGATCACGATGGCAACTGCACTTATTTCAGCCCTTACGAATCGTCATGTATCCAAACATGTAGCAATGACGGGTGAAATTACACTGCGGGGCCGAGTACTACCCATCGGGGGACTCAAGGAAAAATCATTGGCCGCTCACCGAGCTGGATATAAGAAAATTTTATTACCTAAGGACAACGAACGTGATTTAAGAGACATTCCAGACAGTGTTCGGGAAGATATCGAATTCATTCCCGTTGCTCATATGGACCAAGTACTGCAGCATGCTCTTGTACAACAAGCAGGAGTGCATTAGAGAGGACAATTATCAACTATGAAAGTAACAAAATCAGAATTTATTATTAGTGCTGTAAGCCCTAGTCAATATCCTGAGGACGCCTTGCCGGAGATTGCTCTGGCAGGGCGTTCCAATGTGGGTAAATCATCGCTGATTAATCGAATGATTAATCGTAAAAACTTGGCACGAACGAGTTCCACACCCGGTAAAACACAGCAACTGAATTATTATCGTATTAATGATCAACTTTATTTTGTCGATTTCCCGGGTTATGGGTATGCCAAAGTATCCAAAACACAGCGCGCCTTATTTGGGAAAATGATGGAGCAATATTTGCTCGAACGTCAAGAGCTTAAACTTGTGATGCAGATGATCGATATGCGTCATGCACCAACCAAGGATGATATTATGATGTATGATTGGCTCAAACATCATGGTCTTCCTGTTTGCATCGTGACTACCAAAATGGACAAGATTCCAAAAACAAAACGTGCGAAACATGCGAAAATTATAAAAGAAGCCCTTCAGATCCATCCAGATGATTCATTTGTATCTTTTTCTTCGGAAGAAGGTCTTGGCAGAGATGAACTATGGTCAGTCATCTCCCGCTATGCATTCTCTAAAGATCCATTCGGTGAGGAAGAAGAGCTGGATGAAGTAGAAGAAGGCCAGGAAACCTCAACTCACGAAGCGTGACAACCCTAAAATGCAGGATGACAGAGATAGCATGAACTTTCTACACGGGAAAGTGAGCATCTTCCCTATCAGCTGTAGTATTTGAGCGCATACCCCTTTTTTCACGGTTTTTGCGCAAGTTTTTATGGTTTAGAGAAGAAGCAAACCGTTTAAAAGGTAGTGTATAATAAGTTCAGGCATAGGTTTGTTACGAAATTTCCGGTGAATACACCGGCCTGATGAATCAGGGGAGAATTGGGGAGATTTTTATGGCTCAGCGGTTAGCCACAGAATATGTTAAAGCCACTTTGAAATTGTCGGAAACTCAAATGAAACAATTCTTGCATATGGCAGAAGAAGGCCAAGTCCATTCAAGAGTGAAAGTTCTCGGTAATGGGGGACAGGAAATTGTACTAGAGGATCATGAAGGCGAGGAAGTTCATTTTCCATTTCATCGCAGAGAAGGGTTTTATGTCTGTGAGTTAACTTGCCGCTTGGTAAATCTACACTTAGCTAATTTGGTGCGGAGGTTATTTCTCAGCTTCAAGGGAGAAGGGATTGTAAATCGGGTATATGCTGGGTTTACAATGTCTTATGTTTATTTCAAAGGATCTGTGCGAAAGATTGTAGAAGTAAGAGAAAATCAATCCCAGACGATCTATCAATACAAAAATACACTTCAGGAAATGGAAGATGTATTCCAGATGAGAAAGATCGAGCAACAGATTACACAGTTGAAAAGAAGTGTTAACGGACTGCTTGATTTACGGAATGCAACTTGTAATCAAGAAGAGATTGCGAAGATTGACGAGCAACTACGAACTCATACGGTTACTTTATTCGCCTTAGAAGCATAAATATTCCTTAAGGAAATACGACGATTTGATTATCAAAAACTCTTTACCCTATTGTGGTATGGAGTTTTTTTTGTTTGCTATAGACAAGGAAAAGACCTTTTTGGATTGCAAATCCTCACGAAAAATGAGTACATCAAATCGGAGTGAAACGCTGATATAAACACCGCTGATTCCGAAGATGAGTGCTTTGTGATCTATATCATAGCAAGTAATGTATTTATTTGTAGTACTTGTAAAACAACTATTGCAATTGCCTCAGTTAGATGTTATTTTTAATCTCGTTGAAAAGAATATAGGAACCAGGATTCACTCAGGACATTGAATGTTGCGAGAGATTATTCCCTCGGGAAGTGAATGACGTAGGTCCTAGCGGATGAAATTTTTTCAAACATTTTATTCCTAGGAAGGGGGAACCGGAAGATGGAATATTCAACTTTCGGAAGACACGTTGCTGTTGATACTTGGGGAGTCGACTTTGATTTACTGAACAATGAGGATTTTTTGCAAGCACAGTTGATTGATGCAGCTGAGGCTTGTGGTGCTACCGTATTGTCCGTACAATCAAAGCAGTTTAGACCTCAAGGAGCGACAGTACTTGTATTGCTGTCAGAGAGCCATCTCTCGATTCACACGTACCCTGAGAGAGGTTTTGCCGCAATTGATTGTTACACTTGTGGAGAAACGGTAGACCCGCAGTTAGCCATTGACTACCTGGTGTCCGTATTAAAACCAGAAAAAACGTACGCCAAAAGATTAGTTCGCGGTTTAGGTGAAATGAAGGTTGAAACGCCTGAAATGAATCAGATCGAACTTGTTTGATGGAAAGCTAATAATATGAATTGAACTGACAACCATGGATCAATAATCCATGGTTGTTTTATACATGTAGATATTTTACAATTTTAGTATGCTTCATAGGATGAATAATCATATTTTGAGATTTTAACTTTAAAAAAGGTGTAGGTTGCCTGCGTCCTTGCATAAAGATAGGAAGAGCCGGCAAAATCAAGCGAGCGCTATGCCTCTAAAATGAGGATTTCATAAACATGTCATAAAAAGCACTTAGCCGGGCAAATACATATGTTATACTGGGTATTGTTTGCATTATGTACTCAAGATCATGTGCTGTTTACAGCACATTGTGATATAGATCATTTACAAATTTAACAAAACGTAGAGGCGGGTGAACTTGCAATGCACATCGTCGCAGTTGGATTGAACTACCGCACAGCGCCTGTAGAAGTCAGGGAACGTTTTACGTTTGATGAGAAGGACTTATCCCATGCACTCCAGCAGCTAAAAAAGACAAATAGTGTATTGGAAGGCGTCATTGTAGCTACATGCAACCGGACTGAAATGTATGTGGTAGTCGATCGTCTTCATATGTGCGGCTATTTTATTCGTAGTTTTATGGAGAAATGGTTTGGGATTTCTCGTGAAGAATTTACCCAGCATCTTTATATCTACGAAAATGAGCAGGCAATCCGTCATCTGTTTCGTGTGACAAGCGGGCTTGACTCTATGGTTATCGGAGAGACTCAAATTCTGGGGCAAGTTAAACAAGCTTTTTTATGTGCGCAGCAAGAGAAAGTAACAGGTACGTGGTTTAATGAACTATTTAAACATGCGATTACGGTCGGTAAAAGGGCACATTCTGAAACATCCATTGGGGAAGCTGCCGTTTCGGTGAGTTATGCGGCCGTGGAGCTTGGTAAGCGAATTTTTGGTTCGTTTTCAAACAAAAAAGTATTGATTCTGGGTGCTGGAAAAATGAGCGAACTAACTGTGCAACATTTGTACGCAAATGGAGCGGAAGAAGTTATTGTCGCGAATCGGACCTTTCTACGTGCTGAAGAATTGGCTAAGAAATTTCAAGGAACCGCTTGTACTATGGAACAGGCATTTTCTAGATTACAAGAAGTTGACATTCTGATCAGTTCTACGGGTGCTAAGGACTTTGTTATTTCTGTGGATATGATAAAAGAAAGCATGAAGCGGAGAAAAGCACGTCCACTCTTTATGATTGACATTGCTGTTCCAAGAGACATTGATCCTGCGATCAGTCATTTGTCCAATGTTTACTTATATGATATTGATGATTTGGAAGGCGTAGTAGAGACGAATCTTGAAATGCGCCGTATGGAAGCCGCTAAAATTGATGCATTTATTGAAGAAGAAATGATAACTTTTCAGCAGTGGCTTAAAACGCTGGGGGTACGTCCTGTCATTCGTGCCCTTCAAGAAAAAGCAAATACCGTTCACGAGGATACACTGGAAAGTTTGTTTAATAAGTTGCCGGAACTGGATGACAGACAGCGCAAAGTCATTCGGCGTCTTACCAAAAGTATGCTGAATCAAATAACTCATGAGCCGATTAACCAAATTAAAGAAATGGCTGCTGATAAAAAAGCAGACGATGCTTTATTGATGTTCACCAAACTGTTTGGGCTCGAGGATGAGATCGATGACAAGAAACAGGACGTTGCTCTTTCACATGGGAGCTTACAGCCTTCCATGGAAATGAACCATGGCGCTGCAAAGGAAACTTCGCGTCTAACTTATGTTCCTGTGAGTCTGTAAGGCAGGTGTAGAGCTAAGTGACGGTTCATGATACAATTCACAGTTTCATCATTTATATTTACGCTCTGAGCCTTCTGTTTTATTTCTCGGATTGTATTCGTCGTAATGCGAGTGCAAAGCGGATAGGCACAGGGCTTCTTGTTAATGTATCGATAATGCAGCTTATGTATCTTGTGTTTTATACGGTGAATCAAGGTTATGTTCCGATCTATTCTATGTACGATTTCATTTTCTTGTTTTCCTTCTGTATCGTACTCATTTCATTCATATTAAGCCGGGGACAGAGGTCTGAATATATTGTATTCCTTCTGAATGTAGTCAGTTTCAGTGCTTTGGTGCTGAGTGATTTTTGGCTCGTGCCGAGTGAGGATAGGCTGCTCAACTGGCAGACCGTACATGGTATGCTGGTAATGCATATTGCACTTGCAAATCTTGGATTTGCAGCACTGACGGTATCGGCAGTTTTTGCCATGATTTATCTCTTTTTACATTACAGACTGAAGCTAAAGCGTTGGAATGATTCTATGAGACGTGTCCCAAGTCTTGAAATACTGCAATTGTATATGAACAAAGCCAGTCTAATTGGTACACCTATTCTTGGCATATCTGTGATCCTCGCTATTTTGTCGATTGTTGCCGAGAAACAGTGGCTTTATCTATTGGACCTGAAAGTACTCGCGACTTTTATTGCACTATGTATCTATGTTGGTTATTTTGTATCCAAACGATATATTGATGCACCCCAGTATGTAATGGCAAGATGGATTTTGCTTGGATATGCTTTTGTTATTATTAGTTTTATGAGTAACGCTTGGTCTATGTTTCATCGCTGGACGGGAGAGTGAGGCATAAGCACATGGAGAATCACTATGTACCAATTATGTTGAACTGCTCAGGGCGCAGATGCATTGTTATCGGCGGAGGTAAAGTAGCGGAGCGAAAGATAGAGGCTCTTGCAGGTTCAGGAGCACTGCTCACTATTATTAGCCCCGAAGTGACGGAACCAATTCTTCACATGGTTGACCGGGGTGAAGCCGAATGGCGTAAGAAGCCCTATCTCCAGGGAGACCTGGAAGGGGCTTTTCTTGTATATGCGGCTACGAGCAGCCCAGACGTAAACGCACAAGTTATTGCGGAAGCAAAACAGAGGAATATTCTTGTGAATAGTGCAGATGCACCGGGTACGGGAGATTTTATTACTCCTGGCTCTGTACGCCGAGGCAAATTAACGATTGCGGTTTCTGCATCAGGCGCAAGCCCGGGACTCGCAAAGCAAATTATTGAACAGCTGAGAACAGATTATGGGGATGAGTATGAGATTTATCTTGATTTTCTACAACAATTCCGAGAAGTCATTCAGTTCGAAGTCGAAGATCGGAGAGATAGAAAGCGCCTGCTTGATCGGGTACTTGAAATGGATATTTTAGTACAAATACGAGAAAAACGGTATCGTCCATGGTCTAAGGAAGAAATGGTAAAGTGGATTGCTGCCAATCGGGAGGAGTAACAAGATGCGTACAATAATCGTGGGAAGCAGACAAAGTGCGTTGGCATTGACACAGACAGGTCATGTCATCGAAGATTTGAAAAAGATATGTTCAGAGCATGGACTTGAATTTGATTTTGAGGTGAAGAAAATTGTCACCAAAGGAGATCAGATTCTAAATGTTACGCTGTCAAAAGTAGGCGGCAAAGGACTGTTTGTCAAAGAAATTGAACAGGCAATGATGAACAAAGAGATTGATATGGCGGTACATAGTATGAAAGATATGCCTTCGGTATTACCTGAATCCCTTACGACGGGAGCGATCCCCAAACGAGAAGATCCAAGAGATGCTTTGATTTCTCGAAATGGAGCTTCTCTTGATGAACTTCCCCATGGAGCAAAAGTGGGTACCAGCAGTCTTCGCCGGTCCAGTCAGTTAAAGGCTTATCGACCTGATCTCAATGTAGAATGGATCCGTGGGAATATTGATTCTCGTTTACGTAAACTCGAAACGGAAGGTTTTGAAGCAATTATTTTAGCGGCAGCGGGTCTTTCACGCATGGGATGGAGTGATCGAATCACTTCCTATTTGTCTCCTGAAACTTGTTTGCCAGCGGTTGGTCAAGGGGCGCTTGGCATTGAATGCCGTAAGGATGACGAGGAACTGCTTGCGCTTCTCTCTTTATATAATGATGAAATAACAGCCAAACCAGTTGCTGCTGAACGAGAATTTTTACATGTACTGAACGGTGGCTGTCAGGTTCCTATTGGAGCTTATGCCACATGGGTTACAGGTAGTAATGCGGAAGATAAACAGATTGAACTTACGGGCATGGTAGGAACACCAGATGGGAACACCGTATTGAAACATACTTTAACAGGTGCTGATCCCAAACAACTTGGCAAGGCAGTGGCCAGCCGATTAATTGAAATGGGTGCCGAGAAGATACTAGCAGATGTAAGGGGATGATCTCCATGACAGGAAAAGTTTATTTAGTAGGGGCAGGTCCGGGCAACGCAAAGCTCATTACCGTTAAGGGATGGGAATGTATTCAAAAGGCAGACGTTGTCGTATATGATCGGCTAGCAAGCCCTAGACTGCTGCGAATTATGAAACCAGGGGCAGAAAAAATTTATGTAGGCAAAAAAACGAATCGTCATACGATGAAACAAGAAGATATTAACCAGCTTCTTGTTGATTTAGCTTTAGCAGGAAAGAAGGTCGTTCGTCTAAAAGGCGGAGACCCGACCATTTTTGGAAGAGTGGGAGAAGAAGCAGAGTTATTGAAGCAGAATGACGTGCCTTTTGAGATTGTACCAGGGGTAACTTCTGCAATCAGTGTACCTGCCTATGCGGGAATACCGGTAACTCACCGGGATTACGCTTCTTCTATTTCCATTATTACAGGACATGAGAGTCCAGAAAAGATGAACCGAGCGATCCACTGGGATAAGGTGACGAATGCAACCGGAACACTTGTGTTTATGATGGGTGTCGCGAATATTGGATACATTAGTAAGCAATTGATAGATCATGGCAGACCAAAGGATACACCTGTAGCTCTTATTCGCTGGGGAACTTGGGCAGAACAAGATACACTAATTGGAACGCTGGAGGATATTGAAGCCAAAGTAATAGAAAATAAATTCCTTCCGCCCGGTGTGATCGTGGTCGGCGATGTGGTTAAACAACGTGAACGGCTTAAATGGGTAGAATCGATGCCTTTATTCGGTAAACGGATCTTGGTTACACGGGCTAGAACACAAGCGATTGATCTGGTAGATCGAATTGAAGAGCTTGGCGGAGAAGCTTATGAACTGCCTGTGATTGAAACAGTGCCTCCCGCTTCAGCAGAAGCAAGAGATCAGATCATAAATGCACTCGCCTCTATGCCAGAGTATGATTGGGTATTCTTTACGAGTGTTAACGGAGTGGAATATTTCTTTAAGCATCTCGAAGAGCAGGGCCTGGATATCCGCGCTTTATCAAAAGCTAGAATCGTAGCAATTGGACCTACTACAAGAGAAGTTTTACGAAGTAAAGGAATTGTAGCAGAAGAAGTGCAAGGGTCTTACCAGCAAGAAGGATTAATGGACACCTTTGGAGATGAACTTCTGCCAGGTCAGAAGGTTTTCCTGCCTTGTGGAAATCTTGCGCGCTCTTGGCTGCCAGATCGACTGCGTGAAAAAGGACTGGAAGTTACTGTAGCACACATTTATGAGACAGTGATTCCTGATGAATGGGATGATGATGTCATTCAGCTGCTGCAAAAAGGGAAAATATATGCGGTCACATTTACAAGTTCTTCTACCGTAACACACTTGCTTGCACTATTGAAGAAAATGGGTAATGACAATCCAGTAGAGCTTCTTAATAAAGTGCATGTCGTATGTATCGGTTCCGTTACAGCTCAGGAGGCAGAAAAGGCAGGTCTTTCTGTAAGCATCATATCGGAGAAGGCGACAATGGGCAGTTTGACGGATGCTTTGTGCGAGCTAAAAGATAAATAATTAGGTTATATAAAGGAATACAGAAAGGGGAATATCGATTATGGGATTTCCAAATGTTAGACTTCGCCGCTTGCGCAGTACTGCCGCAATTCGCAGTATGGTGCGTGAAACACATCTTCATGTGAGTGATTTTATTCAACCAATTTATGTAACTTACGGAACGGGAGTGAAACAGGAGATCTCTTCCATGCCTGGTGTTTACCGCTTTTCTTTAGACACCTTAAGAGAAGAAGTACAAGAGATTGCTGAACTCGGCATTCCGGCTGTGCTTTTGTTTGGAATTCCAGAAACCAAAGATGCAGTAGGGTCATCTGCTTTCGCGGAAGACGGAATTGTTCAGGAAGCGACGAGATTGATCAAATCATGGTATCCAGACCTTCTGGTTGTTGCGGATACCTGCCTCTGTGAGTTTACAGATCATGGACACTGCGGAATGGTTCATACTCATGAAAGAGACGGGCATGTACATGCACACGTTTTAAATGATGAATCGCTTGATCTACTTGTGAGAACGGCAGTATCCCAAGCAAAAGCAGGTGCAGATATTATTGCTCCTTCTAACATGATGGATGGATTTGTGGGTGCAATTCGCCAAGGTTTGGATGAAGCAGGGTATGGAAATATACCGATTATGTCCTACTCTGTAAAATACGCTTCCGGTTTCTACGGACCTTTCCGTGAAGCAGCTGACTCTGCTCCGCAGTATGGGGATCGCAAAGGATATCAGATGGATCCAGCAAATGCACGGGAAGCGCTTCGTGAAGCAGAAAGTGATGTTCTTGAAGGAGCAGATATGCTGATGGTAAAACCATCTCTTTCTTATCTAGACGTGATGCGAACCCTCAAAGATCAATTTGATCTCCCGATGGTCGCTTACAACGTAAGTGGTGAATATGCGATGGTGAAAGCAGCAGCAATGAACGGATGGATAGATGAGAAGTCAGTGGCTATGGAGATTTTGCTGAGCATGAAACGAGCAGGTGCAGATATGATCATCACTTACTATGGTAAAGATGCGGCTCGCTGGCTTTCAGAGAAATAAGGGCATAAGGGCACGGCAGAGCAGAAGCTGGAAGTGACTACACAAAGAGGAGTGAAGGTAATGAGCAGCAATCAACGTCAGCCTCGTATGGAGGAACGGTCCAGAAAGGCTTTTGAAGAAGCAAAACAGTATATGCCGGGCGGGGTAAACAGTCCAGTTCGTGCATTTAAATCCGTTGGACTTACACCGATTTATGCCGATCACGGTATTGGATCAAGAATCTATGATATCGATGGGAATTCGTTTATTGATTATGTGGCTTCCTGGGGACCTCTTATTATGGGACATGCTCATCCAGAGGTCATCGCTGCAATTCAAGAGACAGCAGTAAAAGGGACAAGCTTTGGCGCACCTACCTTAATAGAGACAGAAATGGCCAAACTTGTTTGTGAACGTGTGCCATCCATTGATATCGTGCGAATGGTCAATTCGGGAACCGAAGCAACGATGAGTGCCATCCGTCTTGCTCGGGGGATAACGGGACGCAGTAAAATTTTGAAATTTGAAGGATCCTATCATGGACATGCAGACAGTTTGCTTATTAAAGCAGGCTCTGGAGTAGCAACGCTTGGTCTGCCGGATAGTCCAGGTGTTCCAGAAGGGGTTGCTGTAAATACAATTACTGTGCCTTATAACGATCTTGAATCCGTCGGCGTAGCCTTTGAGAAATTTGGAGAAGAGATCGCAGCTGTGATCGTTGAACCGGTTGCTGGGAATATGGGTGTCGTTCCGCCTGTACCAGGATTCCTGGAAGGTCTTCGCCAAATAACAGAAGATTACGGAAGTCTTCTCATTTTTGATGAGGTCATGACTGGTTTCCGAGTAGGACTTAACAGTGCTCAAGGCAGATTTGGGGTAACACCTGATTTGACTTGCCTTGGTAAAGTGATTGGCGGCGGGCTGCCTGTTGGTGCTTATGGAGGACGTCGTGATCTTATGGAGCAGATTGCACCTTCTGGACCGATCTATCAGGCAGGTACACTGAGCGGTAATCCGCTTGCTATGACAGCAGGTCTGACTACGCTTCGTTTACTCAATCAAGAAGTCTATGATCGTTTGGAGATGCTAGGAGCGAAGCTGCAAGCTGGTTTTGAGAAAAATGCACGAGAGCTTGGCATTCCTATTACGATCAATCGGGTAGGCTCGATGGTATGTCCGTTCTTTACAGAGGAGCCTGTAACGAACTATGATATCGCGAAATCAAGTAATCTCGACCTATTCCGGGCTTATTTTGGACATCTGCTTCAGGAAGGAGTCAGCGTAGCACCGTCTCAATTTGAAGGAATGTTTATTTCGGGTGTGCATTCAAAGCAAGATATTGAAGATACAATTGAAGCGAATTATAATGCGCTGAGAAAACTATGATTACTTCAAAAAGAAGAGGAGAGTGGCTGGAGCTTACTCCAGGAAAGAAGGCACTCTCTGGCGAGAATCGGAATGAAGCTGCTGAAGCTTGGCTCTTACAGGAGCTTGGCATGCCGCCTAAACTTCTTCACGAATTGAAGCATAACCAAGGGATTAAAATTGCGGGGGACCGGCTGAGGCTGGCCCTTTTTCCGTCTGTACCTCTAGGGATCTCTCCGCGTTACATTCTGCTAGATATTTTATATGAGGATGACTTTTGTCTTGTTGTTCATAAACCGGCAGGTATGCCAGTCCATCCTGATGGGAATGAGCGGCATGATGGAATTATTACGCTGGATCACGCGGTCGCAGCCTACTATGAATCGGAAGGCCAAGAGATTGCAGTACGCCATATCCACCGGCTCGATGTTGATACGTCGGGACCTGTGTTATATGCAAAGAATCGATACGCTGAATTAAAACTTAATTCAATGATGGAGCGTAAAGCAATTGACCGTGCTTATGTGGCAATCGTCCATGGGGTCATTACTCAGGATGAAGAAGTGCTGCAATATCCAATTGGCAAAGATCGTCATCACAAACAGAGAAGAAGGGTTTCGCCCACAGGACAACATGCGGTAACCCATATGAGGGTCTCTGAACGGTTAGAGGAGGCAACTCTTGTCCGTCTGAAGCTGGAGACGGGAAGAACCCATCAGATCAGAGTTCACCTCAGCCACATCGGTCATCCTTTATTCGGAGATACAATGTATGGGGGCAGAAGAGAAGGGATCCGCAGGCAAGCGCTGCACGGGGAGAAGCTTACGTTTCAACATCCGTTTACAGGAGAGCTGCTCAGCATTGATGCGCCTTGGCCGGAAGATATGACGGAACTATATGAAGTGAGAAAAAAAGAGGAATAGGGCGAATACTCATAAAATGGTATGAGTCCTCTTTTCGGTGCATATACATGTCAACGAGAAGAAACTTATTGCTGAACTCTCGTCACATGAGCGAAAGCCATGGTCTTTTTTCATGGTAACTATATGCCCGAAAGGAGGACTACAGCTATGTTAAACCCGCCCTACGGACTTCGGTTTGATATTTATGAGCGTGTTCAATTACCAGAACATGTTCCCGCGATTGCAGAACTTGAAGAGATTGAACTTTATCCTCGAATACAGGTGATTACAGATCAAGAGCACGCAGCTCTTCGGGGCCATTTGCTGTTGTCAGGTGTGTATGTTGGTGAGAATAAGGAACAGGAAGGTTTGCAGCACCTGATCCCGGTGGAGATTACGATTCCGCTTAGCCGGGTTGCCTCCGTGGAGGAGATCGCTGTTGAGATTGAGAATTTTGATGTTGACCTATTGTCTACAAGAAGTTTGAATATTACCGGGGTATTGTCTCTCAGAGGAATTGAAGGGATTCAAACAGAGGAAAGTCCTGCCTGGAATTCAGACGAATTTACGGTAGTACACACGAATTCTGCTTCTGAACAGAGGAATAGCGAACCAAAAGAGGATAGCGGAAATAATGCCTATCAATACGATCAAGATGGCGCAGTTTCATTTGAGCAAGAACGCACGAGTGACATTTCTCCAGAACCGCCTAGATTTTATGCTCCTTATATAACACCGACTTCAGTTCATGATGAGGAGCAAGAAGAGCGAGACGTTTGGAATCTTCCTTATGAGACTCTTTCTGTCGATGATGGTACGGATCAGCAGGAAGAGTCTATTATAGAAGAGCAGAGAATAGCGAACCAAGAGAGCGGGGAGCTAAGAGAGACAAAAGATAAGCAGGACGTCAAAGAAGAGAATTCTGCGATTGAGCACTCTGAAGCGCCAGGAGTTTGGCATTTTGAAACGCCTGTGGAATCTGTAGAGGTTATAGGTCTTCAAGAAGCAGAAACACCTGTAGAAGAACCAGCAGCAGAACCTGCCGCGATCCAGCGAGACGATCAGGAGATTACCTGGGAGGATGAGGGAGTGCTGCTTACAGCAGATGTACCTCAGCCAGAGGCAGAAGACGAAAAACCGGAGCTGAAGGTTGCTTTTGGCAGTAAAAAAGAGAGTGATACACCTGCTGCTGATTCGTATGGAATTACCTCTCTTCTGCAGAAGAGCAAGAGAACGGAAGAAGTATTACAGTTAGAAGAGCAGATTCCGGTAGAAAAGCGGGAAGAAGAGCAGATAGAAGATGTACAGTGGAAAAACCTATTTCTTGGCGGTAGCTCTGAACAGACGCCATTTAAGAGGGTCAAGCTCTGTATAGTACAGCGGGAAGAAACCTTGGATACCATTGCAGATAGGTATCAGCTAAGTACGCGTGAGTTACAGCTGTATAATCGTTTATCCGAGCAGTCGATTGAAGAGGGTCAGGTGCTTTATATTCCGTAACAAATATTAAAATGATGTGTTCTTGGACGTAACAACGACCAAGGACACTTTTTTGTTATTATTTATTATCTTGATGCTTCATGAAACTTAGCTAGAATCTTGCTCCAGTCTTTCCCTATACGGAAATTAGGTACTCGCCTGTTGACGAATTTAGACTAGAAATGTATGATGTCTGTAGGATTGGGGATACAATGAATATAATTCATTGTGGTTCGTATAGATCTCATGAATTACACATGGAACAACGAAGAACGGGAGTAGTAAGCAGTAAACCCTTCAGAGAGTGGAATCGATTGGTGTGAGATTCTGCAGGATACTTTACTGATCCGAAGTCACCCGGGAGTTGCCCTTTTGAATGCTTTCGTATGCTTTGTACATAGAAAGCACTAGAATGTGGCCGGCTGCAGCCGTTATACTGCCTAACAAAGTGTCATATCAAGCCCGCAAACTAAAGTTTGTGGTCATCATGTTTTGGTATGAAACAAAGGTGGTACCGCGAAAGAATGACCTTTCGTCCTTTGAGGATGAAGGGTCTTTTTGTTTTTTTTATCTTTACTTGCTACTGATGGAAAAATGAATTTTGATTTCTAAAATAACAGGAGGAATGTATATGTCTGAAGCAACAAATCAACCAAATCAGCCTAATCAGACGGAAATGCCCACAACGTATGATCCGCATGCTGCGGAGCAGAAGTGGTATCCGTATTGGATGGAGAACAATTTCTTTAAAGCAGGTCAGCGCAAGGATGCGCAGCCTTTTACCATTGTGATTCCACCGCCCAACGTAACGGGTATGCTTCATATCGGTCATGCGCTGGACTTTACTCTTCAGGATATTATTATCCGTGCAAAACGGATGCAAGGTTATGATGCACTCTGGTTGCCAGGTTCTGACCATGCTGGGATTGCAACACAAACCAAAGTAGAACAGAAGCTAAGAGAAGACGGGATTACTCGTTATGATCTCGGACGTGAAAAGTTCCTCGAGAAGGTATGGGACTGGAAAGAAGAATATAACAATACAATCCGCTCTCAATGGGCAAAAATGGGCTTGTCTCTTGACTATTCACGTGAGCGTTTTACGCTGGATGAAGGGTTATCGAAAGCCGTACGTGAAGTGTTTGTGAAACTTTATAATAAAGGTCTTATCTACCGCGGGAAACGTATCATTAACTGGGATCCGGCAGCACGTACTGCTTTATCTGATATTGAAGTTGAATATAAAGAAGTACAAGGCCACTTGTATCATCTGAAATATGATTTAAAAGACGGCAGCGGCTCTATTATCGTTGCAACAACAAGGCCAGAAACCATGCTTGGTGATACGGCTGTTGCGGTTCATCCTGAAGATGACCGTTACAAAGATATGATTGGCAAAGTACTTGTACTGCCGATTATTGGCCGTGAAATCCCTGTTATAGCTGATGAATATGTAGAAAAAGAGTTTGGTAGCGGAGCGGTAAAAATTACGCCTGCGCATGATCCAAATGACTTTGAAGTCGGTCTTCGTCATGACCTGCCGCAAATCACCGTTATGGATGAGACAGGTACCATGAATGAGGAAGCTGGTAAATATAAAGGGCTTGACCGCAGTGAGTGCCGTAAGCAGATCGTTGCTGACCTTAAGGAACTGGGTGTACTCATTAATATTGAAGACCATGTGCATCAAGTTGGTCATAGTGAGCGTTCAGGTGCTGTTGTAGAACCTTATCTGTCTACACAGTGGTTTGTTGCGATGCAGCCGCTTGCAGAAAGAGCGATTGAAGCTCAGAAGAACGGAAAAGGGGTAAACTTTGTTCCCGATCGTTTTGAGAGAACGTATTTGCACTGGATCGAGAATGTCCGCGACTGGTGTATTTCTCGTCAGCTCTGGTGGGGACACCGTATTCCAGCTTGGTATTGTAATGCTTGCGGAGAGCTTCATGTTAGTCAGGAAGACCTCACTACTTGTACCAAATGCGGCTCTACAGATCTTCGTCAAGATGAAGACGTTCTTGATACGTGGTTTAGTTCGGCGTTATGGCCTTTCTCTACTCTAGGTTGGCCTGAAGATGCTGAAGATCTGAAACGCTACTATCCAACGTCTGTGCTCGTGACTGGGTACGACATTATTTACTTCTGGGTAGCTCGAATGATCTTTACAGCGCTTGAATTTACAGATGAAATTCCGTTTAAAGATGTGCTGATGCATGGACTGGTACGAGATGCAGAAGGCCGCAAAATGTCGAAGTCACTTGGCAACGGGGTAGATCCGCTTGAAGTAATTGAGAAATATGGGGCAGATGCAATGCGCTATATGATTTCAACAGGCAGCACACCAGGACAAGATCTTCGTTTCCGCTGGGAACGTGTAGAACAAGCACGTAACTTTGCGAATAAGATTTGGAACGCTTCCCGCTTTGCTCTCATGAATCTTGAAGGCATTAAATATGAGGATATTGACATTACAGGTGAGCTATCCACAGCTGATCGCTGGATTCTGCATCGCCTAAATGAAACAGCAAGAGAAGTAACTCGTCTTATGGACGCTTATGAATTTGGAGAAACCGGACGTGCGCTGTATAACTTCATATGGGATGATCTGTGTGACTGGTACATCGAATTCTCCAAATTGACGTTATACGGTGAAGATGAACAGGCAAAACGGAAAACACAGTCGGTACTTGCTTATGTACTGGATCATACAATGCGTCTTATCCATCCGTTCATGCCGTTTATTTCAGAGGAAATCTGGCAGCATTTGCCGCATGATGGAGAGACCATTACGCTTGCAGCATGGCCTGAATTTACCGAAGAACTTGTTAACGATCAGGCTGTAGCTGAGATGAATATGCTGATGGATCTCATTCGCGCGGTCCGTAATGTTCGTGCAGAAGTGAATGTGCCGATGAGTAAGAAGATCGAAATGAACGTAAATGCAAGTAATGCAGAAGCGCTGCAGATCATCGATAACAACCTTGTTTACGTTAGCAGATTCTGTAATACGTCCGATCTGACTACAGGCATCTCTCTACCTACGCCGGAGAAAGCGATGACAGCAATTGTTTCAGGTGCTGAAATTTATTTCCCGCTCGCAGGACTCATTGATATTGATCAGGAAATCGCTCGTCTTGAGAAAGAACGCGAGAATTTAGATAAAGAAGTGCTTCGTATTGAGAAAAAACTCGGTAATGAAGGCTTTGTATCCAAAGCTCCAGCAAAAGTTATTGAGGAAGAGCGTGCAAAACTTGCGGATTATTCGGATAAACGCAGTAAAGTTATTGCTCGCATTGCGGAATTACAAAGCTAATTAAACTGGTTATTATTTTCGCAGTATCCCTTAAAGAAAAGTCTCACAAATTTCGCAATCGGAGGGTGAAGAAAATGTCTGAAAATACAGGAGCTGCTTGTGCAGCTCCTTTACAAACCTACAATGATGCAGTAGCTTGGATTAACAATCTTATTCCTTTTGGAATAAGGCCGGGACTATCCCGCATTGAATTGTTATTATCAAAGCTGGGCGACCCGCATAAACATCTAAAATTCATTCATGTCGCGGGAACGAACGGAAAAGGATCCACTTGTGCCTTTCTGACTTCTACCCTTAGACAGGGCGGGTATGATGTAGGGACATTTACTTCTCCGTATATCACCAAGTTTACAAACCGATTTCAGTATAATGAAGAAGACATCCCGGAAGATACCCTGCTTAAGCTGGCTAACAAACTGAAGCCTTTTGTGGAAGAAGTAGCTGCTACAGAACTTGGATCTCCAACGATGTTTGAGGTTGCGACAGCGCTCGCAATTCTGTATTATGCGGAGGTATGCTATCCCGATGTGGTAGTATGGGAGACTGGGCTTGGGGGAAGGCTTGATGTAACAAATGTCGTGACTCCTGTCATTTCGGTGATTACGAATATTGGTTTTGACCATACCGATATTCTTGGAGATACGATTGAACAAATTACATCTGAAAAGGCAGGGATTATTAAACCCGGCGTCCCTGTTGTTACTACGGTTGAACAGCCGGAAGCAATACGTATCATTCGTGAAACTTGTGCGCAGAAAAAATCAACCCTGTATGTTGCAGGTGAACAGTTTACTTATGAACAACTTGAAGTTAATAAGAATGGTCAAAGATTCCATTATAATGGACCGTTTCGTGAACTTGATGTGGAGCTGACAATGCAGGGCAAGCACCAAAGTGCAAATGCTGCATGTGCTCTGATGACACTTGAAGTGCTGCGCCAGTACATGGCGTTCTATATGGAAGAGGAAGATTTGAAAAAGGGATTTCAAAGGGCATTTTGGGCCGGACGTTTTGAGAAAGTGTCCGATCATCCCCTTCTTATTTTAGATGGGGCACACAATCCGGAAGGTGCAGAAACACTTGCCAGAACGATAAAGGATTTGTATGCAGATCGGAAATTAATTTTAATGATGGGCATGCTTGTGAATAAGCATCACAAATCATATTTAGAGCATATACTGCCACTAGTGGATACGCTTATCCTGACTGAGCCTGATTTCCGACGTAAAATGGATGCGGCACAGTTAAAAAATATGGTAGAAGAGCTTCGTCCATCCTTTGCCAAACCAAACCTTGACATCATTGTAGAACCTTCATGGAAAAATGCACTGAGCTTACTTAAGTTACGGACGGAAGCGGACGATCTGGGGATTGTGTCCGGCACATTGTATTTAATTGCAGATGTTCGGGCCAGTCTTTTGCATCAAACCGATTCTGAAAAAGGTTGGTGAAAACTTGTTGAATACTACGGAACATGTACATTTTATCGGTATCGGCGGCTATGGGATGAGCGCCATTGCAAGAGTTATGCTAGAGATGGGTTATAAGGTAACTGGTTCGGATGTGGCATCCCAGGAGCTAACTGAAAAGCTCGCCGCAAAAGGAGCAAAAGTATATATCGGCCATACGGCGGAACAGGTACACGGTGCAGATCTAGTTGTTTATTCAACGGCTGCAACTGCGGACAATGTGGAACGAGTGGAAGCGGAACAATTAAAAATTCCGGTTCTTCACCGTGCACAAATGTTGGCGCGTTTACTTAACGAGCGTAAGGGAGTTGCCGTTGCGGGAGCACACGGTAAGACAACAACTTCCTCGATGATCGCGCTTGTTATGGAAGAATGTGAAACAGATCCTACTTACATCATCGGCGGGGAAATCATGAATCTCGGAACGAATGCCAAGGCAGGAAAAGGCGATTGTGTCGTTGCTGAAGCGGACGAGAGCGATGGTTCATTCTTGCATTATCATCCTTGGATTGGGATTGTAACGAATCTGGAAGCGGATCATCTTGAAAATTACAATAATGATTTTAATGAGCTGAAAAATGCGTATGTGAAGTTTTTAAATCAGGTGAAACCTGAAGGCTGTGCGATTGTTTGTGCAGATGATGAGAACATTCAAAGTATTATGCCGCAGCTCAAATCTAACATTATTACGTATGCAATTGATGCAGAAGCAGATTATACAGCAACTGATCTTACGCTCGGTGATCGTCATATTTCATTTACGATGAATCATCGCGGAGCTCCGCTTGGTAAAGTAGAACTTTCTGTACCTGGTAAACATAATGTAAGCAATGCGATGGCAACGATCATTACTTGTCTAGAAGCAGGTATACCTTTTGAATCCATCGTGAAAGCGATCGTGAAGTTTAGTGGGGCAAAACGCAGATTCCAGGTGCTTGGCGAAGCACGCGATATTCTGATTATTGATGATTATGCTCATCATCCTACAGAGATTGAAGCTACAATCAGCGCGGCAAAAGCGACAGGAAAACGGATTATTGCTGTATTCCAGCCGCAGCGTTATACTCGTACCTTCTTCTTGCTAGATGCTTTCAGTCGTGCTTTTGCTGAAGCAGATGAAGTCATCATTACAGACATTTTCTCTCCTGCCGGGGAGAAGCAAATTGAAGGGGTTCATTCCTCTAAGTTAGTTGAGCTTATTAAGCAAAACAGTAATCCAAATGCAACCTACTTCCCAACAAAAGAGGATGTAGTTAAAGATTTGGAAAATCGATTAAACCCAGGTGACCTAGTGCTGACTATGGGCGCAGGCGATATTTGGAAAGCTGGCTATGAGCTGGCTAAAGGTTTGAAATAGAAGGCCAGGCAAGAACAATAATAAAAAGCATCATTTCTGCGATAGCAGAGATGGTGCTTTTTATGCATATATAACCTTTTTCTCACATATAGCTGATAAAAAGGACAAGGGAGGGGCTTGCACCGTGAATAAGGCGAGAATGACATTTCGTTTTGGAGAGGAGTCTCAGAAGACTGCTCATCAGCTTTCCAATCACATAGTAGAAAAAAAGGAGACTCCTCATACTAATCAGAAGATTGCTTGGGAAACTGATATCACTCCCATCTCGCTGGACCCAAGGAGCGTCCCTCCACTTGAAACTCATCACCCATTAGATGAGGGAAATGATCGGACTGGTTACAGTGGTGAACAGCATCATTTAAAGTATCATTCCGAAGAGCAGAAAGAGGATAAGGAAGATACCTATTACGGAAATCCCATATACGATGATTGGGGGGAACCTTTTGGTCCCTATGTGGGTTCTTCCATGATCGAGAAAAGCACGCTTACCGAGAGTTCTTCTGTCAGGGAAAATAATAGAGAACCATATGATGACCTGCCTATGCAGCATTACCCGGAGATCACCACTGAATCGTATGCTGTTCATCACCGGAAGTCCCCAGGAGGTTGGAAAGTATTTGGTTCGGTAACAGCTGCGATTATGACGGGCGTTTTGTTCGGATTTGTTGCCATGTCTATGCTGGACTCGGGAACAGATACAGCCTCTCAGACCGTAAAGGGAACGGCCGGAACAGAACTTGTCTCTTCTGCTGAAAATACACAGACGCAATCAATAGGAACGGACAGTTCGAACCTTGCTAGCACTGCTGTATCCATACCAGCAGCGACATATTTTATGCTTCAATATGGCGTGTTTAGTACACCAGAAGGTGCGAGTCAGGCAAAACATGAACTTACTAAGGCAGGGATTGCAGCGGGAAGTGACCCGCTTGATGAATCAAGAGTGTATGCAGGAGTATCTTCCAACCGGGAAGAAGCAAAACTAGTAAGCAATCAGCTGAAGACAGAGGGAGTGGAGCTGTACGTAAGAGAGATTTCTTTGCCTGCGGTTTCAGATGTTGTATTCATAGGGAATGCAGATGAAGTTAGTCCTTTTTTTGAAAATAGCAGGATACTCACAGACATGCTTGCTTCCTTATCGATTACTCATATTGGCGAGCAAGTTCAAACCGCTGTACCAAAGGACAAATTAAGCGAGATCTCGGATGTGCATCACCGATTTACGAGCAGTGTTGGAGCAATTCATGCAGGACTCTCTGAGAACGGAAAGCAGATAGAGAGGAAGATGGAATCCTCCATGAGCACTGCCATCAGTGCATTATCTGAATATAATAAAAACCCTAATAAAGAGCATATGTGGAAGGTGCAGTCTGCTGTAATGGATTATATCCTGCAGGAAAAACAGCTGCTAGAGGTAATGAAACAAACATAAGGTGACCCTTTGGTCCGGCCGGGAAATGGAAATACTTCCCCAGGCCGGATTTGTATTTGTACTTACGCGTTGCTTCCCGTATAATAATGAAGGTGTCAAAATATGGCGAGGGAAGAGTACAATGAAAAAAAATTTCGGCATGTTGTTACTGTTTCTGCTCTTGGGTTGGTTAATAGGAGCCTTCATAGCCAAGGGTCTAGAGCAATTCAAGGCTCTTTCTATTCTAACGAATACGACGACAATCAGTTGGTCGCCCAAAGCAAATTTCGACATTATTAGTTATAACCTAAACATTCAATTGAAAATGAGCCTGCTTAGTCTGCTGGGTATGGTATCTGCAATTTGGCTCTATCGCAAATTGTAATCCGGTATGTTCACTTTGATCATGCCTTAGCAGTTTTAAGTCAGTACAAAAAACGATTAAAACAGAGATGTTTATCGCATTATCGGTGAAGTAAGGAGTTATCCCTTTGAAAAAGCAGCAGAACCATCGAATCATTCTAGCCTCAACATCTCCACGTCGACGCGAACTTATTGCTTCACTTAGATTACCATTTGAAGTTGTTCCAAGTCATGCAGATGAAGATACACCAGCAGACTACACACCTGAACAAGTCGTTGAAGAATTAGCGCTTCGCAAGGCAAAGGCGGTTTATGATTCCTACGAATTAAGTCTCGAGGGTGCAATAGTAGTTGGGAGCGACACCATTGTCGTAATGGACGGAATGATACTTGGTAAACCGAAGGATGAGGAAGACGCTTTTCGAATGCTAGGTATGCTGCAGAACCGTACTCATGAGGTATACTCCGGAGTGGCCTGCATATCGGGAGATACAGGGCGTATCATCGTAGACCATCGTAAGACTAAAGTGAAGATGAAAGCACAAACGCATGAAAGAATACGTGCCTACATTGCAACCAAAGAACCATTTGATAAGGCAGGGTCCTATGCAATTCAAGGCATTGGTTCCATCCTGGTTGAATCGATTGAAGGTTGTTATTTTAACGTTGTAGGTTTGCCATTGTCCTTGCTAAGCGAACAGCTTGCGGAGCTTGGTATGCATGTGCTTGCCATAGATGAAACGTAAAATTAAATGTTTTTTAGATTCAATTAGATCTTAAAGATTCAAATGATGGGAAAGTTCTAGGTTTGTTTTTGAAAAGAGGGAAAAGATGAGTTCGCCAGGGTACATGTTGCGCGACATCCCCCAAGAACAGCGCCCGAGAGAACGCATGCTTCATCATGGGGCGGGTGCACTTAGTCATGCGGAACTACTAGCTATCTTACTTAGGACAGGAACGAGGCAGGAATCTGCTATACATGTTGCTCAGCGAATTCTGAGTGAGGCAGGCAGTCTGCGTAGTCTTGTTGATTTTAGTATCGAGGAATTGGTACAAATTAAAGGCATCGGTCCTGCCAAAGCGGTTCAGCTCAAGGCGGGAATTGAGCTAGGACAAAGACTGTCTCAGTCAAAGTTGCCTAGCAGTCCAACAATACGAAGTCCAAGAGATGCAGCGGATCTATTGATGGAACAGCTTCGGTATTTGCAGAAAGAGCATTTTGTATGTCTGTTTCTGAACACCAAAAACCATGTTATAGCTCAGGAAACACTCTCGATGGGCAGTCTTAATGCTGCTATTGTTCATCCAAGAGAAGTATTTCGTGCAGCGATCAAATGCAGCAGCGCATCTTTGATTTGTGCACATAACCATCCCAGCGGAGATCCTACTCCAAGTCCGGAAGATATCAAGCTCACAAAGCGTCTTCTTGAGGCAGGAGATATTGTAGGGATTGAGGTTTTGGATCATGTCGTGATCGGTGATGGAAAATTTGTAAGTTTGAAGGAACAAGGGTTCATATAATATAATGTGGTACGTTAACGGTTTATAAGCGGAATAACAGAATACATACCTTGTGTTCTGATCTAGCTATTTATTGAATCGGATCATAAAGTTGCAGTTGCTCATGAAACAAGCAACGTTAATAATGCAGGGAAAAGAAAGGGAGATTACAGCATGTTAGGTGGCTTTACAAAAGATTTGGGAATTGACTTGGGAACGGCGAATACGCTCGTTTATGTCCGCGGAAAAGGAATTGTCGTAAGAGAACCATCCGTAGTAGCTATACGTACAGATACACAAGTCATTGAGGCAGTCGGAGAATCTGCCAAGAAGATGATTGGTCGTACACCAGGAAATATACGTGCGATTAGACCAATGAAAGATGGCGTTATTGCTGATTTTGATACAACAGCTACAATGATTAAATACTTTATTCGCCAAGCACAGAAACAGCGTTCTTTCTTCCATCGTCATCCGAATGTAATGGTATGTGTACCTTCCGGTATTACTGCTGTTGAACAGCGCGCTGTAGAAGATGCAACAAAACAAGCAGGTGCACGTGAAGCTTACACCATTGAAGAGCCATTCGCAGCTGCGATTGGTGCTGATCTCCCGGTATGGGAGCCGACAGGCAGCATGGTTGTTGATATCGGTGGAGGTACAACGGAAGTTGCAGTTATCTCTCTTGGAGGTATTGTTACAAGTCGTTCTGTACGTGTTGCAGGGGATGAGATGGATGAGTCTATCATTCAATACATCAAGCGTCAGTATAACCTGATGATTGGTGAACGTACATCAGAACAGCTCAAAATGGAAGTTGGTTCAGCTCTTCCGCTGGATGAAGTTGAGACAATGGAGATTCGTGGTCGTGACCTTGTTACTGGACTGCCTAAGACGATTACCATTACATCTGATGAAATCAGCGAAGCTTTGGCAGACACAGTAGGCTCTATTGTAGAAGCTGTGAAAGTTACACTTGAAAAATGTCCGCCAGAACTCGCAGCCGATATTATGGATCGCGGTATTGTTCTAACAGGTGGAGGTGCGCTTCTTCGTAATCTGGACAAGCTTCTTGCTGGTGAAACAGGCATGCCTGTGATTGTAGCTGAGAATCCTCTGGATTGTGTAGCGATTGGTACAGGTAAAGCGCTGGACAATATTCATTTATTTAAATCAAGAAGTAAACGCTAAGCCGCGATAGTTTATACTTTCAGCCCGCTGGCTGCATCCGCCGCGAGCTGAGCCGGTATGGCTGTAGGTGATGGTGCAATATGGCATCATGCACCATTCATTTTTTATGTTGATGCTACTGTTGGGATCGCAAGAAAGTAGAGAACAGGCCTTTGGCCTCGCTACACTTGCTTTCCCTTTTTAAGTAGCAGACATGATAACGAAATAGGGATGTAAGAGGGTGTTATAACTGTTTAAATGGCTTGGCAACAAAAGATTGTTTATTTTACTTGTTGGTATCATTATTTTTATAGCTTTAATGGGTTTCACTGTGGGGTCAAGAGCAGGACTCTCCTTGCCTGAGAAATTCACCAAAGATATGGTTGGATTTGTGCAGCAAGTTTTTTATAAACCTGCCTCTTATGTTTCCGGATTTTTTGAAGATATAGCCAACCTGAAGAGACTTCAGGAAGAAAACGAAGTATTGAAAACAAAAGTGGCACAGTATAAACAGGATTCTGTTAGATACGGTAATCTCGCCGAGACGAATCAAAGGCTTCAGGAAGATTTGAAGTTCACGGAAGAACAGAAGAACAGACATAACTATACACTTCGGACTGCACAAGTTATCAGTGTCAATTCGGATCCTAACAACCGTGTACTGAACATTGACATCGGTGAGAATGCAGGAATTAAAGAAGGAATGGCAGTAACCTCCCTTGATGGACTGGTAGGTACAATTAGTCATGTAAGTAACTTTACTGCGACCGTCACTCTTCTTACAGCACTCGACCCAAGCTCAAGTGATGCAAATGCGATTGCAGCTACCGTCGTAGGCAAAGAGAATAATACATTTGGTATGATTGAAAAATACGATCCGAAAACAGGATATCTGCAAATGACCAAAATTTCGGAAAGTTCCAACATTAAAGAGGAAGATATTATTATGTCTTCTGGAATCATTGAAGGTTTCCCTAAATATATGATTATTGGTACAGTTAAGGATATAGAAGTAAGTGAATATGGATTGGCCCAAGTTGCCTATATTGAGCCTGCAGCAAACTTCACTGACTGGAAGGAAGTATTTGTTGTCATCCCTCCGGAGGTTACTCCATAATGGCAGGCCGGAAGCAGGTACTCATCATTCTGTTGTTCTTCCTCTTTGTGCTGGAAGGTTCGGTCATGCCATGGATTATTCCGGATGCATTGCTGCCTCGGATCGGTTATAACTTAGTGTATATTGCGATCTTGTTTGTGACCGTGTACTATCACAGGCATACGGCACTAGTCCTTGGTATTATTTTCGGGTTGCTGCATGATGTTGTTTTTTATGGACACATGATTGGACCATATTCTTTTTCCATGGGACTTGCCGCGTATTTACTGGGTCTTATTTTTAAGTCTCAGCGAACGACGATGCCTGTTATGATGATGGTTGTCATTTTAGGCAGTTTATTGTTCGATACGATTTTGTTCTTTATATACAAACTCTTTCAGCTTAATCATGTTTCCTATGACTGGGCGCTTGTAGAATACATGATACCTACGGTATTTATTCATTTCATATTTGCTCTTATTATCTATGTACCTTTGCGTAAACAGCTGGATAAGCTATCCCGACATAGATCACTAAGTAAAGATAAGGCGTAATGTTTTTGCATTTTGCAGGGAAAAGAAGGAACTGCTGCGCTTCGGCACGAATGTTTGAGATGGGAGGGACAGGCTTATGACAGTAAAATCGAATCATGTGATGATTAAAGGCATCAAGGATGGCCTGGTTTTTCTGATGGATGACGAGTGTGATTTAGAAGAGCTACTGAGTGAATTACGATATAAACTGGAACACAGCCATCAAAATATATTGTCTGGTCCCATTATTCATGTCGATGTCAAATTAGGTTCGCGTGTCGTAACTGAAGATCAGAAAGATGCCATTCTTCAAATTTTGAAAAAGAAAGGTAATCTACTGATCCGTTCCATTGAGTCTCCGGATGCTAAGAATGACCTTAACGATGCAAAAGCAATTACGACCATCACTGGAATTATTCGGTCTGGTCAAGTTTTACATCATGAGGGTAACCTTCTATTACTTGGAGACGTTAATCCAGGCGGGACCGTCAGCTGTACAGGTCACATATTTATTATGGGTGCGCTGCGCGGGATGGCTCATGCTGGAAGCACCGGTGATGAAGAAGCGATCATTAGTGCAGCGCATTTTGCTCCGACTCAACTGCGAATTGCAGAAGTTATCAGCCGTCCTCCGGATGAATGGGAGAAGCGTGAAGCGGGAATGGAGTTTGCTTACTTGCAGAACGGACAAATGCAGATCGACAAGACGAGTAATATCGTTCGTTTGCACCGTGATTTTAACGCGTTTAAAGGGGTGTAGCATACATGGGAGAGGCGATTGTTGTCACTTCAGGGAAAGGCGGCGTTGGAAAAACAACGTCTTCCGCCAACATAGGCACCGCACTTGCCTTACTGGGCAAGAAGGTATGTCTGGTAGATACAGATATCGGACTTCGCAACCTAGATGTTGTTATGGGCCTTGAAAATCGGATTATATATGATCTGGTAGATGTGGCTGAGGGCCGGTGTAGATTAGGACAAGCTTTAGTCAAAGATAAGCGCTTTGATGAACTATATATGCTTCCTGCTGCACAGACCAAAGATAAAAATTCGATATCCCCCGACCAGGTAAAAGATATCGTGTTAGAACTGAAAAAAGATTTTGAATATGTCATTATCGATTGCCCGGCTGGAATTGAGCAGGGATTCAAAAATGCGATTGCAGGAGCAGATCAGGCGATTGTCGTAACCACTCCTGAGAATGCCGCTGTACGTGATGCGGATAGAGTGATCGGTCTGCTTGAAAGTTCGCATGTGAAATCGCCTAAACTTGTAGTCAATCGAATTCGTAATAATATGGTCAAATCAGGCGATATGCTAGATATTGATAGTATTCTTCAAGTGTTAAACATTGACCTTATTGGAATTGTTCCTGATGATGAACTTGTAATTAGAGCAGCTAACTCAGGTGAACCAACGGTTATGAACCCTGATTCGCAGGCGGCTATGGCGTATCGTAATATAGCAAGACGTATTCTTGGTGATACGGTTCCGCTTATGATGCTTGAACAGAAAAAAGGTGTGTTTACACGCTTTAAGAAATTTTTTGGGATGGGTTAATAATGGATCCGCTCAAATGAAACGGCTAAACATATGTTTAAATGTTTCTTCTTATATTGTTCATCTTCGTGAGTATTTAAATATTGTGCTGAATTTACGGGATGGGTCTATTATTGATCGTTCTCGTATTTTTGTCGGCACTGAGATAAATGAATTAAAAACGATGGTTAGCGAATGATTAAAAGGCATTGGAGCTTAAAGGCTCCAGTGCCTTTTTTTGATATAAAAAGAAGGCTTGTTCATATTCATCTGTTCCTGCTCATAAAATCAAATAGTGGAAGTATACCTCACTAGGAGGACTGAGTATGGATATCAAACAAAATATAAAAGAACGAAGAAAAGAACGCATTAGGGAGCTTCTTGAATCCGAGACAAGTCATCGGGAAAAGAATTTACTGGGGTTGGAATTTACAACAGGGCAAGGATTACAACAGAAACAGCAGCCTAAAGAACAGCCGGCCGAGCGGCTTTATCCATATGAGCGAACAGATCAAACAGAGAAAGAGCGGGACCCGGAAGTTCTATGGAAACAGGGATACCGAGGCTGGGGTGAACTGCATGAAGAAAGTCCTCCCGTCCGTTCTGGTGGGTTTAGGAGAGGTTTTGTAAGAAGGCTTGCTGTCAGTGTGATATTATTTGGAGCAGTCATGGGAGCATTCAAGTGGGATGTTTCTTTTCTACAGTCAGCCAAACTGTTTATTGCTGATAGTCTCCACCGCGAGATGGATTTTTCTTCAGCTGCAGTATGGTATACAGAACACTTTGGAGGTGCTCCTTCTTTTCTTCCGATCTTTCAAAATGATGATCCATCCCCGCTAAAAGTTTCCGCCCCACGCAAATATATGGCTCCGATACAGGGGACCATTGCGCAGCCGTTTGCGATTACGATGAAGGGCATTGAGATTGTTCCGGATTCGAATGGGGGAGGAATTCAGCAGGTACAAAGCATGGATGCAGGACGGGTTATTGAAGTCAGTAACAGTCCCGAGGCGAGAACTACGATCGTCATTCAGCACACAGCAACACTTACTGGTATTTATGGTCGTCTGGAAGAAACCAAGTTAACCGTGGGTGCATGGGTAGAAGAGGGAGATCTCATAGGTCAAATCCCGGCAAGTACTTCGGAACAGGATCAAACTTTCTATTTTGCACTTAAAGAAGGAGACACCTATATTGATCCGACGGAAGTGATATCATTTGATTAATGTGATGGGTGTTCAGCTGTCCATGCATCCGGTATTCGTTCTCCTAATGATGCTGTCTGTTGCCACGGGACAGTTTATTGAACTCATCACTTTATTTGTGATTGTGTTTATTCATGAATTAGGACATGCATCAGCAGCAGCACTTCTCGGTATTCAGGTAAGATCTATCCAGATGCTGCCGTTTGGCGGTGTTGCTGTCATTGAGGACAGAGGTGATTTAACGGCGGCAAAAGAAATCCTCATTTCACTAGCCGGACCTCTTCAGAATGTAATTATGATGGGAGCTGCAGTAGGAATGCTCAGCTTACACTGGTGGGATGGAGAGTTTTTGATTTATTTTATTCAGGCGAATGTGATCATTGCCTTGTTTAATCTTCTACCTATTCTTCCGCTCGATGGAGGGAAAATCGCCCAGGCCTTGATCAGTTTATTTCTTCCTTATTACAAAACACTGGTTATTACTTACAGGCTCAGCATTGTCGCTAGTATCGTCATGATTATTATCTCGTTGTCCCCGCTTATTATGAAGGAGACAGGGAAAATAGAGTTAAACATTCTGCTGATGGGATGCTTTTTACTCTATTCGGGGATCGAAGATTATCGCAATATCCCTTACCGATTTGTTCGGTTTTTAGTTAATAGGGATAAGTTATTTGCTTATCATTTATCCTCTGCTAGTCTGGCTCAGCCAATAATTTCGATACCTGCGAAACCTTTAGATACAATCTTGCGTTTATTTAAGAGAGAGAAATATCATATGATCTATGTCATGAATGCTAAGGGCAAGATCATAGGTGTTTTGCCGGAACAGCGCATTATTGAGTCATATTTCGAGAAAAAGGGGTAATCTACAAAATAAGTGAACGTGTAGTTGCTGTTATTTTCCTTTTTTAAAAGTCTCTAGAGGTGAAGCCATGAAACAAATGATTGTACACTGCCAACCGAACATAACGCAAATGGCACTTTTGGAGCGAGGCAAGGTAGTTGAGTACGCAGCAGAACGGACAGGGGAACGTGGATTACTCGGGTCTTTTTTTAAAGGACGGGTGGTCAATGTATTACCAGGTATGCAAGCTGCCTTTGTGGATATTGGCCAGAAAAAAAACGCCTTTCTATACATTGATGATGTATTACACCCGCATTTGGATAAGCAGCCCGAGGTAAAGCCTTCGATTACGGAACTACTTCATGTTGGTCAGGAGATCATCGTGCAGGTCTTCAAAGAACCCGTAGGAGGTAAGGGAGCCAGGGTAACGACACATTATGCACTCCCTGGGCGCTACATTGTATACATGCCGCTCGCTGGATACGTCGCTGTTTCCAAAAGAATTGCAAAAGAAAGTGAACGAAACCGGTTAAAGATCATAAGTGAAAAGTGCAGAACAGAAAAAGAAGGCATGATCGTTCGCACCGTATCGGAATCAGAAAGTTTGGAATCCATTGATGGAGATTTAATTCAGCTCCGTAAACAATGGGAAAGAATTCAGTTCAAAGCAGAGACATGCAGCGCTCCGCGTTTGCTTCATCGAGACTTAAGTATTGTGCAGAGATTTATACGTGACAGCTATACAGAAGGCGGCGATGAATTTGTCATCGACGATGAGCAGAGAGCGAAAGAGGCTGCAGCATATTTTTTGGAAATGGTATATAGTGAAATTCCGAAAATTCATGTCTATCAAGGAAATCAAACTGTGTTTGAAGCTTACGGAGTCCAAGAACAGCTGGAGAAAGATTTTAAGCGCAAGGTTTGGCTCGGCGGTGGAGGGTATGTAGTTATCGATCATACGGAAGCTCTCACCGTAATTGATGTCAATACAGGAAAGTATATTGGCGGACGAAATCTTGAGGAGACGGTAACCGCAACAAACCTCCAAGCCGCAGCGGAGATCGCTAGGCTTATTCGTCTTCGAGATATCGGTGGAATTATTATTATTGATTTTATTGATATGGAGAAGGAAGAAAACCGTAGTATGGTCTTACGGACTCTTGAGGTAGAAATTAAGAAAGATCGAACAAAATCCGTAGTCATTGGATGGACAAGACTTGGGTTACTTGAGTTAACACGCAAAAAAGTAAGAGAAGAAAGCACACTTTTTATTGACTAGAAGGTTTAGAGAAATTATTGATTTATCTAATTGAATCTGTTACAATCACAAAGTATGTGTTTAGTATTCATTGCTGCACATGCTGCAACCGCTCCGATCAGGTTGAAGTACTACACTCCGTATGGATGTGCAGTCACCTGGATTAGGCGAGTCTGAGACATGAGGAGGTGCAAGCAAATGTACGCAATTATTGAAACTGGTGGTAAACAATACAAAGTTCAAGAAGGCGATGTTCTTTTCATCGAGAAATTGAACGCAGCTGATGGTGAAACTGTAACGTTTGACCGTGTTTTGGCTGTTTCCAGTGAAAATGGTTTGACTGCAGGTACTCCGGTAGTAGCCGGCGCAACTGTAACAGCGACTGTTGAAAAACATGGCAAAGGTCAAAAGGTTGTTATCTACAAATACAAACCTAAAAAGAACTACCGTGTAAAACAAGGTCATCGTCAACCTTACACTAAAGTAACAATCGGCAAAATCCAAGCGTAAGAAGGTGGAACAGTGATTACTGTACACATTTTTCGTCTTAGTGATGGCAGTATTCGTGGTTTTTCAGTGAAGGGCCATGCGAATTATGCAAAAGCCGGTGAAGATATTGTATGTGCGGGTGTATCTGCCGTAACCGTGGGTGCCGTGAATTCAATTGAGGCCCTTACAGGGGTTCAACTTGATGCGGAAATGGAGCATGGTTTTCTTAGTGCTTATCTTCCTTCCGGAATTCAAGACAATATCTATCCTCAGGTACAGCTGCTGCTTGAATCACTTGTGGTAATGCTGAATTCGATTGTCGATTCATACGGTGAGTATATTCAGATAAAGCAGCATAATAACTAAAGAAGGAGGTAGACTACAATGTTAAAATTGGATCTTCAGTTATTCGCATCCAAAAAAGGGGTAGGTTCCACAAAGAACGGTCGTGATTCCCACTCTAAACGTCTTGGTGTTAAACGTGCAGACGGTCAAACAGTAAGTGGTGGCAGCATCCTTGTTCGTCAACGTGGAACGAAAATTCATCCAGGTACGAACGTAGGTATCGGTAAAGATGATACTTTGTTTGCGAAAGTGGAAGGCGTTGTTAAATTTGAACGTTTGGGCCGCGATCGTAAAAAAGTGAGCGTCTACCCTGTTGATGTTGCTCCTGTAGCAGCTGCAGTAGAAGCGTAATAAGGCATTTAAGCCTAAGGAGCCTTCGGCATGTTTGCCGAAGGCTTTTTTTATACCGTGTTACTGTCTGATAACATTGTGTGTGATATACTGCCTGTATAGCCTGAAGATAAAGGCTAACTAGATTCGATGAACGGGGAGAAGTTATGAATTCCTGGAAAAAAGTTCCCTATGCGGCCTTAACCTCAATTCTGATTCCGTTAGTAGTGGTAATTATCTCGAAGAGTTTGATTTCATGTTTGATGCTTAGCATATGGATCGTTGGCGTCTTTGTATTCATCTGTAAAAGGATCGACAAACAACTTGAGGAACAGCGCAGGCATATTACACAGAGGATGGAGAATGCTGCCATAGCAACATTAAACCATCACAGACATGACTGGATGAATGATCTGCAAGTATTGTATGGATATATTCGTTTAGGTAAGGCTGATAAATCGATACAAGTTGTGGAAAGAATAAAAGAGAGAACAACGGAAGAAAGTAAAATCTCCAAACTCGGCATATCTTCTCTTGTTTTTTATTTGCAATCGTACAGAACGAGTGGCAGCTCCCTAGAGCTTCATATTGAAGTTGAAGAAGGCTTGCGACTAGACACCTTGATTTCTCCCGAGGACGGTGAGATATTGACAGGGGCGATTGCAGATACGGTCAGAGCTTATCAATTCAGTAGCCGATCGTCTTGGGGAGAGATCCGCAAGCTGATGATACTTTTTCATCAGGATCAAGGTGATATCATCGTGCGTTTCGAAGGAGAGAAGGTATCGCCTGAGACCGAAGCGTGGAGTAATTTGTTTACCATAAAGCAAGGGATTAAAGTAAAAGTCAAAGCGGAACATGCAGCGGAAGAACATGCATTATTCCAGTTTCGTGTGACTTGCGGTATATGAGGAAGGAGCAATTATGTTTGTAGATAAAGCGAAGATATATGTAAAAGGCGGAGATGGAGGAGACGGTCTTGTCTCTTTTAGACGTGAGAAGTATGTACCAGAGGGTGGACCTGCAGGCGGAGATGGAGGAAGAGGCGGCAGCGTTATTTTCCGAGTTGATGAAGGTCTTAGAACACTCATGGACTTTCGTTATCAGCGCCACTTCAAAGCAAAACGCGGTGAAAAAGGCCGTAACAAAAGTCAGCACGGTGCCAATGCAGAGGATATGATTGTTCGAATTCCTCCAGGTACGGTTGTGACGGATGAAGATACTGGGGAAATACTCGCAGATCTGACGCGCCATGGTCAGCAAGTTGTCATTGCTCGCGGAGGCCGCGGAGGCCGTGGAAATATCCGTTTTGCAACGCCTAAGAATCCGGCTCCAGAACTTGCGGAGAATGGTGAAGAGGGCGAAGAGCGTTATATTGTTCTTGAGATGAAAGTAATGGCAGATGTAGGGCTGGTAGGATTTCCGAGCGTAGGTAAATCCACTTTGCTGTCCGTCGTTTCGGGAGCAAAACCCAAAATCGGAGCATATCATTTTACCACCATTACGCCGAATTTAGGTGTGGTTGAAGTAGGAGAAGGACGCAGCTTCGTTATGGCAGATTTGCCTGGTCTCATTGAAGGAGCGAGTGAAGGAGTCGGCCTGGGTCACGAATTTTTAAGACATGTCGAGCGGACTCGCGTCATTATTCATGTCGTGGATATGAGCGGATCCGAAGGAAGAGATCCTTTTGAAGATTGGGTAAAAATTAATGATGAGCTGCGTCAATATAATGAAAAACTGATGTCAAGACCGCAAATTGTTGCAGCTAACAAGATGGACATGCCTGAATCGGAAGAGAACCTTGCTGCCTTTACGAAAAAAGTCAAAGAAGTTCGTCCAGACATAGAGATCTTACCAATCTCATCCTTAACAAGACAAGGAATCAAAGAACTTCTCTATAAAGCAGCAGATCTGCTGGATTCCATTCCAGAAGAACTGGTTGTGGAAGAAGTTGCCGAAGTGAATGAGCGTAAAGTCTACAAACTTGAAAAAGCGGAAGATGAAGGGTTTACCATTGTCCGTGAAAATGAGATGTTTGTTGTACACAGTGCGAAGATTGAGCGTATGATGAAGCGAATGCAGCTAAATTCACATGAGGCCATTATGAAGTTGGCTCGTACTCTCCGTTATATGGGAGTAGATGATGAGCTTCGTAAACGTGGTGCCAAAGATGGTACGATTGTTCGTATTGCTGATTTTGAATTTGAGTTTGTTGAGAGCAGCAGTTACTTTTAACCAAGCGCTAAAAAGACATATTAAAGCGGGTATCCTTTTGAAGGATATCCGCTTTTTTTACTATCTTCCTTCCATCTGTCTATTGCCCTTTTCGTTACTATCCTATATAATGTCCACTATGTGAATACAATAGTCTTTGAGGAGAGGACGTTTTGAAAGAGCGTTACTACTTAGTTAGGGAAGATATTTTACCAGAAGCTGTCGTAAAGACCATGCAAGTGAAGCAGCTGCTTGCGACAGGTGAAGTGAAAACAGTGCATGAGGCGGCGGAGCGGGTAGGTCTTAGCCGGAGTGCATTTTACAAATATAAGGATGGAATTCATCTCGTTAATCAGCTAGAGAAAGAAAGGATTGTCACCATTTCTATTGACTTGGAGCATGAATCAGGTATGCTTTCTCAAGTGCTGTCTTTAGTTGCAGCATGTGGAGGGAATGTACTTACGATACATCAAAGTCTTCCGCTTCAAGGGAGGGCGAATGTAGTAATCTCTGTGGAAATCTCACATATAACCGAAGAAATCGGCGAAATGTTGAACCGGCTTGAAAATTTGCATGGAGTGAAACGTACAAGACTAATTGGCCAGGGTTAGAGGAGAAACACTAAATCGTACATTAGGGGATGAATGATATGAAACCAATTAAAGTAGGTTTGCTTGGTTTGGGGACTGTAGGAACTGGTGTGGTTCGCATCGTGGAAGGGAATCAGGAGGATCTTAGCAGTCAGGTTGGATCACCGATTGTGATCGAGAAGATTGCTGTTAAAAATACAGTAAAAACCCGTAATATCAATGTGGATTCCGATAAATTAACAGAAGATCCCTGGGAAGTGATTCGTCATCCGGATATTGACGTCATAGTGGAAGTCATGGGCGGAGTAGATCAGACGAAAGAATATATTTTAGAAGCCCTTGAGCGAGGAAAGCACATTGTAACTGCCAATAAAGATCTTATGGCACTTTATGGTTCGGAAATCTTAGCCAAAGCAGCAGAAAAACGTTGCGACGTATATTATGAGGCTAGTGTGGCCGGCGGGATTCCTATCATCCGTACGTTAATTGAAGGATTCTCCTCTGATCGTATTACTAAAATTATGGGGATCGTGAACGGAACAACCAATTACATTTTGACAAAAATGAGCCAAGAGGGCGTTTCTTATGAGGAAGTTTTAAAAGAAGCACAGGAACTTGGATATGCAGAAGCAGATCCGACTTCTGATGTAGAAGGGCTGGATGCAGCACGCAAGATGGCGATTCTGGCTACACTAGGGTTCCATACGAATGTGGAACTTCGCGACGTATCTGTCTGCGGAATCTCTTCTGTTACAAAAGAGGATATCAGTTATGCACGACGTCTTGGTTATGAAATGAAACTGCTTGGTATTGCAGAGCGTCAAGATGACCAAATCACAATTAGTGTTCAACCGACAATGGTAAAGAAAAAGCATCCGATTGCTTCAGTTAATGGAGTGTTCAATGCCGTTTACGTGCATGGAGAAGCGGTTGGAGAGACGATGTTTTACGGAGCGGGTGCAGGAGAGATGCCTACAGCTACTTCTGTTGTAGCTGACCTCGTATCGGTTATTCGTAACGTGAAGCTTGGTGTCAGCGGCCTGAAAGCAATCGCTCCTTACAAAGAGAAGAGACTGATTAGTGATGAAGAAATTAAGTATAAATATTTCCTTTTGCTTCATGTGGATGATAAGGCAGGCGTTCTCGCTCAGATCACTCAAATATTTGCGGAATATAACGTGAGTCTTGCATCGGTTGTACAACAGCCAAACGAATTTAATCCGGATGCAGAGATTATTATCGTGACACATGATGCAAGTAAAGCCAACATGGAGAAAGTACGTAAGCATTTTGAATCGCTTGATGTAATTCGTAAAGTAAAGAGCGTGTACCGCGTAGAAGGCTGAACTCATTAACGGATGACTTGGAGGGGAAGTACGAATTATGGACAACATCGTAAGAGTGAAGGTCCCGGCCAGCACAGCGAATTTAGGACCCGGTTTTGATTCTTTGGGAATGGCACTCACCTTGTATTCCTATATAGAGATGCAGCAAGCGGAAGAGACTTGCATCGTTTTGCATGGTGAACATCTGGACGGAATTCCAACGGACAAATCAAACCTAATCTATAAAGTAGCACAGCGTGTATTTGAAGAGGCAGGAGTGGACATTCCGGAACTTTCTATATCTATGTATTCTGAGGTCCCGCTTACACGTGGGCTTGGAAGCAGTGCTTCTGCTATTATCGGTGCCCTTGTAGCTGCAAACGAACTTATTGGCTCTGCTTTATCAAAGGATCGATTATTTACGTTAGCTACGCAAATAGAGAAACATCCCGACAATGTCGGTGCCTCGCTATTCGGAGGTTTTGTTGCTACAGCTTGGGATGGAGACAATGCCCATTATGTGAAGATTGATCCTCCAAAAGAATTAGAAATTCTAGCAGTGATTCCGCATTTTCAGTTATCAACAACCAAAGCGCGTGAAGCATTACCCAAAGTTCTTTCCCTTCAGGATGCGGTCTATAACATTAGCAGATCTTCTCTGTTAGTTGGAGCGGTGGCTGCTGGGCGCTACGATTTGCTCGCTGCTGCAATGAGAGATAGGCTCCATCAGCCTTATCGTGCAGAACTTGTACCTGGGATGGCAGAAATTTTGGAACAAGCTCCTCTTAGGGGGGCGCTTGGAGCATCACTTAGTGGAGCGGGACCTACTGTGCTTGCGCTTGTGCACAGAGAGGAAGCTCAGAAGCACGAGCTCGAGAATTATATGCTGCAAACGATGAAATCACATGGTCTTGAGGCAGATACCCTATGGCTCCAACCGGATCATAACGGAGTGCAAATAATAACAAAAATGCACACGGACTCATTTTTGGACATGTTAAAAGGGGAAGTTAAAGCATGAAACGAGTTGCACTATTGCCAGAAGGCACAGTATCCCATGAAGCGCTCGATTTTTTGTTTAGGGGCGAGTCCTATGAAGGTATTCATTACAAGTTAATCTCCGATGTATTTCGGTCCACAGACCGAGGGGATAGTAATTACAGTGTTATTCCAGTGGAGAACACAATAGATGGTTCCGTAAGTCTACATATGGATTGGTTAATACATGAAGTGGACATTCCCATGCAATGTGAGTGGGTATACCCTTCTATACAGAATTTGATCGGGGATCAATCCGAATTTTTGAATGACAGAGATGAGATTGATTTCACACGTATTCAGAAAATTATGTCTCATCCCGTAGCAATCCCGCAGTGTCTGCAATTTATCCGTACCTATGCACCTCAAGCAGAACTTGAGAGCGTCGGAAGTACGGCTGAAGCAGCCGAGATTGTGAAGAAAAATCCGGGAAAAGGCTGGGCGGCCATTGCTACACGTCTTGCAGCGCAAAAACATGGTCTTGATCTGATGGCTGAGCGGGTTACAGATCATGATAATAACTATACCCGGTTTGTGCTGATTGGGCGTGATCCTATCCGATTGGATAGAGAAGCCGATCATATGAAGACCAGTATTTTAGTTACTCCTCCAGAGGATTTTGCAGGGGCACTTCATCAGGTCTTATCCGCCTTTGCTTGGCGCAAATTAAATTTATCACGGATCGAATCCAGACCTACGAAAAAAAGATTGGGTAATTATCATTTTTATATTGATGTACTGGACTCAGTCAATTCTGCTTTGCTTCCAGCTGCATTTGCGGAAATCGAGGCGCTTGGTTGCCAAGTACGTGTACTTGGCTCCTACCCTTGCTACATATACAAGGAAGAATAGGGATAGACGCTTACTGCATCTCATAAAAAACTGAAGAACATGTAATTGTGTTATATAGCCACATTAAACCTCATTTAGCAACCTATCTCTCAAGAGAGATTTTTGCTGAATGAGGTTTTTTTTACGAGAAGTGATGTCAATGTCAAAAGTCCTGCATAGGATGAGAGTAACGAAAGAAAGGGCGAATGTCATGCCTGAAGATTGTAAGGAGGTTATGAACCTGTGAGAATACACATCGTAAAAGAAGGAGATACCCTGTATTTCTTGTCCAAGAAATATAATGTGTCGCTTGAGAAAATCATTAGTGCAAACCCAGAGATTGCAAACCCTAATCAACTAACCATTGGTACGAAGGTGAAAATCCCTTCTGCCCCCGTCGCGACGCAACCGGGCGGATCAATTTTGCATCAGCACAAGGTAGTTCAAGGAGATTCATTATGGAAGCTTTCTAAAGCCTGGGGCGTTTCGCTTCAAGATATGATTGCAGTAAATCCGCAGTTAAAGAATCCGAACGCACTGATTGTCGGAGAAACTGTGTTTATTCCATCTGGATCTAGCAGTACACCGAAACTAACAACAGAAATTATGCAAGAGGGAAGTCCGATCACGCCAGCAACAGGTACCCAAGTGCATACAGGGAAAAAGAATACTGCTCCTATGCCCAACTATCCGCAGCTTCCAGAACTGCCAGAGATGCCGGAAATGCCTGTGCTCCCAAAAGCCGAGATAACAAAGCCGAAGCCTCCGAAAGCAGAGATCACTAAACCAAAACCGATTCCACCAAAAGAGGAAATGACAAAACCAGAACCAGAACTACCCAAAGAAGAAGTTAAAAAACCAATTCTTGAACCTATTGCTAAACCAGAAGTAAAACCAATAGCTCCTCCACCTTCTAAGCCGCTGCCTCTACCCGTACCTAAACCAGAGATGATCAAACCTACACCACTGCCTGTTCCAATACCGCCATTGAAAAAAACAGAGTACGAACCTAAGAAGGAAGAGTATTATTCAAAAAAAGAGGATTGCATGAGCGAGTACATCCATCCTTTTCAATACCCAGCGTATGATAAAGGAATGTACGGGGGAAATGCAGGATACCAGGGATATCAAAACCCGTATCAACAACCCGTGGAATATGGATATGTAAATGATAAAAAGCAAGATTATCCTCAGCCACTGCCGTATACCCTATTGCCGCAGAGTGTTCAGAACACGCCTTATCAGTCAGGAAAAGGTGGAGAGGTAGGTCAGCAACCACATACCACTTATGAACAGGGTGGTTACATTGTAAATTATGCTCTTGTTGATGTTCCTTCATATGGAGGAGATTGCGGATGTGGTCATACTAAACCATTACCATATAGTTATATGCAAGCAGAAGCAGACTGGAAAGCGGCAACGGCCCAAAATGCACAGCCTATGCTGCATCCGCAAGCCTACGGTCACAACCCGCAGTACACAAATTATTTCAGACCAACTGAATATGGAGTTCAGCCGCCCTATTATAATCCTAATTACCAGAACGATTATGGGCAGACATCTTTCCAAGCAAAGACGATTCAAACTAGTGAACAGAATAGTGCTGAGTTGCCACAGGAACCGATTGTTGATTTAGACGGACTCAATCAGCTCCCTATATTAGAAGAAGAGAAGGCGATACAGAAAAGTAAAGCAGTTACCAAATCTAATAAAGTGAAAAAAGCAGCGGTATCCTCAGATAAGCGAAATAAAGCGCCAAGCAATAATAATCAAGCATCAAGACAAGGTAGAGCACGTAAAGAACGAAGAAACCCATGGATTAAACGATAAAATCCTCATGAGAAAAGCGGAATAATTCCGCTTTTCTTTTTTTATAAAAAAGGGGTTGCGTAATTGAAATATCCATGATATATTATAAGTCCTGTCACCGACAGGCGGGAATATAGATTAATAGTTTACTAGATTTAAGAAAAACAAAATAAAAAAACTATTGACAAGATTTCTGATACATGATATTATATAAGAGTTGCTGGCGACGAAAGTTGTTAGCGAGATTGATCTTTGAAAACTGA
>NZ_WTWX01000077.1 GCF_009870785.1 Paenibacillus sp. An7
TGAACACAGCAGGGAGCAGCTTACCACTTGGCAACTGCTCTCTTTTATTTACAAACCAGCAGAGTAGGATAGCGTGACGAAATGTACGAAACTTTATCTCGATGAATAATAAGTTTTGCTCAGGTAACCTTAATAAAAACATGGATCTTTTATTAAGGAGGAACAAGATTGTTTAACTACATAGTACTCGTATTAATGGTGATGATAAACGTATCAGGACATAACGAATGGGTGAACATTGATCAAACTGAAGAGAAAGTTATCAAGTCATATGAAAATCGGAGTGGGTTAAAAATAACTCTTCCTACGTTTCTTCCTTACAATATAAAAAAAACTGAAACAAAAGATATCAGTAAAGAACAAATAGAAGTCCGATATTATGGATTTGAGGCAGGAGATCAAATATTATTAAGCATTAGTAAAGAGAATAAAAAATTTGATCGTATTAAGCATTATGATGGAGCTTCCTATGCAAAGAAATTATTCTTAAAAGGAGAAGTTCCAGCTATTTTGTTAACTAGAGATTATAAAAGCTTAACTTTTGTTCACTCAGGAATACAGTATATAATTACTGATTTTACAGGAAGGCCACTTGATGATCAGGAAATCCAAAAAATAGCGGATTCAATGCTATAATCTAAATTTATTGTTACGCTAACG
>NZ_WTWX01000018.1 GCF_009870785.1 Paenibacillus sp. An7
TGGCGGAATTGGCAGACGCGCGCGACTCAAAATCGTGAGGGAAACCGTGGGGGTTTGATTCCCATCACCCGCTTCATGTATAAACCTCTTTGCGAAAGCAAAGGGGTTTTTTATTATGGATTTAGCCAGATGAGTGTGTGAAACGCGCGAAACAAATAACCTCCCGCTATGAACTACACCCCAATGTTAGTTGATGTCTGACATTGGGGTGTAGTTCATTTTACTGGTGGTCCTGATTTTATCTGCTTCTACAAAAGCGTAAGTGTTGATCTACTGGGGTTTTCCTTTTCTAGGTTAGATATCGAACGGATTTAATAGGTTTGGGGATCTTTTTATACTATCACATGAAAAAAACATCATATGAATATTTCACAATAGATAAAAATAAACACACTGAAATACTTCGAACATATCCACCATATACACCTCTCTATAAGTATAAAATAGCAGATATTTTAAAATATTACGGATGTAAAGATATATTATCTTACACCTTAATATTTATTTATAACTAACCTTTTCTTCGTATTACAGTGCGGGGATAAGGTTTTTTATGTGAATTCACATTGAGTTCTACTTTGAGTTCTATTTACTGTACATTCTTGTGTTATAATGCTACAGCATGAACATTAATCAGAAGGATCTTAAGAATAGCCACATAATATAAGACGATATCTAACTTCTTAATTCTCTTATGATAGATTTAAGAAATTCATATGGAAATCGTAAGTGCGCGAGTGTCCCATCGATGATTAATGAGGCACTCGCGCATGTTGTTTATCGCTACTGATATCATCAATCACATAATGAAATGTTGAGGAGGAATGAAGATGATCATAGAAGTAACGGGTTTGGTCAAAAGGTACAAAGATTACACAGCTGTAGACGGGGTGGATCTCAGTATCCATGAAGGTGAGATATTTGGACTGCTGGGACCCAACGGTGCAGGCAAATCAACAACGATGAACACATTGCTGGGCTTGTTAAAAATAAACAATGGAACAGTGAAAATGTTTGGTAAGGATTTTTCCAAGCATGCAAAAGAAATTAAACGGTCGGTCGGATATGTACCGCAGGACTTGGCTTTTTTCGAAACCTTAAGTGCCATTGACAATGTAACGTATTGGGGGAAGTTGTATGGTCTTCGTGGCAAAGAGCTGCATACATCCGTACAGGAAGCACTTGAGTTTACTGGATTATGGGACAGGAGAAAAGGGATTGCTAAGACTTTTTCAGGTGGTATGAAAAGACGTCTGAACATCGCTTGTGCGATTGTACATAAGCCGCGTATTCTTTTTATGGATGAACCTACGGTTGGAGTAGATCCCCAATCACGCAATAATATTTTGGAATCAATTAAAATTATGAATCAAAAAGGGATGACCATCATCTATACTACACACTACATGGAAGAGATCGAGGCAATCTGCGAACGAGTCGCCATTATGGATTTTGGAAAAGTGATCGCACTCGGAAGTATAGATGAGCTGATTGATTCCATTTCAACGGGAACTCGCTTAAGTCTAGAGCTTGCATCGAATACGGACGCAGCCATTTCAGTGATTAAAGAATTGGAAGGTGTCACCGCTTGCAACAACATAAATGGAGTACTCGACATTCGCTTGGAAAAAGATGAACGGTTTCTTACGGGGATAATGGAAAATCTGATCCGGAAAGAATTTAAAATTAAGTCCATGACACTGGAAAAACCGAATCTGGAGACGGTATTCTTGCAGTTGACTGGTAAAAAACTGAGAGACTAACCCGGGACGGTGATAAAACGATGAATATACTCACTCAAATTTTTTATTCGGCAAAACGGATCATGATTGACCCTAAATCGATTTTCATTAGATTACTCAGTTTTTTGTTAATTATTTTAATATTAGGTACTGCGTTTAAAGACCAATTTAATGTTACCTCTTTGGAAAAAGTAAGGATCGTTTATAGCAACCAAGATTCTGGTCAACTTGGAGAAATGTTCATTAGCTCTATGACCGGTGCGGAAGATATTAGCTCACTGGCAGAGTTCGATCCCGTATTTTCTCTTGATGAGGGACGAGAGTTTCTAAATAAGGAAGAGGCAGATGCGTTTATCTATATTCCTGAAGGATTCTCGAACCAAGGGGAAGCAGATGGTTCAAGCAAAACAGTTGAAGTATATCTTGCCAAATCTTCCGGCGTTGATACAACAGTTGTACGGAATGTCGTGGATAGTCTGGTTAATGGGCTCAATACCGCAGGGGTAGTCGCCACCATGTCAGGTAATTCGCAAATTGATCAAGTGAGTTCGGATACCAGCTTGAAGGAAGAACCTCTAACCGATTCCAAATCGGCCACAGCCATGGGATATTATGCTATTGCAATGCTGCTGATGTTTCTAATGCGTGGTCAGGAATATGGCGCTGCAGGAATGGGAGAGGACTATTTGGGTACATTGGGTGATCGGCTCAAGCTTGCACCGATTAAACCTTTCGAACAGTATCTAGGTAAAACGATCGGTCTTTCCATAGTTACTTTCTTACAGGGCATGGTAATTATTCTGTTTACCAAATATGTATATGACGTGGATTGGGGGAATAACTTAGGTGTCATCGTATTGATCGTGTTTGTGTTCTCTTTATTAACCACGACACTTGGTGGCCTATTGACCATTGTCTTAAAGGATTCCGTAAAAGCCGACACCCTTGCCAATATTGTAACTCTTGTATCCACTTTTCTTATTGGCGGGTTTATTATTATTGATTTTGGAGCTATCGCAGCAATTTCCCCAAGCTATTATGCAAAATCAGCGATATTTAACGTTGTATATAACGACGAGCTAGGTTCTGCTTTTGTAAATATTGGACAGATGTTGGCTATCACATTGTTATTTACGGTAATCAGTATTGTGGTTTCAAGGAGGAAGAGAGCATGACGATCTTATTCAACAGCATAAAACGGATATTTCGAAAGCCAATAAACATCTTATTTATGCTTGTGCTTCCCATCCTGCTAAATATGTTTTTGATTTCGACGGTCACCAAAGATGCAAAATATAATGTAGGCATACTGGACCAGGATTCATCCCCATTCATAGTGGATCTAATATCGGATATGCAGGAGAAATACAATGTAACATTACTGACCCCTGGTGATGATGTAAAGGGCTTGATAGTAAACAAAAAACTAGACAGTGCTTTTACTTTTCCAGCGGAATTCACTGCAGAGATGCTTGAAGGAAAAGATGTATCTGCTCTGAGCTATGCCCTTGAGGCTTCTAATGTGGCGAGACCCGTTCAAGTATACGTATCGAGTTATATATCTTCAGCAAAACAAATTGCGGCAGCTGCAAACGGGAATGAAGATGCATTCTATAAGGGGATGGAAGCTTATAAGAAGAATGCATTCGCTGCAGAATATAAGAGCTTTTCTACTGGAACTTCTGAAAAATCTGAAAAAGACGTAAACACGGCGGTAATGTCCCTAGGTTATATCGCATTTGGTATGTTATTCTTGATTACTTTCTCCACAAGCTTAATTCTGGAGGATAAGCTAAATGGAGTCTATGATCGGATCACCGCAACACCGCTGACACGTTCTCGTTATTTTTCACAACATATGATAGCAAGCTTCCTAGTTGCAACGATTCAGGTTGTCGTATTAATCAGTTTGTTACCGAAAATAGTCGATATATCCTATGGATCAACACTGGCTCAACAACTGGAAGTCATGACAGTTTGTCTTGCGTTTGCTCTTGCTTGCGTAGCCATTGGCGTTGCAATCAGCAGATTTGCAAAAAGCGCACTGATGGTGAGCTCGCTAACGGCATTAGTCAATATCCCGATGCTGATGCTTGGTGGATGTTTTTGGCCAAGAGAAATCATGCCAGACTTTATGCAGCGGATCGGCGATTTTGTGCCGACAACTTGGTTTTTAGAAGCAGGGGAAAAGGTGTTGTATGGAAAAGGTTTAAACGGTGCCGTTCTTGAGCTGTCATACTTAATTGGCTTCTCTGCTTTGTTATTAATCGTGTCGTTTACAATCAAGTCAGAAAAGGTGAGATGAGTTAACATAACTTTACGTTATGTAGAAATAAACTGGAAGAGTCTTATGAAATAGACATTGGATTAACTTAAGTTTACTTCAATTAATACTGTATCCTCATAATGTGAAACAAATCAAAAACCCTTCAAGTAATGCTCCCCTGTTTAATGATTTGGGTGTTAACCTTGAAGGGGTTTTTGTATTGGTGAAAAGTATAAACAGAGTGTTATGTTGTGTAATTAATAGTTTATAGCACTTTTTTAGGGCCCAGAATAATACTTCAAGTCGTTTTGAATAGGTCACGTTAACCAATGAATAATTCTTGATTACCGTAAAGGAGACAAGAGAAATGGGATTAAACTAACCCATGGTCTACCTTCCCAAAGTACTAATTCCAGACCACGGGGAATGAGGGGGAGCAAATCTTCAGTATGTACCGGCCAATGGGCGCACAACAAATCATTCCATCCCTGTTTCATCAGCCAAGGTCCTTCTGGAATAGGAAACGAACGATGCTTTGTGTGAGATATGCGAAGTGTTTTAATCATGCGGATTGTTTTCTTCCAATCTAAAAAGTAGTAAAAAGAAAGAATTAAAAGAATTTGATTTCAATGTTAATTGACTTATGAATCACATAATATGAGGCTTTTTGTGTTGTTGTTCGCTAGAATCCTGATTGAGCGAGTTGAATAAATGGATGAAATAATGTAAGCGCCTTATTTAAAGATAACAGACTGAGCACATCCAAAATGCTTTTAGAAAGTAGGAACAGGTTTATCGTGGGTCAAAATGTCTCCTGCTGTTTACGAAATTCTGACATTAGTCCTATTACTTTTTTTGATGATTACTCTAAATTTTATTGGAGCAATTCACATTAAAGAGAGTCCTATAGTAATGGGCATCGACAATTGATAGCGGGGATTTTATAGACGAAAAGAATCATTTTTCCGGGAAATTTGATGAAATGGGTGTACGCAGCGAGGTGTATATACTACGATCAGACAAGGCCTTTTTTACACAAATACGAAATGAAGTCAATTCATATCGATCATGGGAGGAACATACGAAATGAAATTAAAGAAATTGGCAGTAACCGTTATTTTAGGGGGCGTTTGTTTGCTTGGTGCAGGATGTGCGGAGCAGAGACAGGGAGGAGAGACAACGCTTGGACAAGCCGTGCAAAATGGCAACGACATCATGATTCCGCACAATGATCGGCTGAATTTATCCACGGATAAGAAATGGATTGAGCAGGAAGGACATCAATCAGACCTAATCCGGCTGCAATGGACGGCAGAAAGAGCTAAGCCTGCAATTGTCTGGGTTGACGAAGCTGGCAAGAACAAGACAGCAATTATTTCCCATGACAAAGCAAACAATCCAGAGCAACACGATCATAAACATATCTCGTTTGAGACTACAATGTCACCGACTGGCCAATATGCCAACCAACTGTTCACTCGAATGGAAATTCCATTCGATACGGATATAAGCGAGATTCGTACTCATTCATCCAACTTTAATGTGATGAGTGGGGTGTTGCGTGTAGCTGGGGAGAAGGGGGCGAACAGAGATATTGAGTTAAGTGTATCCGGTAAGGAGAATGAAACGACACCAAGATGGGTCGTGCGGGCAGATAGTTCACAAGAATCGGGCGATAATACGGGATCCAACCTGCAGTTTATCCGTTATGACGATCATGGTAAAGTAGTTGATTCCCCGCTCAGCATACAACGCACTAATGGTAACATTGGGATTGGTACGAATGATCCGGATACTAAGCTCGATATAAATGGGGACAAACTGCGTATTCGCGATAAGTATACTCCTGCATCGTCTAATAGCGCCTGTAGCCAGGGACAGATGGCGTGGGATGATGACCATGTATATGTTTGTGTTGCCAAAGATAACTGGAAGCGGACAGAACTATCGTCATGGTAATCTCTCTTTCTTAATTTGTGATATATTGAAAATAACAAATATTCATCCAACTCCTTTAGATTTATTTCAAACTCGAAAGAACCTCAGAAGAGAAAGGGCCAAGTTTGTTCAATTGGCCTTCTCTAAGACCGACTAAAGAAGAAATCCTCATTACATATTATAAGGACAACATTCATGAAGTATGACAAGAGCTTTATGATGTGAACTCTATTAGTAGCGACTACTTAAGCTGAAATGTGATATCATCGAAATGCTATGACTTTACTTTCTAATAGGATAAGATAACGGGAGGATATTATGAAAAAAGGTTTGCTCATTGTTTCGTTTATTTTATTAATTCTGGTAACAGTAGCTTGTAATAACCAAAGTTATAATAGTGAATTAAATGAAGCTGGAACGCAGGATATTAAAGAAAAAGTTCATGCGTATAGTGTTGGTTCCTTTGAGGATGTAAGTGCATCTATTACACCAGAGGAACTGATTGTGACGGATCATGGCAAAAAGACATCTTTTGACCTTCCAGAGGACGAGTTTTTTGTGTCCATTGCACCGTTTATTGAAAACACACATGAATGTGCTATCCACAGTCTAACGGGGTGCCAAGGGGAATTAGTGAATAAAAATTTCGACGTACTTATTCAAGATGAAGAAGGTACTATCGTAATGGATGACACGATTACTTCTTTTGAGAATGGTTTTATTGATTTATGGCTGCCAAGAGATCGAACATATCAAGTGAAGATAGAGTATGAGGGCAAAACAGCAGAATCTGAGATCGGTACTTTTAAAGATAGTAATACATGTATTACAACGATGCGACTAACATAACATTCCATTCCATTCCATATATAACGAAGCCTGATCATTCGGGCTTTTTTTGTTTTATAATTTGAAGTAATTGCACCTTAAAAATATAAAATCGTTTTATGTTGGGAGTAAAGTCATGATCGAAACGTTCCTATCCTCCAATAGTACATGTACAGAAAATTGCCGTATGGTAGTTTGCTTTTTTGCCGGTGTACTGACTTATCGTAATAATTTTGAAGCAGCGGCAAGTGAGATTGCAAAGAGATATCAAGATGTAAAAATGATGACGATCTTTCCCTATGGGACTGCAAACGGTATAACGAGGTTCTCTTTTATCCGGCTTTTGGCAAAGCAGCTTACTAAGGTTAGCTATGACCTATCCCATGACCAGTCTAAGCGAGTAACAAATGTATCACAAATCATCAGAGAGCATGCGGAAACTTCGGATCGCGTAATCCTTATCGGGCATAGCGCTGGAGGCGTGATCGCTTATCGGACAGGACTTGTATTGGAGCAAAAATACGGATTTCAGCAGCTTCAAGTATTTGCTGTCGGGTGTCCAAAGTTTCATTTGAGAGACATTCCATTTAATAATAGGTTTACATATATTACAGGACAGATTCGGGACAGAATCACACAAATTGGCAAATGGCGTAAGCCGGGTTCTAGGATATACGTAGGTAGACCGGGGCGTGAAATTCAAATGGATTTTAATCCAGCCCATCAAGGATGGAAGTTTCATGCTTCCTATTTTTTGAAATCGGACTGGATGGATTCGAACCAAGTGTTTCGTTCCAATTCAGAAAAATTAGTCGCTAAAATTCACGAACTGGATCAGGAAACGAATTTTCAGGATAGCTAATCTGGTGAAAATTGGATGTTCCGTACATTTTGGGAAGAAAACATAGTCTAATCTATAAGGTTGGTTAATCGTATGAGGAATTATAGGAGTACTTATGTTTTAATAAAATGAGCAGTATCAACAAGAAACGAGGAAAGTGGGATTCTATGAAGCGACTAACAATGGGCCTGTTCGCCCATGTGGATGCAGGTAAGACAACTTTTGCGGAACAGCTGCTGTATCATACGAACAGTATCCGGTCGCGTGGGCGGGTGGATCATCAAGATGCTTTTCTAGACAACCACGACATCGAGAGAACTAGGGGCATTACGGTATTCGCAGATCAGGCAGTTATGGAATATAAAGGAGATACCTATTATTTGATAGATACGCCTGGACACGTCGATTTTTCTCCAGAAATGGAGCGGGCAATTCAGGTCATTGATTATGCAATCCTGATTGTAAGTGCGGTTGAAGGAGTTCAAGGTCATACGGAGACGGTTTGGCAGCTGCTGCGAAAACATCGGATTCCAACATTTTTCTTTATTAACAAAACGGATCGGATCGGCGCAGACGTAGACAGAACTGTGGAAGATATCCGTCAGCAATTGACGGAGGAAGTATGCTGCGTAACTCAAAACTTAGCTGGCGGCATGATCGGTGAATCGCTGCGGGAGGCGATGGCAGAGCGAGATGAAGATTTGCTGGAAGCGTTTCTTGAGGGAAGCGAGGATCCGAACTTCTGGATGGAGGCCTTGCAGAAGATGATAGCAACAGGTCTGCTCTTTCCGTATGCTTATGGTTCTGCACTACAAGATATAGGTGTCATTGAATTTCTAGAACAGCTGCATATGCTGACAACATCATCTTATGATGAGAATGCCTCATTTCAGGGACGGGTTTATAAAATTCGGCACGATGAAAGCGGTATGCGACTCACATTCATTAAGGCGCTTGGCGGGCAGTTGAAAGTGAGAGAAGAGCTTTCTTACGAGAGCAACGGGGTTCCATATGATGAGAAAATTACGCGGATCTTCTTGATGAATGGTCTTAGGTCCCAACCTGTAGAAAAAGTGGCAGCAGGCGATTTGTTTGCGGTTGCTGGACTGTCCGCGGCAGGGGCTGGGCAAGGACTAGGATTGTTATCAGACAAGTTAGCTTACGACTCGGAGCCAACGTTACAATCGAAGGTATTATTCGACAATTCGATACACGTACAGAAGGTTCTAGCGGCTTTCCGTATGCTGGAGGCAGAGGAACCGTCTCTGAACGTCGTTTGGGATGAGAAATTCCAAGAGATCTCTATCCGCGTTATGGGATTGATTCAGCTAGAAGTGCTGGAACAGATCGTGAGGGAGCGGTTTGGTTTTGCTATCTCTTTTGGCCAACCCGAAATCTTGTATAAGGAAACGATTCAATCAGCTGTAAAAGGATATGGTCACTTCGAACCACTCAGGCACTATGCAGAAGTCCATCTGCTGATTGAACCAGGAGAAAGGGGTGGCGGCATCAAGTTCGATAGCAAATGTCATGTCGATGACTTGAATGTCAGCTATCAGAATTTGATTCGGGATCATCTATATGAAAGGGAGCATCACGGTCTGCTGACTGGTATGCCGATAACCGATGTGAACATTACACTGCTGAGGGGCCGTGCACATAAAGAACATACCCATGGCGGCGATTTTCGTGAAGCTGTCTTTCGAGCGCTGCGGCAGGGGCTTGAGAAAGCTGATAATGTGCTGCTTGAGCCCTATTACGATTTCAAAATCAAGGTTGCTATGGATGAACTGGGCAGGGTGCTGTCTGATATTCAGCGGGCTTCAGGTGTTTTTGATCCGCCGCAAACGAACGAAACGCAAGCAGTGGTTACAGGCAGGGTGCCCGTGTCGACTTTCATGAACTACAGTACAGAATTTGCATCTTTTACACATGGACGAGGAAGTATTCGCTGCGTGTTTGGCGGCTACGATCGATGCCATAATACAGAGGAAGTCATTGAGCAGATAGGTTACCGCAAAGAGGCAGATTCACTATATACTTCTTCCTCCATCTTTTGTGCTAAAGGGGCAGGATACTCGGTTCCATGGGATGAGGCTGAAGCCAAGATGCATCTTGCATTAGAAGCTTGAGTTATTTATCAGGAAAATTCATAGGATACTAAGCAACTGCAAAATTATCATCCGTCGTTAATCTGATAAAACGAGAATACATATAAAGGCACTCCAAGTGAGTGTCTTTTCTATTTAACCTTTACAAACTATATGAAGAATCGAAAGGTAAAGGTGATACTTGACTGTGGTTTACCATAGATACCACTACTTTTCTCGCCTAACTCATTATCCATTTTTCTTCCAAACATTGCCATGCCTACAAAATTTAATTATACTCTTAGCCAAAATAGAATGAGGATTGAGATGAGAAAAGTTCCCTTACTATTCATATTTTTATTAGTACTTCTTACTGGATGTACGAATGCACAAGAAGATAATAAAACGGTTAAAGTAATTGGTAACCCTGATGCTAATGAGGTATTAAGTCTTGATTTAGATGCGAATATTTTTATGTTTGGAGACCTGATATATATAACCGGTATTGATTGGGTTGATGAATTGGTACTAACCCCCGATGAAGAGATTGGAGAAATAAAAAAACAAACTTCCATTGCAGAAGATTTTTTTAATGGAACATCAAATGTTCTATCAGTAGGGACAAAAATATATTCAAGTAAAGAACGAGGAGATATTTTATTGGTTAAGATTAATGGAGCAGTACTTAAGTATTATGCTTTAGTTGAAGGGTGATATTTAGGAAGCGTTTTAAAGAGGAAATAACATCCGCTAATAGAGAAGTTCCTATAGGATGATGGGACTCGTAAATATGAAACGCTAGATGACATAACAAATAATCTTTACAGGAAAGGATTCTAAAAATGGACATTTTTGATGAAATAAAATCGATTGGAAACGTACCTGTGTTGCAAAGATAGGCGGATTAAGGCCTGAAAGCACAGATCTTCATTGGTTCGGTGGTGATTTTTTACGTAATCCTAGGGAAGCATGGCCAGAAATTAATGGATCATGATTGGTATCTATATTGGGATTGTTATTGAGAGAGACGATAAAACCTGCTGGTAAACGCATATTGCTCTGAAATGACTGAACGTATTACCATAAGAGACGACAAAAATGAGTAAGAAGCCGTGACCCTAATTACAGGGCTACGGCTTCTTATTCGTTTCTTATTATTTATTAAGCTAGTCTGAATTTAAAATCCTGATAACCGAACTCGCGCACGATCCGGCAATCCCCATCTTTGTCCTGCACAGCGATCGCAGGTAATGGCATTCCGTTAAAGGTGTTCGTTTTTACCATAGAGTAGATCGCCATATCCTCGAAGACCAATCGGTCACCGCTCTTCAGCGGTTGATCGAATGAATAGTCCCCAATGACATCGCCCGTAAGGCAGGTAGGACCGCCAAGCCGATAGGTGTATGACTTCTCCCCAGCTTCGCCGGAACCGATAAGCGGCGGACGGTATGGCATTTCCAGAACATCCGGCATATGACAAGTTGCTGACGTGTCCACGATCGCAATCTCAATCCCGTTCTTATGGATATCCAGTACCGAGGTAACCATATAGCCTGCATTTAGTGCAATAGCTTCTCCAGGTTCAAGGTAGACTTCCAAGCCGTATTTATTCTGCATCCGCGAAATACAGGCTTCCAGTCTTGGAATATCATAGTCATCTCTTGTGATATGATGACCGCCGCCGAAATTGATCCATTCCATTTGCGTCAACCAAGGCCCGAACTTTTCTTCGACTGCATTCAGCGTGGTCTCCAAGTCGTCCGAGTTCTGTTGGCAAAGGGTGTGGAAGTGCAGTCCCGTAACCCCTTCAAGCAGTTCGGGGAGGAAATCCTCCCGTTTGACTCCGAATCTAGACCCCGGTGAGCAAGGATCATAGATTTCATGTCCTAACTGTGTTGAACATTCGGGGTTGATACGGATCCCAATCTTTTTGCCGGCCGCAATGGCTTTTTCCTTATACTTTTCCAGCTGGGAGAAGGAATTAAAGATGATATGATCACAAATAGACACAATCTCATCAATTTCATCTTCACGATAGGCAGGGGCAAAGACATGAGTTTCTTTGCCCATCTCTTCATGACCCAGCCGTGCTTCGAATAAACCGCTCGCCGTTGTCCCGCTTAAGTATTTTCCGATGAGGGGATACATAGCGGTCATGGAAAAAGCTTTTTGCGCCAGCACAATCTTAGCTCCTGTACGCTCCATAACGCCGCTTAGAATCTTCAGGTTTTTTTCAATGAGTGCTTCATCAACTACGAAACAGGGTGTCGGTAATTCCTCGAACCTCATATTAGCGAACGCGCTCCGACTCTTTAGCTTCCTCAGGCAATGCATCAACAAGTACCGGATTAAAGTCTTCAACCCATGGAAGGCCCCATTTGTTCAATTCTTCCATGAATGGATCTGGATCGAACTCCTCAATATTGAATACACCTGGTTTATTCCATTTGCCAGTCATGACCATTGCCGCGCCGATCATAGCAGGTACGCCTGTTGTATAGGAGACAGCTTGGGAGCCCACTTCTTTATAGCACTCTTGATGGTCGCACACATTGTAAACATAGTAAGTCTTGTCTTGGCCGTCTTTTTTCCCTTTAAAGATACAGCCGATGTTTGTTTTACCTACCGTGCGGGGACCGAGAGAAGCAGGGTCCGGAAGCACAGCCTTCAGGAATTGAAGCGGAATGATTTGTTTTCCTTCGAATTCGATTGGTTCAATGGAAGTCATTCCTACGTTTTCAAGTGCTTTTAAGTGCATGAGATAGCTTTGACCGAAAGTCATGAAGAAACGAATGCGTTTCAGTCCAGGTATATTTTGCGCAAGGGATTCAAGCTCTTCATGATAGAGAAGGTACATATCTTTTTGGCCAACTTCAGCAAAGTTATATTCGCGTTTGATTTCCATTGGTTTCGTTTCGATCCATTGCCCATTCTCCCAGTAACGTCCATTAGCGGACACTTCACGGATGTTAATTTCCGGATTGAAGTTGGTTGCAAAAGGATAACCATGATCTCCGCCGTTGCAATCCAGGATATCGATATATTCGATTTCGTCAAAATAGTGTTTCAGTGCATAGGCGGAAAACACGCCCGTTACGCCTGGGTCAAATCCGCTTCCCAAAAGTGCTGTAATTCCTGCTTTTTCAAAACGTTCGCGATAATCCCATTGCCATTTGTATTCGAATTTTGCCGTATCTTCCGGCTCATAGTTTGCTGTATCCATATAATGAGTTTTAGTGGCCAAACAAGCATCCATGATCGTTAAATCTTGGTAAGGCAATGCCAGGTTCATGACAATATCCGGTTTCACTTCGTTAATTAGAGCGATTAACTCGTCTACGTTGTTGGCATCCACCTGTGCAGTGGTAATTTTCGTGTTGCCACCATCCAATTTTGCTTTCAGCTCATCACATTTGGACTTCGTACGGCTTGCAATACAAATTTCTTCGAATACCTCGCTGTTTTGAACGCATTTATGAATTGCTACTGAAGCTACGCCGCCGGCGCCAATGATTAGTGCTTTTCCCATTTTTCAATCCCCTATTCTAAATTAGATTTTTATGTAAAAACGGCAACAAAAAAAGCAAGCGAAACACGCATCATGCGCATCACACTTGCTTCAATATATAGTCAAATAATAAGAAAAGTCCCAATAAACATGACTGGACAAACCTCTTGCGTGTTCATCAGCCAATCATAAAATAAATCGTCTCATGGAAAGGATCTTAATATTCAACTATACAATGTTAGGATCAGAGTCTATATAGCAAATAATTACTTTTACCACTCTTATTGACCGTTTCACAAGTTGTGTGCAAAATGCACTGGTTGTAAAGTAACCAACTTATAAAATTCGAGCTTTTAACTCAATCAATAAGGCAACAAAGTTGCCAATCGGCATTTGACCCGGCTGTCCGTATGGCCTTGACTTCCAGTAAAGAAAGTGGTCAAAGATTATCTGCTTGGAAAGATCCTAAATAGGAGTTGAATATTTGCTTTCCAAAAATAATGCTTCTTCATAGTAGCAGGCTTGAAGTTATAGCGCAAGAAAAATTTTCTAAAAAGATGAAAAGGTTGAAATCACTTTGGAGTCAGATAAGGGTTAGATGAGGAAAACTGCTGCTCAAATAAGGTAGTTCTCGTAACTGAGAAAAGTCTGATCATTTCATTTAACAACGTTGAATCTATATGTTTTTGTTGACGGCTCTCTTAATAAGGAATAGGATCTTACCAATTTAGCTTATTAGCTGGGAGGATACATATGACTAATATTCAAGTACTTGTACTAGACTTGGATGGGACCTTACTGAGTAATGATAAATCAATATCTCCAAGGAATTATCAGGCTGTCAAAAGATGTTTTGATTCTGGAATTCATATTATTATTGCTACGGCACGGCCGCCTAGAGCAGCTGATCAATTTTTAAAAGAATTCCCTTTTGTAGACTATATGGTTTATTACAATGGTGCTTTAGTTACATGTAAATCGAAGCAGAATGAGCAGCATATTAGTATCCCTATAGAGATAAGCCAACAGATAAGCCAGTTCATCGAGTTACGCGCACCTAAGTCCTTTATCTCATATGAAGTTAACGATTCATGGTATACATGTAGTCCAGTACCTGACTCCGAGTGTGCTCCATTGGGTATCCGTATGAATGATCCCAAACCCCAAGTTGTGGATAAAGAATATATAAGTTCGCTTTCACCTACCAAAATATTGGTCCTAGGTTGCAATGCATGGAAGGATATAAGCGAACAATTCGGTGGCCATGTGAACGTAATCGCAACCGATGAAGGGGTACTAGTTCAAATTATGCATAAGTCAGCTTCCAAGGAACAAGGGGTACAATGGGTGTTAAATGATATCGGTGTAAAATCAGAAAATGTAATGGTATTTGGGGATGACTTTAACGATTTAGGCCTATTTCATATGTCCGGATTTCCCATCGCCATGGAAAATGCAATCGTCGAACTTAAACATTGTGCAGCCTATGTAACCGAATCAAATAATAACGATGGTGTTGCTGCTGCAATCGATTGATCTATATATACCCCTGATTAAAGCAACTAAAGGTATTATGAAATTGATTCTATTTTAAAAGTAATTGATTATAAAAATATTTTACCTGGAAATAATCTGGAATTTTAAGGTAGAATTTATAGCAGAATAGCTGAAAGGAGCGATCAATCAATGTTAAACAAGGTGGTTATTATTTAGGTCCACAGAGGATTTATCTCATTTTTTGGATTTCCTCTGTGGCAATTTCATCGTTGCAAAAATGTTGGCTGGAGGAGATCGTATAAATCATAATAAGGTTATTAAAATCAGTGAAGAATATTTACTTCCATTAGCGTCAGAGTTGTTCGAATTAGAAGGTTATAATATGCAGCTTATTCCGGCACATGAAGGTGGGCGGAATGTTGTTTACTCCTGTGAAAAAGAGGGGAACGACTCCAAAATACTCAGGATTGCATTCTTACCTGACAGGAGCCGGGAAGATTTTCTGGGAGAACATGAGTATATCAGGTATTTATTCGAGCACGGAGGAAGTGTCTCGGATGTTGTCAGCTCTAAGAAGGGAAAATTGCTGGAAGAAATCATTCATAATCATCATAGCTATTTTATATCCCTGTTTCCTAAGGCGAAAGGGAAGATGCTAGTCGAAAATAATTATCAGTACCGGGATGGAGCTCCAATTACTGAATATTACTATAATTCCGGTAAAGTCCTGGGGAAATTGCACCAAATATCGAAAGGATATATTCCTATCCATCGCCGTTATAGCTTTTTCGATAAATACAATGTCTTGTATATCGATAAACTGATACCTGAATCCTTCCCTTTGCTTAAGGAGAAACTGGTCGAGCTCCTTAATACCTTACAAGGATTGGAAAGGAACCAAGTGACTTTCGGTATGAACCATTTTGACTATAATGATGGGAATTATTCAATTGATTTTAATACCGGACAAATAACCGTATATGATTTTGATAATTCATGTTACTGCTGGTATATGTTTGATCTGGCAGGACTCTGGATCAGCGGGGTAGGCTGGATACAATTTGAACCAGACGCTGGTAAACGCAAAAAGTTTATGGATGATTATTTTGAAACAGTCCTCGCAGGGTACAGATCTGAGACAAAAATCGAAGATTCGATGTTGGATAAGTTGCCCTTATTTATTCAGGTAAACATCTTGGAAAGTATTGTTGATGCATTTGAAGTAATGCATCACACCGGTGAGGAACCGACATGTGACGAGGAACTATCCTATCTTATAAAATGTTTGGAAGACGATATCCCGTATAAAGGCTTCTTTCATCAAATTTACTCATGCGAAGAACCCTTTGAGTTTGAGGAACGATTAATAGCTTTGAGCGAGAGCGAGATACCAAAAAATATGGATTAATAAATAGGAGGCAGCCGACAAACGTCGGTTGCCTCCTTATTAAACACAGCGGATTGCTAACCGTTTCCTAGAGTTAAGCTAACAGGCAGTTTTCTTGATTAAATACGAGATTTCATAATGGAATGTTACGAGAGAAAATAGATATAGATATCGAATACAAAGGGAGACGTTCCTCAATGAATATGGATGACAGATTATTTAACTATTATCTGGAACTTAAAAGTCCTGAAGCAGGTGAATGGAATTCCTCACCTGAATGTATACATACTGAATTGATCACTAGAGATTACGTAAGAAGAGAGTTTCCAGTCACGGATGGAATTAAGGTATGTAATGTTGGAATTGGAACAGGGGATTGGGACGATTACCTGGGATATTGGCTAAAAGGCAAAGGGAACTTAACAAGCATTGATATTAACAAAGATATTTGCGACATTTTCGCTTACAGACAGCAACGAGAAGGTCATCCTAATCCATCTAAAGTGTTATGTAAAAGTATTTTCGATAAGGAAATAACGAATGAAAAGTTTGATATTGTAACCTTAATCGGCTCTGCAATCCATGAATCTGGAGATTTTGAAAGATGCTTAGATTCGTGTTTTGATTTACTGAATACCGGTGGATTTCTTATGTTTATGGCTAACTTAAAATACTCGTTGTTGGAAAGGTTAGAAGAATATCTAACATCAACAAATTTTCAGTTAGAACAAAAGAATTTGTTTGAAGCTTATCCTGAATACGCTTTCTTCATTTGTAAAATCAAAAAATAATTCAACACGCAGGGAGCTTTGCTCTTTGCTCAATAGTTAAGTCATTATTCTTTTCTACTAAGGATCTAGAAAATCAACTAATGGTTTAGTTGTAAACTATACCTCCATACCATTAAATAGCAGTGTAATTATAATTAAAGTATAAATTCATGGAGGTGTTATCAATCGTAGAAGCGAATGCTAGTCATATTGGAGGAAGAATCAGTCAGCTTCGTCACAGCAAAAGTATGACACAAGAACAATTAGGGCTATTACTAAATGTTTCTGCACAAGCAGTGTCTAAATGGGAAAAAGGCGACTCCTTACCCGACATTTCTCTTATAACGGAGTTGGCGACTGTCTTTGATTGCACAACCGACTTTTTGCTTGGAAGAACTAGCAATTTACAAGCCATGCTGCCTCAAATTCGAACGGAACTTCGGACGATGACACAAGAACAGAAAATCAATTTTCTGGGCGAGGTGATTGCTGCAACATCTCAAAACGCACAAACGCCAGCATCAGATCCATCAACAACTCAAATCCAACTAGGTCCATCTGGATTAGGCCTATGGGCAAAAGATAGATTCGTTTGCATCGCTACCTCGCTTTTTTTAAACGAAGCTACTGAAGCAATGAATGAATTAGTTGAGTTTCCAATGAATATCTTACCTCCGGATATTATAACCATGCTATATGATTTATTGCTTAATAATGAATATTTACAGCCTGACTTCACTCCAGTAGAGGAGTCGATACTTCGCTCACGTCTACCAGCAGACATGAATTTTGACAAAGTAATTATAGATTGCATTGAACTCGGCTTTGTGGATAGGGTTCGAGGTGGGTACAGACTAAATGTTAAAGGTGATATTGCCACTCGGTTGTTCTCAATCGTTCATAGGGTGGTAAGTAAACCTAGTTCGTTTTCCTTTGATTTTTCGTAAAGTCTCTCCTTGATTTAAAACAAATAAGCAGCCGATCAAAAGACCGGTTGCTTTTTCTTTTAAGTTAATAGGCAGGACTTTCTCAATAATATGCAGAAATGCATAGGTTGCCATTTCATTCATAAAATACGAGGTGCGATTTGAACTTAGTACATACGATTATAGATAGATTTAACCTTAATGTTATAAGTATAGATCATGTCCCTGAGTCTTTTAGTTCACAAGTATACAAGCTGAATCTTACTAATGGAGAAACGGTATATGCGAAGGTCCCCTATAACAGGGATAAACTATATCGCGAATATCGAATGCTAGAAATGTTGAGAGAGGTAATACCGGTTCCAAAAGTGTTAGATATCTGGAGTGGGGACGACTTAATCTCAGGTGCCTTACTTTTATCAGAAATAAAAGGTATACCGTGTACAGGATCCATAAACGATGAATTAGCATTCCAAATGGGAGTATTACATGCAATGCTGCATGAAACTAAGATGCCTGGATATGGTGCTCAAGGAACCGAAGGTTTTCAATTTTCCAATCAGAACAATTGGAGACTCTATATTAAAAATAACTTTGAAAAGTATAAAGAACCTGCTAAGGATGTGCTTGAAAGGCAGCTTTATGAAAAATGTATAGATCATTTTGAAAGCGCCTTTCCCATTTTACCGCAACCTGATGGTCCCTGTGTTGTACATATGGATTTTAGACCAGGCAATATATTAATACATAATAATGACGTTGCTGGAATTATTGATTTTGAGAGTGCTCGGGGCGGATCCTCAGAAATAGATTTTACTAAAATCAATCGTTATGTCTGGGAAGTGAATCCTCAAAGTAAAACTTCTTATACAGAAGGGTATACATCAATTCGTCCTATGATCGATTTGGAAACGATACTGCCTTTTTATACTTTTTACGATGCATTTAATGCTGTTGTCTGGTGTAAAAATAGAGGGATTGATAAAAATAAAGCGTTCTACATGGAAAGTGTTTCTGTATTGCAGAAATCGGTAGGTTATTGAGCTACCCGTACGCTTTAAAATGGAAAGATCTATTTGATTCCTAAACCGAAAAGTTTTGCAATTTGTTAAACTTCGTGTTATAGGAAGTATATTTGACGGTGATGGAAACCTTTTACCTAAAGAGGATGCAGTACCCTTCTCCGTAAAAATTGAAGAGTTGAAATTATTGAAGATTTCTGCGTGAATTTATAAAATTTGCAGGAAGTTGCACGATGCTGTAACAGGCAGCTGGGTATTGTTACTACCTAAAAGATGGAGATACATTATCTTCGAGATGCTGACTTTTTCGTGCAGTAAATGCTAGGTAATCATTTTTCATCTACGATAAATTTATATTGAAGGGAGGGGAAACGATGGATTGGTTGGACAGGATGAATAACGCCATGGAGTATATCGAAATGAATCTAACGGACAATATCTCCTATGATGAATTAGCACAGAAAGCCTGTTGCTCTACTTATCATTTTCAAAGAATGTTTCCGTTTATTACAGGAGTCTCGTTATCTGGGTATATTCGACGTCGACGGTTGACATTGGCAGCATTTGAACTTCAGACCACGGGTGCAAAGGTTATTGATGTAGCTATGAAATATGGATATGATTCGCCAGAAGCGTTTGCACGGGCATTTAAAAACCTTCATGGAATCATGCCGATATCTGCGCGCGATCAAGGTGTTTCTCTAAAAGCCTATCCTCGAATGTCCTTCTCTATTTCAATAAAAGGAGATGTCGAAATGAATTACCGAATTGAACAAAGAGGGTCTTTTGAGATGTTTGGAGTTTATGGCCTCATTAATTCCGACAGGAAAATAGCTTTTTCTGAAGTTCCTAGGTTCCGTAAACAATGTGATGAGGATGGCAGTGTTGATCTGATGAACGAATTATTGGGACGTTTTCCAGACACGATGCTGCATGCTGCCTTATATGATGATAATGGAGAATCTTTTAAGTACATGGTATGTTACAACCTACCAAAGGAGCTTGAAATCCCCGATAAATTCACAAAACTTACGGTTCCTGCTTCAACTTGGGCTATTTTCTCAGAGCCGCAATGTGACTTACAAAAACTATGGGATCGAATATATTTCGAGTGGTTTCCAACTTCGGAGTATGAACAGATTGAAGCACCTAGTTTTGAAATGTACTATGGACCGGCAGGACATCATACAGGGGAGATTTGGATACCAGTAAAGAAAAAGTAGATTTTTATTTCATACGGCAGATCAGAATATCCAGGTCAAAGAGAAATATTGCTCGAAGGATAATGATAATGGGCAGATGAGTTGAACAAAATAAGTGGAGGTTTTATTTCACTTTTAACGCATACTGCGCAATAAAAAAAACGGCTGAAGAGCTGGGGATACAGTAATTGTCAACCAACATTATTCCTGATCTTAACTAACTCGTTAATAAAATGATCAAGTTGTTTCTTAGTTGATTTAATAGAAGCGGTACGACTATTGTTTTTGGTTTTATAATCCTGTTGTAAAGCTTCTAACGCTAAACCGGCAGCTAGCGCAGCGATTCCATCACCTAATGTAGCAATGGAACCCCCTATAAAAGCTAGCTTGGCAATTTCTATATCTCGTAGGTCCTTATCAATGGGCAATTTCTACGCCTCCTTATCTCCATATGTACTAATATATGTTCCTAATCATGAATTGTTAAAATACACGTTTCAGCGAGCGGTGTCTTCTTCACGCGAAAGTTGAGTAAGTGATTTCTTTAGAAAAATGATGATTGATTCAAGCAATTGTGGGGACTCTATATCCAATATCTTTATTATAGGAAGGACTAGAATAGTATGTGCGGAATTGCAGGAATATTAAAGTATAACGGACAGCAACCACAAGAAGAAACCTTAAAACAAATGACTGGGGCAATGAACCATCGAGGTCCTAATCATGAGGGTGTTTGGCTCGATTCTCGAATGGGTCTAGGTTTCCGCAGGTTGTCGGTTATAGATTTATGAGACGGCAACCAACCAATGGCGAATGAAGATCGTACCCTTTGGATTGTTTTTAATGGTGAGATCTACAACTATAAAACACTGCGAGATCAACTTAAGCTAAAGGGACATCATTTTTACACGCAGTCAGATACAGAGGTCATTGTGCATTTATTTGAGGAATATGGTAAGGAATGTGTTCATCATTTACGTGGAATGTTTAGTTTTGCGATTTGGGACCTTAAGGAGCAAACCCTTTTTGCTGCAAGAGATCATTTCGGGATCAAGCCTTTTTATTATTTCAAAGACGAGAATAATTTTCTGTTTGCTTCGGAAATCAAAAGCATACTTGCGGTTCAAGGGGTTCCTAGAAAGCTTCAGTATCAAAGTTTGTTCAGTTACTTAACTTTTCAGTATGTCCCTCAACCCGATACGATGTTTGAAGATATTCATAAATTAGGACCTGCAGAACGATTAATGGTTAGTTCGAATGGTGACATGAAGATCGAGAAATATTGGGAACCTAATTTTCAACCAGTAGAACGATCTTTAACAGACTATGCAGAAGAAATTCAGTGGAAATTGAAAGAGTCTGTAAATCTTCATTTACAAAGCGATGTGAGTAGAGGATGTTTTTTGTCCAGTGGAATTGATTCCACAGCTATAGCTGCAATGATGAGTGCAGAAGAGTCGACAAAAACCTTTTCGATTGGATTTGAAGGACCGAACAATGAAACGACCATTGCAAATCAAACCGCTGCCAGCCTAGGGACAGATCATTATTTTCACATATTATCGCAAAAAGACTTTTTTGAAAGTGTCCCCAAAACGGTGTGGCATCTAGATGAGCCTGTTGCGGATCCTTCCGCCGTTGCCCTCTATCATCTAAATCAGCTTGCTAGAGAACATGTTACCGTTGTCCTATCAGGGGAAGGCGCTGATGAATTATTCGGAGGATACAGAATTTATAGAGAACCAGATGCATTAAGACCCTTAACCTGGATGCCCAACTTTATTAAGGATTCGTTACGAAAATCATTATCCTTGTACCCATACCCGTTTTATGGAAAAAATTATTTACTTCGTGGTTTAACACCTATAGAAGAGCGTTTTTTCGGTAATGCTAATATTTTTAACAAAAGCGGAAATATGAATTTGCTTCATGAATCGGTACACGCTCAAAATAGCTTTTTACATCCCGCGGATATTGTTAAACCTTTTTATGATAAGACAGTTCACCTAGATCCTACGACGAGAATGCAGTATATTGATATGAATTTTTGGTTACCTGGAGACATTTTATCAAAAGCAGATAAGTTGTCCATGGCACATTCATTAGAATTAAGAGTACCTTTTTTAGATAAAGAGGTCTTCGAAACGGCGAAAAAAATACCTGTATCCAATCGGATTGGCAAAAAAACAACAAAGCTTGCTTTGCGTAAAGCTATGGAAGGAATTGTTCCCGAAGCTATTGTGCATCGCCCGAAATTAGGATTTCCCGTACCTCTTCGTGATTGGCTTAGGACTCCAGTGTCAGATACAATGTTTGAAGAAATACGATATAGTGGCATCGATGAAATATTCAATACGAATATAATCGAAAAGATGTTTATCCTGCATCGGAGTAATAAAGGCGACTACTCACGTCGAATATGGTTAATTTACATTTTTTCAGTGTGGTACAATCTTTTTATAAAACAAGATCTGAGGCATTTAAAGAGTGCCATGTTGTAAATAACCAAGGCATAGTCACTGGACAGAAGAGAGCATATATTGTGGGTTCGCAGTGACTATGCAGTCAATAAGGATAGCTGAAAAGCTGTTCATGACGAATTTAAAGAAGTTAAGGAATGCTTCTAGATATGATTATTATGGTAATAGTGATGAAATTGTTATTCTAGCAGATGATTGAGGCTTTAAGGAATCGTTAAATCCCTTGTTTGAAATTATAAGTGTTGATTTGGAGAAAGACCGCCAAATAAGTGGCAACCGAAACGTGAGAAGATTGCTATGAATTCGACAGACCTGCGATCCTGATCCGCGTTACCTTTTATCATGATTTAATTATACCAAATAAGGGAGTGATTACCAGTCTGTTATAAGTTTGAAGAAGTATGTATAATCCATATATCCCTTCGAAAAGGTTGGTGGAAAAATGGATATTTATGAAAAATTCAATCAACTAGTTAACGCTAACGATAGTATCGAAATAATTGACCTCCTTCATGATTTCAAGAAATCGAAGAAGCTATCATTAGATGAAGAAGGCTGGGTATATTGGAATCTTTCCGATAACTATGCTTTACTAAGGAACACGAATGATTTGTATCAGAATCACTTAAAGTTTGTTAACTGGGGGAAGACAGCATTATATCCGGAAAAACTCCACTGGTTAGTATCAGACGCTACACAAGCATTAACTTTGTCCCTGACAGACCATTTCAAGGATTGGACTGAATGGTATCTATACGCCTGTACACATTCGAATAGATCGCGTGAAAATCGGGCTGTGCGTTTTGAAAGTCATCGGACCGCTGCTGCATCCTCAGTAACATTAAAAAATATACAAGTACTCGATATTGCTCTTGAAAATATGTTGAGGTTAATTCATGAGGACGACACTTGGCAGAATCTTCTTTTCTCAAAAATTGCATATTTTTCGTTACTCTTGGAACGGAATTATTTACATAAAGATGAAGAGGGGATAAATTCAATTATTTCTTGTATATATCAATTACTTCCAACACATTTGGATGAAATTTGCTCGATAGAAAATGTTGAATCAGCACCACCATTGTTGGGAAGTTGGAGTCAACTAAACTATCCCCGGACTTCAAAGCGATCATTACTCATCGCTCTAAATAATTTGGGATGCTCATTTAATAGAATAGAAAAACATGAAGATTCTCTAAGGATGTTTGGACTTGTGTTAGATAACGGACATAAACTGAACTCTTACGGTCTTGCAAAATACTTATCTTCACTATGGATAACAGAAGGAGATAAAGACACTGTTATGAACCGATTCTTGGAGATAAACGAAACAGGTCAAAGCTTTTCTGATTTAACAAATTTTGAACCTGGATTAAAGGAATTAGTCGTTTAAGATAATTACGGACGTTTCAAAAAATGTACTGAAACGCTTCTCTGACGGAGAAAACATTAGTAAAAAACAGCAGCTTAAAAAGACATGTTTAAACAATTGAACAACAAGCTTGATATAATAGCTGGTAGCAGCTATCTGTTTTCTATGGAGGTGAGGCTATTGAAAACAATCGGGGTGGGGTTCTTACATGCATGTCTCTATGCAAAGCCAGTTAAGGATATGGCAAAGCTTTGCATAGAGTTTAGGAACAATCATTTTGCCAACGACGAATCGTAATATTCTGTTAACTGGCTTTGCACCTTATTGATTTATTAAATAAGGAGTGAGGCGCATGAAATATTCAAAAGCCGAGTCTGTTTTTCCAGAAGAATTGCTACGTATCATTCAACAATATGTTCAAGGTGAATTGGTTTATATCCCGAAACGCAAAGAGGCACATCTAAAATGGGGCGAGAAAACACAAAGCAAGAGCAAGGTCTCTGCTCGAAACGCGGAGATTAACTCCTTATTCCACAATGGAGTCAGCATAGAGGAGTTGGCGGAACGGTATTTCTTGTCCTGCGAAAGCATAAAGAAAATTGTTTATAAAAAGAATTAATAAAATCCGCTAAACTGGTTGTATCAACGGTTTAGCGGTTTTTGTTTATTTGTTCAAAGATGGATTAAATCAACTTATACATAGTAACCGCACCTTTAAATCGATAGACTCAAGTTAAGGTTGTTATGATGAAGGACGGCCGGATCATACGAAGGTGGTGCAACGAATGGACGAAATTATAAAGAAAAAGCTGCTGGGCAAAAATGAACTTCTCATTAACATGGTGATTGAACGGGTAAAAAGAGATTTTCTAGACGATATCGCAATTATTGGGCTTACGGGTTCATTTAACACCGGGGACTTTCACGAAAAAAGCGATCTTGATTTGATTATCATTAATAATACAGAAAAGGGATGGGAAATATCTGATTGCTTTATCTTAGATGACGTTGGATATGACATCTATTGCACGCTATGGGATTCGAGAATACAAGAGCAATCCACCTTGGAGAGTCCTAACGTATCAAGTTTAACCGATCTCAAAATACTCTACTATGCAAAGCCTGAGGATTTGGATAAATTGAACGCCTTCAGGCAAAAAGCACTTGATGCACTTGCGAATCCAATAGGAGAAGCATGTCTTTATCGAGCAAATAAATGGATCGGTTTGGCTAAACAAGCATACAGCGATACGATGCTAGGTGAAGATATCGGTTCAGTGCGACATGCATCTGCCGAAGTTCTGTACAATCTAGTCAATGCTTTGGTAAGTATGAATAACACGTGCATCAAACGAGGAATCAAACGATATTTGGAAGAGATACGCTCGTTGCGCTATGTTCCTGATGATCTCGATTCCTTATACATGTCAATCATCGAGGCTCGTACCATTGAAGATATCCGAATAGCATCTTTTAATATGTTGAATAGCGTTAAGAGGTTACATAGCACGATGTGTGATAACTTCATGGTTAAACCTGCTCCGACCTTTGATAATCTGAGGGGAACATATGAAGAATTATGGTGCAACTACCGCAATAAAATTTTAAACAGTGTTATAACGAATGATGCTTCCTACGTCTTTCTTTCGATCTATGGAGCACAAGGGTATCTTGATGAAATGGCTCAGGAGAAAGGAACCAAGAAATTTGATATTATGCAGTACTTTGATGCAAATAATTTACCAGTTATGAAAGAGAAGTTCCTTGAAGTGATGGATGAATATTTAGACGAGTATGGGAAGGTGGGCAGAGAAGTCGAACGTTTTACAACATTCGAGCAACTATATGCACATTATATGAATCACTGACCTTACATCATAGTTCGTAATAAGTCTTCGGAGAGGGTACTGTAGACAAACTATCTGATAAAACAAGATTTTAAATTGAAGTTAACGGAGAAACGATAGCTGAACATAGCAGGCAGCAGCTCGCCAGTTGGCAACTGCTCCCTTTAAAGTAAACAACGATCAATAGACTGGTGCTTTTTCTCTTAGCTACTTTTGGCAGATTAATTCAACTTATTAATCACTAAAAGCGTTATATCTAGCTGTAGGTTGGAATGAATACGGACAATGTAATGTTAGTGATTGGCGCAACTATAATGAAAGCGCTTGTCGGAAAATGATGAAGTAAGGATACAACACTATCAATTAACTGCTCCTTACACGAACACCTTGGAGGGTATGTAAACTATCGAAGGGATAGCGAATTTATTTGGTGATGATCGCATGAGAAAGGTGAATTTTCTAAACATTCTGTTATTATTCTTTACTATTTTTTTAAATCTTCGAGCCAAGTTGAGAATGCCGTTAAAAATGCAGAGTACACCATTACTACATTAACTAAAGTAACAGAGTATAAACGAGGAAACATTCTAGTTGTTCATTATGCATTTGACGGTTTCACGGAAAAATATGGTTCTGAAATCAAAAAAAGCAATATGGATTTGAGGAGGAAACGATGAACAACGATAAAAATAAATATTTAACCATATTTCTTATAATTGGATTTAGTAGTGGGGCTTGTGTAAGCTTGATCGTAAATAGTTTCTTAGACCTTAACGTAGGTATCAGTATATCACTCGGAGCAGGTTTTGGAATGTTATTAGGCATAGTGATTGGATCCTTAATAGATTATGAACGGCAGAACAAGGATAAGTAAATTCGAGATTTTTTTATAATCTAATATTCACGATCCAAGCAGTTAGTCTATATGATTGACTGTTTTTATTGTCCAAAAAAGAGGAACAGACAGATTCAGCAGTAGGCTCTGGCCAGAAGATTAATGAATTCTTCCGGCTGCACTTCAAGCATCTATTTTGGAAGGTTGGACAACTCCTCCTGGACGACTTAGAACAGCTTTGAATGAAACGGGTGGAACATGGTCAACGAGGCTCACTCTTTGGGGAGTCTTACAAGAGAGGAAATATTATATGCTTATCTTAACGTAACTGCTTATCAAATGGATTATCTAATCTGGCAATTACAAATAGGTGGTTTATGTTGGCTGATCAAAACATTGCATTGGCTTGTTTATGGTAGGACAGATATAATCCCTGGCTCAGAAACTTGGATAGCGGACTTGTTAAAAGATTAAGAAAATCTTTACCAGGAAATTGTGTAGTGTCTTTACACTGCTAATGGAAAAACGATAGTTTAATTAGAAAAAGTAAGCAACTGATCAATAGACCGGTTGCTTTTTCTTTAAGCTACTGGGCAGTTATACGAAAAGTTATGATAGAGTATACCTTTCTTTTAAGGAATAATTCGTTACTTCAGTGCTTCCAAGAAATGAACCGCTGAAGAATACGATAATGGGATAAAGAAACCATGAGTTAATTGAAAATCATTAATCCAATGTTACCCGCATTGGAGACTAAATCATTGCACTTTTTATTAGAATAAAATAGAGTTAAAGGTAAGAAATGAGATTAGAAGAAATATACCTTTCAGGAGAAAATTATACGAAATTTATTTTTATCAAGAAAAGAGACATCTTTAAGAGGAGACTTTGTAACCGCGATTCAGTTGGATACGGTCCTAAATTAATTAGCTGTTTCTTTTGTCTGATGGAGGAGAATACAAATATGACTTTGGAAGAAGTGTGTGAGCGTATTTGCTTACCGGATCAAATGAAAAGAAAAGTGCTTGACTTTGCAGGCGAATTCGAAGAGAAAACAGTAAAGCCCTTTTTTGCTGCCTTGTATGATCCATCTGACTGGGAAAAGGGAGTTAAAGAAATAGAGGGGGTTCTGGGAAATGATCCAGATGGGAGCAAAATGCTCACTTTTATGCTTCTGCGTGCAGTAGAGACACATAGGGAATACGAAAAAAGAGGAATCAGCGAGACCATTTTTGTGGACACGATAAAGTTCTGTACCAGATTCATTGAGGAACATTACGAGATATATGGGACATATGCATTCACGTGGGGATGGTGGTTTCCAAGACAGATTTCACTTCGCGAATTCCGTATCGGTGCTCTTGAATATGAAATGATCGAGCAGGACGAAAAGAAGATAATAAATATACATATCCCCGCAGATGCAGATATGAGGCTCGATAGTTTGCGGAAGTCATATGAGGATGCTAGGGAATTTTTCGCAAAATATTTTCCTGAGTATGCTCAGTCCGATATGGTGTGTGATTCTTGGCTGCTTTCTCCTGTCCTTGCTAAGTTGCTGTCTAAAAATTCAAATATAGTCGGCTTTCAGAAGGCATTCGACTTGATACGTGTAGATGATACGAACGACAGCTCTATTAGATGGGTTTATGGAAGGACTGATATTCCAATACACGAACTTCCGCAATATACATCCTTACAGAAAAAAATTAAAGCCTGCCTGTTAGAAGGCGGTAGCATTGGCGCAGCCTACGGAAGATTGCACGAAGACCCCTGGAAGATTTAGGGGGAGGATCAAGTATAGAGTGGAGAATTAAGTTTGTGATAATGATACCGGAGCTTCAGGTGACATTTTGTCCTTTCTATAAAAATGAAAATCCTACATATAATAAATTTAGAAATATTGATTTGATTGTAAACACGGATATAGGTACCTATTATTTTAAGCTACTAGGTTATTGAGCTAATAAAAAAGCGGAAGTTTATTTGTAAAAAGTAAGCAACCGATTAATAAACTGGTTGCTTTTTCTCTGAGCTATCGGGAAGCTTAAATCATACTCGGTCAACTGCATAACAATTCGTGGTAAAGCAGAAAGTTGAGTTGAGAGTTAAAGCAGCAATGTTAAAATTGCTACTTATTGTTTAAGTTGCAGGAGTCAACACACATTGAATGCTATGTGAGGATTGAAAGACTGAAATATTGATAATAAAGGGATACAGGTGACTTAAAAAGCTAAGTGCTTAGAAGTGATCCTAATAAAGATGAGGTAAAAGATGAGGTATATGTGATGCCAAAAAACGATAATATGCTGGCAATACTATGGATGCTGAATTCGGGCGTTAAAATGACCGCAAAACAAATATCCGAAAAGTTAGAAATAAATATTAGGACAGTTTATCGGTATATTGATGCATTATGTGCCAGTGGAGTGCCTATAATATCCGACACGGGTCATAACGGTGGATATAGCTTGCTGAATAATTTTATCAGAGCACCTCTGCTATTTGATATGGAAGAAAAAAAAGCACTTCTTCATGCTACTGTTTTTGCAAAAGAAGCCGGATACCCTTTGAGTGAGGCATTAGGTAATGCGACATCCAAATTGAAAATGTATTCGAATCAAGAACAGGAAAGTGTGCTCAACCGTCATTTAGCCGGATTTGAAGTTATAAACCGTAAGGGAGACCCTTCTATTCAGCCAGTATTGGCGGAATTGGAGCAAGCAGTAGCAAACGAGTTCTCCGTAGAAATTGAATATCGCACACGCCGTGATGATCAACCCAAGACTAGGGTTATAGATCCCTATGGAATGGTCTACTGGAACAATAAATGGTATATTGTTGCATTTTGCCACCTGAGAAATGAGATGCGCAGCTTTCGGGTAGATCGAATTTTACAAATCAAGCGTACTCAAAACATATTTAAGCGTTCCGAAGCATTTTTGGCTCGCGAATTTTTTTTAGGAAATCTATTACCTGATTTAGTCGACAAGAACGACTTAATCACCTTAATGATTGAAGGTAGGTCAGAGGCATTGGATGACTTATGCCTGCATTGGTTTTTAGGCCATCATCTAAAAGAGCGTACCTCCAATCAAGCAATCTTTATACTTGAGGAAAAAACACTTCATACCTATGTTCCTAATTTTCTCTTATCCTACGGGAAATCCATTCAAGTAGTCGAACCACAGAGTTTGAAGGAGAAACTTGTTGAAGTTGTGTCAGAATTAATGGAATATTATCAACTTCTTTAAAGGCTTCACTGACAGCGGATGTCAGTGAAGTCTTTTTATAATAATGATAATCATTGATTACCGGTGGTTGGTATCACTTGATGAATTGTAATATAAGGAGAATTTACAAATGAATAATACAGTATATCTTTATGTGTTTGACACAATGGCAGACTGGGAAATAGGCTACTTAACTGCCGAACTAAACTCGGGAAGGTATTATAAAAAGGGGCTAACCTCATCAAAAATAGTTACCGTGGGAATTGATAAGACTCCAGTAACTACAATGGGCGGACTTACAATACTGCCTAACATCAAATTGGATGTGTGCAGCATTGAAAGATCAGATCTATTGATTTTACCCGGTGGAGATACATGGACAGAAACTATTCACCACCCCATCCTAAAAATCGCTGAGAGATGTTTAAGGGAAGGTATATGGGTTGCTGCGATATGTGGTGCTACAATGGGACTTGCCCAGGCGGGACTACTAAATTCATATGGGCATACAAGCAACGATCTAGAATACCTTAAAATGATCTGTCCTACTTATAGAGGAGAAAAGTATTACAAAATGGCATCTGCTGTAACTGATGGAAAACTGATCACAGCATCTGGAATTGCTCCGTTGGAATTTTTTGCACACATTTTAAAAGCATTGGATGTGTTTTCTCCACAAACATTAGACGCCAGGTATAACCTTAATAAGACTACTGATTCTAAATATTATTATGAGCTGATGAATTCATTACAATGAAGGTATCAGGATTCAAGAGTAAAAATGACTGTAAGCATAAAAGATATGTGAGCGTCAGGTGAATATACAAGAATGAAACATTTTATTATATCTGACTTTCCTAAATCTAGGAATTCGAATGTGTGGGATTTGCATTACAGAATGAAAATTATTAAGCTCACGAAGAGGATACTCCCAATGTATAAGGAACTCTTATATATATTAGGTATTTTCAGGGAGGGTTCAATTAGTGGAATTTAGAGAAATAACGTGGGATAACTATATTGAATGTATTGAGCTGCAAGTTACAGAGGAACAGAAACGCTTCATCTCATCGAATCAACATGCACTCGCAGAAGCTTATATTGCCTCAAAAGAAGGACAGGTTATTATTACATATGCGATTTATAAAAACGAGATAATGGTTGGTTTTATAATGATGTATTATGACGATGGTGATAGAAATTTTAAATACAGCAGCTATGGCGTTTTTAAGTTTATGATTGATAAACGATACCAAGGCAAAGGGTATGGAAAAGAGGCCATGGTAAAAGTGATAGACCTTTCAAAATCGTCTCCTTATGGGAAAGCCAGGGTCGTTGAACTTACCTATAAACCTGAAAACGTAGTATCCAAAAATTTATATTCATCACTAGGCTTTGTTGAGACAGGGAGTACCCATCCTTCGGGTGAAGTATATGCTGAGTTTGTCTTGTAGTCGTGATCGATTAGGCCTACATACCAATTAAACGAGAATAGGGAAATAGACAAACTGTTAAAACGACTCATGGCTGGGGGGGGAATTATGAACAGAGTACAACATGAAGTTCCTTTGAGATGTAAAGGCATTGCAGTAGTGTTACTTAAAAGCACACCTTATGGTTACAAAGTGCTGTTATTAAAGCGAGCTACTCCAGTATTAAGGGGTGTATGGTGCTATATTGGCGGCGGTATTGAAGAAGGGGAAAAAGCTTGGGAGGCTGCACTAAGAGAGATTCGTGAAGAGACAGGTATAACAAAAGTTTCCCTTTTTACTTCAAATAAATATGATCAATTCTACTCTGCCAATGAAAACTACATTTATGTTGCGCCGGTATTTGTGGGATATGTGAATGATGGGCAAGAAGTGACTTTAAACAATTCACATAGTGAATACGAATGGTTGACATTTACTGAAGCGATCGAAAGAGTTCGTATCCCCGGTAATGATGACGTTCTTACATTTATCGAGAAACATTTTGTAAGAAACTCTCCTATGGAATTTTTACGTATAAAAATGTAGTCTCTGAATTTGATGAGGCACGTTCAACATTATGATCTGAAAAGCTGCTATTATTTTGTTTAATCGTGAGGATTAAGCACGAATTAGAGCATACAATTCCATAATACAGCAGCGGCAACCGTTTAGTAACCAGTGCCGCTGCTGTATTTGTATATCGTCTGATTTCTTTGGACGATTCTTAGTATTTATCTAAGTTCTAAAGTACAGGCTGCTGCACAGCTCGAAGTGCATTGATTCGCCCCTGTGTCCAATAGGTTCCCGTCCCTGGTATCGGATCGCAGGTAAAAACAATACAATCTCTTACATTCGTATTGGTTCTACCTTGAGATGCAAGGAGCGCTGCTAATCCTGAGACGTGTGGAGCGGCCATCGATGTTCCGCTTAAATAAGCGTAGCTGGTTCCCGTGTAGGTAGATAGAATTTGTTCTCCCGGAGCAGCAACATCAACCCATGTACCGTAGTTGGAAAAGGTGGATTTAACACAGCCGCTTGAAGAAATGAATCATTCGCTAAAGAACCCAGACTCAGGTTAACCACATGTGCTCCGTTATTAGCAGCAAAGACGATACCATTAGCCACACTCGACAATAATCCATTTCCGTTATTATCTAAGGAACGGATCGGAATAATAGAAGCAAAGGGAGCCATACCCGCAATACCAATCCCGTTATTTGTAGCAGCAGCTGCAATTCCCGCCACATGTGTTCCGTGTCCGTTACCATCACTTGTATTAGGATCCCAGTCCACATAGTCGTACCCAGGTAGCAACTTTCCTGCAAGTTCAGGGTGATCCGACTGAATACCTGTATCTACAATGGCGATTCTGATATTCACCGAACTTTGTGTAATGTTCCAAGCAGCAGGAGCTTCAACTCTTTGCGGCCCATACTGGTAACCCGGGAAGAACGGGTCGTTTGGAGTGAAGAATGCTTCATACCTATGATTGGGTTCAGCAAATTTAATCAACTTACTTTTCGAATATTGTTTAAGCATTTTGCGCATTTTTCGCTTTGAAGTTATCCGGTAAAAGCCTAAATCATCGTATGATTCCATAATTGTGCATTTTGTTTTCTTGTGAAGTGCATTCATATCCTCCTGCGATATTCCATCCATAAATTTGATGATAAGCTCGTTTTTAGCATGGGGGTGGAACCTGGAATCAGCTCGTTTATCCAAATAGCGATAGAGAATGATCGAGAACATAATAAGGCTAGTGATAAAAAGCCCTAACCACAGCAACATTCATACTCCTCCTCTAGTGAAATCTAGTAGATTCGGAATATTGTATGGATAAGGGAGCAAAATAGTTTGGACTCTCTATAAAATTAGTGACATAATTGAGAGTGGCTTATAATGTGACATTACACTAGAGGTTCAGTTAACCTGAAAATTCTGTTACAATGAGGAGTTTGGAGAGATTATACATATTTTATTCTAGATACGGATAAATAACAGAAGGAGGGAAACAGATTGTCTATTTGGAAATCATATATTTTAACAACTTTCGAAGTAGTAGGATTTTTAATCATTGGGTTCATCGTAACAGATACAGTATTGAGACCCACACTTGAAGGTTATGGTATTCGTTACACGGGAAACGTATGGGTAAATTGGTTCGGAGTCTCATACTTATTGTTTTTTCTATACACCCTGATCCGCGGTCTGTTCGTTAAAAGGCATAACACCTTTTTCAGGCATCGCATAAAATCTATAGCATTTTGGCTTTTTCTTATTGGCTCTGTCTATATTATTTTTATTCCTTTTATAAAAGGAGAAAACCCGTTTTAAATGAAGATTTAACTTGAACTATTATTTTTAAAAATCTAATTGTTGTAAAATACTCTAAGGTGTCTAGTTCCAAAGTTCTTTAATTTTACTCTTTAAGTGATCAATTGTTCTCCCATTCGTTATATTTGTGAAGTTACTAATTTCTTCCGAATCACTATCAAAAGCAGAAAGAACATAACGATCATCTACGATATAGTAGGTACCATAGCGAGTAAAAGAATAACTTCCTTCTTCTTGCTGTGGTCCAGCCATTTTCTTAACGGCTGCAATAATCTTCATTCCCGGCCTTAAACGTGGCTCCATCTCCGATAACTCTGAATTATACATCATATTTACTGTATCTTTCACTTCATCACCAATAATTACTTCATCAACGGTTACTTCATACGATATGAAAGTCGGCTTATAAGGCTCAAATCCTCTACTCTTATCTTTCTCAGCTAATTTACCTTCGGGAGTACCTGGCTCTGCAGGTAATTCTACACTGACATCTACAACTTGGCTGATCACTTCTGCAACGATCACTGAATCTGCAATGTCTAAAATTTCTTTAAAAGGGATATCTCTCATATTTATATAAGGGACAGTTCCCGTAGATAGGGGGTAGTCCTTCCGGAGTTCTTGTATTCTTGATTGTTCTAATGCATCCGTAGATGTATTAGAACAACCAATGACGAAGACTGTCGTAAGTATGACAAGAGCCGCTTTCCGTTTGAGTTTGTTCATATAATAGTCCTCCTAACTAAATATATAAATTTTAAGTTAGTTGGTAAAATGGATCAGTTTCACTTTTAGTTGACGCTAGGCGTACTTTCCCCAGAGTTCTGGTGCACCATCTTTTTCTTTCTCGGCTGTCCTCTCCAAGAGAGGTATACCCAAATTCGAAGCGCATGTTCGACCGGACCACTACGAAACTTCTTCAGATAGATGGGACTAATCCATAATTGAAAAGCATAGACGGCAACTGCGATGACAGCACCGACGAACACGCCAGCACGACCAAACAGTCCAAAACCATATCCATAATAGATCGTCGTACAAATCACACTTTGCATCAGGTAATTTGTCAATGAGAGACGACCGACTGCTTCGAACCTGTCAATGAGGGCAGGGCGGTGGCTTCTCGTATACAGCAGAGCAAAAGCATAGATATAACCAAGTGCAAGCAGCGAACCTCCGAGCGTTTCCCCAATTCCCATGCCAGGCCACCCTTTTACGCCGAGCTGCGGAGTAAGTACGCTATACGATTTGAGTGTCAAACCGATCGGAATCAGAAACATGGCACGTCGAAAATAGGTACGTCTCATCGTTTGTGGAATATCAAAAGTCTTAAGTCTGGCAGCCCACATGCCGAGCAGGAACATGGGCACAGTCATAAGCGGAGCCAATATCAGCGCAAAAATAAGGACCATTGCCTCCATCTCTCCAAACGGATCAGCATTGTTACGAAAATTCTTGATCTCCACATAACTACCGCTGCTGTATATATCCTGACTTTGATAGATGTAGTTTTGCATATGCGGTGTCATAGAAACCAGTTGATCCACTGGATTTGAAGCAGGTAAACCAAGAAGACCCGCTCCTGTAAATAGTAGTACCGCCCAGACCAATAGAGTCTTCGGTTTCCGGTTTAAAAACAGTAGAAGAAAGAAACCAGTAGCGCCGTAAAACGTTAGGATGTCCCCCTCCCACAGAAAAACGGAGTGCAATATTCCTAATACGATCAGCAGTATAAAACGGCGGCTCAGATGACATTTCGGACGGAGATCTTTTGCTTTCAAGCTTTCCGACAGTTTAATCATTCCGAAACCGAACATAAACGCGAAAATTGGCATGAAGCTACCCACTACCGTGATGGAGAGGAATGAGTAGAAAGCAAGGTCCATCCCCTTGATTCCGAACAACTGCGGTTCGCTGCCTCCGAATTGACCATATTGAAAAATTAGCATATTCGCTAGCACGATGCCAGCGAGACTGAACCCTCGTAGTCCATCGATCAAGTGGACGCGATTTTTATGTGTATTAATTCAATCACCTCTGTCTTCAGAAATACGTTCCGTTCTATTAAACGTTAAAGACTTCCTTAATGTTTCTTAAACTTCAGAAAGTGTAACATGTATTTAGTACTCAAAAGGAAGGACAAGCCAATAAAAAAGGTATTTACTTGCTAAATATTGTGAAATAATCCCAGGGGTTATTGATACACTATCTATTGAGGGATTGTGGTTGTCGAAACAATTATTTCGCAGATTAGATAAAGACAAGGAGGCTGAAAGGTATGAAACCATTTCTAGATGTGTGTATATATTTTAGTGCTCTATTGCTTATAAGTTATTATTTTGTAGGTGTTAGTTTGATAAAGGGTACACAGATGGTAACTCTAATTACAATTCCATATATTATAATCCTTTTTATAGAGAGGTACTACAAGAGAGGACAGATACTTTAAATTCAACGAAATGCGCTAAACACTGCGTTCTGATTTTTCGTTGACCTAACGGCCAAGATAGCTTACTAGACAATAGAATATTGCTAATCGGATTTTAGATTTAGGGGGGTACAGTAAATGGAATATATATTTATCCGGCATGGTCATGGAGAACATCTCAACGATTATCCAGATCGTTTGAATACTCTGCATCCTAGTCTTACAGAGTATGGCAGATTCCAAGTAGCTCAGCTGCGAAATGAAATTAAAATTGAACCTGAAGATTTGATTCTTGTAAGTCCTACTAAACGTACAATGGAGACCGCAACTATTTTAACGAAGGGTATGGACTTCATTATATCTCCACTTGTTGGTCCGAGAATGTTTCCTCAGAACCCTGAACTTCCTGATTTGAAATGTGATCGGATTCTATCTAAAACAGAGATTATAAATCTCTATGGAGATACTAAAGTTCTTGATTTCAATCTGGATTGCTGGAAAGAAGGAGTGAATAGGATTGAACAAGATGTTTTCGAAGGATATGCTGAGCAGTTAGTAGAGTGGACCCGGAAAAACTATAAAAAAATATTCATTATTTCACATGATGGTACGATCACGAATTATCGGATATTGCTTGGAGAAGAAGGATTGACTAGAAAAGATTTTCTCGGTGAGGCGGGGGTATACCAAATGAAGATTCTATGATTGCATCTGTATTGATCATGATGTTTAAAGTCTTTTTGTAACAAAACTAGTAATAGATATCAAAAGATGAACGACCCTGAAGCATCATAAATTGGAGAAAAGAGAGAGTGATAATTTATGACAATATATACGATGAATTCAGCAATGGAGTATGCTTCAAAGAATGATCTAGAAACATGGGTTCATCTTTTTTTGAATGGGGAAGGTGGCAACGTAGGATTATCAGAGGGACTGAAATTGAAAACAAGATACTGGCTTGGACCCGTAGAAATGGAAACAAGATTTCTCAAGAGAATTGTTGGACCTGAATTAGATATGGAGTATGTTGAAGATGAGAATTGGTGGAACCATAATATCAATCAGATATGTAAACGGTTAGAAGAAGGCTGGGATATGCCTCCATTAATCGCGGAGAACAGAAATGGATACATAAGTATAAGAGATGGGAATCACCGCCTGGGTGCACTGCAAAAGTTGAAGAAAGATAAATGTCATATCCTAATCTGGGATGATCATGGGGTATGCAATATAGTAAAAGCTTTAGAAGAGGTAGTTAAAAATTAAACAATTTTATAAGAAGTCCCATTGAAGTCGCTATTTTAGCGATTTTTTTTAACGTCCCGAGCGGGATTAGATAAAGCAAGCAATTAGAAACAAGACGATTTACAGTTTTCTTTCACTTTTTGATTAGCAAATATGTGATAAAATCGAAATACTATACATCTATTGGCTAGATTTATAATCATTGTAATGATGAGACAAGCCTCTTCCTAAGGAAATGACAATATATACATTTGTGTCAGGATCATTAGCAATATAGGAGACGCTGTAGCAATACTTAGTACATAAGAAGATATCTACTTCAAGGAGGGTTTAACCTACAATGCATTATGACGTAATCGTAATTGGAGCAGGTTCGATGGGAATGGCTGCAGGTTATTTTTTAGCACAGAGTGGAAAAAGGACGTTATTAGTCGATTCCTTTAACCCCCCTCATAATAGAGGAAGTCATCACGGAGATACAAGAATCATTCGGCATGCGTATGGCGAAGGTGTTAAATACGTTCCGCTTGCACTTAAGGCACAGGAATTGTGGAATGACTTAGAAGAAGTGACAGGAAAACAACTATTTCTCCCGACCGGTGTTCTAAACGCAGGTTACGAAAAATCGGATTTTATTCAAAATATCATCTCGAGTTCTAAAACTTATTCATTGAAACTGGAGATTCTAGATTCAATTGAAGTAAATGAACGCTGGCCAGGTTTTACTTTACCTGACAATTATATTGGATGCTTTGAACCAACATCAGGAGTGCTGAAATGCGAGGAATGCATTGAAGCATATCGAGAACTTGCAGAGCAAAACGGAGCTGACATCATAACGAATAGTAAAGTGAAAGAAATATTAATACATGATGAAAGAGTTACCATTAAAACGGATGATCATACTTTTAGTGCTGATGCATTAGTGGTTTCAGCTGGTGCTTGGTCAGGAAATCTTCTTTCCATGCTGGGCCTAGATCTCCCTCTAAATCCAGTTAGAAAAACATTTGCATGGTTTGATGACAAGGAAGATATATATAATAATCAAAAATATCCGGCTTTCTCATTTGAGACATCTGAAGGAATGTATTATGGTTTTCCAAACATTGATGGAGCCGGATTAAAAGTAGGCCGCCATGATGGAGGAGAAACAATGAATCCAGATGAAGCCATCCCAGAATTTGATGAGTTAGAGAAAGACGCGACAGATTTAAAACAATTTTTAAAACACTACATGCCTTCTACACAACAATTAAAGTATGGTAAAACCTGCATGTATACAGTGACACCTGATGAAGATTTCATTATCGATTTACATCCCAACTATTCAAATATTGCGATTGCATCCGGCTTCTCTGGTCATGGCTTTAAATTTAGCAGTGTTGTTGGACAAATTTTAAGTGAATTGATTATATCAGGTAAGACGGAACAAGATATTTCTCCTTTTTCAATCCATCGTTTTTCATAAAATAGCTGTAACGATTGGGACACTATAGTTAATCAAAATAAAATCCAAAGAAGACTCCAAAGCCACTGTAGAAGTGGAGCTGGAGTCTTCTTTGGGCTGTATTAAGTCATTCGTGCTTCAAGCCGCCGTGCCACGATGGACAGCGTGTAGTTAATGACGAAGTATAGTACGGCTGCGAGCAGCAGGGCAGGAATGACATAGTCAAAGCTCTGACCCCCGAGAATCTGCACATTGTGCATCAGCTCGGGCAGGGAGATGATAATCGCGAGTGAAGTATCCTTTAACAAGGAAATAAACTGGCTCACCATTGGAGGCGACATGCGCCGTAGAGCCTGGGGCATGATGATACCGATGAGTGTCTGCATATAACTCAGTCCAGAAGAACGAGCAGCTTCCACCTGACCACGTTCGACAGATTTAAGTCCGCTGCGGACAATCTCAGCGATCATGGCGCCTTCAAAGAGACTCAGTCCAACAACCGTGGACCAGAAAATGGGCATTTTAATCCCAAGCTGGGGCAGCACAATATGAATAAAGAAAATGATCAGCAGCAGCGGCAGATTCCGGATGATATCCACGAGCACTGCCACAATTTGTGACAGGACCGGAATACGGGTATATCGAACGGTGCCGAGCACGGTACCGAGTACAAAGCTGAACACAATGGATAGGCCTGCCACTTGCAGGGTGATCAGGAATCCTTGCAGCAAGAAACGGAGGTTCGGCCATGCGTATGCCCCGCTAAAGTCCATAATCTTCGGCCTCCTTCTGTAAGCGGGAATAGGTTAAGGCTGATGGTCTGTTTCACATGGTGACCTGACCCGCTTTATTGTTCTTTTTCGGATTGACTTTGGCACGGCTGGCATCAGCATCACTTTGACCAAATCGTCGTTCCATATAGTGAACTAGGAAGCTGAGGGGCAAGGTGAGCACCAGGTAGAAAAGGGCAACAATGGTGTAAACGCTCAGCGGCAGGAACGTATCTGAGTTGATCAGATCGGCAAAATACATCAGATCCATGCCAGCTACGACCGCTAGGATGGAGGAGTTTTTGACCAGATTAATAAATTGGTTGCCAATGGAGGGCAATACAATCTTGATCGCTTGCGGCAAAACGATCTGGTTCATAGCCTGTACATAGGACAGACCAGAAGATCTCGCGGCCTCTAACTGTCCCCGAGGGATCGTCTGAATACCCGCCCGGATTGCTTCGGCAATAAAAGCAGCCGTATAGATGGTCAGACCAAGTGTACCCGAGATAAATCCATCCAGTGAAATGCCGAGGGTCGGTAACCCAAGATAGAAGAAAAACACGACGAGCAGCAAAGGGATGTTACGGATAAACTCCACAAAAGCCGTTCCGATCCAGTTGAGCGGTTTAACGGGGGATATCCGAAAGATGGCTATGATGGCGCCAAGAATAAAGCTGCCAATCAAGGCCATGATGCTTACCTGAATGGTATTCAGAAACCCTTCCAGGAATCGATCCGAGTGTTTAATTAATACACTGAAGTCCAATTTGCCCATGTTAGCGAAGCCTCCGTTCTAGAGAGGTAGAAACGGTGACTAACGTCCTGTCCATGCATGCATCATGCAGGAGAAGTCACCGTTTTAACCATCATTAATCGGGGTTACTCGGGCTTTGTGCCCAGCCATTTCTCATGCAATGTATCATACTCGCCGCTGTCCTTCATGTTTTTAAGCAGGCTGTTCACTTCTTTGACAAAGGCAGTATCGCCTTTACGAATTGCTATGCCGTAAGGTTCACTCGTAAAATTGCCGCCAACCAGCTTGTAGTTGTTATCCGTCTGCTGCATACCGATCAGGATGATGTTATCTGTCGTTAGAGCTTCGCCTTTACCTGCTTTGAGAGCAGTGAAGGCATCCTGATAATTGTCGTATTCGAGCACTTCAGCACTCGGGGCTTTTTCGCGAATGTTTTGCGCAGAAGTTGAACCTTTGACAGCAAGTACCTTCACACCGCTGAGACTCTCAAGGCCCGTAATCGTGCTGTCATTTTTTACAAGCAAAGACTGGCCTGCTTCAAAATAAACATCGCTAAAATCCACTTGTTCCTTGCGTTCATCCGTAATCGTCATCGTAGCAATGATGAGATCAATGTCGCCATTTTGCAGCATGGGAATTCGCGTTTTGGACGTTACTTCCTTCAATTCCACCTTCGTTTCGTCTCCAAGAATTTGTTTGGCGAGTGCTTTGGCAATATCAATATCGAATCCTTCGACTTCGCCGCTTGCGGGGTCTTTCAAACCGAATAATTTGGTATCGTATTTAACGCCGGCTATAAGCTTGCCTCTCTCTTTTATTTGTTCAATTGTGCCTTTGGCTTCGGTACTTCCATCAGAGCCACCGCTCGTGCTGCAACCGGACAATACAAGGGATAGGATTAAAACAAACATAAATGACGGCCACTTCAATACATTTTTCATTTGGTAAAAACCCCTTTCAGAATGGATTATTCTCAGTGGTGAATCAGACGACTTAAGAATTGCCTAGCCCGTTCTTCTCTTGGGTTGTCGAAAAATTCATTAGCTGAGGCTTCTTCTACAATTCGGCCTTCATCCATAAAGATAACTCGGTCTGCGACCTCGCGAGCAAATCCCATCTCATGGGTTACAACAACCATCGTCATCCCATTGTGGGCAAGAGAACGCATAACATCCAGAACTTCCCCAATCATTTCAGGATCCAGTGCAGAGGTGGGTTCATCAAAAAGCATGATTTTCGGCTCCATAGCAAGACCTCTTGCTATGGCTACACGTTGCTGTTGTCCGCCGGACAACTGGGAGGGGTAACTGTCTGCCTTATCGGCAATGCCTACCCGGCTCAAATATTTCATCGCCGTGGAGACTGCCTGCTCTTTGGACTGTTTACGCACCTTCATGGGTGCAAGGGTTATGTTATCGATGACTTTTTTGTGAGGATAGAGATTGAAGTGTTGAAATACCATGCCGATGTCACGGCGGAAGAGGTTGATGTCCACCTTTTTCTGATGTAAAGGGATACCACTGACGACAAGTTCACCTTCGGTAATTGTCTCCAAACGATTGATGCAGCGGAGCAATGTGCTTTTGCCAGAGCCGGAAGGGCCGATAATGACAACAACCTCTCCTTCTTCAATGTGAAGATGAATATCTTTGAGAACATGAAAATGGCCATAATGCTTTTGTACACCCCTGAATTCAATCAAGAAATCCCATCCTTTCTGCTACGTCTGTTTGAAAAGAAATAGTAAGGAGTAAATTGGAAGTTATTTAGAGCTGAAGTCAGTGATTACGTGAGTAAATGGTCATGAAGCTTAATTTGTTGTTATCGAATCTGCCGTAGATGAAACTATTCTACTGTTTCTTTATGAAATTGAAGTACATATAGAGAGTATACGGGAAGGGATGCTTACTTTATGACTCTGACCAGTAAAACTAACAACAACAAAATATTAATCTTACATGGTAAAGAAACTCAATCCTATACCATAACGTATTGGTATGATGAGCGAGAATTCACTTTTCAGTAGGTATTGCTATCATTTTAGACAGACCAATCTATTTATAGCTAGAAAGGTTATTTTTAACGAGGAATATATCCATATGATATTTCATTTGATCGTGGAGAAGGTATTGTATCCAATTGAAGGCTTATGAAGTGAGTTTACCTGCCATCTCTAACCGAGATGAGATAATCAAATTACAGGTTTCGGAGCAGAAGGGGGACATAAGTAGTCCGGTTGAATTGGAATTGAGCGGTAACGGGGAAAACTCAGGAAAATGAAGAAAATGCTCATGCTGCTTATGGATACCACTTGGGGCAATCGCTGCTGGTATTATACGCATAATGAACATGCAAAATCCCGATCAGATGCGTGTGCATCCGGACCGGGATTTTTATGATGTATTTTAGCTTGATTATTATTTGGGTATGATTGACTAAAAGTTAAAGTTGTCCGGATCAGAACCAAAACGCTTATTCTCGTTGAGTTGATTAATACGCTCGATATCTTCCGCGGTAAGCTCAAAATCAAAAAGGTCCGCATTTTCGCGAATACGCTGTGGTGTAACGGATTTAGGTATGGTCACTATACCATTTTGCAGATCCCAACGCAGAATAACCTGTGCTGGCGATTTGCTATACTTAGCAGCGATGTCCTGAAGAAGCGGGTGCTCAAGCAAATGTCCCTGACCCAGTGGTGACCAGGCTTCAATCTGGATCTGATGTTTGCTGCAATATTCCCGAAGCTCCGTTTGGGTTAGGAAAGGATGTAGTTCTACCTGATTAACCGCAGGTTTAATCGTGCTGTCTGTCATCAGGTTTTCTAGATGGTGGATTTGGAAGTTACTCACCCCAATGGCGCGAATGCGTCCTTCCTTATGGAGTTTTTCCAGTGCTCTCCATGTATCCTTGTACTTGCCTTTGACAGGCCAGTGAATCAGATAAAGATCTAGATATTCGAGGTCCAGTCGTTCCATGCTTGCTTCAAAAGCTGCCAGCGTGGATTCGTAACCTTGGTCCCCATTCCACACTTTGGTAGTAATGAACAGATCCTCGCGGGCAATTCCGGATTCACGAATACCTTGAGCTACACCTGTTTCGTTGTTATATGCTTTCGCTGTGTCGATACTGCGATAACCTGCCTGAATGGCCGTTTTGACGGCTTCAACAACTTCTTCTCCATCCTTAACCTTAAATACACCCAAACCCAGCCAAGGCATTTTAACTCCATTATAAAGTGTTGTTGTGTCCTGCACATGTTTCATGGTCCGAAATTCCTCCTCTGATTTGATTTATTATTCATTATGTATTTACTCTGCTGAACGTCAGCCAGTGGGAATAGTTGGCCGCCTGTACATGATTATACTAGAATCCAATTGGTAATAGATAAAAAGTTGCTAAGATTCGCTCCTTTGGATATGATAATCTAATCCTTAATATAGGTTTAATCGATGATAAAGGAAAGTGAGTACACGAAATGATTGCAAAAACAGAAGAAGACTTTCAAGGTTTAAAAGAAATTGGCAGAATTGTGGCTTCCATTCGAGATGAATTGGTAAAAAGAACAGTTCCCGGCGTTACAACAAAAGAACTTGACGATATAGCCGGAGAGCTTTTTGAGAAAGAAGGCGCAGTTTCAGCTCCAAAAAGTGAATATGATTTCCCTGGCTATACTTGCATTAGTGTCAATAAAGAGGTGGCACATGGAATTCCGGGAGATCGGGTTATTCGTGAAGGGGATATCGTAAATGTAGATGTATCCGGCTCAAAGAACGGTTATTTCGCAGATACAGGCATCTCATTTGTAGTTGGCGAAGGGGATGAAGTGCTGACTAAAATATGTGAGGTTGCCAAAAAAGCATTTGAAGCAGGTCTGAAAAAAGCAAAACCTGGCTCCAAAAAGAGCGGAATTGGAAAAGCAGTATTTCTAACCGCAAAACAGCATGATTTAACGGTCGTCAAAAACCTTACAGGACATGGGGTAGGGCGTGCGATCCATGAAGCACCTGACCATATATATAATTACAACGATACGACGGATGATGAGCTATTAAAAGAAGGGATGGTTATCGCATTTGAACCATTTATCTCAACCTTAGAAGAAGAAGTATATCAAAAAGATGATGGATGGACCTTTGCTACAGAAAGAAGCTATGTAGCTCAAATTGAACATACGATTATCCTTACTAAAAATGGTCCAATCATCGTCACACTTTAAAGTTCAAGAGGCCGATTTCCAACCCGGAAGTCGGCTCTTTTTTGTTTTCTTTTCATGACAGGTTTATAACCATTTTATAGTGAAAGTTGTTTTGCCCTTCCTTGACAAACCATAGCTAATCCTTTAAATTATATGCATGTGCATGTATATAAATAGAAAGATAAGTGGTTGCATTCATCTATCTCATCTTTTTACATAGCATTACTAGTAACTATATTCAATCGGAGGTCAATGAAATGTCTTATTCTGAATCTGTAGAACCTTTATTCCGTCCATATACTTTAGGAAATCTTACACTAGCTAATCGGATCGTGATGGCACCAATGACGCGAAATCTATCTCCTAATGGGATCCCTGGGCCAGAAGTAGCTGCATATTACCGCCGAAGAGCAGAGAATAACGTTGGTCTAATTGTGACAGAAGGTACGATTGTGGATCATGCGGATTCATCTTATCAAGAAAATATTCCTTTCATTTATGGTGAGGAAGCATTAGAGGGCTGGGCAAACGTAGTTTCGGAAGTGCATGAAGCAGGCGGAAAAATCATTCCTCAAATCTGGCACATGGGCGCTAGAAAAAACGTTAACGATTATACTGAATCTGAAGTGGTTGAGATCGTGAATGCTTTTGCTGAGGCAGCTTCTAATGCAAAACGCATAGGGTTTGACGGCATCGAAATCCATGGGGCACATGGCTATTTGGTTGACCAGTTCTTCTGGGAGAAAACGAATGAACGCACTGATCGCTATGGCGGCAGCCTGGTTTCGCGCACGCGTTTTGCTGAAGAAGTTGTGAAAGCTTGCCGTGATGCAGTAGGCCCTGATTTTACGATTATACTGCGTATTTCGCAGTGGAAGGAATCGGACTTCACCGCTAAACTAGCTAAGACGCCTGACGAGTTAAAACAATTCCTCACACCGCTAGTTGAAGCAGGGGTGGATATTTTCCATTGCTCTACTCGCCGATTCTGGGAGCCTGAATTCGAAGGATCCGATTTGAACCTTGCAGGTTGGGTTAAACAAATTACGGGAAAACCAACGATTACTGTTGGCTCGATTGGCTTAGATGGTGATTTTATTTCACTATTCAAAGAAGGTAAAGGTGCTAGTAACGTAGGCATCGAAGGTTTAATTCAGAAATTGGAAAATGATGAATTTGATCTTGTTGCAATCGGTAGAGCCTTGTTAGTAGATCCTGAGTGGGCGACTAAAATTCGAGAAGGACGACTAGATGATTTAGTTCCTTTCACTGCTGAAGCGCTTAAGACATTGTCCTAAATCACACCTGAGATCGAGACTTTTACATCAAAATTCTTACCTGAATTTCTGTTAAAAATTCTTCTCTATTCATTGTATCTCTATTATCAATTTCATATATTTCAAAAGGGTCACCTGATATCAGGTACCCTTTTTCTTTTGCAAAATTTAGAACATCGAGTATTCGATCTGAGCTCTGACGATAATCTCCTCGGTAGTACAGCGAGAGGTATTCGCCGGCAGGAAGAACAAAATCATATTCTGGTTCATCAGACTCAAGAATAAAAAAGACAGCGTTAAATACATCTTTCTCACCCTTATATAGGTCTTCAATCGATACAGATGCTCCAAAGAGTTGATTACCGAAATCACGAATTTTGCTTTCATGCTTTTTGTGCAGCTTTTTAATAGCAAAATCCATTTCTTCATCCCGCGTAATACGGGTATTCAGATGTAAACAATGTCGTTCGGGAAATGACTTGATCGTGAATTCACCAGTTGTCATTTGCATCGCTGTAGTTAGTACATGTATTCTTTCCTGAATCATCCTTTGTTTTGTCTGAAGGCTACGTAACTGTTCACTAACTAGATCTTTTTCTTTATGTAGTATATTGAGAGTGTTTTCGATACTTTGATGGTCTAAATAATCTTTTATTTGCTGCATAGTAAAATCCAATTGGCGGAGATCCCGAATCATGTTTAACTTGTATATGTCTTTAAGTCCATAAAGTCTATATCCGTTCGTGTCACGGCGAGGGACCAACACACCTATCTTTTCATAATATCGTAAAGAATCGGCACCTATTCCGTATAACTTTGATATTTCGTTGATCTTATAATACTCTTTCAATTTACTTCTACCTCTCTACATTTCTCGCTCATAAATCTTGACCTTCGTATTATACCAGGGTGTAGTGTGATTTATGCAAGTTTGATATATCATAATACACCATGTAGCTGGAGTGAAATGTTTTGACACAACAAGAGAAATTCGATCAAGTATTTGACCTAATGAAAGCATCTTTTCCTGAGAGTGAGTATCGCGATTATAAAAATCAAAGAAAATTACTGTCCGATCCACGTTATCAACTTCTTACAGAAGAGAATAAGCAAGGCGAAGTTATTGCATTTCTTGCAGGATGGGAGTTTGCAGATTTTAGATACGTAGAAAATATTGCTGTTTCTCCATCGATTCGGGGAGGAGGAATAGGGAAACAATTAATGAACCGATTTATGCGGCAGTCTACTTTTCCAATCGTCTTGGAAGTCGAGGACCCTAAGAGTGACTTACAAAGAAGAAGAGTTCGATTCTATGAACGTCTTGGATTTCGCTTAGGTGAGTATAAATATGTTCAACCGCCTCTGCGGGAAGAAATACCCGGATTACCTTTGCGCATTATGAGCTATCCAGAGAAATTAACAGCATCCCAGTTTGAACAGGTGAAAGATGTGCTTTACAGAGAGGTATATAACGTACAACAAGTAAGTAACCCCATTTAAGTAACAAACTTTTATAACAACATTCTCATCTTCTAACTCGCACTTAAAAAAAGGATTTTAATATGAGTTATATAAGAAACTCTATTAAAGTAACCACCATACCTAGGAAAGAATGGTATATTTGATGTTGAGAACACAGATGATTGGATGGGAACTCGTTGATAAATGAACAAGGACTGTTTGATGATGTAGGAAAATGGCAGAGAAAGATTCTAAACGGCTATTGGATTGTGGTCTTGATTTCCTTAGTAGCTGAGATTGTTGCCCTTATTATTAAAATGAAACTTGAACCAGAAAGCGTGCAGCATTACTTAATTTATAAAATGTTGATTCCTACCAGCGTGCAAGTCACTCTTGTCACAGTGAATGAACTAATGGAGAGGTACTATAGGAAATCTTTCCCCATACTTACCATCTTAACGGGTACCCTGATTGGTGCAGTTCTGATTTACGGCAATATGAGAGTGATTGGCATACAATATGTCATGATGATTCCCATGTTAGTCGCAGCCTTTCACTTTACTAAAAAATACTTAACATTCGCTTTTTTGATGGTTATCGCTGAGCTCGCAATTTTATATATCTTGTTTCCATTAATTTGGACTCATATGACAATATTTGAACGGTTCGCCCTGTTTTATATACTGACTGGGGAATATTTAATCCTGATCCAATTACTTCACAGAGGTAATGACTTGCTGGAAAGACTGGTTAGGACTTCGCGCTCGGAACGTGACTTACTAATTAATAACACCATTATGGAACGGTTATCTAAAACTGACGCATTGACAGATCTATATAACCACAGGACCTTTCAAGAATATCTGGATCATTTGATAGAACATTGCGACACGAACAGAGTGCCTCTCCAAATGGCGGTGATCGATATTGATAATTTTAAATCTATCAATGATACATACGGGCATGCGGTCGGAGATATCATCTTGAAGAGAGTAGCCGGCATTCTGCAGCAGTCGCTAACTTCGGATGAGATTATCGCTCGCTATGGGGGAGAAGAATTCGCCATTATCTTTCCTGAAAAAACGTTAGAGCAAGCCTTCGAGATCTGTGAACGTGCTCGGGAATCGATCTGCCTGCTCAATCACCTCGAAATGGAAAATCGCCGGGTCACGGTCAGCATCGGGCTCTCTGGGTACGTTCATGGTATGGACAAATCACAGTTTTTCAGGGAAGTGGATTCCTTGCTCTATGCAGCTAAAAAAGAAGGGAAAAATAGAACAGTCTATCCGCATAACAACGAAAAGTCCGTTCCCTTTGGGGGACCCAGTGGTTTTTAATGACAGGTGTACTACATAAACAAATGAAACAAGGTAGCATTCAACCTATCAATTGAGTCACATTCAATTACAGAAAATAGGGTGACTAATTTCTCGATTTTTTTGGAGGAATATAAGAAAAAGAGCCCAGAAACAGGCTCCTCAACTTTCCTGCTTTTCAATTAATTCTTTAGGAACTCCCGCAGTGAGGACTTCAAGAGTCTCATAGTTCATAAGGATAAACACTTCTGTATTCGTATCGTCTGTCAAATGTCCATAAAGCCCTACGTCCGTCCCGAGATCAGGGGGATTAAACTTGTGATGTGTAAATTCTACGTTGAGATCATATTTTTCTTTAAAGTATGTTTTTCCTGCTTCCATAGCTTTGGTAACAGCTTGAGTATCTTCGTGTGAATCAGACATAAAGCTGCAACCTCCCATGATTAGGACAAAACAACCAAATATAAAAAGGATCAGGGATTTACTTTTTAGTATAGTGTTCACCCCTTAACTAACATGATATCGGTATATTACTATATTTTAGGTTTTAAAGTAAATGTAGGGTATGCTTCTTTGGAAGCTAACTGAACGGTTACTTATTTTCAGCTGTGGAGATAGCAAGGGATCGCATACCTTAGAAAAAGCAAGTATACTGTTATCATCATTTCTATGTATTCATAGCAGATTCATAGGTAAAAGAAGGGATAATGAATGAACAAAACCATTTCAGATATAGCCTCGATTGCTGGCGTAGCGAAGAGTACAGTATCACGTTATTTGAACGGGGGGTCAGTGAGCGAAAATACGCGCAGAAAAATCGAACATGTTATTAAGGAGCATCATTATGTTCCGAATACCTTTGCACAAAGCTTGAAGGCCAGAAAAACAAATATTATTGGAACGGTAGTGCCAAGATTGGACTCCTTTGCCTCCTCACAAACGTTAATAGGCATCGATGAAGAATTGCGAAACGTTAACTATCATATGTTAATCTCCAATACGAGTCAGGATTTTGAGAGAGAAATCGAGGCAATCTATAATTTTGCAAGGCAGAAGGTTTCCGGAATCATTTTGCTTGCAGCCGAGGTGAAGGATGAACATCTGACAGCGATAAAAGAGTGCGGGGTTCCCGTACTGCTTGTTGGCCAGCAGCATCCTGATCTGCACAGCTTGATACATGATGATTATAAGGCAGGTTATATGATCGGACGTCATATTCTTGAAAAAGGACACCGCCGAATTGCATATTTAGGGGTGACCGAAAAAGATATTTCCGTTGGCGTCCGGAGAAAAGAAGGATTTAAAAAAAGCTTGGAAGATAGTTCTTGTTATGTGCAGTATTATGAAACAGGATTTAAAATGACGGAAGCTATGGTGACCGCGGCTCATATTTTAGAGGAATATGATCCTTCTATTATTGTTTGTGCTACGGATAACATTGCCCTTGGTGTTATGAAAGCTGCGAGTGTAAGACAGATCGATATCCCTCGGGATTTATCCGTCACAGGATTTGGAGGTTATGATGTCACTGAGATTGTTCATCCGGCCTTAACTACAGTACAATTTCAATATAAAGAGGCAGGAAAGCGCGCTGCCCACAATATTGTAAGACTGGTGCGAGAGGAAGAAATTGAGGATGTTACGATGATGGATTTTGTATTACTTGATCGAGAGAGCGTTGACAAACAATAATTTTCTGCTTTATAATTCTAAAAAAGCGGTTTCATGATTTTTTCTTTCTCAAGAACGAATTATGAAACTTATTTTTTAAATCTTTCGGAACCGGTTCCACTCCCTTTTTTATAATCTGTTTTGGAACCGGTTCCACTAGAACTTATTCAAATCATTAGGTGGAGATTTATAAGATGGAAATAACAAGAGAAGAAAAGTACAGAAAGCTTGAACAAGCTTATCCCGGAGAACTAAAGAGCCTTACTGCTCTTGTTAAGAATTCACCATGGAGGCAGTTATTTCATATTCAGCCGCCTACGGGTCTTCTTAATGATCCCAATGGTTTTACCTTCTATCAGGGAGAGTATCACTTATTCTATCAATGGTTTCCTCTCGGAACCTATCATGGGATGAAATATTGGTATCATACAAAATCGAGGGATTTGGCCCACTGGGAGAATGTTGGTATAGGAATAGAACCTGGAGGACCCTACGATTCCCATGGTGCTTATTCCGGCAGCGGTATTGTAAAAGATGACAAGCTTTATCTTATGTACACTGGGAACTCTCGTGATGAGAATTGGGTAAGACATCCGTATCAAAATTTAGCTGTAATGGATACAGAGGGGAATATTATCAAAAGAAGTAGTCCTGTCATTAATTCGGTACCAGATGGGTACACCGAGCATTTCAGAGACCCCAAGGTATGGGGGAGTGAGGGTTCATATTATTGTGTAATCGGTGCACAGCGAACAAACATGACGGGATGCGCAGTAATCTATCGTTCTCCTGATTTAATCGAATGGACATTTGAAGGAGAGATGGTTACTAAATTAGATCATTTCGGGTATATGTGGGAGTGTCCGGATTATTTTGAAATGGACGATCAGGGCATATTCTTATTTTCACCTCAAGGTCTTAGTCCTAAGGAAGATGCTTTCAACAATATTTATCAATCAGGTTACCTCATTGGAGAGAAACTTGATGTGTCAACTAGACTATTCGACCATGGTCCCTTTCAAGAACTGGACCGAGGATTTGACTTTTACGCACAGCAGACAACCAAAGCGCCAGATGGCCGCCGGATTTTAGTTGGATGGATGGGAATTCCCGAATCAAATTACCCAACAGACAATCAGGGCTGGGCAAATTGCTTAACTCTGCCAAGGGAATTGACCCTTAAAGAAGACAAAATCATTCAGTGTCCGGTCCGCGAATTAGAACAGCTGCGCAAAGAACAGTCAGAGATTAAGGACTTACTTAGAGATGAAACCAAAACATTCCCGAATTTTACTGGCACTACTTATGAACTCATCTGTGAATTTACGAATGAGAATGCACAGCAGTTTGGCGTTGAGTTCCGAGCGGGAAAAAATGAAAAAACAGTCTTGTGTTATGATCATCTGCACAAGAAAGTGATACTGGATCGCTCTATGTCCGGTGAGCCTATCGAGTCAGCCTACGGAAATGTACGGCGCTGCCGATTAGAAGCAGACAAGATCAAATTCCAACTGTTTGTAGATACCTCCTCTGTTGAAGTCTTTGTTAACGATGGAGAGGAAGTTTTCACAAGTCGAATTTTTCCTAGCGAGGACAGTACGGAAATTCGCTTTTTCTCAAGCGGAGGAGTCGTTTCACTGGAAGCATCGCTTTGGAGGATTTAACGTTAAGAGATTACATCTTGGATCTGTTGATCTGTTGATTTGGTGATATGTTCTATGCAAGGTTCATTTGATAGCGATCATATTGGTTAACAGCAAGGAGCTGAAGTGAAAGGTTTATAGTCATCCAGTAAAAAAGGAGCGGTGTTACATGTCTGAGAATCGTGAAATAGCGAAACAGGTGATTGAGGCCACTGGCGGCAAAGAGAATATTGCTTCATTTGCCCATTGTGCTACCCGTCTGCGTATAATGGTCCACGATAAGGAGCTTATCGATCAAGCACGTGTGGAAAATATCGATAAGGTAAAAGGAGCATTCTTTAACGCAGGACAATTTCAAATCATTTTTGGAACCGGTACCGTTAATCGGATCTTCGATGAGGTTGAACAGCTTGGAATTAAAGGTACGACGAAACAAGAAGTGAAGAAGCAAGGGAAGAAAGAAGGAAACGTATTTCAAAGAGCCATAAGAACATTTGGCGATGTTTTCGTCCCGATTATTCCTGTACTCGTTGCAACCGGTTTATTCATGGGTTTACGCGGGCTGCTTACTCAAGAGCAAGTTCTGGCGCTGTTTGGAATAACGGCTGCTGATATCTCTCCAAATTTCTTGCTTTTTACTGAGATACTGACAGATACCGCATTTGCCTTTTTACCCGCCCTTGTAGCCTGGTCTGCGTTCCGTGTATTTGGCGGAAGTCCGGTACTTGGGATCGTACTTGGTCTGATGCTAGTAAATCCGGCTCTTCCGAATGCCTACAATGTTGCTAATGGATCTGAAGAGGCGCTTTACATGTTTGGATTCATTCCGATCGTGGGATATCAAGGATCTGTTCTTCCTGCATTTTTTGTAGGTTTTCTTGGAGCTAAATTCGAGAAATTCTTACGAAAACGGGTACCCGAATCCATTGATCTCATTGTAACCCCGTTTATTACACTGCTTGTCATCATCACGCTTGGATTGTTCGCGATTGGACCTGTGTTCCATACGGTCGAAGATTGGGTCTTGCACGGAACCATGTTCTTATTAGATCTTCCTTTAGGAATATCAGGACTCATTATCGGTTTCTTCAATCAGATCATCGTAGTAACCGGTGTGCATCATATATTCAATTTTTTAGAAATCCAGCTACTGGAGAAGACCGGTTCGAATCCATTTAACGCGATTGTTACTTGTTCTATGGCTGCTCAAGGCGCGGCATGTCTTGCAGTCGGATTAAAAACAAAGAATGCGAAGCTAAAAGCACTCGCACTTCCTTCATCGTTCTCCTCTTTTCTAGGCATATCGGAACCCGCCATTTTTGGTGTGAATTTACGATATATGAAGCCATTTGTTATGGCACTGATTGGCGGAGCCGTAGGCGGTTTTATGGCATCCCTATTCGGTTTAGCAGGAACAGGAATGGCGATCACCGTAATTCCCGGAACTTTGCTTTATTTAAACAATCAGCTGTTTATGTACATTTTATGTAACGTTGTTGCGATGGCTATTGCTTTCATACTAACCTATCTGTTCGGTTACAAAGATGAGAAGATCGAGGCAATCTCGGAAGGTGTGCAAAGCAAAGAACAGGTTCATAAAGCAACAAAGGCTAGTAGTGTTACTGCATCAAATGTATCAAATACATCAAATGCACCGATTAGATCAGAAAAAAATGCTCAGAAAAAAGAAGATGGACACACTCTAAGAATCCCATCCCCTATTACTGGGAAGACGATACCGCTTGAATCTGTCCCAGATCCAGCTTTTGCTGAGAAACATATGGGAGAGGGATATGCCATTGAGCCTGCGGAAGGTAAAGTATATGCTCCTTTTGACGGCGTTGTTGCACATCTGATGAATAAAAGTAAACATGCACTAATATTAGAGCATGAGAGTGGTGTACAGCTCTTGATTCATGTAGGGATTGATACGGTTTCACTTAAAGGATCGGGGTTTACAACTCATGTTCAGACGGGTGATCCAATAAAAGAAGGACAATTACTGCTTGAATTCGATATGGATTACATCTCAGAAGCTGGTCTGTCTACGATTACTCCTGTACTCATTCCTGCGGGTATAGAAGAGGTTGCCGCTATGAATGTGAATACAGACACTCAGACGACTGCAAATAAGGATGAAATAATGGTTATCCAAATGAATTCAAAAGGAAATTAAAATAAAGGGAAAAATCTTAAGTCGCTATCCTAGCGGCTTTTTTTTATTGTATCTCCCATTACCGGTGGCACGTTTCTAATCGATTACGTTCGTTAAACTAAGCTAGCAGACAGGAAGGATAGGACAGGGGAACGAATACATCATGTATCTGCTCAAAACCGTCTTAATAACACAGGTTTCGACATTCGAGTAATGAAAGCCTCATAAATCGAAAAGGAGTACTTTTACAATGAAGAATATACATAGTTTAGTTTCAGATTACACGAAAGATAAGAAACATTTACAACTTGTTATCGGAATGATTAGGGAGGAAGATGTTGAATACTACTCGTTTTGTAATAATAAAAAGAAAAATACGATCCCCCCTGAACATAGGTTGTTTGAAATCGCCTCCATTACTAAAGTTTTTACATCGATACTCTTATTAGAATTGGAACGGGAAAAATTTCTTTCCTCGGATGACATCGTTGGTAAGTACGTGCCAAATGCCAATAACGATTATTTAAATAAGATTACTTTGAAAAACCTTGCTACTCATACCTCAGGATTACCTGTGTTAGCAACAAACCACATTTTATCTAAAAACAGATCAAATCCTTATTCAACGTATACCGAGGAAGATTTAACTGCTTTTTTATCTACTGCAGACTTCACTGATCACATCGGTTCTTTTGGATATTCCAATATCGGTGCGGCTATACTTGGAAACATTCTATGTAAGGTGTCAGGTCATACGTATGACGAACTGTTAAAAAAATACATAACAAGTCCATTAAAGATGAATAAGACAGCCGTTATTCTTGATTCAGAACAAAATGGCAGGTTTTTGAATGGACATGCTTCAAGTGGGAAAAGAGTCCCTCATTGGGATGATCTCTCTATACATGAGGGAGCTGGGGGGATTAAGTCATCGGTTAGCGATCTCTGTTTATTTGTTCAAGCCAATCTAAATGAGAACAATCCGGTAGCCTCTACACTACAAAAGAGTCATCTCCCTATATCGATTGGAAATTCAAACCTTTATTTTGGCTGGGCTGAGGATAAAATACTAGATCAGCGAATCCTGTGGCATAACGGGGCTACCGCTGGTTTTAATAGCTATCTAGCTTTCAGTAAGGAACATCGTACAGGAGTTGTATTGCTATCCAATTATTCATTTTTCTCGAATTCTCTTATTGATTATTATTTGTCTCAACTAAAGAAATGGATTACTAAAAAAGAGCCTTCTCAAGGAGCGATGGTAGATTCTACAGGTATAAAAATACTTGAAGCCATCATAAGTAGTATGACTCATGATAATGACAGAGCGTTTCATAGCATCGGTAAGCGTTAAAAATGAATTGTACTTGGTAGTAAACAGTGTTACTCTAAAAGTCTGTGTTTGGCAAAACAATTAATAATAGACACCATTTTCGTTGTAAAGAAAGGTACATGATGATAAAAGTTGATAACTTATCCTTCTCATTCCCCCAGAAAGAACTGTATAAAAACATCTCATTTACGCTTGAAGAGGCACAACATTGTGCATTTATAGGAACCAGCGGCAGTGGAAAAAGTACGCTGATCGATATACTGATGGATCCGGAACGACATTTGTTCGAGGGCAAGCTAGAGATAGATCCCACATGCAGCATTGGGTATGTAAGTCAGTTCTCACAAGTAGACCAATCGAAAGAAACCACCGTTTTTGAATATATAGGAGAAGAATTTATTAAAATACAAAATGAAATAGCTTCTATATGTACGGAAATGGAAACATCACTAGATATTGAACCGTTACTTGAAAAGTATCAAGCGGCCTTAGACGCATTTGATTCAATGGACGGGGATAATTTTGAAAGCAATATTAATAAGAATTTAAATCTAGCAAACCTGATGAAGCTAAAAGACCTTAAGGTGTCTGACATAAGCGGTGGGGAATTCAAACTAATTCAAGTGATGAAGGAAATGCTGAGTAGTCCAGATTTAATGATAATGGACGAACCCGATGTATTTTTAGATTTTGAAAACCTAAATGCGCTTAAAAATTTGATTAATTCCCATAAGGGCATGTTGCTTGTTGTAACACACAACCGATATCTATTAAATCATTGTTTCAATAAAATCATTCACCTTGAAGACATGGAGATCCAGGAGTTTGATGGTCGATATATTGAGTACAATTTCTCATTACTTCAAACAAAAATAGAACTGCAAGAAATCGCAGTTGCTGAACAAGAAGAAATTAATAGATACGATAACATCATTGATAATCTTAGAGCGATCGCCACTATTAATTCAGAAGCATCTAGAGGGAGAGCGTTAAAAGCGAGGGTCCGGTTCCAAGAGAGATTGGAAGCTCGTAGAATTAAAGCACCCTTTGTTGATATTAAGCAGCCGAATATTCGTTTTGATACGGATTATGAGATGGAAGACACTACGGTTATAAATGTCAGTAATTATCGTGTTGCCTTTGATGAGCTGCTGTTAGACAATGTTAGCTTTGAGATTAAATCTACAGATAAAGTAGCCATTATCGGTCCAAACGGTACCGGGAAAACGACGTTACTTCGAGAAATCTTTAAGAATCGTCATGATTCAATTGAAATAAATGCGGATGTTACCGCAGCTTATTTATCTCAGGTTCAAGGCGAGATGCTAACGGATTCGAATACCATACTAGATGAGTTCATCGATGCTGGGTTTAGCACTTATGATGAGATTAGATCGTATATTGCAAACTATGGCTTTGAAGGAGAAATCCTTGATCAAAAGATAGGGTCTTTATCTGGTGGAGAGAAAAACATGCTTCAGTTAGCCAAGGTTTCTGCCAGTAAAGCAAACGTACTGCTTCTTGATGAACCGACAAGTCTTTTAGACACCTATACACAAATCGCACTAGAGAAAGCCATCCAAGACTACAAAGGTGCGATCCTTATGATTTCTCATGATTTCTATTCTGTTGTAAACGGGATGGACTACGTTCTAATCATTGAAGATAAGACGATTAGTAAAATGAGTATGCAAGAATTTAGACAGATGATTTATACGAGTCATTTTAATAAAGACTATCTAGAAATGGAACAAAAGAAAAAATCAATTGAAATGAAAATAGAATTGGCTTTAAAAGATACTAATTTTGAATTAGCAAAAGTACTGGTTGATGAGTTAGAAGAACTAATTAAACTGCTATAAACGAAAGAGACACTGATGGATAGAATATCAGTGTCTTTTTGCTGTATTGATTTCTTTCTATGAGGGGGAGAGATCTACACAGGAAGGAGAACTCACCAATCGGCAGCTCATTGAACGGACTGGCAGGACATTTCAAACATCTCGCGAATACTTTCCTCCAGCAGAATGTGCCGAAAAGATATTAAGTTATATTAAGTCGGATAAGGAATACCTACAACACATATTCAAAACAACCTCCAACCATATCAACTGATTGGGGGTTAGTAATATAGAGATTCGAAGGGGGACGTCAATTGAAGTACTCAAATATATTTGCTGAAGTTGTTTCTATTATGCATCAGGATTATGCGGGTTATGATGAGAAAATAGGTTGGGATCATCCTGATTATTTCAAGAAGAAAATAGAGGATCTTGAAACAAGTGGAATTATTACGCCCCAACGGTTTACTGAACTTGTGAATGAATACCTTCTTAGTTTCAAAGATCGTCATATGTACTTTAACTTACATAATTCAGAAAAAGTAGAAGTAAAAACTTGTGGTTTTACGGTAAGGAATTACGAAGACACTTTATATGTAACTGAGACGAAGGAGGAGGATCGATTTGAGAAAGGGACAAGAATTGTTTCTATCGATGGAGAATCCATTTCTTCGATAAGAAAACTGCACCATACCATGCTTAGGGAATCTCATCCTGAGAGAGAAGAATGGGATGAAATCCTGAATAAAGCTTCGTATTCTGATTTTGCAGATACCGATAGAATAGTGAATTTAATAGAAGAACATAAAGATGACCTGCTTAAAAGTAAAAATATGATTGTTGATGTTCGGAATAATAGGGGAGGGAATTCTCATGCTTCTTCTTCTCTATTGAGATATATCTTTAAAAAAGGAGAGAAGCCAATTTCTCCTCTTAAAGTCCGAGAATTTAATTGTTCTGACCGAAATGTGGAACTCTTTTTAGAGCAGGCCGAGAAAGTTCGAAGTTCAACAAATAATGAAGAAACTCTGAAAATGATAGAGTACGGTGAAAACCAATTTAAAACATATCGAAATCAAGGATTTGTTGCTTTTGATTTTTCGGAATATATTGCAGATTTGGAAAACAATTTCGAGGGGGAAGACAACCTAGAAAAAGTAATCATTTTATCTGACTATTACTGTGCAAGTGCGGCAGAAGAATTTGTTGAAACCAGTAAAGAATCATCCAAAGTAACCATAGTAGGACGTGCCACTATGGGATTAAACGATTATAGTGACATCGTGTGTGTCCAGTGGGACAAGCAGTTCTCCCTATGTTATCCAATATCAAGACTTCAGCTGAAAACAGAAATAGACCCCATACATGGAAAGGGAATTCAGCCTCATGTATATATAAAATGGACACCAAAACACATTGAAGAAGATATAGATCTACAGCAAGCATTGAAATTAATAGTGAAGAGTTAAGGAACAGTTCTAGTAAGAAGAACGGAATCAAAAACAAATCGTTATTCCAAAAAAACAATGGACTTTAACTTACAAAAAGATAACCATAAAGTCATTGTTGTCGGGGGACAGAACATAGTCCCATTGTAAGTCGCTATTTTAGCGGCTTTTTTATTTTATCGGTACAAGTTCTTGTCCCGAGCCAAGGACAAAAACTTGTACCGATTGCCGGAATGGACAAGAGCATAGACCGATTATCGATTAGATAAATATATAAAGAAGATCCAAGTATTTCATCCAGGCAATATTGTTTAGCTATAATGAATATTTCTATTGTGATCTCACAATATGTTGCGTAAAATTTTGAGAAAATCCATACCCAATTAAAGGAGAAATGCAATGAAAGTTGACGTACAATTAACGGACAAAAATAATGCATATGTGATTAAAAACCTGTTACCGTTGTACCTATATGACCTATCCGGCCATTATGACAGACTTCCAAACGCACATGGGATCTATGAGGAGAATGACGACTGCAGAACATTAAGTGAGCAGTATGATGTTCAAAATATTTGGTGGGAAAAGCCGCCTGGTGTCCTATTTCCCTACTTAAATTTAGTAAATGGGATACCAGCGGGGTTTATTCGAGTAGCGACCCCTCCGTACTGTAATAATGGAATTGAGTATTTTGTAAATAAGTTATTTTTAATCCGATCGTTAAGAGGTCAAAGGATTGCTGAACTGTCGGCAACTATGGTGTTTCAACAATTCAGAGGGAATTTGGAACTGTTTACTAACCCTTCAGCCCAAAACGTTGTTTGACAAAAGTTTTGGAGAAAAACGGTTTCTAAATATACGAATGGCAATTACATGGAGGAATTGGGGGGAACCTTCGATCGATATGAACTTATTTTTCGCTTTAATAATCTTGCATGAGTCGGATGTATTGTTGGTGCTTGGGCTGGAGCTTATCAATTTACCTGAGCCTGTGTTCTTAAATACTTCATTTAGCAATAACCATGAACCAAAATTTTGTCATTATGGACAAAGCGCTTAATTAAGTTGGTGCCTTCTCAGTAATTCAGGGACCGTTGTCGAGTATGGACATGCTTTACGAAGGTTTGCGGCGAACCATATTAATATTTAGGAGATGAAACGATGAACACGAAAATTCAAAAAATAACCGAAGCTGACCAAGAATGTTTTGTAAACATGTTTAATTATTATCTTTATGAGTTGTCTGCTTACTCGTTGGAGGATATCGGAACTAACGGTATATTCGAGATGGATGACATATCGCCGTATTACCAAGATGAACGGCTACATCCCTATTTCATTAAAGTTAATGAGAACCTCGTCGGTTTTATATTGGTTACTTCCCCTCCTTATGTTTCAGAAGGGGTGGACTATTCAGTGCAAGAGTTATTTGTTCTGCCCAAATATAGAGGTATGAATATTGCCAAAGAGGCTGCCATGTGCATATTCAGACTTTTCCCAGGACGGTACGACGTAGGCATATTCAAATCAAATACGAAAGCGGTTAAATTCTGGACAAATCTGCTATCGTCGCTCAATATTGCTGCCGATTTGAAAGAAGGAGTAGTCGAAATTGCAGGAAATACATTATCGACGATTGCTTTGACATTTGTAATTCAAAGTGAGGTAGATAGCCATGCTTAAGGTGTATCCACTCTATGTATGCAGCCATCAACAATAGGGAAGTACATTCTAATTATTCTAGCTTAAGGTTGGTTTTCTTCAATATACAAACTAAATTTGGTCCCTCACGTCCGTTTAAAACGATTTTTATTTTCATTCATGGATAACTTGGTCACAAAAATGCTTCTAAATCGGTCCAAGTTATTTACATAAAAATTATCGTCATTTTGGATCCTTCAAAAGGCTAGCACTAACAGCTGGCTTTTTTTTGTGTGTTGAAATAAGAACTTATTTTCTCTTATAATTGGAAAGGTTGTATGAGTCTTCGATACTGACTGGAGACCCGTATGCCATAACTGTAGGGACCGTATTCTTATAGTGCAGAGATATCCTTCATCGTTTCATCGTATTCTACTGTCCCGAACATATCCGGTGTGGTAGGCTCTTAATTTTACGAGTTCAATCTATATACATAAATAATTACTGAGAGTACTGATTAAACTATTTATCTCAAACCGGACTCACCTCTGCAAGCTCGAAACTCATATAATCCACATACATAGTATGTTCCGTCTATCTTAATCGCTTCAGGTGAGTATTTCTCAGTTGTACCTCCGTAGTCAACTACTTGTTCTTTATTAAAAATCATCACCTTAGCCTGTAAAATAGCTACCACAAAAAAATCTTGATCCTCATTTAAAACACGAAACTCTGGCCACTAAATTAACACCTCTCATGTTTTTAACTAAATATACTGAATCTACGTTAATCTGATATTGAGCCATTTCAAATTCACCTCATTAGTTTGTTGTCTTAGCAACTACGTTCCTACTTGAGGAATTTGAATATGACTCTCTTCATTTTTTGGAAGCTATTTCACACAATTATAAGGACTCAACTGAACAAACCTATAACCAGATTCAGACCTATAAAAACGACATCCCTTCCCTATTCCGTTACAATGCGTTTAGCATCATCTCAGATGGCATTAATGACAAAGCAGGCACCATTACATCAGATGAAGAGCGGTTTATGAACTGGAGAACAGTGGATTTATTGTTAAAACCAATGTTGAAGTAATTGCTCGGTCTTTCCAGGGACTCATATGGGGAAATCGGGTTAAAAATTTCGATCTAACAATATTCCCGTTTGTTCTGCCATGACCCGAGGAGGCACAGGCATTCCATTCCTGAACCACCACTCCACGGCCCCCACGACTGCCGCCCCAAAAAATTGAAGAACCACATCTCCATCTAAACCTTGATTTTTCCCTTCGGTGACATCAACTTCAACCTTATACTCTTGGACGACTAAATCAAGGAATCGGCTGCGAAAATGAGCTGCACTTTTCGTGTTCAGCATGGTTGAAAAAAATAAATGATTATCTGCGAAGTATTCGAACCAGACATAATTCCCTTCTTGGAAACTCATTTCAGACGCAGAATGGCAAATTTCACGAAGTGTGCTTATGTGTTCTTCGATAATCTTATCGAGCAAGTCATATTTATCCATGTAGTGAAGATATATCGTACCTCGATTCACATTCGCTCTGTCGGAAATTTCCCGGATGGTAATGTCATCGAAGTTTTTTTCTGCCATCAGTTCAAGTATGGCTTTCTTTATGGCTTCTTGCGATTTAAGTACTCTTCGATCCACTTTAGTCATTTTTTTAAAACCTCCAACTTATAAATAATCGGCAATTAAGGATAATTTGTTGAGTAACGAACACATTGTGAAGAAATGACCGTTGCAAGCATATGGTATCCGTTTAATATTATAAACAAGAGTTGATTAAACAATCAATGTTCATTATTAGTCACTCTATAAAATTCGAGTTGGGTACACACTTTAAAAGATTTATGACAGCATAATATCGTGTTTTAAGGAGGATACCATTCATGGGAACATGGTCGAAAGAAGAGTTGATCAGGATTGCTGACGCCGATGATCTTCACATTTCTCCTTTTCGTGAAGATGGAGTAACCTATGGTACCCCGACTTGGATTTGGTCCGTTGTAGATGGAGGCTCTGTATATGTTCGCGCCTACAATGGGCAGAACTCTCGATGGTACCGGGCAGCAGTACAGCAGAAGGCGGGACGAATCACAGTAGCTGGCATGACGAAGGAGGTCACTTTTGAGACGGTCGATGGGCAGATCGGCAACCTCATCGATGATGTATATCATGGAAAATACAAGGGTAGTCCGTATCTGGGCTCAATGATCAGCTCACGAGCCCGTTCTGCGACTGTCAAGGTTGCTCCGGCGAGATCAGCACTTAATGCACATCAATAAAGTTACCCATGTAATCATTATTTAAGTGAAGAAAGTGGGAATAAGAAAATGGATTATATGAAACTTGGAAATACCGGCCTCGATGTATCCCGAATTTGTCTCGGATGTATGGGTTTTGGCGACCCGGAGAAAGGGCATCATCGTTGGGTGCTTGACGAGGAGCGGGCACGTCCCATTATTAAAAAAGCTTTGGAGATTGGAATCAATTTTTTTGATACAGCCAATGTCTATGCTGAAGGAACAAGCGAGGAGATTGTCGGAAGTGTTTTAAAGGATTATGCGAACAGGGACGAAATTGTCATCGCGACTAAAATCCATGGACGAATGCATCAAGGACCTAACGGCGCTGGACTTTCACGTAAAGCGATCATGAGCGAAATCGATAAGAGTCTCAAGAGACTGAAAACCGACTACGTGGATTTGTACCAAGTCCATCGTTGGGATTACGACACACCTATCGAAGAGACGATGGAGGCCCTTCACGACGTAGTCAAGGCTGGTAAGGCGCGTTACATCGGTGCTTCTGCCATGTGGGCATGGCAGTTTCAGAAGGCGTTACATGTAGCCGAGAAAAACGGCTGGACGCGATTTGTGTCGATGCAGAATCATTTGAACCTTATTTACCGCGAAGAGGAGCGAGAGATGCTGCCGCTTTGCAAGGAAGAAAAAATCGGGGTCATTCCTTATAGCCCGCTCGCAGGAGGAAGATTGGCTCGGGAAGCAGCCACACATCGTGCCGAAACCGATGAAGTGGCCAAACAAAAATACGATGCAACAGTAGATGAAGATCAATTGGTGGTAGACCGGATAGCAAGTCTCGCAGAGAACCATGGCGTTCACCGGGTTCATATCGCACTTGCATGGCTTCTGCATAAAGAACCGGTAACCGCTCCGATTGTCGGTGCGACAAAAATATCCCATCTCGAAGATGCAGAGGCCGCCCTTTCCATTCAATTAACACCTGAAGAAGTTTCGTTTTTGGAAGAACCGTATGTACCGCACCGAATCGTTGGTCATTTTTAACCTGAAGAAATGGGGTTCTTAGAAGAACCGTATCTACCTCAGTCCGTATATTGGTTTTACGTGGGATTTATATAATTCAGATATACACATATTGTCTTTGAATGGAGAGAAAAAAAGATGAAAACACTTGTTCTTGTTTTTCACCCTAATATTGCTGCTTCTCGTGTGAATCGACGCTTGGCAGAAAAAATGGAGAAGCAAACTGGCGTTACCGTTCACCGTGTTTATGAGGCTTATCCCAATGAGATAATCGATGTCGCTGCCGAGCAGAGGCTATTGGAGCAGCATGATCGCATTGTTTTGCAATTTCCTTTCTATTGGTATAGCAGCCCTTCATTGTTGAAAAAATGGGAGGATGCTGTCCTTACCTACGGCTGGGCTTATGGAACCAAAGGCGATAAGCTGCACGGAAAAGAACTACTGATTGCCGTTTCTACCGGCGCAGCTAAAGAAAACTATTCGCACAACGGCAATTTTAAATACACCGTTCCTGAGTTACTGCGACCTTTTCAGGCAACCAGCAGCTTGATTGGAACACGTTATTTGACACCCTATATCTTGCATAGCGTCATGCAGAACCTGCCGGACGAGGAGCTTGAACAAAACACCCGTGATTACGTGGCCTATGTACTAAACCCTGAACTTAAGCCGCTTGCTGTGCGGTAATCCTATGGAAAGGCGTGACACAAATGAAAAGTCTTAAACTGCAAAATAATAATATTCCTTCAATTGCTCTGGGCACATGGTCGTGGGGCACTGGAGGAGGAGCCGGCGGGGATTCTGTTTTCGGAAATTATTTGACGGCGACAGATTTGAAGCCAGTATTTGACGCGGCGATGGAAGCTGGATTCAATTTTTGGGATACAGCGGCCGTATATGGGATGGGGGCCTCAGAAACGATTCTAGGTAACTTTACCAAGGGACGAAAAGAGGTGCTGATCTCCACGAAATTCACTCCACAAATTGCTGGGAACAGCGATAACGCTGTGGAGGAAATGTTGAATGGAAGTTTAAACCGGCTTGGTGTGGACCACGCGGATATGTATTGGATACATAACCCGGAAGATGTGAAAAGATGGACACCGAAACTAATTCCTTTGATGAAAAGCGGAAAAGTTAAATATGTAGGTGTCTCAAATCATAATCTGGAGGAAATTAAAACGGCAGCCAGCATTTTGGCTAAAGAAGGCCTGACAATTTCAGCTGTACAAAACCACTACAGCTTGTTGTATCGTTCGTCTGAAGAAGCAGGAATTATAGATTACTGCAAGGAGAACGGTATTATCTTCTTTTCTTATATGGTATTGGAGCAAGGGGCTTTGACTGACAAATACAGTGCGCAGCATCCTTTTCCGAGCGGCACTAGAAGAGGGGAAGCCTTTAGTGCCGACGTACTCTTCAAGCTGGAAGGATTAATTCACGTCATGAGAGACATCGGCAGCAAATACAATGCGTCCACTGCACAAATTGCAATCGCTTGGTCCATTGCAAAAGGAACCGTCCCCATTATTGGCGTTACGAAAACAAATCATATTGAGGATGCTATAAAAGCCGCCGAGGTTAATCTGTCAGCGCAGGATGTTCGAGATCTTGAAACAGCTGCCAAAGATACCAGCGTTGAGGTCAGAGGTTCTTGGGAGAAACCGATGCATTAACAGCACAATGAATAAGTCCGTTAGCTTGAATGCGCATTTAACATGAAACATGATTAAGTAAGGATAGGACCGGAATCATGTGTAGGGAGGAATAGTCGTGAAATATACAGTTATCACTGGAGCAAGTTCAGGGATTGGATACGCAACTGCTTTAGCTTTTGCAGAACGCGGAAAAAATCTAGTATTGGCTGCCCGGAGAGCAGATAGGTTAGAAGAATTAAAACGTGAAATAGCAAAGATAAATCATAATCTAGATGTTATTGTAAAAGCTGTTGATTTATCAGTAGCAGAAAATACTCATACTTTTTATGACTCACTAAAAAATTTCGAGTTAGAAACATGGATTAACAATGCCGGTTTTGGGGACTTTGCTTCTGTAGGAGAACAAAATATAAATAAAATCAAACCAATGCTACATCTGAATATTGAAGCAACAACCATTCTTTCTTCACTGTTTGTGAGAGATTATGAAAATGTAGAAGGTACACAGCTTATTAATGTCTCTTCAGCAGCTGGCTATATTATGATATCCAATCTCGTGACTTATTCTGCAACAAAATTCTACGTAAGTGCGTTTACAGAAGGACTTGCTCAAGAGTTAAAAAGTAAAGGCTCAAAAATGAAGGCTAAGGTTCTAGCCCCTGCTGTTACGGAGACAGAATTTGAACAACATTCTTTGGATTTAGATGAGTTCCAGTATGAAGGACAAGTTCCTAAGTTTCATACATCTAAAGAAATGGCAGGTTTTATGTTAGACCTCTATGATAGCGATAAAATCGTAGGTATTGTAGATGAATCTACTTATGAGTTTCAATTAAAAAATCCTATTTTCCCATTCAGGGAAGGATCAAAAAAAGGAAGTGCAGTATCTTAAACCGATGAGCTAAACCATATATCAGTTAAAGCTCGCATGAAAAAGATTGCCTCTCTGAAATAATCGCTAATTGCTGTCAGGAAACAAGTGGGTTGATTTCAAGTGTATGCATCTTTAGAGGAGGTTTATTATAATGAATCGAATTGAAAAAAGCCAAGAAACGTATACAAAGCTATTTGGGGACGCCGTTTCAGCAGCATCCGCGACCGATCCGGATCTTCAAGACATCTTGAGTCATTTATCTTTGGTGAAGTGTTCCATCAAGGCAATCTGGATGATCAGCAACGGGAGCTGATTACCTTGGTGGTCCTAGTCACGAACCAAACGTTGCCTCAGATCCGTGCACATGTGCACGCCGCGCTGAATGTCGGACTGACGCCGGTCGAAATCAAAGAGGCGGTTTACCAATGTGCACCGTATATAGGGTTTCCTAAAACGCTTAACGCGATCGCAGAGGTCAATGAAGTTTTTAAAACGATGAACATTGCATTACCCATTGAGAATCAGCGCAATGTGGAAGAAGACGATCGGTTTGAAAAAGGACTTGTCGCACAGGTTGAAATTTTCGGGGATGTTATCCGGCAGAACCGAAAAAATGCTCCGGCCAATCAATCCCATATCCAGGACTATCTTTCGTCCTTTTGTTTTGGAGACTTTTATACCCGCGGAGGTCTCGACTTGAAAACCCGGGAGCTGTTGACGCTGTGCATCTTGAGCAGTCTCGGCGGGTGCGAAAGCCAGGTAAAAGCACATGTACAGGGTAACCACAATGTCGGCAACGATAAAGAAACCCTGATCGCCGCGATTACGCAATGCTTGCCCTATATGGGCTTTCCACGAACGCTAAACGCGTTGCAAAGTGTCAATGACATTATGCCAAAATCCTAAATCCGTCAACAGAAAGAAGGGAAAAAACGATGAAAAATGAACACTTAAACAGCAGCACTATTTTTCCATTGGGTCAAAAAGTGGAACAAAACTTTGTGGGGGATGCTTACCTACAGATGGTATTCACCGATCCGACTCCCCTGAATACCGCCATCGGTAATGTAACTTTTGAACCAGGAGCTCGCAACAACTGGCACGCGCACCAGGTTGGACAAGTACTACTGGTTACGGGCGGAGAGGGCTGGTATCAGGAAGAAGGAACGCCGGCTCGATTACTCACAACGGGTGATGTAGTCAATATCCCGCCGGGCGTCAAGCATTGGCATGGCGCAACCAAAGATAGTTGGTTTGTCCATCTTGCGCTTACACCAGGACAGACCGATTGGTTCGAACCGGTCCTTGACCATGAATACAACAATCTAGTGTAAGGATCGAATGGGCAATTCGTTATCTAGTGGATGAACTTTACCCGTTGTTACAAAGACCGTGGTATTTCATCGACACTTGTAGAGGAACAGAAGTTCGCTCAGTCAGGTGAAGTTATGAAATACACAGTTCGATTTCATTTTTCACTATTGGTATGTTGTTTAGAAATTGTTACCGGCTATTTCATATAAAGAATTCTATACACCATTCGGAAAACAAGAAAGGCAGGTAGGTATACTTGAAAACACAAGCTGTAGCACCAAAAACACAACCGTTTGGAAAAGAAGCCTTTGAGAAAATAGAAAACACAATCATTCGTTGGTTAGGAAATTCAGGATTATTTATGAATAGTCGCGGAACATGCATTATGATCGATCCTGTGTTAATTGGTTTTGATATGCCCTTGTTAATTGATATGCCTATTACTCCGGACAATGTTCCACATCTGGATTCTATATTAATTACTCATTGCGATAATGATCATTTTAGTCGTGAGACATGTAAATCGCTAAATGCGGTCTGCGATACTTATCATACGACAAATTATGTTGCCGAATTAATGACTGAAGAACAGATAAATGGCGGTATTGGTCATGATATTTATGACACTTTTGAAATAAATCATATACATGTTAAATTAACACCCGCCGACCATGCGTGGCAGAATGAGCTGAAGAATCAAAACCGTATCTTTAAATTTGAAGACTTTTGCGGTTTTTATATTAGTACCCCAGATGGTTCTATATGGATAATTGGTGATTCCCGGCTGCTAGATGAACAATTAAACATGCCTATACCTGATGCAATACTCTTTGATTTTTCTGACCAATCGTGGCATATAGGGTTGGATAATGCTATCAAACTAGCGAATACTTACCCGGATACTAACCTAATTTTGTCACATTGGGGAAGTATAAATGCTCCTGATCTTCCTGCATTTAACGGTGATCCCAAATCACTTGTGGGCCGTGTGGTAAATCCGGAACGCATCCGTGTATTGGCACCAGGTGAATCATTCGAACTGGGGAGAATAAACAACAATTAGACCAGAAATCTAGGCAACTTATGTGCTGCCGGATTCAAAGGTTGGCCAACTTTAAGTCAAGGTTCATCCGGAGGTTATGTTACAGGTCTGCAAGCTGCTCTATACTCGTATGGACACAACAACCTACAATAGGTTCTATTGATGGAAGCTTTGGATCAAGCACAAAACCGGTTTAAAGAACAGTACATCTGATTTTAAATTTGTCCGCTATTTATCATATCACTTTTGCTCCCAGACTCCGCATCTCCCGAGGGATCGATCGGGTTACAGCTGAGGTGCTTATACGAAGTAAAGAAGGGAAGCGACAGCCGTATAACATATACCCTTAACTTAATGGTATTTTATACTACTTCCTGCATGTGTTACCTCATCACTGTGAGCCGTGGATTCTCAGCGGTTAAGGGATGGATTGAGATCGTACCGGACGCGCCACTAAGAGTCGGATATTTTAAAGAACTAACTAGTGTAGAAGATGTCAAATCCACTTATTTTATATTCTTATAGTAACCAAAAAGCCCATTTTATCAATTTATTACTGATAAAATGGGCCTTTTAAATTGTATTTTTCTTAACGTTGTAAATCCGCATTTTTCTTAACGTTGTAAATCCGCATTTTTCTGACGCTAATAGGAAGCAGCCGCCCGAACGATTGGATTATTTCGCCATTAATCTAACCGGAAGGGTAACGCAACTTCCCAGCTATAGAAACGTTAATATAAGTAACTATTCTGATATAGAGGTGATTAAATGAAAGCTATAAGTAAGTTGCTGTTCCTATGTATGATACCTCTTTTATTGTCTGCTTGCTTACAAAACGCGGAAAGTAATCAACCGACCAATAATTTGGATCTAAGTCCTCCAGTTGAAATTTCAATTGAAGAGGCGGTAGCTGAGATCCCGTTTAGAATCAAACAACCGTCAGTTCCTTTCCAAGTTACTCAAAAATCAGCAAGGATTTTAGATGCCAATGGTAAATTTGATGCAGTAGAAATCACGTATGCAAATACCGATGAAGGATTGAACCTGATTATTATGATTACAAACTCAAAGGCTGATACGCGTCCGAATGGGAAAAAAGGTCTTAAATTAGAGAACGGTTCGCAAACATGGGACCAAGGAAACGAACATGTAAGTGCCATCTATTGGAGAAATGAGGGTTTAACTTACTCTCTTATTTCAGGAAAAAATAACAATCTTGAACCGTTATACGATTACCAAACATTAATTGAAATAGCAAATACAATAAAATGATTTTGTTAAACTAAATCATTACGGTAACGATAAAACGATAGTACAATCATCAGGCTGCCAGCATCATCGGCAGTCCTTTTTAACAATACCAGCAGGATAGTGCAACAAATATTATTCTATATCCGTCAGTTTCTGTTAAAGGAATGATAAGGGGGAAAGAATTGCATCTTTGTGTAGAAGGGAGGAAAAGGAAATGAAAAAGATGATTCTTGCAATTTGCGTCGTCACGATTATTTTCACTGGAGTAGGTTGTTCAAAAGAAGCATCGTTAGATGTATCATTAGAAGATTTGTTATCTGTCCTTGATAATGCAGAAATTCAATATGCAGAAAGAACTGAATCCCGTAGTGCATACGATCTGCAAAGAGAGGGCGCTGAGCGGCACTTATATCAACTCGAACCAGGAAACTTGACGATATACATTTTCCCTACCATTAACCAGAGAAGGGAAGTACAAAGTGACCCATTTCCAACCGCTGGTGCGGTTCCTCCTAATGGATCTTATGACATGGGCAGAATACTGGTCTTTTATTACAATGGGGACGAGATAATGGCACAGAAGCTTTTAGCAGCGTTTGAACCGTTAGGTGGCGAAGATAGAAGTCAACTGCAATAACACGACTTTTACTACGCTAAAGAGAAAACGTTAGTGCAAAAACAACATGGAGCAGTTTGCCGGTTGGCAGCTGCTCTATTTTTCGTTTTATGGTTTAATTTTTTACTGATCGTTCTAAATATGTTATATTTACTTCAGGAGGAGGAAATAAAAATGGCAAGAAGTAAAGAATTTGAAGAGAACGTAGTCTTAGAAAAGGCAATGAAGCTCTTTTGGGAACAAGGTTATGAAAAGACATCTTTGGCAGATTTAGTCGAACATATGGGAATTCATCGCAGAAGTTTGTATGACACTTTCGGCGATAAACATACGTTGTTTCTAAAAGCTATGGATCGGTTTCGAACTAAAATCAACACAGAACTTTCAGGAGTAATGAAAAGTTCAGAGACTGCAGTCGAAGCTCTTCAGTTAATTATTAATTTCATGATATATGGTGAAGAGGATTCACCTTCTGGTTGTTTAATGGTGAATTCAGCTGTGGAATTGGCAATGCGGGATTCGGAAGTGGATTTGAAGGCTACTGAATCGTTTATACTATCTGAGCAGCTGTTTATGGATATTATTCTGTGGGGGCAGCGAAATGGCGAATTTACTTCAGAATATGATGCTGAAAAACTGGCAGAACAATTGCATGCAGTATGTATTGGGTTGAGGGTAATGGCAAGAACGTCCATTTCCAAAGATAAACTACATCGCATAGCCAACACCTCCATCAACCTTTTTGCTAAATAGTTCATCTTAAATAGAATGATTGTTCCAACAGGAGGAATTCCTAATCCTAGCGAAGCTTCCTTCTTATGCACATTTTAGAATAATCGTTCTCATATTATCAGTTTGCTACGTTCTCTTACTAAAGAGATTTTTATTTTAGATTTTCTAGAATGATCATTCTCATATACTTAGATTTCCCTTCTCTCAAATCATTTAAAAGGAGCAACATTACATGAAAATATCTGAACAAGTAGCATTTGTCACTGGAGCGAACCGAGGTCTTGGTCGCTATCTAACACTTGAACTTTTATCCAGAGGGGCAAAGGTTTATGCTGGAGCAAGAAATCCGGACTCCATTAATATTCCTGGTGTAATACCTATAAAGATGATATTACGAATACTCAAGAGGTAGTTGCAGCTGCAGAGATGGCTAAGGATGTCACGATCTTAATCAACAATGCAGGCTCCTCCACAGGTGCTTCTTTACTTGAAGGCGATCTTGATCAAATTCATTTGGAAATGAACACTCATTTCTTTGGAACGCTTTCCACAATCCGGGCTTTTGCACCGAAGATAGCAAATAACGGTGGAGGCTCAATTCTTAATATTCTATCAGCATTATCTTGGGTGAGTGCCGGGACAGCTGGTGCTTATACCGCTGCAAAGGCGGCAGAATGGGCTTTGACAAATGACCTTCGATTAAATCTATATTCTCAAAATGTGAGAGTAGCAGGACTACATGTTGGCTATATGGAGACAGACATGACATCTGGCTTACAAGTTCCTAAATCCAATCCTGTTGACATTGCAAAAATTGCGATTGACGGTATAGAATCTGGTAGTTTTGAAATTATTGCCGATGATGTCAGCCGCAACATTCAAAGTGAATTAGCCAATGGAGTAGCTGCCTTATACCCTCAAATTTCGTGAATCATTTGACAACGATTAAAAGGAGAAGTTATATGAGCAAATTATTTGAACCACTCAGAATTGGAAACATAGAACTAAAAAACCGTATAGGAATGGCACCCATGACAAGAAGTAGAGCGTTGCCAGACGGTACCCCCAGTGATTTGGCAGCAGAGTATTACGGTCAACGTGCATCTGTCGGTTTAATTATAAGTGAAGGCACTCAACCCTCAGAGGATGGACAGGGATATTCGAATACGCCTGGTATTTATGCAGAAGCACACATTGAAGGGTGGAAAAAGGTAACATCCAAGGTACATAACGAAGGAGGGCGAATATTTATTCAACTAATGCATGTAGGCCGTGTATCACATCCTGACAATACGCCTCATCACCGTCAAGCTGTTGCCCCGTCGGCTATTGCGCCTAATGTAGAAATATTTACAGCTCAAGGGATGAAGGAGATTCCTACACCCAGAGCATTGAGTGAAGAAGAAATAAAAGATGTGATCAATGAGTTTCGCTTGGCAGCACGAGCAGCGATAGAAGCGGGTGCAGATGGAGTTGAAATCCACGGAGCAAACGGTTACCTCATTCAACAGTTCTTAAGTGAAAATTCGAATCAGCGTCAGGATGTATACGGTGGAACAATTGAAAATCGATCACGATTTGCTATTGAAGTAGCGAAAGCAGTTGTTAATGAGATTGGTCCAGAACGAACGGGTATACGCTTCTCTCCTCAAGGGACTCTTAACGGAATAGAAGAAGGAGAAACAAGCATTGAAATGTACCGCTATTTAATCAGAGAATTAGATAAACTGAACCTTGCATATCTCCACATCATGCACTTTGGAAACGAACCATTATTACAAGAAATCCGTCAACTTTGGTCGCAAGCGCTTCTTGTTAACCGAGTAGGACGTTATTTAGACCAACTTACGGTAGATCTGGATAATGAAATTGCAGACGTTGTGACTGTAGGTACTTGGATGATAGCCAACCCAGATTTTGTCGTGCGATTGAAATTGGATACGCCACTAAATGTGCCTGATAAAAATACCATTTATGCTGGAGGAGAGGAAGGGTATACAGATTATCCGTTCTTAAATGAATAAAAACAGGTGAGGCTTAGCAGTAAAAATAAATGGATACACAAAAAAAACATGGTGAAAACTCTGCTTTAAATAAAAAAACAATGATAAAAAACCATCAATGTAATAGTTGATGGTTTTTTAAAAGGAGACGTGAAGTATGAAAGCTGCTCAAATACAAAAATACTCAAAAAATATAAGAGCACAGGTGGTGGATATTCCTATACCAAGCATTAAAGATAATGAAGTATTAGTAAAAGTGAAAGTTGCTGCAGTAAATCCTCTAGAAATTTTAAATATTACAGGAAGTGTAAAACTCATTCAAGACTATGAAATGCCTCTTGTATTAGGTAACGAACTAACAGGCGTAGTTGAAAAAGTAGGGGGGAATGTAAAAGGTTTTAAGGTTGGAGATCCTATTTATACGAGACTCCCTATTGAAAAAATCGGGGCATTTGCAGAATATGTTGCAGTTGATGCTGGAGCGATATGGAATTTGCCAAAAAATTTAGATTTCATTACTGGAGCGGCTGTACCTTTAACTGGTTTGACGGCATATCAAGGCTTAATAGAAGAGTTGGAGGTAAAAGAGGGCCAAACCATCTTCATACCAGGAGGATCCGGAAGTTTTGGTCAAATGGCTGTTCCTATAGCTAAAGCAATGGGATTAAAAGTTATTGTATCTGGTAGTCCTTCCGCTAGAGAGAGAACACTGAATGCGGACGCTGATCAATATATTGATTATACAAAGGAAAATTACTGGGAAATACTAGACAACGTTGATTTTGTAATCGATACGCTAGGTGCCGACGAATTTGAACGTGAGTTATCCATTATCAAACCAGGTGGTCGCTTACTAAGTCTTCGTACAGGACCCAACAAACAGTTTGCAATCAATCATGGTCTTCCTAAGTGGAAGCAAATCCTCTTTGGATTAGTTGGCGCGAAATTTGATAAGAAAGCAAAGAAACAAGGGGTTGAGTATCGCTTCATCTTCGTAAGAGCTGATGGAAAGCAACTAGAAAAGATTACAAAAATTATTGAAGAAAACAATATTGTTCCCGCTATTGATCCTACTGAATTTACAATTTGTAACATTAATGAAGCGCTAAATTTAGTCGCAAATGGACATCCAAAAGGAAAAGTGGTTATCAAATTTTGAAAATAAGCAGGAGGAATAGCAATGGGAATTGATTATTCCTATGTTGATGCACCTAACTTATTCATTCAGCATCGGAATGGTAAACGCTATGCGTATAGAGAATTAGGAGAAAAAAAGGGAATCCCTATTATTTTTTTGACACATCTTTCAGCTAATCTTGATAATTGGGATCCTAGGGTTATTGATGGTTTTGCGAAAAACCATTGGGTCATCGCATTTGATAACACAGGCGTAGGACTATCCAATGGTAAAGTACCTAACAACATCCCTCAAACGGCAAACGATACAATTACATTTATAAAATCATTAGGACTTTTGAAGGTTGATTTAATCGCTTTGTCAATGGGAGGTATGATAGCTCAAGAATTAATATTAAAGGAACCAAGCTTAGTTAGAAGGCTGGTATTAGTCGGTACAGGACCTCGAGGAGGAAAAGGGATTTCCAATGTCACTTATATTACTAATCTTGATCTTATCCGGGCTACATTGACCTTTAAAGACGTCAAGACCTATCTGTTTTTTCCTAACACAAAGAATGGTAAAGAAAAAGCAAAGGAATTTCTAAACCAAATAAAGAGAAGAAAAAAACATCGTGATAAAAGCATTAGTTTAAGAGCGTATAGAAATCGATTAATTGCAATCAATAAATGGGGAAAAGAGAAGTCTGTAGATCTCTCCAAAATCATTCATCCAACACTCATAATAAATGGAGATCATGATCGTATGGTTCCAACAGAAAATTCTTATGACCTGGCAAATCAAATTCCTGATAGTAAATTGAAAATATTTGACTATGCAGGACATGGTTCCTTATTTCAGTATCCAAAAGAGTTTGTCGAAATTGTAAGTACATTTTTAATCTGATAGTTTAACATAATGTATAATAAGTACAGATGTGTCATGGGACACAAGAACATAGATGCTGGTAAAATAATGGCCATTAGTTGAGCTGCAATGAAGTTGTAATTTCCCACTATGGTTTAATCAAAATATGACTTCTAAATGAAACGTCAAAAAGTTGTCTCGGGTAGCTCGGAGTGAGCGGGCTTTAGAGGCAACTTTTTTTGGGGGCAATGTTTAAAAGCTTTCTCCCTTTTACGATATTGCAGAGGGGTTACACCAGAGTATTTTTTGATTACTCTTGTAAAATAACTTTGATCGTTAAAATTAAGCCTGGCACATATATCAGACAGACTCATGGAGCTAAGAGGGTGTGAAAAATGTCTAGTGAAATTGTAGTTTGTAATGACGTTGTTCCTTATTTGGAAGCATTGACTCGTGGCAAGGAATATGAGAATACAACGTCGAATAAGAAAAATATGTTGGTTAAATTTCGGTTTGCCTATATTTGATACTGCTACTAATTCAGCTAATAGATAAATTAGAATTTATGGAGGAAGCAATATGGATTTAACATTTCAAAGAGATAACTTATTCTGGGTACATGAGCCTAAAGAATATACTATTAGAGATGGAGAAATTGTGATTAAAACAGAAGCGGGAACAGATTTTTGGCAAAGAACATATTATGGATTTCAAA